>CAKVCZ010000001.1 GCA_934726055.1 uncultured Candidatus Melainabacteria bacterium
CATCATTGCCGGCTCCACCGTCTATTGTTACGCCGTTTACGCTTGCTTGTTCGTAACTTGCCCAATACCAACCGTTATAATACCATATAGTTTCACTCTTCTGTGGCATTGCTGACATGTCAATTGTATCTTTGTATGGTGTACCAACGTATGTTCCGTCAGCTTGAGGAGAGATTGCATCCGTATTTTCAACAAGATTATTTATGGCAGTACTTGTTTCTACACCTAATTCGTCTGTTTTAATAAATTTTATGTTGCTATAGTTGGTCAAAGTAATAACTTCGCCATCATTCATGTTTATAACTAGATTTCCGTCTTTCAATTGATATGATAAAACATCCGATAAAGACTTCTCTTTCAAATATACGGATTCTTTTCCTTCAGCATTTCTTAAATATTCTTTTGCGTCATTTAATCTTACAATTAAATCTGATTCTGATACTGCCATATTCAACTCTCCTATCAATTACATACTTATGCATGCGCAAAAGTTATACGCCGATATAAAACCTGCGTATAACTTATTTAATAGATCTAAACAAAACCCAAAAGGCTGAAACCCAGTAATACTAGGTAGTACACCCCCCCCCCTAGGCGGAAAGCTGCACTATTACTGGATTGTAGATATATTTCAAATTTATTAGATACTATTGTTACCATAACACTTATTATATCACAAACATGTAATTACTTGAACCCCCTATTTGAAAAATTTTTACTTTTGTTTGCATAATTTAGTATTAAAGACTACATTATCTCATCTAACGAACCTTAATGCTTTCATCCATATATTTGATTAGCGGATAGATGAAAAACTCTATAATTCTACGTTTACCAATTTTGATTTCGTTAGTTGTAGTCATACCGTATTTTATAGACTGTTCTTTACCTTCAACAAGCAATGTTGTATTCTTTGGGTCTATATAAACTTCATAAATATCCCCCAAATGCTCGTCTTGTATACTATTTGGAGATACAATCGTTACAACACCATTTAAAATACCATACTTTTGAAAATTATACGTATCAACTTTTATTGAAACAGGCATTCCGGGCTCAATAAAGCCTACATCTTGATTTAAAACTTTTGCTTTTATTTGTAATTTTGCATTTTTAGGAACTATCGTCATTATTTTTTCGGCAGGCGTAACAACTCCCCCTATTGTGTGAACTAAAATTTTATTAACATACCCGTTTATAGGTGATTTTAAAATTTGTTTTTGCTTTTCCAACTGAATTCTTTTATTACTCATTTCGGTTAATGAAGCACTTAGTGCAGAAATATTATGCGATAACTCACTCACCTCTTTTGATGCATCATCATATCTTGATTGAGGAATAATGTCTTTAACTTCCTCCAAGCGTTTTTTTGTATCCAATGCTATTTCATATTTTGCTTTTGAATCCGCAAGTTGTTCAGATACTTTTGCTTCTTCTTCTTTTAAGTTATTCAACTCCAATCCAGGTTCGTGTTCTGCTGGAGAGATAATTGCTACAATTTGACCTTCCGTAACATATTCACCCTCTTTAACTGCAACAGTTGTAACAACGCCTTTATCTAAAGATTGAACGACTTTTTCTTCACCTGACGGAATAATTAATCCGCGAGCAGTTACAACTATATCAACCTTTCCAAAGTACATCCATAAACCTGCAATAACTATAAATGCAATAATGAGCCAAAAAATAGTATTACCTATCGGATTTAAGGGTTCGTCTTCTATTTCTGCCAGTATTGGCTTAAATTCATGACTATCGTCTTGTTTTGGTATTAATTTATCAAGAAATTTCATATTTTTCACCTATCCCATTTGAGCATCATATAATTGTTTATAATAACCATTATGAGCTAAAAGCTGTTCGTGTGTACCAACTTCAACTATATTACCGTTATCAAAACAAACAATTTTATCACAATCTTTTATCGTAGAAAGCCTATGAGCAATTATTATCGTTGTTCTACCTTTTGATATCATTGCCATATTATCTCTGATAATTCTTTCTGATTCATAATCAAGGGCTGATGTTGCTTCATCAAATATCAATATTCGCGGATTTGAAATCAATGCTCGAGCAATTGCAATTCTTTGTCTTTGTCCGCCGGATAGAGATGAACCTCTTTCACCAACTTCTGTATCATAACCTTTTGGAAGTTTCGATATAAACTCGTGCGCACCTGAAATTTGAGCAACATTAACAATCAACTCCATTGGAGCATTTGGCTTTGGAAGCGCAATATTATCTTTGATTGTTCCTGAAAACAAGTAATTTTCCTGTAAAACAATGCCAATATTTGTTCTTAACCAAACCGGATTAATGTTTCTTATATCTATACCATCAATGTATATTGTACCCTCAGTTGTATAATACATTCGCTGAATAAGTTTTGCTATTGTAGATTTTCCACTACCCGAACGTCCTACAAAACCAATTTTTTGACCGGCTTTTATGTCTATATTTATGTTATTCAAAACCATTGGACTATCAACATTGTATCTAAACGATAAATTTTCAACCTTGATATTACCATCTACGTGGTTTAATGTTATAGCATTACCGGACTGCATTTCAAGAGGACTATTCAAAATATCTCCAATTCTATCTACAGCCAACAAGGTTTGTTGAAATTCATTCCATAATCCAACTAATCTTAACATCGGAGCAGAAAATTGCCCTGAAAACATTTGAAAGGCTATTAATTGACCAATTGTAAGTCTGTTTTCTATAACAAGCATTACCCCAACATACAAAATTGCTATCGTCATTGTTTTTTGTAAAAATCCACAAACAGAACCTGTAAAATTTCCCATAATTGCAAGATTAAAACTGGATTTTAAATATTTGCCAAGCTTTTCTTCCCACTGTTTAAACATTGAGCCCTCAATAGCTAAAGACTTAACTGTTTGAACCCCTGTTACCGATTCAACAAGATAAGAATTTGAATGAGCACCCATTTGGAATTTTTCTTCCAAGCGTTCTCTAAGTTCTGGTGTTATTACAACATAAATCAACCCGATAACAGCAAGAAAGCCTAATGAAATATATGTTAGTTTCGGACTGTAAATAAACATAACTATTAGGAAAACTATTGAGAAAAACGCATCTATTAGAACCGATACGGACTTATTCGTTATGAATTCTCTAATTCTATCCAATTCTCTTACTCTTGCAACAATATTACCAACTTGCCTGTTTTCAAAATACACATAGTATAATTGGAACAAATGTTTAAATAGTTTTGCGCCAAGCTTTGCATCTATTTTGTTTGTTGTGTGAATAAAGATGTAGTTTCTTGATAAATTTAATAACAATTCAAAGACCGACACAACAATAAACGCAAAAGCTAAAACATCAAGCGTTGCTAAGGTTCTGTTTACCAAAACTTTATCAAGAATAACCTGTGTAAATAATGGTGTAACAAGTCCAAACAATTGAACAACAAATGAACCCAAAAGAACTTGTCCTATGATTTTTTTGTATTTGAATATTTCATTAAAAAACCATTTAAACCCAAATTTTACATCACTTACTGAACTTTTATGTTTTAAAATAATAATAAAATCTTTTAATTGTTCTTGTAACTCTTCATAAGTATGCGATTTTGGATGTTTTTCCAGCGGAGTTAGCGTCAAGATCATATTTTCTTCAGGTTTTAGAGCCAATAAAACGACATATGAATTGTCTTTTAACTGCAATATTGCAGGAAGCGGATATTTTTGAGAGAAATCAGCAAGTTTCATTGCTTTCTTCTTTACCTTAAAACCTTTATTTTTTGCTATTCTAATTATTTCTTCAGGTTCAATATCCGCAGTATTTATTCCGTATTCACGGACAATCGAACGCATATCAATATCAATATTGTTCATTCTTGATACAATTTCAAGCGAAATTAATCCTGTATTTACCAGCGGTTTTTTATTTTCTTGTGGTGTATTATTCTCTTGCGGTTTATTATTTTCTTCCATTTTTCTTCCCGTTTTCTATAATTCTTCTGTAAGAATTTCTATACCTTTTGTTACTGCAATACGAGTTATTGTGTTTTTATCAAGTTCTATTTTTTGATTCAACAACTCAATTTTTGTACTGTATTCTTCCATTGGTGCAACAATTCTTTTTGAAACAAGCTTTTGAACAGATTTTTCTTTTTCTGTTAACTCTTGAACTGCTTTACTATTTTCTTTTATTTGTGAATCTAAGTATAAAGCATTTGATTGCATACAAGCGATTTTTGTCATCCACTGTGCCATTGCCTTATCACGTTCAACATTCATCTGTTTTAATTCTAATCTGGTCTTTTCAATATTAGATCTGTTTTTCATTCCGTCAAAAAACGGCATATTCAAAGCTGCACCGACAGAAAAATTTGATGGTTCAATATTACTTAAACTACTTCCAAATCGACTTGGGTCAGAACCGTACAAATAATATTTACCATACAAGTTTAGTTTTGGATAATTATTTCTTTTTACAACAGCTAATTCAAGTTCTTTTTTCTTTATGTTCTTTTCATAAATTTTCCAAACAATGCTTTTCTGATAATCCTGTTGAGCATTTATATCAAAATTAGGAGCTTTTATTTCACTTATTTTTAGTTTATCGATATCATATTCTTCACCTGTATAAAACGAAAGCCAGCTTATAGATTCCTGTTGGATAGCTTTTAATTCGGCAAGTTTTACTTTTATGGTATTAACCCTAACTCGCTCGTTATTTAACTCCGTTTTAGAAATTTCTTTAACTTTAAACAATCTTTCGTAGCAATCAAGATTTTTTTGAGCATATTTTAAAATTTCTTTATTTTTTTCTATTTGATCTGATGTAATCAACAATTTTGTATAGCTGTCTAAAAGTGTTAAATAAAGTTCTTGAAGTTTTTGTTTTGTTTCAAGTTGTTTTAATTCGGCATCTTCTTTTGCAATTTTTAAATTTCCACCTCTTACACCAAAATCGAATAAGTTATACCCGACAGTTATTCCCATAACTGATTGATACCTTGTATACGGGTTAATAAAAGCGTCTCCGATTGACATAACCGTCGATTCATTTGCATCTCTAAAGTTTTTCGTATATTCGGTACCTATATTTGCGTTCAATTTTGGAAAATACTCAGAACGTGCACCTCTTATACCTTGCTTTGAAATCAAAACATTATAATCAGCAATTTTTAAATCATAAGAATGTTCTTTTGCTTTGTTTATAACATCTTCAAAGGTTATTTTTGCTACAAGCGGCCTTTGAATTTGACCTTCGGAATTTACAGTTTCATTTTCTACAGCAAACACAATACCACTTGTTTGTGCGCAAACAAGCAAGAGTAAAACAAATAAAAATTTTATTATATTAAATCTTTTCAATTTATGACTCGTGAATCCAATTAACAAAATAGTAACATAATATTTAAATTAAGTGTTTAATTTTAATATTATCTGTAAAGCCTTATTATAAGCTATTTTTAATAATTTAATATATCCAAAAAATAACGTAACGTAATGATTTTATTGATTTATTTCGGCGAAAGATAAATCATAATTTACATTTTTATAGTTTTTATAAAAGAATGTTCTTGTTACATTTCGTTACAAGAATTGTTTTATCATCTGTTTTTTGGTATAAAATGTTATAAGGTATATACCCATTAGGAAGAGGAAAGATGAAATTTTCTAAAAAGTTTTTTGTAGTAATTATCTTTGCATTTTTGCTTACACATTTACCTGCGAATGCACTTGACTACGGAGATGGTGCCGGCTCTGTCAGAACACAAATAAACCAACAAAGAACAAATGAGCAAATTCAAAGAATAATTATTCAAAAAGAAATGGAAGCAGAACATGCTGAAAAACAAGAAAAAAAGAAACCTGATGATACTCCAAAAGATGTAAAGCAGGGTGAAGTAATATATAACCCACACTTCAAATTAAATCATATAAATTTTGAAGGGAATAAAGTTTATAAAACAAGCTATTTAAACGATTTTGCGAGTAATTTAATAGGTCAAGAAATATATGTTGATGACATAATTGAATTGGCAGGAAGAATTACAAAACAGTATCAATTTGACGGATACATAACATCCTACGCATATGTACCGGAACAAGATGTTGTTGACGGCAATGTAACAATTAGAATTGTTGAAAGTAAAATCGCCGATATTGATATTGAAGGGAATAAATGGTTACGTAAATCTTATATAACCAGAGAAATATGTAACTTAAACGGACTGAAAGAAGACAAAGTTTTTAATGTAAATCAAATTGATGCCGTTCTAAAAACAGCAAATAGCATGCCCTATTTTAAAGCAGGCGTAACCGTAAATAAAAATCCTGAAAACGATAACACCGATATACATCTTAATGTAAAAGACAGACTTCCTGTAACATTAAATATGGCATGGGATAACCTTGGAAGAAGTCTTGTCGGACAACAGAGATTTCGTACAACCTTAACATATGATAATTTAACAGGTTTTGGAGATAGTCTATACGGTGGTGTAGTATTAGCTCGAAGAACAACCGGTGTTATTGCAGGATACAAAATTCCGGTATCACCCTGGGGAACAAAATTAGCATTTGATTATGGTTACACAAGTGTTAGAATTGGCGGAGAATTTTCTGAATTTGGACTAAGAGGAAATTCAACAAGTTATCTTTTAAGATTAATTCAACCAATTTACAAAAATTCTACAACAGAACTTGAAGCAAGTGTAGGACTTGATTTTGCAAGTTCAAATACGGCAGCAAAAAATGGAGACTATGAACTTGGCGGATACAACCTTAGAGTTCTAAGAGCAAATCTTTATGGTTCTCATGACGATAAAACCGGAACTACATTTGTAATTCTAAACGGTGATTTTGGTTTACACGGGCTTGGAGCAACTCACGAAACTAACGGAGAACCTGATTCAGCGTTCCAAAAAATGGGTGCGAATATCATTAGACTTCAAAGGATTCCACTAAAAGAATCTTATTTAGTTATGAAATTAGGCGGACAATGGACACCAAATCAATTATATCCGATGGAACAATACCAATTAGGCGGATTCAATAATGTTAGAGGATATCAACCGGGTGTTTTACTTGGCGACTATGGTATTAGCGGAACTGTTGAATTGAGAACTCCTGTTCCGGGATTAAAAAAAATCTTACCTGAAAAAGCTAAATATATTTCTGATTTCATAAAACTTTTAGCATTCTACGATTTTGGTTATATCGGACAAAATGCTAATGCTTACAACTACACTCAAAACTTCTTAATGAGCTGTGGTGCAGGTGTAAATGTTATTTTACCAAGCGGTTTTGCATTTAACCTCGCTGTGGGTATCCCTCTTGACAGAAAAGACTACGCAACCGGTGATGCCAGAATTCACTTTAATTTCTCAACTGACGTAGACAGATTAATTTATAGACGATTCAAACGAGAAGCTATTTAGAATTAACACAGAATAAATGAGCAATATCTCTAATTAAATTTTTATCATAAAAGGCAATATACATCCTAACAAATCACTAGTAATGATTTATTAAAAATAATTATCGTATGCAAAATTTATAGAATATACTATGAATATTGCAACGTGCCATCTGGATTAATTTTTTCTAGAACAATAAAACCATTTGATGGTAACTTAAACTCAACATTACTATTTGAATTGTATTTATTTTTATTTAAGAATTTACCGGTACCGCCAAATTTTGTATCATCCGAATTGATAGTTTCAACCCAATTGCCGCCATTTAAAAGGCTTATAGGATTATTTATTTTGTAATTTGTAAAATCTTTATTTCCAAAGTTATACAATGCAACAACTTCATTACCTTTAGAATCAAAACGTTTTATTGCCATTATTTTATTATGTTCATCAACTAAAGGTGTCATCGCATCCAAATGTTCCAATGCTTGAACATCTTTTAGAGCAGGATTACGTTTTATCAAATTACTCATTGCTTTTGAAAGATTTAATATGCCTTTTACCGTATGTCTTTCTGGATCAATTTTTGAATCTTCAAATGCTTTTTCAAAATTATACCCTTTTTCTCTTTCTAAGCTTGGTTCATCCGTTGCTTGATTTCTTGTAAATCTGAATGGATTTATTTCTCCATAAGCATCTCCTTGAAACATCATTTTTGAACCGGGAACCATAAATAATAGCCCAATAGCCGTTTTATGTTTATTTTTTGCAAGCTCTATTGTTTTTTCAAAATGTTCTTTTGAAATTCCGCTAAGACCATGCTTTTTACATATTTCTTTATAGTTTTTGTTCCAATTCTTTCTGTTAAATTGATACGTTTCAAACATATCATGCACAGCATCTAAGCCTCTTATATTTTTAGCTGCTGGAGATTCATTTTTTCTGGAATCTAAATGGTCTGATATTTGCAAAGTTCTGTCAATAACCTTTGTAATTAAACGAGAGCCTGAATCATTACCAATTTCATCATGACTCATAAAGTACTTTGTACCACCAATATCTTTTATATTATTCGCTAAAGTTTGCATTGACGGATTATAACCCATTACAGAACGATTTAGCAGTAAAGCTTCGATTGCATGAGAAAAAGCAAAATCCCAATGTTCATTTCCACCGATATTATATAGTGAAACTTCATTGTTGTTTGTTCTGTTTATTGTATTTATATGAGCCAATTCGTCGCCATAAGGTAATTCATCAGGAGTTAAACTTCTTGTTAAACCATCTTCAGTTCTATGATCTTCCCAATGCAACACTGTATGCGGGAAATGATATTTTATTTCCTGAGCAACCTGTTTCATTGTGTAATTTGAACCCATTTCAGGAGTTTGATCAGCACGTAAAAAGTCGATATGATAGTTATCTACCCAATTCATAGGCATATTAACCAAATAATCTCTCACGTGTGAGCGAACAGAATAATCTGAATCTTCCAAATTAAATTGACGACCGCCCCATTTACCGTCCTTTTCGTACGGTGCTAAATCGGACAAATAATTTCCTGAATATTTTTCACCATTTTTAATACCTAATCTTTTTGCATCAGAATCAGTTGGTCCATCTTTAAAAATATGACTTGGAACCCAATCCATACCAACATTTATATTCTTTGAGTGAGCATAATTTATTAAATCTTTTAGCGAGTTATTTCTATATACGGCATCCTCTTTACCTTTTTCGCTTGCTACACCTCTTGATACAGCATACTTATCTACTCCGTCATAACCCCAGTTTTCACCATAGGTACCTTCAACCGGCATCAATAAAATTGCATTATAAATACCTTCTTTTGCAATTTTATCAATTTCTTTTTTTGCTGATTCTAAGTTACCTTCTTTTGTAAGCGTTGGAATATTCACCTGTCTTACAATCAAGTTTGATGGCTTCATTAGCTCTACATTTTTATCTGTTTGTTTTTGCATTCCAAAAGATTTTAAATAATTAGAAGATTTTGTTGCTAAATCTGAAACTTTAGCCGGATTCTTTCCTGCAACCCAATCATCATCAGTCCATTTATATTCATTATTATCATATATTTGCGACCAACTAAAAATATGTGGTTGTGCTTTTGCAACAGGATCTTTGGTTTGTGAAATTACTTGACCATATTCATCTTCCAAAATATAACGATACATTCCATTTGAATAAGGCAAATGAGCTGTTGTTTTAAAAACTCCATCATTCATTTTTTGCATTTGTACAACAGTAGATTTTCCATCATTCGTTCTTGCTTGAAGATGCCAATCTCCAGCCCATTTATCTTTAAGTTTTTCGGATGCGAATTGGGTTTCAGTTAAAGATACTTTATCTTTTGAATTTCTAATTTCTACAAAAACCTTATCTGCCTTTGGTGCCCACAATTTAAAAGAAACACTTTGACTTCCATCATCATTTGTCTTGATTACATTTGCACCCCAACTTCTATGATCATCAAGTCTTTTGCCAAACGAAACTTGCGAAACACTGGAATAATTTCTTATACAATCAGATGCGACCTTACTTACAAGCTCTTTTGAACTCTTATACTCAACACTTTCTGCCTTTTCTTTTTTAACATCGGTGTTTTTATTTATCGGATAACTATGCCCTACATTATACAATCCTAATAATGCACTTTTCAAAACAAACTCCTAGCTGTATAATAAACTCATTTACATAAAAATCATAATAGATTTTTTTGTTATTTTCAATATACTTTGTTAAATATTTGTTACATAACTTTTTTAAACAATAAAAAAGCTATGATTATATCATAGCAAAAAAACTTTTAAAATAAAATATTTTTTATCTAAATTAATTGGCTTCGCAAAAAGCCTTAACTTCTTTACGCTTAATTTTGCTTGTAGCAGTTCTTGGTAAATCTTCTTTAGACACAATAACCTTTGTAGGACGTTTGTATGGAGCAAGTCTTTGTGATAGTTCCATAACCTGACCTTTGATAAATTTTTCTATGTCAGTATCACTTGGACACATTTCCACTCTTGGAACAACTGCAACAGTTACACATTCTGTACCGTCTTTTTGACCGCCTTTTCTTACTGTTCCTACAACACATACTTCTTTAATATAATCATTTTTTTCTAAAACTGCTTCAACCTCTTCAGGGAATACTTTTTTACCACCAGATAGAACAATCATATTTTTTATTCTGCCGGTAATTTTTAAATAACCTTCTCTATCAATTTCAGCAATATCACCTGTATGAAGCCATCCGTCTTCACCAACAACAGTTGAAGTCAATTCAGGCTGCCCGTAATAACCCTTCATTATATTATCACCCTTTACAAGTAATTCACCGGTTTCTTTATCAATTTTTATTTCAACTCCAGGAATCGCTCTACCTACACATCCAAGCTTATTGTGCTTTTGAGTACTCATAGAAACAACCGGAGATGCTTCTGATAAACCATATCCTTCAAAAACGCGAATACCAATTCGGTTAATAAATTCACCTACTTTTAAATCCAAAGGTGCTCCACCTGATATACAACCCTTGAATTTTCCGCCTAATTTTTTAGAAATCGATCTGAATAACCATCTTCTAACATGGTATGACGGAATAAATTTTGCCAAAGCATACTTAAAATCAAACCACATCTTATACAATTTTGAACGTTTGTGCAAATCTGATTCTATATCGGTTTTAATTAATTTCAAAAATGCAGGAACAACAACCATAAATGAAATTTGTTTTTCCTTTAAAATATAAAACAAATTTTCAGGTTTTAAACTTTGCGGATAATAAATTGTAGTTCCTAAATTTAGGAAAGTTAAAAATCCAACAGACAATTCAAACAAATGGTTCATAGGAAGAATAGACAATAACTTTTCTTCTTTTTTAAGAGGGAAACACTCACTTATACCACTAACTTGAGAAAGCATGTTTTTGTAAGTTATTTCAACACCCTTAGGATTACCCGTAGTACCTGAAGTATAAATAATCAATGCCGTTTTGTTCAAACCTCTATGTCGCCATTTTTTATCTTTATAAGAATCTAAATCATGAATGCTTCTAAAATCTCTTTCTGATGAAGTTTCATTTATAACCAAAATTTCTTCAATTGAATCAATTTCTTCTTTTAAAATCTTTGCGAATTTTATGAATTTGTTAGATACCAATAAAACTCTTGGCAAACAATTTGATAAAATTGATTTCATTTCATGAATAGTTAATTTTATATCAATAGGAACCAACACAGAACCTGAAAGAATAGATGCGAATAATACAGGAGCCCATTCCGGATTACTTTCTGAAATAATAGAAATTCTATCTCCTTTTTGGATACCTTTTTCCATTAAGTAAGATGCCAAATGCCTTGATAATATACCTATTCCGCCAAATGTCAATTCTTTCCATCCGACAATTGTATTCATACTTAAGGCAACATTACTTTCCATGCCTTTTGTTTTGTTTTCTAAAAAACATAAAAGATTTGGATATTTATTATTACGCATTACTTTAATTTATCCTTTATTATCTTGTACAGGCTAATTATACATTAAATTTTTTAAAAATCAACACTGCGTTAGAACCGCCAAATCCGAAAGAATTTGACAATGCATACGTGATATTATGTTCTCTTGCTTCATTTGGAACATAATCAAGATTTCCAACTTCTTCATCAATATCAGTTAAATTAATTGTTGGTGGAGCAATGTTTTCTTTTGCAGCCATTAGAGAGAAAATCGCTTCAATTGCTCCCGCTGCACCTAGCAAGTGTCCTGTCATTGATTTTGTAGAGCTTACAAGTAAATTTTTATTTGTTTCTTTATCACCAAAAACTCTTTCAACCATTTTTGATTCGGCTATATCACCAAGACAAGTGCTTGTTCCATGCATATTAATGTAATCTACTTGAGAGGGTTGAATTTGAGCATCGTTTAATGCTTTTTTTACCGCCATTTCTGCACCTGCACCTGAAGGATCCGGAGCAACAATGTCATAAGCATCACCACTTTGACCATAGCCGACAATTTCGCCTAAAATTTTAGCTCCACGTTTTTTTGCATGTTCTAATTCTTCTAATACAAGAATTGCAGCACCTTCAGACATTACAAAACCATCTCGGTCTTTGTTATAAGGTCTTGAAGCTTTTTCAGGCTCATCATTTTTTGATGAGGTTAATGTTTTCGCACTGGTAAAAGCACCTAAACAGAAATCTATCATTGTTTTTTCACTGCCACCGGCAAACATTACGTCAGCATCATTACATTGAATTGAACGGAATGAATCTCCGATTGCATGAGCACCGGTTGCACAAGCTGAAGATACTGATTTGTTTAACCCCTTTGCACCAAGCATAATTGACACTCTGCCTGCTGCCATATTTGGAATCATCATAGGTACAGCAAACGGAGAACATTTATATTCACCTCGTCTTTGTGTCATATCATAATTCGACAAGGTCGTAGTCGTACCTCCTTGACCTGAACCAATTAAAACTCCAACATTGTACGGATCTTCTTTTGATATATCAAAATTTGCCTGTTTTGCAGCTTCGCAAGACGCAATATAAGCATATAAGATAAAATCATCCATACGTTTTGCTTCTTTTGGATTTATATACTCTGTTGCATCTATATTAAGAATTTGTCCGCCAATCTTAACCTTATGCGATTCGTGCATATTTTCTAATTTTTTGATACAACTCTTACCCGCTACTACGGATTTCCAAGCTATATCTGCACCAATACCATAAGGTGATACACAACCGACACCTGTAACTACAACTCTTCGTTTTTGCATAAAATCTTCCCCATACTTTTTATCTGTTATTAAAAAACATATTACCTAGAATAAAAAACTATGTCAAGTGCTAAAAAGAATATTATTGTTACATTGTAAACTTATTTAATGTACTCAATTAAGCTATCCTATCGAATTTTATGCCTTTTTCATTCAATACATCTTCAAATAAATCAGCAGTACAAGAATTTATATTTACATAAGTTCCTTTTGGAGTAATTCTCATCGGATTTGATTCATGCGGATTATTGTTTAAGTTTATACCAAATCTGCCCGCCATATAACCTACATTTAAATAATCACTTGAATCTAACGGCTGATTATTCTTTTTTAAATCGTTCGTTCTTACAAAATAAGAGTATCTGCTAACACTATTTATCATTTCACACATCCTTTTTTGAACAAATGCTAACGAAAACAAGTACACTTGTCAATTAAAACTACAAGTATCCTATAAATTTCTATAATAAAAGACCTTTTTAAATTTTAGACATATATATTCTAAAACAAATTCTTTATTATTGGTATTTTTCTAAGTATATATGTACTTACCAATGATAAAATCAGTACCACAAAGCAAGTAACAAATATTCCAAAATGTCTTGTTATTGCATTATATTGTTCAAAATGAATAAAAACTTTATAAAAATCACTTATTGCCCATAAAAATAAAATATGTAACAAATATGCACCATACGTATTTTTGGCAAGTTCCGATGTTATATTATAGTATTTTTCTCCAATCGCAAATTTATATCTGTTAAAGACTTTCTTTGCGGTGATGAAAACTACAACAGCCAAAATCAAGGAAAAATTTCTCAAAAAGAATTCATCCATACTCTTTGGATTTTTTAAAAGGTAATAGTACTCACTTATACCACTTACTATCATTGATACAAACGTAACCAACCACATCATTAAAATATTCTTTTTAGAAA
Organism: uncultured Candidatus Melainabacteria bacterium; assembly: GCA_934726055.1. Taxonomy (GTDB): domain Bacteria; phylum Cyanobacteriota; class Vampirovibrionia; order Gastranaerophilales; family Gastranaerophilaceae; genus UBA6984. The sequence continues at coordinate 14,150 of CAKVCZ010000001.1, forward strand.
TTTTCTCAATATCAATAAATTTTGTAATACAATACCCCATAATCGGGAATATAAAAATGTTCTCTATTATCCATGAAGGCTTTATACTGCCGTTAATATGAATTAAAAAGTTTTCTATAATAGGGTCAAAACCCATATAAAGTGCAGCCACAATAAAAAGATATTTTGCACTCTGAGCAGTTATACCTTTTACTAAATCCCTTAGCAACGGTAATGTTATTAAAAAAGCAATATATGCATATAAATACCACAAATGCCAGTAATTATTTACAATAAAATCTTTCGGTAATTGGTAAGAAAGACCTAATGTAAGATTTCCCAAACCCATGTATATAACGGAAAAAATGACAATATCAACCAAATATTTTAATACCTTTTTGTATATACTTGAGATACTTTCTGTCTTTTGAAGAAGTAGTGCACCCGAAATCATAAAAAATATAGGAACTGCACACTTACAAAAAGTAGAAGCCGCTACATTAAAACAATACCATGGAGTATTTATATCCCATATATTATAAAAACCTCGTTCATTCGTGTGATTAAAAATTACCAGATAACAAGCAAATAATCTTAAAAAATCTATATATAGTTCTCGTTTTTTAGTCATACTTCCCACAATCCCGCTTAAAAGTTATGTACTAAAGAATCATACCAAAAACAGCAAAATTTGCAAACATAATAAGTTTTCAGAAACTTACGTTTCTTCCAAACAAAACTGCTCCAGCCTCAGCTCGCTCCCGCTCGAACTCGCAAGTGCTTACGCACTTTGCGGTTCTCATCTTGGCATAAACCCAAATAAAAAGAGATAGGTTCAAACCTATCTCTTTTTATTTACGCCCGGCGCGATTCGAACGCGCGACCCTCTGCTTAGAAGGCAGATGCTCTATCCAGCTGAGCTACGGACGCATGCCTTTTCGCTTGCACATATATTCTACCACACAAAATTTTTCTGTGCAAGTAAAAAATTTTTAATGTATAATTTTCTTATACATAATTTATTTATAAATGAGGAATTAATATGCTTAGCGGAAATGAAATCAGAAAACTTTATTTAGACTTTTTTAAAGAAAAACATCAACATACCGTTGTTGAAAGTTCATCTTTAGTCCCTGATAATCCGACTGTTCTTTTAACAACAGCCGGCATGTTACAATTTTTACCAATGTTTTTGGGCATTGTAAAACCACCTTATAACCCTGCTCGTGCAACATCTTGCCAAAAATGTGCTCGTGCAGGCGGAAAAGACTCTGATATCGAAAATGTTGGAAGAACTCCAAGACACCATACTTTCTTTGAAATGTTAGGGAACTTCTCATTTGGAGATTACTATAAAAAAGAAATTATTCCTTGGGCATGGGATTTCGTTACTAATGTCTTAAAACTGGATAAAGATAGATTATGGATTACAATTTTTGAAACAGATGATGAAGCATATGAAATTTGGCGCAGCATAGGAGTTCCGGCAGAACGCATTAAACGTAAAGGTAAAAAAGACAACTTTTGGGGACCTCCTGGGGCTTCAGGTTCTTGCGGACCTTGCTCTGAAATCCACTACGATTTAGGTGAAGAATACAAATGTTCCGACGATTGTGGCATTGATACTTGCGAATGCGACAGATGGGTTGAAATATGGAATCTTGTATTTACTGAATTATATCAAGACGAAGAAGGAAATCAATCTCCTTTAGAAAAGAAAAATGTTGATACCGGTATGGGATTAGAACGTATCACCATGGTTTGCCAAGGTGTCGCTTCTACGTTTGAAACAGACTTGCTAAAACCTATTTTAGACAAAGTTTGCGAAATGAGCAGAGTTAAATACAAACAATCTGAAAAAACAGATATATCTTTGAGAATAATAACTGACCACGCAAGATGTGTAACTTTCTTGATTAATGACGGAGTAATTCCGGGAAATGAAGGAAGAAGTTACGTATTAAGAATGATTCTAAGACGTGCACTTAGACATGGCAAAATTCTTGGAATGGAATTGCCTTTCTTGTACAAATTAGTTGACGTAATTCTTGAAAATTATGGAGATGCATACCCTGATTTAAGAAAAAACAGAGAAAAAATTATTGATACTATCAAAAAAGAAGAAGAAAGATTCAATAAAACTCTCGATAGAGGATATAAATTATTAAACGAATTTATTGAAAGCAAAAAAGATATAGATGGTGAAAACGCATTCAAATTATACGATACATACGGATTCCCATTTGAATTAACTAAAGAAATTGCTGAAGAAAACGGATTAAACACAGATGAGGCCGGTTTCAAAAAAGCAATGAAAGAACAAAAAGATAGAGCAAAAGCTGCAACTCAAAAAATTTCCGTAACCGGAGATATAAAATATGCAAAAGTAGAAGAACGAGTTGGAGCAACTAATTTTGTCGGTTACGATGAACTTGAATGCGATGCAAAAATAATTGAAACACTTGACGGTGAAGGTTTTGTAGATGTTGTTTTGGATAAAACTCCATTTTACGCTGAATGTGGTGGTCAAGTAGGCGATTCAGGGGTAATCGAAAACGATTCGGTTAAACTTAATGTTTTAACAACATTTAAAGTTAACAAATTGTTCGTTCACAGATGTGAACTTGTAAATGGTGAAATTGAAGTTGGCTCAAATGTTCACGCTGTTATAGATAAACAAAGACGTGCACAAATAAAAGTTCATCACACATCTGCACACTTACTTCAAGCCGCATTACAAAAAGTATTATCAGGAGATGTCCACCAAGCAGGTTCTCAAGTTGAAGAAGACAGAATGCGTTTTGACTTTACTTTTGACAGAGCAATGACAGAAAAAGAAATTCAAAAAACTGAAGAGTTAATTAACGAATGGATTGAACAAGATTTAGATGTTACAACAAAAGTTATGAACATAGATGAGGCTCGTCAAACAGGTGCAATGGCATTATTCGGAGAAAAATATGAAGATGAAGTAAGAGTCGTTTCAATAGGTAATGACATTTCAAAAGAATTCTGTGCAGGATGCCATGCTTCTCATACAGGACAACTCAGACTTGCAAAAATTGTTTCAGAATCAGCAATTGCTGCAGGTACAAGGCGTATTGAAGTTGTAGTTGCAAAATCAGCACTAAAATATTTATCTGATAAAGCAAATACTATGGATAAACTGGCATCTAAATTCAAAGCTCATTACAATGAAGTAGAAGCGCGTATTGATAAAATTCAAGAAGAAAACAAAGAACTTCAAAAAGAATTATCTACACTAAAAAATCAACAAGCAAAAGAAAAATTCAAAGAATTTGCATCAAATGCTGTTGACATAAACGGTGGAAAATTATTTGTTCAAAAAATGGATCAGCTTGATTCAAATGCACTTAAAGAAGGTGTTGAAATGCTTGCAAACAAACTTGGCGATTCTATTATAACAGTTGTTGCAGGAACTTCAATCTTTGTTAAAGTTTCTGACAATTTTGTTTCTAAAGGTATAAATGCAGGTAATATAGTAAAAGAAATTGCAACTGCAACAGAAGGTAAAGGCGGTGGCAGACCTCAATTCGCTCAAGGAGCTGTTAAAAACATTGATAAAGTTGATTCAGTTCTTTTAAATATAAAAAACAAACTACAAAATGCGTAGGATTTTCTGAATTATCAGTTAATAAACAATAAGCGGCTCATCCAAGATTTGGATGAGCCGTAACACTAAAAAAGACCATACGAATGCAATACACACAAATATAAAATTTTATAATTTATCGTCATGTTTTAACAATACACAACATATAAGTGCAATTAAAGCAAATATTCCGCTAAATAGGAAGGTTATAAAGAATGATGAAAGAGTATCCGAATTTGCATTTGTTAAGATAGCTTCAAAGAATACTATACCTAACAACATCCCAAATCGTCCTACCATTCTGTGAGTACCTGCAACCATGCCGGCAGTCGATTTAGCGGACATACCCATTACATAATTGTTGTTTGATGTAATAAAAAATGAAAATGATAATCCGCATAATGCTAAAAACACTATTGACGGAATCACTGAGTTTAATTTCAAAATGCTGGAAAACATTAATATATTGAATAACGCAATTGCCATTGCAATTATAGATATTGTCTTTGGTTTAAGTTTTTTAGACAATTTTCCTGAAATAATGCTTGAAATCATATAGCTCATGGAATAAACCATAACAATAAATCCTATATGAGTAACATCCAAATTCTTTGTTTCGTTTAAAAAGAACGGCATAATAAAGTTCGTACCTGACAAAAGAACTGATACAAAAAGCATCGCTATATTTGCGTAATCAAAGTTCAAGTTGCCAAAAAATTTTGGATTTAACAACGGAAACTTAAACGTATTAATTCTAACAACAAAAAGAGAGAAAAATACAACAAATGCAGCCAACAAAGCCCACATTATTTTTGAATTCCATCCAAAATTATTACCTTGATTTATATAAAGAGTAAAACATAGAGCAAAAAGGAAACTTAATAGTGCACCTACGTAATCAAACGGCTTTTTATTAGTATAAGAAAACATATCTTTTGGCAAAACATACATCAAGAAAATTATAGCGAAAATACCAATCGGTAAGTTAATAAAAAATATCAATCGCCAAGTCAAAAGTCCTGAAATAAGTCCACTGACAGGAGCACCAAGAGTAATACCTAAAGCTGCGGCAGAAGCTAAAATTCCAAAAGCCATACCTCTTTGTTCTTGCGGAATATATTTTGCAATGATTGCCTGAGGCAAAGCATATAATATGGATGCACCAACACCTTGCAAAAATCTGGATAAAACAAGCATATCCAACTTATAAGAAATTCCACATAATAAAGAACTAATGCTAAATATAAAAAATCCTATAACAAATAAATTTTTTAATCCGATTTTATCACCCAATTTACCAAATGTAAGTAAAAGAGAAACAACTGTTAAGTTGTAAGAAAGAGCGACCCATGAAATAGCCGTTGTTGTAGTACCAAATTGGGCAGCCATAGAAGGAAGCGATACATTTACGACATAAGTATCCAAGTTAACCACAAATGAAGCCATTGCGATTGTGTAAATTAAAATCAAATATTTATTTGTCTTAATTATATTTAGCATTGTTCCTTAACTATTTATATTTTAGCCACGTTATTTTCTACTAAATGAATATTCTCCGAATTAAATCCCAACTTTTGAGCATTTCTTCCAGTTGTCCAATAATCTTCAGCATTACACATACATGCAATATTAATTATTGAATCCATATTTGGAGTCGGGATATTTAAAGATGCTCCTAAAGTTGCAATAGGAACCAAGCTATAAGGAATATCTTCACTCACATATCTGTGCTGCATATTTTCAGGAGCACGTTGAGTTTTGTATGGTTTAATATTCATAATAGTTTCATAAAAATCATTACCTTCAATATTGTACAAGCTTTGCATAATATTTTTCATAGGCATTGTATTAGAGAAGAAATGTTTGGCAATTTCAACTCTTTCTGCATCAACTGCCTCGATAATTCTTGCAACACCCGGTGTAATATCATAATATGAATTTTTATACGAACCCATTTGTTCAATTCTGCTCATATTCATTAATGTTGTAATTGTATGCAATACAGAGCTTGGATTATTAAAACTTGTTTGCCAAGCATTTTGAGCTTTGTAGAATTGAGGATACAATGTATTTAAAACACTCAAAGCTTCATCCGTTCTTTCTTCAGGGAATGCTGCGAATTGAACTTTTTCTTTTATACTTTTAATTAGAACTTTTGCAGGACCTGTAATTTTTGTTGTATAAATAAACGATGCTGTTTCGCAAACAATAAAATCTTCTGCTCTGCCAAATTCTTTTAACTCATTGTAAAAATTAATTGCAGAAAATCCACCGCAAGGATATACAACAATTTGACCTTTTTCTCCATATCGCATTATATCTTCGTTATAAACTTCTTGAGCAAACGCAGGAACATTAACAAAAATAATTTGAGCATCTTTTATTGCATCTCTAACATTATGAACAATAAAATCAGCCTTTACGTCAATTGGACATTTATGATTTGTAGTAACACCTTCAACATGAATACTACCTGCCGCCTCAATTAACTTCAAGTTTAAACTGTGATTTTCAACCGCATACAAGTTAACATCATAACCTTGTAATCTTAAATCACTAGACATTGCAACACCGCCATGACCGGCTCCTAAAATTGCTATTTTCATTTTGTTTCCTCTCCTTTGTGGGTAATATATTTTTCTGTAAAACTTTCAACTGTTTCTGTAACTTTATCTGATATAATTTGGAACGCAAGTCCTGAAATTATATACGTAGCAACATTCTTAACTTTTTCTGGATTTTTACTTAAAAAAGATAGTGGTTTTGTAACAAAGCTTGATACTATACTGGAAGTCTTTTGTAGAATATTAGCACCACTTTTTGAATTCATGATACCTTCAATTGCTAATTTTGCCCCAAAACCACTTAAAAAAGAAGTAATTGATAATAATTTATGTTTTGTACTTTTACCTTTATTTGATATACAAGAATTTACAACACCATCAACAAGAGCAACAGCATCTAAATTGATATCTGTATATTTTGCACATTTTTCAAAACCGCTTTTAGCAAAAAAGTCATATCCATTTTTAACATTTTTTGCAAACTTAAATTTTGAATTTCCTGCAGTTTGTAAAACATTATTTGCTTCTATCAAAACTTCAGGAAGTTTTGTACAATTTCCTTTGAATAAATCTTTACTGTCTGTATATAATGAATATATTTCGGATACTGCATTACACATTCAATTAATTCCCTTTTGTTAGCATAGCCTAACAATTTCTACAAGATTATGATATCATAAAGCAAATAAAAATGTTAGGTAAAACTAACAATATTTACAATTTGTTACACTTTATAAATTCTTCAATCTTTTGAAAAGCAAGTGGAGTAATGATGTGCTCTATTTTACATGCATTCAATTCTGCTTCATTCTTTGGAAGTTTTAAAACAGAGCTAAAGAATTTACATAGGGTATTATGCTTTACAATAATTTCTTTTGCTAAATTTATCCCTTCTTGAGTCAATTCAATTGGCTGATAGCGACCATACTTTATATAACCCTTTTGTTCCAGTCTTTGCAAGGCTTCAGTAACAGATGCACGAGATATTGAAAATTTATTTGCAATATCAACAGCCTTAACAGTTGACTTTTCCTGCATTGTTTCGTATATAAACTCTAAGTAATCTTCCAGAGTTGCTGATATTTTTAAATTTGACATAAATGTATTCTAACACAAAAGAAATTTCTTGTTTATGATATTATTTTATAAAATTAAAAGGAAATAAAATGATATTAAAAATAGAAAGATTAAAAAACAATAGAATATTACCTGAATACAAAACTCAAGGTGCTGCCGGCATGGATTTGTGTGCGGCGATTGATGAACCTATTATACTAAAGCCAATGGAAAGAAAACTTATCCCGACAGGCTTAAAAATAGAACTTGAACACGGATATGAGGCACAAATAAGACCTCGTTCAGGGTTATCAATAAAACATGGAATAACTTTAATAAATTGTGTTGGAACAATTGATGAAGATTACAGAGGTGAAGTTTGCGTTCCTATTGTAAACCTTTCACAAGAGGAATATACAATTCAACCTGATGAGAGAATTGCACAAATGGTTATTGCAAAATACGAACAGGCAAAAATAGAGGTTGTAACAGAATTAACTCAAACCCAACGAGGTGCAGGCGGCTTCGGCTCAACAGGGAAAGTTGATTAAATTTATTTGCAGCTTGTTACTTGACCGTCAGAAGTTTTCCAGCCCAAGACTTTTCCATTTGGACAAGTTAATTTACCGGATCCATCTTCTTTTGCAATAAGGTAATCTAAATTACCATTTTCTATTACCCAAGCAGTACATGTAGACATAACAAATAAATTACCAATACAGTAAGAACCCGCATTTGTCCCACCATAACCATCATTTGTTGCACCTTGAGGTATTATTGAATCCTTCATTATTGAAAAACTAAAATAATCAATACCTGCCTTATTTTTTCCTTTATTTTTACCATCAATATCAACTGCAATTTTTCCACAAGTTTTAATGTTATTAACTGTGTTATTACACGTTAAATCAATATCTGCATTCCGACCATTTCCACAAATTTCAACCGCAACACCATTTGGTAATAAAAAGCTATAACTTGGATTTCCATAATCAAGACAATCCCCCGATACATAACTACTTTTTGGCCCTTCATTTCGATAAACATTATTAAAACAACCAGAACGAGCCGTACCACAGACTTTTGAAACTTTCATAAAATACATTAATCTATTTGCAAAACATTCTTGTTGACTTGATACCGTACAAGTATTTTTCCAAGTACCAATGGGTCCATACTTTGCAACGGCTCTGCCATAAGCTTCGTTCAATTCAGAATATACATTTTTTAATCTGGTAACTTTTTCCATATCACCGGTTGAATTGTTTAAGTTCGGTATTGTCAATGCAGCTACAATACCTATTACGCCCATTACAATTAGGGTTTCTGCAAGAGTAAATGCTATAAATTTCTTTATATATCTATCAACAAAGGAGCTTATCAAGCCTAAACTATTATTGCTACTAAGTTTTACCCCCACTCCCTTTAGCTGAAATAGTTTATTCATTGTTATTTTCTCCTTTCAAAACTTTAAAACGGTTATTATACTTTTCTCCTAACTATTTTATCAAAGTAAATTTTGCTTTAAAGAATATTATATATATTACACATTTTACAATTAATCTAACGGATTTATAACAATTCCGGACAACAATTTTGGATAAAAATATGTTGATTTTTGAGGCATACGTTCACCTGCTTCAGATATTCTTTTTATATCTTGAATTTTTGGATATGCCATTATGAATGAGGCTTCTGCTTTTCCGCTATCTATCATATCAAACGCTTCTTCTTCCTGTTTGATATACAAAATTCCGTCTTGAGCCATTTGTTCTTCTTGTGTATAACCCAATTCTTTTGAAATAATTACTTTGTGTAATACAATCAAATCAAGAGTTTTTAATACTTCAGGAACTTTATATTCCTCCAAAATATCATTAACATTTTCTCTTAATTTTAATAAATAGAATTTGTTAACGTTTTTCATGTACAAGCCCATAGAAATACGTTCTTTAGAAGATTTTTCAATTTCTTCTAACAACTTCGCTTTCATTTCAGCTTTTGTTTTGCCGTCAAAAACAAATTCTTCTACATCATAGTATTTTTTTACTTTTTCCAACAATACATAAGGTTCAACCCAACGAGTTAAAATACGATGAGTCGGGAAGATTAATAAATCATCTTCAAGGTTTGTAAAATAACTCATAACGTATTTTGTTTTGTCGTTATTATCTGAAGAATTAACAAAATTTCTGTAATTCATAGCTGTTTCATAGCGATGATGACCGTCTGCAATTAAACATGTTTTATCACTTAAAACCTTTTCAATTAAAGAAATCGTTTTTTCATCATCAATTTTATACACTATATTTTGAACACCCAAATCGTCTGTTACATCAATAAACGGCTTTTGAGAGTAATCAATAGCATTTTCTATTTGTTTTTCAGGATCAGAATATACCAAAAATACTTGTGAAAAATTAGCTTTGCATTTTTTAGTCAAGTTTAATCTGTCCTCTTTTGGACCACCCATTGTATATTCGTGCGGAAGAATATTCTTTGTAGAAAAATCTTCAATACGATTTCTTGCAATAAAACCTTTTCTTGTTATCTTTTTACCATTCTTTTCATAATTTTGAATTATATAAAAGATACAAGGTTTTTCTGTTTTTACTAAAACCCCTTCTTTTAACCAGTTTTGATAATTTTTATAAGCTTCGTTATATCTGTTATTTTCATCAGACAAATCCGTAGAATTGTTTGCTAATATTAATTTAACAAAGTTAAACTCACTTCTCGATTCAAGTTCATCTCTATATTCATCTGATATTACATCATAAGGCGGTGCAATAACATCTGTCATATTAACTTTTTCTTGATTGTAAACAATCGCATCAATCGGTTTAACTTCAATTGTCATAATATCTCCTTAACTGTTAATTCTTATGAGTTAATTATAATACAAAAATTTTTATTTACTTTTTATGTTGACTTTTTATTTTACATCCTTAAATAAAAAATATGCTAGAGAAAATAAAACAACTATTAAAACTAAATAAAAAAGAGCCCGTTGAATCTGTTGAAGATCAAATAAACGATATGTTTAAATCTTTGTCCGTTGATGAGTTGAGAATTATTGTAGGCGAAGACCTAATAGGAATCGCACCTGCCATTTGTCAAAGAATTCAGGAACTACGAAAAAAAATCAAAGAGGAAAAAGGATTTATCATGCCGGCAGTTAGAATTATTGACGATTTTGATTTGCAAGAAAACGAATATCAAATTCAAGTTAAAAACAAAACCGTTTTCACCGGATACACAGTACCTAAAGAAACTTATGCATGTGATGAAATTTCTAAAAATATGGAAATAAGCTGCATGGAAAATTTAGATTTGGTATTTACAAATGAAATTACGGAAAAATACATAAATGCTGTTCAATCACGCAATGGATGGCTTGTATGGAATGTTTCACATTTGATACCCGTAACAGGAATTAAAGTTATTCTTGTAAATTTGCTAAAAAACGGTAAATCAATAAACGACATCACGTACATATTTGAAAAAATCTGTGAAGCAGCAACAAAAGAAAAAGATTGGTGTTCAATGAGAGATCCTTACAAAATTGCAAAAGCAATAAACACCGAAATTCAATAACAACATGGTTTTTAGCATGTAAACTTTTGTTAAATTTATTATTTTCATGAGGCACTTTTTATAACTTTATTTTGTTTACATGAGTATAAGTAAGTTATAAGTGTGTGAAAGGGAAAATCTTGAATATTAATCGTATTTCTGCAAATAATGCTGCAGTAACAAAACCTAGTTTTACATCTCAATATGTAACCTTGTCAGAAAAGAATCTAGGTCAGGATATAGCAAAAAATGTTGTAGATAATTTTAACGGAAAGATTTTACCGGAACTAAAGAAAACACAAAAACAAGAATGCCAAGAAATTATAAATTCAGCAGGTGCAGGTAAAGTTATCAGCAAACCTGAAGATTTCCAAAATAATGTAAATTTCTTTGCTCTTGCAGCAGGCTCAGGCAGCCGCTTTAAAGCATTAGCAAAAGAAGTAGGTAATTATAACAAAATCAGTTTACCATTTAAAATTGGTAAAAACGAAAACATTCACATGCTCGATTTTGCTATGACTATGGGTAAATACTTCATTGATGACAAAGGTTCTGAAAAAATTATATCTTCAGTTCCATCCGGTTCATTTGGTGATATCATAAAACATTACCAAGCAGGTAATCCTATTAAAGATACCATTGTTTGCTGCGGAGACAACGTTTTTGGCGACAAATCTTCGGAAATAATGAGCTTTTTCACAAAAGCAATGAATAACCCAAACAAACATGTTGCTCTTGTTGGTGTTGGCAGAGCACCTGAAGTTGCAGCAAAAAGATTTGGTGTACTTGAAGCCGCAGATAACAATGGTGGAGATGTTTTAAAATTAAAAGGTTTCAGCGAAAAACCGGAACTTGAAGAAGCAAAAAAATTAGCTGTTAATGGCGAAAATATTACAAATACAGGTTTATTCTATATCAGTAAAGAAGCTATGGAAAAATTGATGGAAGAAATTAACCGTGGCGAAAATCACATTAAAAAGAATGATACAGAACTTTATGACTTTGCAAATGCAGTAAAATATGTTCACAGCAAATTACCTGAATGGTTTGGTGTTGAATCAACTGAAGGTGCTGATATTAAAGTTGTAAAAACTTGGGAAGATGTTGGCGAACCAAATGCATTATACTCTTTTGCAAATGAAGTTAAAAACGGACAATTTTTACAAAACTTCCCTAAAAAATTGGCTAATAAAATTAAAAAATCTTTCGAACAAAGAGTTCATCTAAATGATGAAAAACCATATATCAATTTTTCAGATTCTACAAAAGTTTCAAAAGAAAAAATCGAAAAATCAAATAATATTGAAGGAGTAAATATAGTAGTTTAAGAATAAACATAAATACCTATAAACAAAGAAAAAACGGTGGCAATGGAGATTTCATTGATCATCGTTTTTCTTTATATTTTCTTTTTTGTAAATTTTTAGTAATAATTTTTAATTTTTTGTTTGCATTTTTTGCAAAAGTGGAACTTTTCACATGGTAAGCAATTTTGTTGTTTTATTTGAGAGGAAATATTAAATAAGAGTATAGCTATAATATAGCTATGGCAGTTTTTGTCGCATTTCATAGTCATGCGACAGCATCAGATGAGCCTAATATTTTGTGTACCGATTTGGCTTGTCTGGTGCACTTTTTTATATAGATATTTTTAATACAGCTTTTTTTACATATTTCGTTGAATCACAACTTATTTGAGGCATATGAACATCATTTGGATATAATATCATAAATTCATTTTCTTTTACTGTAATAAATTGTTGAACCTTATCCGTTTTTAAAAACTCTAAATCTTTTTCTGCATCGTACTTTTCAGAAGATAAAAATTCATCTATACATCCGACACCAATATTTTCAGAACCTTCTATTATATATTGAATATCAATATATTTCCTATGAGCCTCCCATTTACCTTCTGCAAGAGGCTTGGTATTATAATCCTGAATATTAATAAACACTTCATCACCACAGATTTCATATCTGCCGTTTTCAATATGCTTCAAATCTGTTTTTTCTAAATAACCAAGACCAAGTTTTATTTTATCTGATAAAAAATAATAATTTTTACTATATTTTAATGAGTCTTTTATCATAAAATTATTATAACATAAATTACAAATGGAAGATAAAACATTTTACACATACATATTGCTTACTGAAAGAAATACATTTTATTGCGGCTATACTGACGATATAGAGAAAAGATACTATAAACATTGTCAAGGTACTGGTGCTAAATATACTCGTGCAAATAAGCCTGTAAGCATTGAATATCTTGCCAATTTTAAAGATAAATCTTCCGCTATGAAAGAAGAATGTAAAATAAAAAATTTAACAAAACCAGAAAAAATAGAATTGATAGAAAATTTCAAAAAAAATAAAAATAAATTATACAAATTGGCAAAAAGAATTACAGAAGAAAATACCATTTAGACTAATCTTTTACAGATTCTCCACCGGTAAGTTTTCCGCCTGACGTCGTTATTTTAGTCGGTATCACTCTGTTTACCTTTTGAACCTTAGACAAACTTGAATTATCTTCTTTTTTTAGAGCATTATAATTTTTGTTAATTTTTTTAATTTCTGCTTTGTATTCTCTTTTTAATTCTTTTTTCTTTTTCTTTATTTCTTTTTTAGCTTCTTTCTTCTTTTTCTTTTCATATTTTTTCGCAATTTTTGATTCCGCAACAACACTTTTTGGATCTTCAATTCCATCTTCTACGATTTTTAAGCCAATAGTGCTTACATTCAAATTTTGGTCTGTCAAAGATTCCATCCTCACTTGATTACAATGAGCGTCAATACTCCAAGTACCTAAACTTCTTGGCGGATTTCCTGCATATGCATACGCAGTAACAACAATTCTGTCTTTGTTTACAGCATCAAAGCCCATTGGATAAATATCCCAGCGAATATCTTTTACATCCAAATTTTTAGTAGTTTTCCAATAATATCTTATTGCATCACGAATTTCCCTTGCTTTATGAACTTGTTTTGTTTCAAAATCGTAAGTATAAATTTCTGTTTGCCAAATACCATCACCGGTATTTCCTGTTTTTTCTTTAATAATTAAATATCTTTTATCAAGCGAAAAATCAACAGGTGTCAAAGTTCTAAACGTTCCATATTCAACCGGATAACGAGAAGTTGATAAAATTGGAACAGGATCTTTTTGTGCAATATTAGCCTTTATAACCTTTTCCACATCCGGCATACCTTTTTTTAAAGGTACTATATACAAATCACAATCAGTAGAATCAGTCTTTGCATAGTAACTCACAATCGGAATAACCATAAATTCCGTATCAGGAGAAATTATTCCCGGCATTACTTCTTGCCTGTCAAAGTGAACTTTTCTTTGCAAATTTAATTCAGCAGTTCCCGGTGGAACATTATAACGAATTAATTTATATTTTGGCTGAGGCACATATTTCATGTTACTATCTTTTATTTTTGGAATAAAATCGCCATTGCCTTCACGTTTGTCTTTCGATACGGATTTTTTTTCATACTCTTCCATTGTCATGTAGCCTGATTCAGGCATTTTCTTTTTCTTGTATCTGTCTTTAGCTTCTTGCTTACGAACTTTTTTGGTACGATTTATTTCTTTATTCGTTATCGCAAAGCAACAAGTATTACTTAAAAAAGTAATCAGCAATAAAACAGATAATACCTTACGATACATTAAACAAGACCTTCTTCCATTGCAATTCTTACAGCTTTTGTTCTTTTGGAAACAGATAATTTTTGAAGAATACTATGAACATGAGCTTTTGCGGTTGATTTCGTAATCACACATTTTTCCGCAATTTGAGGATTTGATAATCCTTCAACCATTAATGACAAAATCTCCATTTCTCTACTTGTTAATCCATAAATATTTTTACCATCTTTATAATTAATTTCGGTAGTAACTGTATTTACTGTATTTTTGTTATTTCTTTGAATATTTGATAAAACAATTTTTGCAATTTGAGGATCTAACCAACCTGTACCTTCTGCAACTGATTTTATAGCTCTTTCAGTTTGTTCAGCATTGGCACCTTTCATAATATAACCATTTGCACCAGCTTCAAATGCAGCTAAAACATCATTTTCTTCATCACGAGAAGTAAACATCAAAACTTTTATTTCAGGATTTGATTCTTTTATTCTTTTAGTAGCTTCAATACCATCAATTTCAGGCAAGCCAATATCCATTAAAACAACATCCGGCAATAATTCCTGAGCCTTTCTAACTCCATCAAGTCCATCTTCTGCTTCAGCAACAAGATCTATATCACCAATTTTTTCTAATACCAGCGAAAGCCCCATTCTTACCATTAAATGATCTTCTACTATAAGAACTTTTAAATTTGACATTACGCTGATAACCTTTCTTTTGCCGGCTTAACTACTACATCTGTTAATATAAATGAGAATTCACTACCCTGATTTATTTTACTTTCTAACCAAATCTTGCCGCCATGAGCTTCTATAATTTGGCGAGAAAGATATAATCCCAAACCTGTACCTGTTGAACGTTTTTTGCTTGTCCCCTGAGAAAAACGTTTAAACAAATGAGGAATATCTTCCTTTGGAATACCATTTCCTGTATCAGATACAGAGAATATAAAATCTCCGTCTTTTTCCTGCACCAAAACTTCTATTTTCCCACCCTGATTTGTGTAATTTACAGCATTGCCGCATAAATTTGCAATAACTCTGCCAATTTCTTGCCTATCTGCATTTATTAATAAATCATTATCAGGCTCAAATTTAACAGCGAATTCAATATTTTTCTTATCTGCAAGAGGTTTTAATTCTTCATATCTTTGCATAATAAGATCCTTGGCATTAAAATTACTTTTTACCAATTGAACTTTTCCTGCATCAAACTTATAAACAGTTAAAAGACTGTTAACAAGACCAAGCAATCCTTCATTGTTTGATTTCATAGTTGATAAAAGCATTTGTTGTTTACTATTTAATTCACCAACTGTCCCGTCAAGAAAAAAGTCCAAAGTTTGAATTGCTGCTGTTAGCGGTGTACGCATATCGTGGGTTAATGTAGCTATAAAGTCATCTCTTAACCTATCAGTTTCTTTTTGAACACTAACATCTCTAATCACACCTACAAACTTTTGTTGAGGCACCTCATCATTCTCTGTTGCAATTAAGGCAAAACTAACTTCCACAGGAATTTGTTTTGCACTTAGAGCGTTTGTTATATAGCTATCTCTTAATACAGCTTCTCCATCTTCCAAGCAATCCGATAGAATTTGCTTGATATCTCCTCCCAATAAAAGGTCTGATACATTTAATTTTAATATATTTTGTTCGCTCAAACCCGATAAATTTTCTGTCGCAGGATTTAACTGTTCTATGTTTCCGTTATTATCAATTATAACAATACCGTCAGCACAATTAGTAACAATACTCTTTAACTTTGAATGAGCCTGTACTAAATCTTTTGTCTTTTCCGCAACCAAATCTTCTAAATTGTGTGAATATTTTTCTAATTCAGTTTTTGCTATCTCCAATTCACCAATTTTTTCATTCAATTTATCTATTAAATTACTTCTTTCAATACCGTTTTTAATATTGACGATTAAGTCATCATTATCCCAAGGTTTTTCTATATATTTATACAAACCGATTTCATTAATTGCCCTGATAGCATTTTCCTTATCTGCATATCCGGTAAGTAAAATTTTACTAACATTTGGATACAATTCTTTGGCTTTTGTTAAAAATTCCAATCCGTTCATTTCCGGCATAATAAAGTCTGAAACTATAATATCAGGCTTATTTTCTTTTAAAAATTCAACTGCCTCAACAGGATTATTAAACGTTACACAATTATTGAACCCTTCCAGTTTTAAAAGAGTTTTAAATGCTGACGTAACCATTTGTTCGTCATCAACGACAACTATCATTCCGCTTTCCATAGCAATATGATACTCTATTTTTTAAGCCATGCCAAATTCTTTACAATCTGTAAACATTTAAAAATTTTTATATAGCTAATTAATATAACAACAAATTTATTTCAAAATCAAAGATTTAACTCTTGTGAAAGGCCAAACTAAAGTAACAGCACGACCAATAATTCTTTCTTTTGGTAAAAACCCCCAATAACGGCTATCTTGAGAATTTCCCCTATTATCACCCATCATAAAGTAATTACCATCAGGAACAATCATCGGACCGCAATACATTTGTTCTGAACAATCATTGTAATCATATTTACTTTTAATATAAGGCTCATCCAAGGCTTTTCCGTTTACAATAACAGAAAACGCACCATCCTTTGGATTTTTAATAATCTCAATTTTATCACCCGGAAGTCCAACTACACGTTTTATAAAAGCGATATCCGTACAGAAAAATCCTGTCAATCGCTCAAAAACCTTTATTGGATTAGAGCTTAACTTAACCATTGGAGGATAAAAAACAAGAACATCACCTCTTTGAGGCTCTCTATAAAAGCGAGAAACACGTTCTACAACAATTCTGTCTCTTTCTACCAACGTTGGATTCATAGAACCTGATGGAATCCATCTGATTTCTCCTAAGAAAAATTTTATTATTATAACCATTACCACAACAAAAACAACAGTTTCAACTGTTTCTTTCAGCATTGGTTTTATTTTCTTTTCATACAATTCTTTGTCCATTATACCTTCAATATCTCTGCCAAATCAATTAATGCACTATTATATTCATTATTTGGCAATTCTTTCAAAACATTCTTAATATCTTCTATATAATTATCTAACAATTCTTTTGTTTTTTCAATGCCATATTCAATATTTTCTAAATTACCTGCAAATATTACAGGTGCATTGTATATTCCGTCTTTTATATCACTATTAACAGGCTTATCTGACTTTGTTTGAATAACATTCAACAAATCATCCCTCATTTGGAAAGCAATTCCAAAAAGTTCAGAAAACATTTTAGCTTTTTCCTGATTTAAGTCTGCAATTTTTACAGAACTCAAAAGACCCGCCATAAACAATTCCGCAGTTTTGTTTTTACATTTTTCAATATATTCTTCCATTGTTGGAATTTTAAACTTTTTCACGTACTGATTTAATTCACCTTTACACAAATTTGTCAAAGAATTATTAAAGATATCAAGAATTTCCGAATCTTGTACTTTTAACAATTTTTGAATAGCAATTGTCAACAAGAAATCACCAAAAACTACGGCAAGATTATTTCCAAACTCCGCATTCAGAGTTTTTTGATTACGTCTTTTATCAGAACAATCTATGACATCATCATGAATTAACGTAGCATTGTGTATAAGCTCGACCGCACTTTGAATTAACACTTGCTTTTTGGTTATTTCAGCACCAAACATTTTTAAATACAGCAAATTCAAAATCGGACGAATCCTCTTTGATGGAGATGTTATCAACTGAATTAAACTTTTTTGTAAACACTCCTCACCACAAGAAAAATCACACAATTCATCTTCTATTTTTGATAGTTCATCAGATACTAAAGATTTTATTTTTGCATATTCTTGTTCAAAACTCATTAATCATAACCCCACAAATCTATTATATCCGATAATTTTATGTTCGGATTAATTTCTTTTATGCAAGTTATTGTATCCGCATTGATTTTTTCATCGAAAAGATTTTCCAAAAGTTCTTTATCATAATCAAAAAGAATCGAACCATGTTGCAGGATATATCCATCTTTTCTAAATTGAGCAGAACCGATAAGTTTTTTACATTGATAACACAAATCAGCACCTGTTGCAATTTGCATACAATAATTTATGTTATGATTAGAATGCTTTTGACTGCCAAAAGTCAAATCAATACCAAGTTTTTTGAATTTATCCACAAACATTTGAGAAATTTGTTTGTAAGATTCTACAACACTTTCACCGTTTTTAAGACTCGATACCGAGCATACATAACTATATGTTAATTCCATATCATGTAATAAAGCTCTACCGCCTGTTAATCGTTTAACCACGTCTATATCGTACTTTTTTAAAAACTCTTCTTTTACAAAATTCCCTTTTTGATTTCTTCCGATAGAAACACATTTTGGTTTCCAACCGTACAGCCTAAAAACAGGCTCAATAGAATTTTCTTTTATGGCATTTTCCAGCAAATCACTATCAATTTGCATATTTTCTTTGCCTGTATAAACACTGTATGGTATAAATTTCATACAACAATTATACTTAAAACATACATAATATAAATCGGAAAGATATATAATAAATTAAATTATTTACTTACAGCTTGTAACTGTTGTAGATAAAGTTTTGTTACTATGGTTACATTTACCTGCATTACTACTATGACTAACATCAAGATAATCCATATTACCTGTATTTATTACCCAAGCTGTACAAAACTTTCCATTTGAAAAGCATACTGATTTTTGAATATCATCAGTCCACTTATTTCCACCGCCTTGTGGAAAAACACCATCTTTTGTAACAATAAACAGAAATACATCTATACTACTCACACTATCACCCTTATATGGACCATCAATATCTACATATAAAGTTCCACAGTAAGAAGAATATCCTGTTTGATAGTCACTACTAGTAGGTAAAGTACAAGAATCTGCAATAGAGAAATATATAGAAGCACCACTTGACAAAATGACTGAATTATCCCAATTCGCAGAGCTCATACTAGCATGGGCCGCTGTCGCAGTTTTTGAAAAATTCAATCTTCCAATAGTAGCCGTCATACAATCACCACCAGAACGACAAGATTTTTTAATTTTCATAAATTCAGTTATTCTGTCAAAATATCTCTTTCTACAAGAATTTCCTGATACGCACCATGTTTCTAGAGGTCCATATACAGCTGTCGCTCTATTATGAGCTTCATTTAATTCTGCATATATTTTCTTTACTTTAGTTACTTTTTCTTGATTATTTGTTGAACTGTTCAAATTTGGAATAGTTAGGGCAGCAACAACACCTATAATCCCCATTACAATTAAGGTTTCAGCTAGAGTAAATGCTAATATTTTCTTTGTATTTTTTAGAAAAGAGCCAAAATCACGAGAATTCTTGCTATTACTGGATTCTACTTCCAGCCCTAGCTGTATCCCTTTATTCATAAGTATTTACTCCTTTCTATCTTATTACGTAATAATTATATACCCAAATTCCATGCTTTGCAAACACTTTTTTGTTTTTATATAATTATTCTCGCACATAACCGAGTTTATAATAAATGTAGGTGAGCGATTTTTGGGTAGAGTGAAACTCGTAAGAGCAAATTGCCGTTTTTGAGTGCTAAATTTGTGTTTAGCAAATTGAACGAAAAATAAGGCTTTGCTCACCCCAAAAATCAAGACGAATATCTTCAGGTTGAGGCTTGTCCGAGCATATATATGCGAGTTGCCTCAACTCAAATTGAACCGTACTTTTTATTAATAAACGAGGTTCAGTGCGAATGTTTTGTGGAACTTTTGCGTCAAAAGTTCCTCCACCTGAAGGGCTGTTTTGACTATGTTTGATTTAAATTAACAAAAGAATAAATAAAATTTTTGTATTACTTTTCTAAAAAAGTTCCCCTGTCCGGAGGACTGTTCTGACTAAATTGAAAATAATATTCGATTATTGGACAGATTCTGAAACAAGTTCAGAATGACATGGTAAAATTTTTGAAAACCTTTTGCCATCAAAACACCAAAAGGTTCGTTAATTAAATTAAAGCAAAGTAAAAACAGGAACCTCAATATTTTGAAGTTCCTGTTCCTTTATTTCATTTCCTATTTGTTTTTATTCATTGGGTGTCTTCTTCCATATGTCGTATGCTCTTGTTTCATTTTTTCTAATTCAGCTTTTTGTTCTTTTGTCAAGATTGACTCAAAGTATTGTTTATTTGATTCACGAATTCCATCACATTTTGCTTTTAGTTCTTTAATTTCTTTATTTAATTTAATCAAATCAGCATCAGTTTGTTCATATTTTTTGAAAATTTCACGTTTTGCTTGTTCTTTTTGTCTAATTTGTTGGAATAGCGGATCTATTTTAGCTCTGCTTGCTTCACGATTTTTCTTCAATTTTTCTTTTTGAGCATCAGTTAAATTTAGGCGTTTTTCAAAGTATCCTTTTTCATGAGGAGGTGGTGGCATCATTTGACCTTTACATGGCGGACATTTTCTATCTGTATCAGTTTTCGCCGTTGTAGTTGTATCTGCTGCCAATACTGTTGATGCTGTCATAATTAATATTGCGGTTAATATAAGTGTTTTTTTCATAAGTAATATCCTTTCTTAAATCATATCTTCTAAAATTTCTGCCAATTGTTGTTTTGCATTGAATAGTCTTGATTTAACCGTCCCTATCGGACAATTTAGCACATGTGCAATATATTCGTAACTAAGCCCTTCTATTTCGTACATCATTATTACTTCTTTTAGTTTTGGCTTTAGAGAATTTATTGCTTTTACTATTCGTTTTTGCCTTTCCTTTCTTAACAAAGCTGCTTCCGGACTGTCAGCTTTATCTTTTATTGAATTTACTATTTCTTCATCTGAAGTTGATAAATTTTTTACTTTGTTTGCCGAAGATTTTACATAATCTTTGGTAAAATTTTTGGCAATAGTACCCAGCCAACCCGTCATTTTTCCACATTCTTGGTATTGGTCGGATTTTTGCCAGGCTTTGATATAAACTTCTTGTTCTATATCTTCATTTTCTTCACCTGATATTAATCTTATAACGTTTTTTATGTTATTTTGATTCTTTGTTATTATATCTTTTAAGTTCATTAATTTACCGTAATTAATCCGTAACTGTCAACAGGAATTCCATATTCGTTTGTTGCTTGGGATGTTTGAGTTGTTTCTGTTGAATAGTAATAACTATCCGATGGAATATTTTGATTTGCTAACTGCATAAAATATGTAATCGACAAACAGGAAAACATTCCAAAACATAAGATACAAGCGACTTTTAATCTTAGTGAAGATTTGCGTCTTTGTTGATCATAGTATGGTTTTACCTCTTGAAGTAAATCGGAAACTTTATCCATTTTTTCTTTTTCCGCTCTGCAATCAGGACAAACTTTTAAATGTTCTTCCAATTCTTCTTCACTTCTGAATAAGTATAAGCTCTGAAATTTTGTACATTTTTCTTTCATAATTTTCATCCTTTTCACTAGTATAACGATTGAGAAAAATTTTTGTTCATTTTTTTTGAAAAAATATTAAGAAATATTAAATTAGAGTTTTTATATTCTTACACTGTATCGTATTTTATGCTATTATTGTAGCACTAGACGGAATTAGAGGCATAGGAATAGTATGGAAAAAAGAGATGCTTGGCAATCGAGATTTACATTTTTAATGGCAGCAGTGGCATCTGCTATCGGGTTAGGAAATATTTGGAGATTTCCCGGAATTGTTTATCAAAACGGAGGCGGAGCATTCTTAATTCCGTTTTTTGTAGCTCTTGTAACAGCAGGAATACCACTTTTAGCTATGGAAATTTCAATAGGTAAACATTTTCAAAAAGGTGCACCTATGGCATTAAAAGAACTTAATCCGAAATTTGAATGGATTGGCTGGCTTGGAGTTGGAACAGCATCATGCATAGCTTCTTACTATTCAGTTGTGTTTGCTTGGGTTGTTTATTACGTATTTTTGTCCTTCAAATCACCATGGATGCACAAACAAGCCGCAGATGTTTTTATGAACGATGTATTGCAAGTTTCCGGCGGAATGTTTGATATTGTTGGAATAAACTGGTTAATTTTCGGAGCTCTACTTGTCGGATGGGTAATAATTTGGTTTTGTATCAGAAATGGTGTAGATTCTATTTCCAAAGTTTTAAATTACGTTGTAACTCTTCCTTTGATATTGCTGGTTGTACTGATTTTAAGAACAATAACTTTACCTGGGGCTTTAGACGGAATTTACTATTACCTTGTGCCGGACTGGTCAAAATTACTTGATCCTAGTGTTTGGGCAGCTGCATACGGACAAGTATTTTTCTCTCTTAGTATATTATTTGCAATAATGGTTGCTTACGGAAGTTACCTGCCAAAAGATGCACCTGTAACATCCGACAGCATTATCATAGCTCTTTCTGATGCTTTTGTTAGCTTTTTTGCAGGATTTGCATGTTTTGGAACATTAGGCTATCTTTCACATATAACATCCACTCCAATTAATGAAATGACTCATTCAGGGATAATGCTTGCATTTGTAACATATCCAACAACTATTGCAGCTATTCCGGGCGGAAAAATAATGGTTATTTTATTCTCGCTAATATTCTTTATTCTTTTATTCCTACTTTCTTTAGGTTCTGTATTTTCTATTGTAGTCGCTGTTACAACAGCATTTAAAGATAAATTTGGGACATCAAAAAGAAAAACTGCAACTTTTTTCTGCACAACAGGATTTTTGATAGCAACAATATACACAACTCATGCAGGTTTATATTGGGTTGATGTAGTTGATCATTTTATGAATGATTTTAATTTGATATTAATAGGCTTAATTGAAACCGTTGCATTAGCGTGGATTTTTGGAGCAAGAAAGATTCTTGATATAATAAATGAAAATTGCAGTTTAAAATACGGAAATTTATGGATTTTTAGTATTAAATATCTTTGTCCGTTTGTTTTTGCAGCAATTATAATCAGCTATTTATACGAAAACATTATTCACCCTTACGGCGGATACTCAACAGCAAATCTGCTTATTGCAGGATGGGGATTTGTTCTTGTAACAATAATGTTTAGTATTGTAATGACATTTTTTAAAGACAAAACTAATTAAAGAATATGCATAAAATATTTCACTTTTGGGCATAATTAATATAGAAGGAGAAATATTATGGGCTTTAATTTAAATCCGCTAAACAATAATCCTCAATTGAGAGCCACACAAACACAAGACGGCAGTGCCGCAGGCGGACTTGGATACGTCAATAGGAGAAATGGTGGAAGGCAACATCAACAGAACGAAAAAAAAGAACAAAAAGATACTCTAAACAAAACAAAATCTACTTATTCTCTTGAAGATGCTAAAAATGCAAGCTACGCAGACTTACCGCCACTTTTGAAAATAATAGAATTTTTTAAGAGCTTATTAAAAAAATTATTGAACCAATAAATCAAACATTTCCCAGTTAAATTGTTTGCTATTGGTAAATTCCATTAAATCATTCCTATTTTCTAATTTCAAACGTTTAAACATATATCCGTAGTCTTCATTTGCACCCATAGTCAATGCCGGTATATTGGCTTCCAATGCCAAATTTTCAACCTTGTAGTCATAATTTATAGCCAACGTTTTGATTCCATATTTTAATGCTACCAAAACTGCGTGAAATCTCATTGCAATTAAGTATTCCAAATTTGCCATAAGATTTATTATTTCTTTTGTAGATTTTCCAAAGATAACCGAAGTTTTAAGATTTGGATTTACAGAAAGTAAAAGAGATTCAAAATGTTTACAAATTTCTAAATCATTTGAATCCTGAAACGAATATATTTCAATATTTTTATCAGCAAAATCAATAGCCACTCTATTTGCCAAAGTTATTAACAGTTTTTCCGAAACAGATTTAAAACTTCTAAGTTGAATACCAACAATATTTTTTGGAGTATAAGCAGGCAAAGTTAAATCAAACAAAGGATCACAAACTCTTTCTGTTCTGATACCCCAGCCTCTTAACAAAAATAAACTCTTATCATCTCTAACAGAAACCCATCTGCACTTACTTAATAGTTTCTTAGCCCAAGATTCACCAAGTTTATTATTAATAGGTCCAATTCCTTGTGCAAAAATAATAACCGTTTTTCTAAAGAATTGAGCAACGGATATTACCCATAAATAGTAAAATAAACTTTTTACACTTGTAATATCCTGAAGCAAACTTCCACCGCCTGAAACCAAAATATCACAGGTAAAAAGTTCTTTTATAACCTTTAAATAATCAAATTTATTTACAGACTTAACACCATTTGCTCTAAAAGTTTTTTCAGGATTTGAAGATAACACTGTTATTTCTGCATTATTTTTCTTTAATCTAGTAATTAAAGTTTCCAAAATAGCATCATCGCCGAAATTATCAGCACCATAATAGCCGGATATTACAACTTTTTTTGTCATTCTTTATCTTCTCTAATGTATTTCACTTAAAACATTTTTTGCACGCTGCGTAATTTCATTGAAGTTTAATCCGTCATAGAAATTTCTGCCTACACCAACAGCTTTCGCACCTGCATTAATATAATCTTTAACTTCTGTTAATTTTATATGCCCCATTGGCATAATATTCAAAAATGGCATAGGTCTAAGCATATCAGCTATATATTGAACACCACCCAATGCTGTAACAGGAAATATTTTTATTAAAGGAACTCTAGCTTTCCAAGCCTCATAAGCTTCATTTGGAGTTGAAGTTCCTGCAATAAACAAAGTTCTTTTGCTTTTTGAAATTTTTACCATATTCATTTGAAAAATAGGTGAAGAAAATAATTTTGCTCCGCTTTCAAAAGCCAATTCAGCTTGCTGTTGAGTGATAATACCACCGGCACAAACAGTTGCATTCTTTGATACTTCCTCAATTGCGGAATATAGCGATGGATTTTCAACAGTTATTTCCATAACCTTTATACCACCTTCAATTAATGCATTTGCAATATCAACAGCTCTTTGAGCATCATTACTTCTTACAATAGGATAAATTTTTTCTTCTAAAATCAAATCCAATACATTTTTAATCATTTTTGTATCCTTTTTTCAAGTTTTATTATATCATGAAATAAAAATAAAAATTTAATAGGAACATAATGAAAAATTTTAAAAATATATTTATATACATATCATTTATAATATTAATTTTTATAGCATATATTATATCCAACGGATTTTTTGAACCGATGGGTTATAACCTAATCGTAAAAAATTTTGTTGCTGATAGCAAAGGTTCAGACGGAATATTTCTTGTTGTTATAGATGATAAATCAATAGAAAGACACCGTTGGCCATGGAGAAGAGATTTATATGCAAAGATTTTTGATTATTTAGGAAACTACACAAATGCAAAAATCATAGGATTTGATGCTGTCATTACAACTCCTGACGAAAACAACCCGCAAGCTGATTTAGAATTATACAAACAAGTTAGTAAACTTGATAACTTTGTTGGAGGCTTCAATCCGCTTAGAAAACCTTATGAAGATAAAACCGCAGGACAAATTTATGATAAAAAATTTAAAGAAAAATATCATATTCCAATTGAATTAAAAACAACAACAACTAAATTTCGAAGTTTTAACAGTCTTGCAAATATGCCGCAAGGATATTTTAAAAGCCTAAAAAATGCCGGTTCAGTTTATGTATTAACTCATCCCGTTGATGGTTTTATAAAAGATATACCCCAAATAATTTACTATAAAGGAGATTTTTACCCATCTCTCGGACTCGCAATGTACGCAAAATTAAATCACGTAGAAAAAATAACACTTACAAAAACTCATCTTATTCTAAAAGGTGATGATGAAATAAAAATTCAAGTACACAAACGTTTTGGCGGAATGTATAACTTTTTACATTTTTATAAAAACTATACAAATTCCGATTACACACATAAAACATTCTCAGCAGTTGATATTCTAGATTCAATTGATGCAATTAAAGCTGGCAAAAAACCAAAAATAAACCCAAGCGTATTTGATAACAAAATAGTTTTTGTCGGTGCTAATGCGAAAGCTTCAGGACTTGGTTTAGAAGATGCTCTGCCAACACCTATGCAAAGTAAACATCCGGGAGTCGATATCCAGGCAACAAACTTAGATAATTTAATTCATAATAAAACTTTAAATTCAATATCGACAGGACAAGAACTTATTTTAATTTCAATATTGCTTGTTATAACTTTTTTAATTGTTGCAAAATTTTCATTAATTATTGGTCTTTTAATTACTGTCGCAGTAATTTTAACATACATTTTACTTGCAATTGCATCTTACAAACTAAACTTTGCCGTACCCGTTATCACACCGATTGCACTGCAATTGGTTACAATGATTTTTGGATATTCAAGAAAATTTATCGTTGAAGCAAGAAACAAAGAAAAAATAAAAGATGCAATGGGAAAATATATTTCGCAAGACATTATGGAAAATGTTGTAAATGACATTGATAATCTCGGTCTTGGTGGAAAAAAAGCCAATGTTACAGTACTTTTTGCTGATATTCGAGGATTTACGTCAATGAGTGAAAAAATGGAACCAAATGAAATTTCACTCATTCTAAACGAATATTTTACTGCACTTGAACCGATTATAAGTGCTCATAACGGAGTTATAAATAAATTCATCGGAGATGCAATAATGGCAATTTTTGGTGAACCAATTCAGAACAAAGATCACGCTGTTGACGCAGTTAAATGTGCTGATGCAATGCTAAAAAAAGTTTCTGAATTACAAAAAAAATGGCTAAATGAAGGTAAACCGAAAATCGAAATTGGCATCGGAATAAACACAGGAGATGCATTTGTTGGAAACATAGGCTCAGAAAAACGTCTTGAATACACTGTTATCGGAGATATGGTAAACCTTGCAAGCAGAATAGAAAGCTTTAACAAGGTGTATAAAACTCAATTTTTAATAAGCGAATTTACATATAAATACGTTCGAGGAATTGCAGATGTTATAAAGATTTCAGAAGTTAAAATTCGTGGAAAAGAAAAGAAAATGAATATTTATGAAGTTTTGAGGTTAACATAAATGAAGCACTGTTTGGTTGTTGATGATTCTACAAGTTGGAGAAATTTTCATACAAATGAACTAAAAGAATTATATAAAGATGAAATAATAATTGATGAAGCCTGCTGTGCAAAAGAAGGATATGATTTTGTATATAACAATATAAATACCCCCTATGATGTCATAATAACAGATTTATCAATGGAATACGATTTTGCACCGCAATTTGCAGGAGAATGGCTTGTAGAACAAATACATCTGTTAAAACAGTACTACAAAACAAAAATCGTAATTATATCAGGCTCAATGCAAATAAAAAATGTAGCAGAAACCTTTGGGGTAGAATATATCCCCAAAGCGGTGATTGTCAAAGATAGATTGTTCTATCAAAAAATTTTTAACTAATTAGGAAAGTATTTTAGATTTTTAACTAAATGTAGTAACGACTTTTTGACAATTCCTTTAATTTCTGCTCATTTTATGAACGCACTAAACTCTAAAAGTTACAGGGCAACAATTCTTTGATCCTAAACGGGTACAAATTGACAATTAATCACATTTTGCCATGCTATGAACATTAATTAGAGTTTAATATACTAATATATTTCCCAACAGTTACATGCTTAAAACAAAAAATCAGGATTTGTTAACAAAAATTAAGAATATATTTACAATTAACGAATCAAAACATTAATAGCAATGAGCCTTTAGACGGCTATATATCTAATTTTCAGTAACTACTTTTACCAACCCTTTTGGTTTATCAACATCACGACCTAACTTTTTAGCAATTTCCAAAGCAAGCATCTGAATTACAATTGCATTTGAAAACATGCGTAAAATCCAATCGTCATTTTCTATTGTAATATTAAAATTCGGAGTAATTCGCTCATGGGAACGACCTATTATATAAATTGGAGGATTGTAGTCCTTTTTAATTTTTTCCAAATTTTTCGCTGCTGAATACGAAACACCTGATGCTGATATATATATCAACGGCATCTTATTATTCAATACTGCAACATGCCCATGCATAAATTCGCCAAGAATTATACCTGTTACGTTTAAATAAGAAGTTTCTTGAATCTTTAATGCGGCTTCTTTTGCCATCGCATAAGAGATTCCATCTGCGGTTACAATAAAACTCTTTTCTTTTTTCAGCATATTTGCAAGCTGATTAACTTTTTTGCTCATATCAAAAGTTTGCAAAACTACATAAGGCAATGTTCTTATATGTTCTATGTTTTCTGATATATCAAAACCTCTTATTTGAGCATACTTTAGAGTCATAATATAACAACACAGCATTTGAGCCGTAAAAGATTTTGTTGCTGCAATACTTTTTTCAATTCCGGCAAAACAATTCATTGTAAAATCAGAAATTTCACTTATTGAAGATTTTTGATTATTTGTAATACATGCTATCTTCATGCCCATTTGCTGAGCACGCTTTGCAGCCCTCAAAGTATCACTTGTTTCACCTGATTGAGTTATAAAAATATACAATGAATTTTCATCAGCAGGTGCTTTTGGTTTTAGTAAATATTCGCTGGAATAAATAGCTCTTGCAGAAATATCAGCAATTTTTCCGAATAAATCAGCACCAAATCTTGCACAATGATATGATGAACCACTTGCAACAAGAACTATTTTGTCAACATTTTCCGGTAAATCCAGTTTTACTGTTCCATCTTGAGAAATATATTCTTCAATAATTTTACCTAAAATTACAGGTTGCTCATGTATTTCTAAATCCATACATGTTTTTTTATTAGAAATAAAGTTTTCCATAAAACCCCTTCAGTTTTAGATGATTTAACCTAATAATTCTTTCAAAATTTCATTTACAGACTGCGGATTTGCTCTACCTTTTGTTTCCTTCATTACTTGACCTACAAAGAAACCAAACAGTTTATCTTTTCCGCCTCTATATGCTTCAACTTGAGAAGGATTTGCATCAATAATCTTTTGAGCGATTTCTTTTATTGCTCCTGTATCAGAAATTTGACTCAAACCTTTCTTTTCTACAATTGCAGATGCTTTTTCACCTGTATTCAACATATCAACAATAATTTGTTTACCAATATTATTTGAAATCGTTGATTTTTCAATTAAACCAATTAACTCAACCAAGTTTTCAGGAGTCAATTTTGTTTCATTTATAGATACTTTTTGTTCTTTTAAGTAAGCTGCAACTTCACCCATCAAGAAGTTTACGGCAATTTTTGGATTTCCGCCTGCTTTTAGAACTTCATCAAAGAACATTGCTAACTCATATTGAGCAACAATTACACTTGCATCATACTCGCTCAAACCCAATTCCATATAACGTTGACGTTTTTGTTCAGGCAATTCAGGCATTGTAGCTTTGATTCTTTCAATCCATTCATCTGAAATTTCTAAAGGCATCAAATCAGGTTCAGGGAAATATCTGTAATCGTGAGCATCCTCTTTTCCACGCATTGAACGTGTTACACCTGCATTATCATCCCATAATCTTGTTTCTTGAACAACTTCTTCACCATCTTCAACAAGTTCAATTTGTCTGTCAATTTCATATTCTAAAGCTCTTTCCAAAGCTTTGAAAGAGTTTACATTTTTAATTTCCGCACGTGTACCGAATTTGTTTGAACCTTTTGGCATAATTGAAATGTTTGCATCACATCTCATTGAACCTTCTTCAAGGTTTCCGTCGCAAACACCAACATAACGAACTATATTTCTAAGTTCTTCCATATATTCACGAGCCTCTTGCGGAGATCTCATATCAGGTTCTGATACAATTTCCAATAATGGTGTTCCAGCTCTGTTTAAATCAACCAAAGAATAAGAAGAACCTGCCAAACCATCAGCACCTGCGTGAACTAACTTTCCTGCATCTTCTTCTAAGTGAGCACGAGTAATACCAATTTTTTTGCCACCTACCATTAAGTAACCTTTTCCACAAATTGGTTCATCATATTGAGAAATTTGATACCCCTTTGGTAAATCAGGATAAAAATATTGTTTTCTGTCAAATTTGCATCTGTGAGCGATTTCACAATTTAGAGCCAAACCTGTTAAAATTCCCATATCAACAACTGCTCTGTTTAATACCGGTAAAACACCAGGCATACCTAACGTAATCGGACTTATTTGAGTATTTTGTTCGTTTCCGAATTCACAACCGTCAGGTGCAAATATTTTTGTTTTTGTCTTTAATTGAGCGTGTACTTCCAACCCAATAACTACTTCATATTTTTCTCTTAAATCTTCCATTATTTTCTCCTGATTTTTTCTTTTATTTTATCACAAAAATAATTTTATTATTGCTTTTGATAAACAAATATTGAATATCCTCTAACTTCATCTCTAAATGAGTTAATAGGTTTTAAATATTTTTCAGCAATTTTTACACTATCATAAGAAACTTTTGCCATTGCAAGCGAAAATGTATCTATTTGATTGTATATATCTTTCTTTTTAAGCAAATCCCAATATTGAATTAATTGTAATGTCGCCAAATCTCGATAAAATACTATAAATAATTTTTGACCACTCTGCATATTTGCTAAATAATAATTTAACAAATACTTTTCATAATAAGCACTAACTTGATTTTTTGCAATATCATCATATAATATATCTTTTAAATTTTTTCGATTAATTTTATTCGCATTA
This sequence comes from uncultured Candidatus Melainabacteria bacterium, assembly GCA_934726055.1. Classification (GTDB taxonomy): domain Bacteria; phylum Cyanobacteriota; class Vampirovibrionia; order Gastranaerophilales; family Gastranaerophilaceae; genus UBA6984. The sequence goes on from CAKVCZ010000001.1 coordinate 45,313, forward strand.
TCTCCAAAATAAATGATTTTAGCCTTTTTATTTTTTAATAAAAGCATATCATCCGCATCAAAAGGTATAATATTTTCAGAATTTATATAACATTTCATTCTTGACCCGGAATATGGAATTAAAAACAAATCATTAACTGATTCATTCATCTTTTCTAAAGTTGCAGGTAAATTTCCAATATCAACCCTATATAGAGCTAAAACACTGTGAGGTGATACCAATATATAAAAATAATTTAAAACAACAATTAATATTCCAAGTATAACTCCTACATACTTTTTATTTAATAAACTTAATCCATAACAAGCTGCACAAATTATCATCGGATATACAATAATTGCATACTTTGTTAAAAACGAAATAAAACCCATTGCAGCAAAAAGATAAATACTAACTAAAAACAAAATAGATGGAACTATTAGCAAATACAATTTATTATTCTTTGATAGTAAAGCCCTAACAAACCCTATCAAAGAAAATACGATTGGAATTAAAACAAAAAATACATACTTAACGTTACCTAAATTATTAACTAAATTTTCATAGTTATTCAATTGCAATGTCAAAATTTGAAAATTTTCGGTAGAGAAAAAGTTTTCTAAAATATCAAATATAATTTTCCAATCAAATAAATAAATACCACCTTGAAACGAAACCAAAGAGCCCTTTATAGCTGCAAAATTATATACACTTATTAATATAGCCGGTAAGGATAATATTAATAATGCAAAAAATGCTGTAAAAAAAGGTTCTAGACAAATTTTATCAGTTTTTAACAAATATATAAACCCAACAATAAGATAAAATAACGATAGCAGCGGTGCTATTGAAAATGTATAAATTAATAATGTTTGAAAAATAACAAATAGTAAACAATTCTTAAATTTTAAATTTTCTAACATTTTTACAAAATAAACAGCACTTAACAAAGTTAGAGGTAAAACCAAACAATAAAATCTTAATTCAACAGAATAATATGCACAAAAAGTATTAATAGAAAATAATATAGCTGCTAAATATCCGCTAAATCTATTAAATAAAGATTTCATTGAATAAAAAGCTATCGGAATCAAAGGAATTGATAACATTAAAGAACAAGAATGGAATGATATATCACTTACACCGAATATTTTTATCCAAAAATGAAGGATAACAAAATATAATGGCATATGTAAATCTTGTTTTACTAGTTCTGATACAGTTTGAAACACATTATCAAAATAAGAAAAATACAATGAATAAAGTTCATCCAGCCATAATTCACCATAATTTTGAATAACGACAGTTCTTACAATAACTGCAAAAAGAGTTATAATACAAACCATAACAACTTCCAACCAGTTAGATTTTAAATAATCATAAACCTTATTCATATATTAACCTTATATTACTTACACTTGATAACACTCTATTTTAGCATAAAAAAAAGGGATATAAAATATCCCCTATATAATATCTTCGTGTCATTTAATGTTTTGTGTTTTGTGTTTTCTGCATTTATTACAAATTTTGCTTGTAAACTTTATCAGTTAAAGTTTCAATACTTGGAGTATCAATTTCAAATACATGAACTCTTGCAGGACCTAAGTCAACATTAATTTCACCTTTTGCTACTTGATATTTAGAATTTTTACCATATTTAGGTAATAAGTTTTCTAATTTTTGGTTAGCTTTTAGTGATGGAACTTTAACTTTTGCAGTTACGTTTTTGTTAACATTTTTATTTGCTAAAACTAATAATGTTTTACCGTCTTTATGTCTTGCATAAGCAATAACTTGATCATCCTTATCACCTTCTTTTTCTAATTCAATGAAAGAACCTTTAGTAATTAAATCTAAGTATTTATCTCTCATTTTGAAAGAAGCTGTCATGAATTTTCCTATTTCAGGATTTTTACCACCAGGTCTTCTTGACATATTGAAGATATCTAATTTACCTCTGTGAACAACCATTTCATTACAATCAGTTTCTGATTTATCAGATTTTGAGTGGTCGTAATCGTAAACGTAATAATCACCTGATTGATATCCGTCAACATAGTATGGGTTCAACATAGGTAAAGTTGCTTGCAAACCTGCTGTCAAATTACAATATTCAACACCGCCATGGAACATTGGAGAAATATCATCATGTGTTGTAAATGAACCTATGATTGATTTACCTTTGTCCAATCTTTGCGACATTTCTATATTTTCTTTTACAAAGTCATTTAATTCCTTAGCACCTTTCCATTCATGGAAAATATGATATTGACCATAATATGCATCAAATCCTGCTCTTAGTGAATCTTCAGGTCTGTCATTTGGCATATTAGCTTGTGGTGAAGCATCTTCATAAGTATAAGTTTCACCCAACCAGCCGAATTCAGGATCCTTTGAATGAGAATAAGGAATAATTATATCCCAGAATTCAGTAGGTTTCGCACGAGCAACATCGGCTCTAATACCATCAATACCCATTTCAATACACATATCAACATATTTTTTGTGCAAATCCAAAACTGCAGGATTCAATTCTCTTTTTGTTTCATCCGCAAATGGCTCTAACATTCTGATATCATTCCATCCTTGCGGAGTTTTTGCTTGACCATCACGTTCTTTTGCCATCAATTTAGAATCTTTTAAATATAAATCATAAGAAGAACAACTTGGTAAGTCTAACATCACTTTGATACCTCTTTTGTGGCATTCATCAGTAAACGCTTTAACTTGTTCTTTTGGTGAACGTTTATCGTTTGGTTCAATTAAATTCGGGTCAATAGCCAAAAAGTCTAATGGAGAATACAATGAACCTGCAAGCCCCATAGCATGTTTTTTACCGGTAGGGTGAATTGGTAAAATGTGGAAAGTATTGAATCCTTCTTTTTTAACTTCATCCAATCTTTCGATGGCATTTAGGAATGTGCCGTGTTGTTCACCATCAGTAATTTTTCCATCGCCATTTGTATCTTTTGCATTAAATGTTCTTGGAATCATAGCCAAAATTTTAGCTTCACCATGTTGCAACATGGTTCTGAAATTGTTTTTGTAAGGTTCTTTTTCAATTGCCTTATCGCCAACTTTTTCCGTTTTAATAAAGCTTGGTAAATGTATGTTAGATAATTTTTCTTTAATATTAGACATAGATATTAAAGATCTGTTCATTGCAGCTTCTTTATCCAAAAAGTTTTTAATCGGATTTGATTCCAAAGCTTCGCTAACAGTGTTTTTTACACTTGCCCATCTTTTTTGATCCAAAGCTTTTTGATTATCAACCATTCTAAAAATGTTTGCTTTTATTGCTTCAACTTTTGACATGCTTTTTTCCTAATCCTACCTACACCTACATATATATTAAAACAAAATGTCTTAATTATTTGACTACTTTTCCTTTTCCGAATAAGAATTGTGACAAAACTGTTAAGCCTGTTAACAATGCACCTGCTGTACCGAATGTTTTACCCCATTTTTCAGTATTGTATGATTGTTGAACTGTTTTTGTCATCATTTCATCTGGAGCAACACCTAATAATAAGAATTTATATTCTGAAGATGCACCTTGATCACCTGTTGTTTTGTGATTTGGTTTTGTAAAGTAATCTGCACCGCCAATTTTTGTAAATACTTCATTGTTGTATGTTCTTACTTGGTTTTCAATACCTGCTTTTTTCAATGCTGCAACTGTATCTTTATCCATTTCTGAATTATACATAAAGTTCATTGCTTCTTGATAGAATCTGAAATCGCCCGGAACATCTACACCTTTACCTTCTTTGAAGTATTTGTTTACAACTTTACCGTTTTTAATTTCAACTTGGCTTCTATCAACATCATTTGATGTATTTTGATCTCTGTTAAAATAGAATTTGATTGAATGATCTGAAGAATGACCTTGTAATGTAGTTTGTTTTACCAATTCTAACATTGCTTCTTTTGCTTCTCTTGATAGATTATTATTTGGAACATTACCTTTAGAAATTCTTCTATATACGTCCATTGTGCTTAATAATCTTGAGAATGAATTTCTTACACCGGCAATTCTTTCAGTGAAATATGTTTGTTTTACACGTTTCAATGAACCTTTACCGCCTACTGAGTATGCAGTCATTTTATCTGAAGAATCTTGCCAACCGTTATTATACATTTCTGTTGCTGCATCATCATAAGTTTTTGTAACTAATTTGATGTATTTTTCAGTATCTTCAGGTTTAATTTTCTTATCTAATTGAGCAATTTTTTCAGAAATTTCACCGATTGCTTTTTGATATTTTGCATCATCTGATGTAATTTCCTCGATTTTGCCTCTAACTAAACCTTGAATCAATTCACGGTTGTTTCTGTTCTTTTCCATTTCAGCAAAATCAATACCTAAAATCTTAACTGTGCTTGATGCAACATCATTCCAGTAATTTGCAATAACTGTTTCAGGTTTATCTGCTACTTTGATTTGTGCATAATCATCAAGAACTGAAACTTTTGCTTCTAAGTTGCTCATTACAGAACCGAATTTAGAAACTTTTTTCATTGCTTCTTCATCTAATTTTGATGCTGTATTTGCTTTTAATGCATTTGCAGTAGCACCGATAACTTCTTTTTTAACAACTTTTAATTTATCTATATTTAAACCTTCAGCTTTTGCTCTTGCCATTACCATTTGAGATACTGATGAACGAAGTTCCATAGCTTGATCTTCATATAAGTCTTTGTTCATATATCCCTTAGATTCAAACATTTTTGTTAATTCTTCATTTGAAGGAACTAATTTGTTTACTTGTTCTTCGCTGAATTTTTTTGATAAAGCTTCTTTTGAACCTGAAGTAATGTCTTTAACAAGATTTTCGTTAACAGAAGATTTTCCGTTCATTAACATAGCTTTTACATCATTTTCAATGCCTTGAGATGTAACAGGATCTAAACCTTTTGTTAATCTTGCAGAAATTTTTTCTAAGATTTTGTTATCAATTGCTTTATTTTTGTTTTCGTTGTAAATAGCATCTAAATCTTTTTGCATAGCTTTTGATGTTTTTACTGAACGTTTTTTAGCTTCTTCATCAAAGTTTTGTAATAATTTATCCGCTTTTGCATTGTTAACTTTTTCTAATGCAGGATCAATAACTTTTTCAGCTTTGTTACAAGCTAATGCTGAAAATACTGCTGAAGCAACACCTGCTGTTAACATCCATAAAGTATTATTTTTGATAGCGATTTTTTTCATGTTTGATTTTGTAAGTTCGTTTCTATCTTTAACATTTTTAGAAACACCCATTGTATCGCCAACTTTTTGAAGTTCTTTATCAGAATATAAATCCCAAGGAGTGTATTGAGCATCTTGGAAGAATGGTTTCTTTCTTCCTGCACTATCTACATATTCTTGGTTTGGATCGAAGCCGTGAATTGCTTTTGCAGGCATGCTGATTGCAATTTTTGGCCATAATTTCATTGCTGCTAAAAATGTACCTAAGCCTACAAATTCCATCAATTTTGTTTTTGGAGTAGCTTTGTGAGCTGCAATATATGTTGCAAGAGCTAAACCGCCAACTTTCATACCTAAATCGTTTAATTTACCTAATTGGTGGTCATTAGCCTTACCTGTAAAACCATCTTTTAGAGCCTTCATATCATATTTGATATCAGAAATAATAGTCTTAGGACCTGGTATAATTGATGATGAAACCAAATGTCCTTTTGGAGCTTGAGCTTTTACATATTGTTTAGTATTTGTTGCTCCGTTTACTGAAGTAATAGCCATATTAGTCAACTACAACCTTTCTGTTTGAATCAAACACATCTGTATTTTCTTGTTTTGATGATTTTCTTGCACTTATTACAGTATTTGCTACACCTGCAACTGTTGAAAGAACTGCTGCACCAATCAATGCTTTACCTGCATATTTTTGGAATTTTGTAGGATTTACACCACCAGTCCATAATGATTTTACTGAATCTACAAAGCTGTTACCAAATGAACGAACTACATTTTTAACCTTTGCAAAACCTTGACCTTTTGTAAATGATACAAACCAATCTTCCCAAGGTTTTTGAGTAGCTAAGCCTACACCTGTTGCTGCCCATAAGTAAGAAGATATACTTTTTGCAGCATTTGAACGAGCTACAATATCTTTCAAGATAGGTTTAACTTCCTTATCTGAATATGGTAAGTTTTCACCTAAACCTAATTTTTTAGCAATTTTATCATAATAAACATTTCTTGTTTCTGTATCTTTACTGTAAAGTAAATCATAACGAGGGAATTCTACACTTTCAAATACTTTGTGGTATTCGATAGATTTTGTATTTTTATCCCCTTCAAATCTTGGAAAGCCTTCAACCACTCTCGCATAAGGCATTTCAGTATCAACACCTGTTAGAGCTTTTACCGGTTTATTAACTAATGCTTTTGAAGCTTCTTTAGCAACACCATAGAACAATACACCTAAAGCCATTTTTTTACCGATTTGATCAGCTTTTGATTTTGCAAAAGGAGTAAAGAATTTGTTAGCTAAATTAAATACAGCCATCAAAGAAGCACTACCTAATACATAAGGAACAGTACCCATTGTCAAAAACTCGTAGAAATTAGTATTTCTATCGCCCTTTAGACCTTTTGCCGGATAAACTGTAAAAGCTTTTAATAGCTTATCACCGGTAACTTCCATCTTAGTTTTAAGATTATTTTCAAGCAAGGTATCTTTTTGATACTTTAACTTCTTTGGTTCTTGCTCTTTGCCGTTAAAATTTTGGATTTGTGGCAATATAGAATTTACTTTCATGAGATCTCCAAATAAACACTAACTGTTTATATAAAGAACTAAAAAACATATTATTTGCTACATGTTTTTACATGCTTTTACAATTGTTTACAATTCCAAAACAACATATTTTTAAACACTTAAACAGTAAATCGAAATAAAATTTTTACCATTTCTATTATTAAATAAAAAAATAGTAAAAGCACGTATTTTACACACTTTTACCATTTTTTATTTTATATTTTATTTATTATCATAATTATTCCAGTCCTTAACGGAGTGAACAGTCAAAATTTGCAAGCGATTTTTGGGTAGAGTGAAACTCGTAAGAGCAAATAGCCGTTTTTGAGTGCTAAATTTGCATCTAGCAAATTGAACGAAAAATAAGGCTATGTTTACCCCAAAATCAAGACAACAACTACAAGTGGCTGTTTGTTCTACATTTCTTAAGTTACTGCCGCTTTGGTCGAGCAATTATTTTGGCTAGTGAACGGAGTTCGGACTGGGTTTTTATGGAACTTTTTCTAAAAAAGTTCCTCCGCCTGAAGGGCTGTTTTGACTAAATTGAAAATAATATTCGATTATTGGATAGATTCTGAAACAAGTTCAGAATGACATGGTGAAAGTTTTTGAAAACCCTTTGGCGGCAAAAGATTTGTTTAATTAAAGTTTTTTTAAAACTTTTTCTAATCTATCTAATTTTTTCTTATCGGTACCAATTCCGCACAAAAGCATTGTTGAAGTTTCATTAGTTTTTTCATCTTCAATTTTGTATTCAAATAATTTTTCAGACAATTCAAAACCACTCAAACCTGACTTTTTGATAACAATTTTTGTTATATCATTATCGTTAAAAAATTCAATATTTTGACAATTTTGCTTTAATTCTTGAATATTTTTTATTAATTCATCTATTTTTTTACGTCCTTTTTGCGAATTTAAATACGAAATATTCTTTTCAATACTCAATAATAGGGGATAACTTGGAGATGTTGTTGTAATTTTGCTTAAAGCAACATGCAAGTCTATGTTTGTATTTGTATGAACCAATGCTGTCGGATTCAATCCTCCTGCGGTTTTATGTAAAGATTGAACCGTAAAATCAGCTATGTTTACTGCACTTCGCGGCAATTTTTCACAAAACGGATACAATGCACCGTGTGCTTCATCAACAATTAAATAAGTTTCATACTTTTTACATATTTCTTTTAGTCTTTTTATATCCGATACAATGCCCTCATATGTAGGAGATGTTACAATTATGGCTTTTGCATGTGATTCATTCAACAAATTATCAATGTAATCGAGATTTAAAGATTTATAAATTCCCCAATTTTCATCTTTTTCCATTCTATAAAAAATCGGATATGCACCTGCAAGTTCCACAGCGTTTTTATGGCAAGGATGAGCATTTTCCCAAATTAAAACTTTATCCTCTTTATTTACGCAAGATAGAACCGAAGTAATTACCCCACTTGTTGAACCATTTGTTAAAAAACAAGTTTGAATAACTCCATAAATATTTGCAGCCCACTTTTCAGCGTTTAATAAAGCTTCTTCCGGATTATGCGTATCTGTTTCCGATATATCGTATTTATAAAATTGTTGAAATTTTGAAGTTATAAAAAAACTCTGGGAATGACTCGGAGTCGTGAATAGCTTTGATTCATATTTTTTGTTGAATAATTTTATTAAACTCATTCTTGTTCTTGTTCTTCTTTGTTATTTTGTGTTTCCAATTTTAAATTTTCCAGTTCTCTTTGTTCTTCTTCTGTTAATTCCAAATCCGGAGAATTTCCAACATTATCCAGACCTTCTTCTTTCATAATTTCTTCAAGCAAACTGTTCGTATAATTTAAACTGTTTGCCTTCTTCAAAGATTTTGAACCTTCCATCATTGAACCAATTAACCAACCCATAACAAACATAATTATAACAGCAGGTCCAACACTTACAAAAGATGCAATTAAAGAGGCATAAGTAATACCACCGTTTATATACAAAGAGCATCCGCCAAAAACAAGCATTGATATACATGCTAATAATATAGCTATTTGCTTTTTATACTCGATTTTTTTCATATTATTATGCTATTTACTATTTATTTTTTGCTTCCATATTTTTATTCATACAATATTGGATTAATGTCATTTTATCAATGTTTGATTGATTTACAAAACGACCTGAAAGCAAAAATCTTCCGTTATCTTGTTTTTCCATTCTTATTGGTTGCAACCAACACTCAAGAGTTTGTTCTTCGTCTAATATAACTTCAATTTTATATTCCTCATCAAGATTTATTGACTTATTTGCCAAAAACTTCATACCACCCGCAGACAAGTCAAGTGTTGAAATTGGATATTCCGTATTACTTTTATCCACCATTTTAGTTTCTGTTATAAATTTAATACGTGTAAATTGACGTCTTTGCAAGAATCTATGCTTAATTGGATTTGCAATAAACAATTCATCATTTGTCATTTCAGTTGCATGAGAAGTAAAATACAAAATTCCATTTGGAGTTTGTGAATAAAAATCATATATATAATCAACGTTTATGCCTGTTGTAGGATAACGCATTTTCATCTTAAAACCCTTTGATGAAACTTCGGTTACATAACCCTTGTTTGCACAATTAATATCTTTTGGAATCACCGTAACTTTTTGATCAATTTTAACAAGTTCATTCATGGGTTATTTTTCCTTTCTATACTGCGTTTTTCATTACTTTAACTATACCGACTGATTTTGTTTTTATATTTGTACTAATTTCATTATACGACATAATTGCAAATTGTGGATAATAATTTTCAATTAAATTTCTAAATGCAAGTCTTATTGGAGAAGAACATAATATTACAGGCTGACAACCGTATGTTGTTATTGCTTTTTTAATTTCTGTATCTAAACTATTGAATAACTGTTTTGAATACGTTGGATCAATTGTCAAACTCTGCGAATCAGGACTTATTCCCTGAGCCAAAGTTCTTTCAACTTCAGGAGAAAGAATAATTGCCATTAATTCTCCATTATCAGCAACATTTTGTTTACAAATATTTCTTGCCAATGCTTGCCTTACCTTTTCTGTTAAGAAATTGTAATCTTTGCTAAATTTAGATTGCAAACTTATAGTTTCCAAAATAGTTTTTAAATCTCTAACCGTAACTCGCTCTTTTAAAAGATTTTGAAGAATTTGTTGAATGTCGCCTATTGTCATATCTTTTAACAAATCATCAACGTATGCATCAGAAACATCTTTTCTTAAATTATCAACAAGTTGCTGAACATCATTTCTTGTAAGAATATCTGCAGCATTTTTCTTTATAACTTCAGTCAAATGTGTTGATACAACAGCTGAAGGACTAACAACAGTATAACCGTAAGCCTCTGCATAATCCTTTTGACTTTCTTCAATCCAAATTGCAGGTAAACCAAAAGCAGGTTCAATTGCATTTATACCTTGAATATTCGGATTATCATCACCACCCATAGCATTCATAGCTAAACTTCTTTCAGGGTAAACTTCACCTGCCTCAACTGGAACACCCTTTAATTTAATTTGATAAGTATTCGGTGATAACTGCAAATTATCTTTAACTCTTATTGAGGGTAATACAATACCTAAATCTAAAGCCGTTTGACGTCTTATTTGAGCAATACGTTCCAATAAATCGCCGCCCATTTCAACGTTCAATAGAGGAACTAATCTGTATCCAACTTCTATTTCAATTGTTTCAACCGATAGAAGCTCCATAACACTTTCTCTTGTTGCCTTTTTAGTTCCCTTTTTATTGCCCAATTTCTCAGCTTTTTCTGCTTCTGCCTTTGCTGTTTCTTCTGCAATTTTCCTCTTTTTGTTTTCTTGGACATTATAATATGCACTAACCCCCGCAGAAATACCAATTAAGAAGAATGGGATTGTCGGCATTCCAGGAACTATACCCAAAAACATTAGCAATCCACAAACAATACCCAAAACTCTCGGATCTGAAAACATTTCTTTTCCAATATCTTGAGATAAAGAGGCATCCTTACCGCTTGCTCTTGATACAATTAAACCGGTCGCCGTTGATATCAAAAGAGCAGGAAGTTGTGAAACCAAACCATCACCGACTGTTAATATTGTATAGGTTGTAAGTGCAGTTTGAAAATCCATTTTCATCATCACAATACCGATAATGAATCCACCTACAATATTAATTACCGTAATCAATATACCTGCTGTTGCATCACCCTTTACAAACTTAGAAGCACCATCCATTGTACCATAGAAATCTGTTTCTCTTTCTAATGCTTTTCTTCGTTGTTTCGCTTCTTCATCAGTAATAATACCTGCGTTTAAATCCGCATCAATACTTAATTGCTTACCGGGCATTTTATCCAATGTAAAACGTGCTGTTACTTCAGCTACACGTGTTGCACCACCTGTAATTACCATAAAGTTAATTAATACAAGAATTACGAAAATTACAAAACCTACAACGTAGTTACCACCGACTACAAATTCCCCAAATGAGTTTATTACACTGCCGGCTTGACCTGTTAACAGAATTAAACGTGTTGAACTAACGTTCAAACCTAACCTAAACAACGTTGCAATAAGTAAAACTGTTGGAAAACTTGAATAATCTAAAGGTTCTTTAGTATATAAACAAACCAACAAAATTATTACAGACAATGAAATGTTTACAGTCAAAAGAATGTCCAAAATCGCCGGAGGCAGCGGTAATACCATCATTGCAACAATGAATACTAACCCAATCGCAAGGGAGATATCACTATTATTTAATATTTCTGAAAGTTTACCGAAATTCATTAATGTATTTTTCCCCTACCCAAACTTAGCGAGTCCTGTTGTTTTTATTATAAACGTAAGCAAGAATCTCTGCAACTGCTTGAAACATCTCTGATGGTATTATATCACCAATTTCAACTAATTGGTAGAGGGTTCTTGCAACAATCACATTTTCTACTATCGGAACATTATTATTTTGTGCAACTTCTCTTATCTTAAACGCAATAAAATCAGCACCTTTAGCCACTACATAAGGTGCAGGTTTTATACTTCTGTCATATTTTAATGCAACTGCGAAATGTGTAGGATTTGTTACAACTACATCCGCAGTAGGAACTTGTGCCATCATCTGCTGCTGTAACAATTTATACCCAAAAGCCTTGATTTTACCCTTTATCTTTGGATCTCCTTCTGTATCTTTCATTTCATCTTTTACTTCTTGTTTTGTCATTTTTATAGATTTTTCAAACATATATGTCTGAAATTTTAAGTCCAAAAATCCAATAAATAACATTGCTAAAAGCATATTTAAAAACATTTGAGATAAAATGGAACCAATTACCTTGAATACAACAGTAACTTCCGCTCCTAAAAGGGCATACAATTCATCCATTCTGGAGTGCAAAACAGAATAACCACAAGCAAAAACTATCGACACTTTTAAAAGAGATTTAGCAAGTTCTACAAGTTTATTTGGTTCAAATGGATTTATTAACCTCTTTAATCCATCTACCCACTTTTTTGGAGATAGAGCATCAAACTTTGGTTTTATTTTATCAATAGCAAACATGTGTCCGATTTGTAATCTTAAAGCAAAAATGGTTAAAACAAACATCGAACACATAAACGGTAAAAGTGCCTGTGCAACAATTTTTGCATAGGGATAAAATGTTCCCATAACTTCGTTTAAATTTATATTTTTAGGATTTAAATTAGTAAATGCCAAATGCATTGCTAACTGCATTCTATTCATCATCCAACCTGAAAAAACAGCAAGCATAACAATTGCAATTGTTATTGTTATTGCAGTCATTAAGTCTTTACTTTTTGCTATATTACCTTTCTCGCGTTCTTTATTCCTTCGACGCGGGGTGGCGGTTTCCGTTCTTTCAGCTCCGTCATTTGCCATTTATTATTTATTAACCCCTTTCGCTAAAATAATCTTGAAACATCAATTAATAGCCGCTCTAAAACAACACTTGAATATTCTGCAATTGGACGCATGAATATCATACACAATATTAAACCAACATATATTCTTACGGGCATTCCGACCATAAATATATTCATTTGAGGCATTAATTTTGAAACAAAACCCAACAAAATATCACTTATCAATAAAACACTAAATATTGGCATAGCCAAACCTATTGCAATAACAAACATTTGACCCGACAAATATAAAACTTTTTCCACTAAATGCCCATCAAATATAAATGAATATCCGACAGGAACATGTATAAAACTGCTATAAACAGCAGAAAATAGCCATTGATGAGCATTCAATGAAACAAAAACCATTGTTAATAACAATGTAAACGCTTGAGTTATAATGGGAGATGTTGTTCCAACCGCAGGATTAAACGCCTGACTCATTGCCAACCCCATCTGTATTGAAAACATATTTACACCCAGCTCTGCAGCCATAAATACCAAATTAGCACAAAATCCTATTATATAGCCAATTGCAAACTCTTTTATTAAAATCACAGCATAAACAGGAATGTCATTTGGAACAGGAAAATGAGTTCTTGCCTGTACCATTGGAAATAATATAAACGCAATTATTGCAACCAAAAATATTTTTACTCTCGTTGGAATAGGATATGTTGAATACAAAGGTGCAGATGCAATCATACCGCTGATTCTAACAAAGACTGCCATAAAAACTAAAATATTTGCCGGTGAAAATATATGTAATAAACTAAAATCCACTTTTACCTCAACTTATTAATGCCGGAATCATATCAAACATTTCGTTTACCGTAGATATAATCAAACTCATCATCCATGGTAAAAGTAGAATCAAAGTTAAAATTCCGACAATAATTTTTGGAACAATAGTTAATGAAGATTCTTGAAGCTGGGTAATTGCCTGAAATATACTAACTGCAAGACCTACAACAATTCCAATAGCCAAAACAGGTGTTGCAAGTTCTAAAACCAGCACAAACATTTTCTGTAATAAAGTTAAAACTATTTCCTGATTCATTATTCGCCACCTTTTAAACCTATGAAGCTGCCGCAAATCCTTCTACAAGAGATTTTATTATCAAATACCAACCATCAACCATAACAAACATAATCAATTTGAAAGGTAACGCAATAGTAGTCGGCGGTAGAAACATCATCCCCATTGATACAAGCACACTGGATATTACAATATCAATTACCAAAAACGGTAAAAATATAACAAAACCAATCTTAAATGCAGTATTTAATTCACTAACAATAAATGACGGAATTAAAACATAAGTTGGAACATCATCCGTACTTTTAGGTTTCTCAATTTTTGCCATCTTTATAAACAACGCTAATTGTTTTTCGTCCGTTTGACTAAACATAAATGCTCTAACAGGCTTTAACCCTCTTTCCAATGCAACTTGTTGCGTTATTTGATTATTCATATACGGTTGAATTGCTTCATTATTAATTTTATTAATAGTTGGAGCCATTACAAAAAATGTTAAAATTAGTGCCAAACTTATCAAAACCTGATTCGGAGGTAAAGATCCCGCACCAAGAGCATGCCGAGTTAAAGATAAGACAATTGCAATTCTGACAAATGCTGTTGTCATTATAAAAATGCTAGGAGCAAGAGTTAAAATGGTCAACCAAATAAGGATCTGAATACCGTTTGAAAAATCTTGCGGAGTATTTGCAGGCTGCATAGCAATGTTTATATTTGGAAAAGACAATGCAGCACGGGCAATAGGTGTAGATATTACTAACACAAACAGTGCCAAAAGCATTCTTTTACATAAATTTTTAATCATACCTTCCCCAGTAATTATGTGATAGTTGATTGTATTATTAAATAATAATACTTATAGTTTAATGTATTTTATCGTTTAAAGCAAAGGGCGGTTTTTTGTACAAAAAACCGCCCTTGTATAACTTTTATAATATTAAATTTGAGTTACACTACTTATTCAGCAGCATATACACTAACTTGTTTTCTGTCGCGTCTGTGCGGTTCAAATTTTACAACACCATCAATCAAAGCAAACAAAGTATCATCTTTACCAATACCTACATTGTTGCCCGGATGGAATTTTGTTCCTCTTTGACGAACAATAATATTTCCTGTTTTAACAGCTTCACCGCCGAATTTTTTTACGCCTAAACGTTGAGCTTCGGAATCACGACCGTTACGGGTTGAACCCATCCCTTTCTTATGTGCCATTTTATACCTACTTTCTAATTAATTCTTACCGTTATAAGTTTATGCTTCTGTTGTTTCAGCTGTTTCTGCTGCTTTTTTAGAAGCTGTAGTTCTGATTTTGTTAATCATAACTCTTGTATATTCTTGTCTATGACCGCGTTTTACTCTATAACCTTTTTTAGGTCTTTGTTTATATACAATAACTTTTTTAGCTTTGTCATGTCCCATAATAACGCCTTCAGCACTTGCGTTTTTTACATAAGGTTGACCAACTTTTGATTTTTTACCGTTTACAAGCATTACAACTTTATCAAATACGATTTTGCTGTCTTTTTCACCTTCAAGTAGTTCTACATCTACATAACGACCTTCTTCTACTTGGTATTGTTTTCCGCCTGTTTCTACTATTGCGTACATTTTAAATCCCTTTCTGCTTTAGGAATCGTAACCTTTTTCAGGTTTTTACGAACGATTTACCCATCTAATATACTATTTTGTATTCTTATTATTGAACGCTGAAATTATACTGTCAAGCATAATTTTAAGATAAATTAATGAAACATTCTTCGCCAAAACGGTTTTGATTTATTTTCCAATTCTTTTATTCTTTTGGCAAGTTTTCTATTGTCTGCCATAAGCTCTACAACCTGTTTTGCAAGCATCTCATTATCTTTTTTATATGCTCCTGACTCTATTAATTTTTCGGCAAACTGAGATGTATCTATATGATTTTTTATATCGTCTGTAATTTTGCCAGCTACTGCTTCAGCAATCATTTGTAAGGTTTGATTTGTAACATTTAATGTAACATTTCTAACTTCTGGTATTTGAGGTTCTGAAGACTGTGTTTGCAATGCTGTTGAAGATATTTCATCTTCCAATTTTTCTTCAGGTACTTCTATTGCTGATTTGTGAATTTTATAGCAAATTTGTTCTTTTTCGTAACCTTGAGATTTTAAACTTATTCCTTTTTTTATTTTTTGAATAGCAACATCATCAAAAAAGACTGTTCCGTCTTTTGCCTCATAAATAGGATCTATTTGCCATTCGGTGATAAAATTATCCAAAGCTCGAACATCAATATAGTAATTGTCTGCATTTAATTTTCGTAAAACATCTTCTTTTCTATACATTTGCTGTTATAATCCTTATTTTTGTTTTAATAATTTTTTAACTGTCTTTGAATATCTCTATTTTGAGTTTTCTTAACCATATCTGCACGTTTATCGTAAAGTTTTTTACCTTTTGCCAATCCTATTTCCAGTTTTGCATAACCTCTGGTTAAAAACAACTCCAATGGAACAATCGTGTAGCCATCTTTTTTTATTTTTCCTTCCATCTTTAATATCTCTTTTTTATTCAAAAGGAGTTTTCTTACTCTATCCGGCTCATGATTATACCTGTTTCCTTGTTCATATTTTGAAATATGACATCCGTACAAGAAAATTTCACCATCTTCAATTTTTGCAAAACTATCTTTCAAATTAACAGAACCGGCTCTTATAGACTTTATTTCTGTTCCGACAAGAACCATGCCTGCAATATATTTATCAAAAATGAGAAAATCATGAAACGCTTTTCTGTTTGTTGAAATAACTTTCTTGTCCATAAATAGATTATAAACCAAAATGTAGAATTTGTGAAACATTTATTTTACGGCAAT
Organism: uncultured Candidatus Melainabacteria bacterium; assembly: GCA_934726055.1. Lineage (GTDB taxonomy): Bacteria > Cyanobacteriota > Vampirovibrionia > Gastranaerophilales > Gastranaerophilaceae > UBA6984. Next base: position 61,884 of record CAKVCZ010000001.1, read on the forward strand.
TATACATTCATAAATTCTATCTATTTTTTCTTTCATATCTCCGACTTGTTCTTTCAAATCTTTTACACTATTTAGCGTTGCAAATTTATTTTCGACATCTTCGATAATTTCTCTGTGTTTTTTCTCTAGTTGTTCCGGAGTAACAACAATTCTCTGTTGGATTAAATACATAACCACAACAATAATAACCGGAGAATACTGTAAAAAATGATTCATTTTAAATTTCCTTTCTTTTTTGTATTTTTCTACTCTCGTAGCTCTACAAAACTACGATAAACTTTTAACTATTTTCTGCGATAACAGACACTAAACGCTCAACTAATTCTAAATAACAAATAATTTAACCTTGAGGCTAACAATACTGAAACAGGCGAAATCTCATCTTAAATGCAAAATCGTATTTATCAAATAACAAACCCTTGAAATTGCCTTTTGAATCAATCGTCGGATTCAATATTGTTCCATGACCGATTGAATAATGTAAGTTTGTATCTTCGTTCAATTCTATATAAATTTTATCTTTTTTAGAAAATCCCCCTTTTTATTGTATGCATCTTTATTTTTCCTTTCTATTTTTGCCTATATAACTAAACGAGAAATAAATTTTTATGATTTATTTCCCACTTAAAAATCTTCTTTTTTATTCATGTGATTAAAACTTGATTATAGATTTACTTCCTGCGATAATAACCTCTGACCTCTGTCCCATCATCACGTGTGTAGGAACTTACCCAAATTAATTCACCCATTCTTGCTTTCTCTTCTGCTTCGAAATTTTTAGGTATTCCATAATTTTTTAATTGTTCATAAATTAAATCTTCACTCTCCTCAAATTCTTCATTTGTCATGTTACCAATTTCTTCCGCTGTGAATATTTTATCTTCAGGAATATCTGAAGCAAATCCGGTAAATTTCCGTTTATCATTTGGTGATATTATCAATTTTCCTAATTTCATCCTTTGCATAACTTTTTTAGCTATTACATCTTCAATCTCTTCTTCTGTCATTTGTTTTAATCTATCCTTATATTCTTTTTTTATTTCTTTTGCAATCAAACGACCTACACGATTGTTCCATTTATCCATATTCTCTTCACCTGACGGATTATTTGGATTCTGCTTTTCATGTATATCACCAGCAAATTTTGAAAAAGGAATAGAATACTTTATCGCTATATAAGCAGAACCAAAAGTATGTTTAAACGCATCTGCTTCATTATTCCAAGTATCATTCTTACCAGTACCAATATTAAACCCATATATTTTTTGATACTTTTTTGTTTTTGCATAAAGATTTTGACTATAGTTTTTATCTATAAAATTATTTTTATCTTTCATTTTATTTTCTCCTTTTTTATTGTATATTTACTCTATGAAAAATATTAAAAATTTAATTACAACAAACATTTATTCATTATTTGGCATAATTTATTTTGTTTTTTTGTTATTAAACTTATTTGTTTTTTTCAATATTGTTCACCACAGCAATAACGGTGGATACGAGCTTTTTGATGCTTTGTATGGCTTTGTTATTGAATATTTAAAATACCATATTTCATTCCTTAAAATTTCATTAATATTAAATATTTTTATTCTTATAGAAACTGTTTTTCAATACTTCAATCTAAAAGTTAATCTAAAATTTTCTAATAACAGAATTTATAACTTTATATTCTATTTTGGTCTCACAATAGGTTATTTGCCTATAGTATTTTGGATTTTTAATTCTGTCATTAATTATTTTAGTTATCTTTAAAATATTTTTAAAATTTTTTATTATTTTAAGAATCTTGCTATACATTAGTGCAAATATTGATTAGATTTTTAATCACAACTTTATTGGCCAACTCTATTTTATTTCCACTAATTGCTTTATCTGAAGTTGAATCTTTACTTTTTTTGTTTGATAAAATTTGTTTAAGATTTTCAATCTTTTCGGCTGTTAAAAGATTATTAGCTTTATCCGCAACTATATCGTGAATACTTGAATATATACGATAAATCTTCGGACAAGAATCCCAATTATCTATGTTGTTTTTGTCAAAAACAAAATCCTCTGATTTTATAAATTTTACTTTTGCATTATCGTAAATAACTTGTTCTTCAACAACAAAACCTGTTTCTGTCGGACTTATCAATTGTTCTTCTATCGTTTGCGGACGCCTTATAGTTTTTGTTTTTGTTTGCCAACCAACAAATATAGTACTTTCACCTGTTTCGACTATGGAATCAATCATTTTTTCCATTTCTTCTTCAAGTTTCATCTTTTCGAATGTATCAACTAACATTGCCTTTTGACGATTCGCAAGCATCTGAGATTGCGGTGTATTACCCGAAACATCAAACATTGAATCCGGATGAGAATATAAATTTTCGCTAATATGTGCTTTTAAAGTTTGAGCTAATTCATAAATATCTGGCAATTGAATTTTTGTATCCCATTCGTTTACACTTGGAATATTCGTATTATATATAGCATTTTTTATCAAACTTATATCGCTTAATTGTCCTCTTCTGGACATCTCCATTTTTTCATATTTTTGCGTAATTGAATTTGTTAAATATAACAAATTATCTTCTTTTTCACTGTTTTGTGATTCTTTTCTACTCATAATATTTCCTTTCCACTTTTAAGTTTAATTTTAATTGTACTTTTTATTCAATATTGAATATATTTTTATATCTTGCAATTTGCCATTTTTCATTGTTTCTGACTTCAATTCAGCTTCAGGTTTCATACCTGCTGTTTCTAATATTGACGTAACCCTATAATTTTCTTTATAAACAAGGGCTTTTAATTTCTTAAATTTTAACTTTTTAAAGCAATATCTTATAAATTTTTTAGCAACTTGCTTTGTAAAATCTCCCCAATATTCTTGCTTGAAACAAGTTGTTATTTCTGCCGAATGAAATTTTAAATCAGAACCAATGATATTTTCCAAAAAAACAAACCCTGCAAACGAATTATCTTTCAGAATTACCCAAAAAAACGGAGAATTTCTTTCTATTAAATTAATTACAACATCTAACAATGATACCCTCTTTGTATAATCATCATTTAGATATCTCTCATATTTTTTATATAAATTAAATACATCTTCCAAAAAATGAATATTCCGAAATTTTTTATTATTTCTGTCTATTTTAAGTTTTACAAATTTTATCATCTTGACTTTTATCCTTTATATTTATAGAATATCTCTATGACATAAGAAGGAAAAAAATATGGATAACCAACATTTAATACTTGAACAATACAGAATTTACACAGAACAAAAAGAACAATTTATTAGTAGAAACTTTACTACTAACCGTTTTTATATCATTTTAAATATAGCATTATTACTTCTTGTATTTTTATCCCAAGATTTAAAAATGTATAATCTTTCTGCATCTTGCTTATTCTGTATCGCAGGCTTTGTAAGTTGCTCCCTTTGGTGGATTAATATAGATTCTTACAATTGTCTAATAAAAATCAAGTTTTCAAAAGTAATTGAAGAACTGGAAAAACAATTGCCGGTTCAACCTTACGCAATGGAATACAAAGCAATTAAGGATTATAGAACTCATAAAAAAGGATTTTTCTTTAGTGATATTCAAAAAGTTTTTGCAGTTATCCTTATTTTGACCTTCTTTATATGCCTTTTAATTGAAATCATTCCAAATTTTGTTAAGTCCGGAATTTAATTTCTACGTATTCAAATTTTATAAATGCATTTTCAGTTGAAAATGTATCTATTTCTCCATTTACAAGCTTTTCTCTTGATATATCATCAAGTCCAAGCATTGATTCCGCTTGAATTCCGTTAATATAACTTATAGTACTATTATTCTTGTTAAATTTCTTGAAAATTGTATCTTTTGAAAATAACTTACCTTTTGGAACATCTTTTATATCAAAAAATCTCTTTGATACAGCTTTTTGTATGCTCTTTTCAAACATACCTTTTATTTCTTCTTGCATCTTTATTTTTATTAACTCGTCTATACTCTTACCCGTAATAAGAGCATCTTCTACTATTTTCTTTCTTTTATTTTCCATTATGTTCTCCCTATATTTTTTTATCATTTAGATTACTTATTGTAATAATTTTTGCTTCTAATTGAGAGGAATCCTCTCGTGAAAACAAATATTTACAAAGACTATCCAGAGCCTTTAGAGCAGCTGAGGTATCTCTTAATTTCTTTTTTCCGGTAATATTTCCTTCCTTGTCTAAAATGTCTTCTTCTTCAAGTGAAAACTCAGCAATTTGTAGTAATTTTTTTATTACATAGCCTTTCTGTATTCTCAAAGAATTAATTTGCTTGTAAAGCTGCCTGTTCAACTCTTTTATTATATTGTCATTTGAAAGCAGTTTATCAGCAATGGATTTCAAGTCAGAAGCTTTATATCCGGATTTTTTCGCTGCCAATTCTCCATCAAGACTTTTTAAATATTCATATACAAATTTTTTCTGTTGTTGTGTTATTCTATCCATTTTGTTAAGAACTCTTAATAAATTTGCCTTTCATTTCAAAATCACCTATTATAAATATGCTATTTATATTTCGGCTAGTGTAAAATCTTATTAGTAGGCAAAACAAACTGTTTCGCCTATTTTTTTATTTTAATTTCTATTTATAACGATATGCGGATAATCTAAAGCATCCGAACAGAGTTTAGACCTCATTGTTGCAAGATTATCTTTATACATACTCATCCAATAAGAGAATTTTCCGTAGCTCGGATTTGCCTTCATTTTCATACAAGTACCGTAAACCAATAAAGGTTCAACAAACGGAGATGGAATTAATGATTCATCGCTTGCAAATTCAAATTCAGCCTTTTCATTATCGTCAATGTCTTTTACAAAGTTATTTGTATAATAAACCACATCTATTGTTTTATCCTGCTTATATTTTGGAAGCAATATCATATCATTTAATACACTATATTTATCACTATTTTGAATGTTTCCTAATAAAAACCTTTCAAAATCTGCGGTGTACGTTAATTTTTTTCCATCAATACTTAATGTATGGATTTTACCGTTTACATCGTTTATAATTTCTGATGTATTTGACGGAAGAGTGAGTATTTTTCGTCTTAATAAAAAATTCCAATTATCAAATGTACAAATCTCCGAATTTATAAGATTTAAAATATTCTTGATTTTTGCATGATCATTTTTTATCAATTCGTCAAAACTTCTTACTCTCTTGTAATTCAGTTCTAATAAACATTTATTTATAATTTCTAAATAATTCATTTTTTCTCCCTTTCAAATTTGGCAAGAGTACCTTTTCAGATACTCTCACCAAAAATCAATGCTACTTAATTAGACCTTTCTTAATCTGTTGAAATATTCATTCTTATTGAAATTTCTTTATCCATTAAACCATTACTTAATAACTTCGCAACTTCAAGTTCTCTTCCAGATATTTTCATTCGCAGCTTCCTTAAATAATAACCATTATACACATGCTACATGTTAAAATCGAAAAAATTTTATATATTTTCGTTTAATAAAACTTTTATCAATTTTAATTTTTTATGAAACTATCCTATTCTACCCATACTTAAAGAACTTAAATTTGAATAACAGCGTTTTTTCACTCCATACTCATTGTAATAGAGATAAAATGCTGAACTGCTGTTATAGTTATTATAAACATATTCTACCTTTTCTCTAATAATATCTTTTTCGCATTTTTTAAAAAATTTTCTTGCCTTTTCATTTCTCAATCTATAAACTGATACATTATTTTCCTTATCTAAACGAAAAAGATGCAATATTGTATGTCCGCAATTTGGACATACGTCAAGATATCTCAATTCTTTATATATATACGTACTATCCGGAACTAATTCGTAAGTCCTACATTCACGCAGACCTCCACAGCATTGAACATATCGCATAAAATCCCTCTTTCTTAAAAACTGATACAATTATCCCTTATTTAATTTGAAAAACGACTTTGCCAGCGTGGGCGTGAGCCTTACTCAAACTTTATGTACCTATTATACAATTTTGTTTTTAAAAATTTGTCCGTATTTTTACGTCCGTAATTTTACGTAAGTAATAATACGTCCGTAATTTTACGTCCGTATTATTACGGACAAAAAACCTTCAATTACCTATAAATACTTAATCTTAGAATTCACTCATTTTGCAAAAAATCAAATTTGTAACACTTTCGTAATATTTTTACGTATTAGATGAAAACCAGTATTAATAGGCATTTTAAGTAATTCACAAAACTTAACAAAATAAACGGTTTTATCGCAATTCTAACTCACAACACATTTGACATGCTCCAAAAACCTTTGAAATTTTCAAATTTTTTCTAAAGCAGCAATAATTTGGTTTGTTAAAAACTTCTTTTATAGACATATCTTTTACATTACCAATTCTTTGACTTAAACAAGGATATACATCTCCAACAGGAGTTATAAACATATTTGAAAAAGGAAATAAACAAGGTTTATATATATCTTTTACAGATTTTTCTTCATTGTAATTAAAAAATTCCTCTATTTTTTTTAGTGGATTTTCGCATTTTTCAAATTTCGGAGAAAATCTTATTTGAGTTTTAGAAGTTCTTTTTATAGATTCAATTTCTTTGTAAATCTCTTTAAAATGCTCCATATCAAAATATTTTTCTATTGGATAATTTTCATTAAACTCAGGAACAAACTTATCAAACAATCTTGAATTTTGTTTTAAATTGTTATTACGTAAAAATGAAATAGACATAAATTCAAAATTCATATCTGAGCAATATTTATACAACTTTGGCAAATCATCAAGATTATTTTCCAAAACAATTGTTTTTATATCGACCATTGGACGTTTCTTTTTTGAATTCAAAGCATCTAAATTAGAACAAATTTTATCGAAAATTCCCTCGCAATTACGATTTTTGTCATGATTTTTTCCATAACCATCCAAAGATACAGACAAAAGCATCATTTTTGTTTTTATGAAAGCATTTATTATTTCATCATTCAGCAAAATACCATTAGTTACAACATTAACTTTGCCAAACGTTTTTTTGCAGACCATATCAAGAATTTTAACAAAATCCTGCCTTATTAAAGGTTCTCCTCCAACAAGAGTTACAAAAGAATAAAATGGAATTTGACTAATTACATCAATCCACTCATTTGTAGAAAGCTCATGTAAATTTCTATTATCACCAACATAACAATACGGACAATTCAAATTACATCTATATGTTAATTCAAAAAAATATCTCAAAGGCACAAGAGCTCTGCCAAATTTTGAATTATATGACGGTAGAGCATACAAATTTCTAAATAAATCAAAAAGGTTTGAATAATTTATCACAGAACAATTATAGCAAAAATAAAGTTTTACTAAAAATATTTTTAGAGTAGAATAAAAGTTATGAATAGCATTATGATTCGTCCTATGGAACAAAAGGACATTGATAAAATTGAAGATATTGAATCAAAAACATACGGCGAACACCACTGGTCAAGAGATTCTTTTTATTCTGAATTGTCAAATAACTTAGCCAGATATTTTTGTGCATTTAATGAAAATAACGAACTTGTCGGTTATGCCGGAAGTTGGATAATTATAGACGAAGCACACATTACAAACATTGCAGTAGCTCCGGAACATAGGAATAAAAAAGTCGGCGAATCACTTTTGGTAAAAATAATAGAAACTTGCTATAAAGAGATGGCTAAATATTTAACACTTGAAGTCAGGGTAAGCAATACTGCGGCTATAAGCCTTTACGAAAAATATAATTTTAAATCACTCGGAACAAGAAAAGGATATTACCAAAATAATAATGAAGATGCATTGATTATGTGGACAGAAAATATTTTTTGGGATAAATTTAAAGAGAAGTATAATCAAAATGTAATCGAATTAAACAAAAAAGTTACAATTATATGAAAATAGAAAAACCGGAAAGAGTAAAAAAAGAAAACGTATTTAAGTATAACGGGGAACCTGTTAGAATGACACTCGGGACTGTTGTGTTAACTTGTTTGTGCGTTTTTTTTATTATAATTGCAACTTTTACACAATTTTCATTCACACATTTTATCATTCCAGCAAATTTTATGGATTACTTAACCGCAAGCAGCTCAGATGCGGATATTAAACAACATTTTTTTAAATATTATAAATACATTCCACAAATACCCGTGATACTTTTTATTGCAGCATTTTTAGGTAAGTTATACGGTGTAATTGCAGTTTTGATATACATTGCAATAGGATTATTCGTATATCCTGTTTTTGCACTGGGTGGTGGACCAAGATATATATTAGACTATAATTTTGGATATATATTAGCGTATATTCCTGCGGTATATTGTGCTGCATCAATTTTACGAGGCAAATTTTCATTCAAAAATGTTCTGCAAGCAGCTCTTATTGCAGTATTAATTATTCACATTATCGGAATATTATACACCCTTTTTATAGGTGTTATAACAAGAACTTCTGATGCACTGCTAATTGGTTGGATTTTAGCCCAAAGCGGCACCAAAATTATATACGATTTTATGTTTAGCGTATTGTCAATTATCTGTGCAGAGTGGACAAAAAGATTTTTGTGGATTACTATGTGTTAGAAATATGTTAAAATCTGTAAACAAATAAAAGAATAAATAACAAAAAAATTTTTTACGATTTTTATATGAACGGAGTGTTTATCATATATAAATAAGGAGACAAAATGAAAACTTTAGAATCTGCAATTCGTAACAGCGAAAAAACCAGCAATTTAGACGAATTTGATATGTATTTAAAAAAACAATGCCTAAAAACTACATTTAACGGTATTGAATTAGATACTTTTAATTGGTATAAAAACATCTTAGGATTTAATAAATAAAAATTTGCTCCATTTTATCTGTTTATTTAAATAAATAGTATTAAGAATCTGATAACAAAACCACAAGTTAGCAGTAGGTACAGTATTCACTTTTAACAAAATACAGGAATATTACAACCTTACAACGAATAATACTAATTAACTATTATAAAGATTTGTAACAGTATTCTAAAGAAGTAATACTTTGGAGTTATTTTTTATAAAATTAGTGGTAGTATATAACTATACGTTGTTTGAAGTAAAAATATTTAAAATTAGCAAATTTTATCAAATTAGGCTTGACTTATAACCTATGTTTTGATAATATGTTAATAATTGTTAAGAACTGATAATACTAGTAAAAGAGAAAGGTCAAAATTATGAGAAAAACATTAGCGTTCACATTAGCTGAAACTCTGATTGTAATCGGTATTATTGGTGTAGTTGCAGCATTAACTATACCTACATTAAATAGCGATACAAACAGCAAAGATAAAATTACAAAAGTTAAAAAATCATATTCTGTTTTAGAAGATGCTTTTGGAAGAATGGTAAGTGATTTAGGTCCTGTTAATGAATGGGCAAGCGGAAACTTAACATCAAGAAGACTTACCGGTAAAATTGCATCTTACATGAAAGCAACTAAAAAATGCTTTGAAACAACAGATACTGGATGCTTCTCTGCAAATGCAGTGCCTATCACAACAGCAGGTGCGGCTGGTACAGATGCAATTACAGGTAAAGAACCTAGTTTCTTGCTAGCAGATGGTATTGCTGTTTCATTGATAGCAGACACAACTAACGGATGTAAAAAATATGGTACTTTTGATGTAGCAGAAGTTTGCGGTATGGCTATTGTTGACGTAGATGGTCCAACTAAAGGTAAAGACCAATACGGCTTGGATTTATTTGCTTTCTATGTAACTCCTGAAGGTCTTGTACCGGTTGGTTTAGACAATGATGGTATTCTTCCTTCAACCGGCACTGGTACTACATGTATTGGACAATCTGATACTACAAAAAGATACGGTTGTACAGCATGGGTTATTTACAACGGAAACATGGATTACAACAAACTTGGCAGTGACGGAAAATGTCCGGATGGTTCAACTCAACTTACTTGGAATGGAACACAATCTTGTCCTGACTAATGGAATAATTTACAAGAAAAAAGAACTCTCTAAGCAAACTTGGAGAGTTCTTTTTTCTATTCAATTCGAGAATTAAATTAATTTTCTTTGTGCTAAAATTTAGATTGAGAGGTGAGGTAAATTTATGCGTAATATGCTTATTGTAATAGATAAATTAGAGTTAAAATATTTTGAATTTAATCAATTAGTTACAAATTTTTGGATGGTAAAAGGGCTTTTAGACAACGGAATTGATACATATATAACAACAATTGACAATTTATCTTTAAAACAAGGTAAGGGATGTGCTAGGTGTTTTAAGACTTACGAAAAAGATAATGATATTTTCTACGAAAAAGCACCTATTGATTTTTGTTTAGAAAACTTTGAAAAAATATTTTTTAGACCTGATCCTCCTGTAAACAACGACTATATAAACGCAACGTACATATTTGATTTTGTTGATAAGAATAAAGTTCAAATAATTAATGACACAACAGCAATCAGAAATTTTAACGAAAAATTGCACGCAAATTATTTTAAGGAATTCATGCCTGAAAATATTGTAACTGCATCAAAAGAAGAAATAGAAGAATTTTTGAATATACACAATGAAATTATTCTAAAGCCATTAAACAATTGTTTTGGTGCAGGAGTTATGTATTTGAAAAAAGGAGATAAAAATACTCTTAGCATAATAAAAACAGTTACAAACAATTTTACAAGTATATGTATGGTACAAAAATACATTCAAAATGCACAATTTGGCGACAAGAGAGTTATAATTCTTGACGGAGAAGTGTTGGATGAATGTGTATTAAAAATTCCGACAAGCGATGATTTCAAATTTAATACACATAGCGATGAATATTTAAAAAAAGCAGTTCTTACTGAGCAAGAAAAAATAAAATTCACTCAAGTTGCCAAAAAGTTAAAAGAAATGGGAATTTTAATGGCAGGTTTGGATGTAATTGATGAACTGATTATTGAAATCAATGTTACAAGTCCATGCTTTTTTATAAAAGAAATTAACCAAAGATGTTCAACAAGATTAGAAGAAAAATTGAATAGATTTATGCTCACATCTGGAAAAAATCACGAAATTTCCAATTTAGTACATACTTAAAATTGTTACTCTTTTCCAAACAATTTGTCTTCAACAAGTTTGCAAATCAAATGTCCGATAACCATTTGAGATTCTTGGATATTTGGAGTTTCGGCTGACGGAATTTTTATAAGAATAGAACAAATTTCATCCATATCTGATTTTTTGCTACCTACTAATCCAATAGTTGTCAAATTCATTTCATTTGCAATTTCAATAGATTCAACTACATTTTTAGAATTTCCTGAAGTCGAAAGAGCAAACAAAACATCACCTTTTTGACCAATAGCTTCTATCTGTCTTGAAAAAGCTTTATCATAACTAAAATCATTTGATAATGCTGTAATTAATGCATTATTTGATGTTAATGATATTGCATTAAATGCATGCCTGTCTTTATAAAATTTTGAAACAAATTCAGTAGCCAAATGATCACAATCACTTGCAGAACCGCCGTTTCCAACAAAAAGGATTTTATTTCCATTCTTTAGTGCAGAAATAATTGTTTCACTAATAAGCTGAATTTTATTTAAAATATTTTCATCTTCCAATATTTTTTGCTGTGTTTGTACAGAATCACTAATATAATTTTTTATTTGTTTAATCATGTTTCTTCTCTATTAATTCTACTTCATTACCGTCAGGATCTTTTACAAATGCAATTTTTGTGCCTGAAAAAATTACGTATGGCTCCCACAAATATTCATAGCCAAGTTCATTCATTTTCTTTGTAAATTCATCCATTGAATCTACTGAAAAAGCAAAATGACCAAAAGCGTTACCATTGACATATCCTTCATTTGGAGTTTCATCATTGTAAGTCAACTCTATTTGTGCACAATGTTCTTCATCTTCAAGATAATATAATTCACAATCATCCAGTCTTTTCTTTTTTACAAAGGACATATTTAACAATTTTTGATAAAAATCAAGTGATTTTTGTAAATCTTTTACCCTTATCATTGAATGTAAGAACTTCATTATACTTCCTTTCGTAGCATTACAACGGCATTTGCTTCAATTGCTCTTTTTTCACCAACTGCATCCATTTTTTCGTTAGTTTTTGCCTTAACTGAAATCAAGTTTACATCAATCTTAAGTACTTTTGCAAGTGTCTTTCTTATTTCGGGTATATAAGGCTTCATTTTTGGTTCTTGTGCTATTATGTTACAATCTAAATTATTAATAACATAACCTTCATCATGGATAAGATTATTTGCTCTATCTAATAATATTACACTGGAAATACCTCTATAAGCTTCATCCGTATCAGGGAAATGCGTACCTATATCACCCAATGCAAGAGCACCAAACATTGCATCTATAATTGCATGAATTAGAACATCCGCATCTGAATGACCAACAAGTCCTAATTCATAAGGTATTTTTATTCCACCTATAATTAAATCTCTATTTTCATCTAACCTATGAATATCATAGCCTAAACCAATTCTATACATTTGCACCTACTTTTACAAATTTTTCAATAGCTTTAACAAATCCATCATTATCAACTGTATCAGTTACAAAATCTGCAACAGACTTCAATTCCTCTGTTGCATTACCCATTGCAACCTTTATTCCACCAGCCAAAAGCAATTCTATATCATTGTTATGATCACCAATCGTTAAGGTTTCTTCTTTTTTGATACCGTACAATTCTTGTAAATATCGAAGACCATCACCCTTTGTCGCCTCTTTATGACAAACTTCACAGAAAAAATCTGTTGATTTCACAATGAACAATTCCGGAAAATCTGCTTGTAATTGATTATTGATAGCTGTTATTTTATCCGGATTATCATAATCTATTAACAAAATTTTATTTACATCGTGAATTTCAATATTATCAAAAGGAACAACATTAAATGGAATATGTTGAAATGATACATACTTCTTTGTAAATTCGTTTTCTCGCTCTACGTACAATTCATCATTTATATATAAATTGATATGAACATTTTGCTCTTTTGCCCAATTTATAATCTTTCTTGTTGTATCGTTTGGAATATATCTTTCATACAATATCTTTGCTTTTTCGGAATTATCTCTGACCAAAGCCCCTTGATACGCAACAATAGGAGTTGTTACCCCCAAAGAATCCGCTATCTTTTTGGCAGCCTTGTACATTCTACCTGTAATTAGAACAACCTTAATACCACTATTTACAAGATTTTGAATACATTTTATTACATCAGGATTAAATTCTCCATTGTATTTTAAAATTGTTCCATCTATGTCAGTTGCTACCATTTTTATTGTCATTTATTCATTTCCTTATTTAACTTGATACGCTCTGTGAATTGCACATATCGTCTTTGCATCGTTTATTTCACCGCTATTAATCATTTTAAAAACATCATTAATATTATATTCCAAAGATTGTAAAACTTCACCTTCATCAGGATTTGGTTTAGTATAAGTTAAATCTTTTGCTAAATATAAATATAATTTTTCATCACAAATACCGGGAGTTGTATAGATGTATCCCAGCGATTTCCAACATTTTGCAATATAACCGGTTTCCTCTTCCAATTCTCTTGGAGCTGCATCATCAGGATTTTCATTATACTCCAATTTTCCCGCAGGAAGCTCCAAAGATGTAGATTTTAGAGGATATCTAAACTGCCTTACCATCAATATTGTATTTTCATCTTTTTGTGCAACTATAACAACTCCCCCCGGATGCCGTATAACCTCTCTAAAACTTTTATATCCGTCTGAAGTTTCAATGTCATCATAATCTACAAATACAACTTTTCCGTTATATACTCTTTTTGTTGATAACGTTTTTTCCGTAAAATCCATATAAATCCTTTTTATAATGCCTGTACAATTGATTTTATGTTTTCATCTGATATATTTTGCATTGCAATTTCTTTATCAATATCAGATAAACTATTTAAACTTTTTAATGTTTCCAATGCTTTTAAAATTAATGTTTGATTTTTTGAAGACAATAACGATTTTATACTTGCAGGATTTTTTACTAAATCCAACGCGTAAGATACAAAATCACTATCCTCATTGATTTCAGAATAAACAAAATTAACCAAATCTTCATCTAATGAATTATTCAAAAGTTTTTTTATTTCATTAACTTCGTCCTTTGTGTTTTTATCCTCATCGAACAAATATTCATCATTTTCAGTTAATTGATTAAACTTATTTTGAGCTGTTAATAAAACTATTGAGTTTTTTGAATTTGGTTCTGAGTTTAATAACAATTCAAACACTTCGTATAGCTGAAAAGAAAAAACATTCGATAACGGAACAATTTCTCCCAAACCTTGCAAAATATTCAAAATTGCAACAAGTGCATTTTCATGATGTTGTGTATTTAACAAGTCTAAAAGACTCTCCATATAGCCGATTTCACAGGCAATATATTCAGATACTGAAGATTTTTTCATAATTTTAAATATATCTGATAAAAGATTTTTTTCACCAAACGCTGAAATAAATTTTACGCCTGAAAGCACTTCAAAATCATCATTTGAATTTATTTTTTCCAAAGCAATTTCTATTGATTTTCTATCTTGCATTGAAGAAAGAGCTAATGCAGAATTTATTGCCAAAGCCTCGTTTTCACTAAACGCCAATTCTCTTAATTTATCAACAACACTTTCATCTTTATATACGGAATAAAATTTGGCAGCATAGCATTTTTCATCAACAGAACCGCTATTTATACATTCTTTCATATATGAAATAACCGAATCATCTGCAAATTTCGCTAAAGTATTTGCTATAAATTCATCATATGACGGAGAATAGAATTGCAAAAAGTTCAACAGATTTTTGAAATTATTTTTATTACAAGCATTTTCTAAACGTTTTGCCACATTTTGTTTAATAAAATCAAACAAAAAATCATCTTTTTCAACAAGAGATTTAAACGCACCAACATTAGCACAATCAACAATATGTGCAGCAGCCTGCTCATAATCACATTTATTTTTACCTGTAAGCTTTTTAATTAAATCCATTATTAATCAAGGTAAAATGCAGTAATAACTTTATGCCCTTCTTCAGCATATTCAATAGCACCATGTAACGTTTTTGATGTATGAGATAAGAAACAAATTAGTTGATTACAGTCATCTATAATTTCTCTATTGCAAACTCTTGATGCATCAGCAAGAGTCATCATGGCTCTATCAGGATGTTCAACAATATTTGGAACACCAATTAATTGATCTTGTACATCTGAAGGTTGTTGACCAATTGTTTGAGGCAAAATTACTTTCAATTTATCAGGATTAGCCTTCATAGCACCACGAATTGCAGCTGCATTAGTACCTGATGAACCACCTGAAGTAATAATAGTGTTTCCTTGTTGAGCCAATGCTGTAACAAGTGTTTCAATAATTTGTTGGTGAGTAATTGCAAGGTTTCTGCTGCCAATAACCGCAATTCTTTTTGCAGACTGTTGGATAGTTGCAAGTTCCATTGCTAATTCATCAACGGTATTTGGAGAATCATCTGAAATTGAATCTAAATCATCAATCGGAACCATAATAGAACCTTGAGATTCTTCATTATCACTGCCGCTAAATAGTTTTACATTATCCATTTCTGCCATTTTATCCTTACCTTTGCAAAATATTATTTTTACTATTATAATTATAATAGCATAAAAATAAATTTTTGAATAGGGATATGGAAAATATATTAGATAATCTTAACGAAAGACAAAAAGAAGCGGTAAAAACGACCACAGGGCCTCTACTTGTACTTGCAGGTGCAGGATCAGGTAAAACAAAAGTATTAACATCAAGAATTGCATATTTGGTTCAAAACGGAGTAAAACCAAGAGAAATTCTTGCTGTAACCTTTACTAACAAAGCCGCTAAAGAAATGAGAGAACGACTTGCTTCAATTTTAGGAGAAGAAACAGTAAAGTACATGTGGGTTGGAACCTTCCACAGTATTTGCGGAAGGATTTTAAGACAGGATATTGAAAATTATGATTTCAAATCCGGCAAAAAATTAGATCACAATTTTACTATCTATGATGATTCGGATTGCATGTCTGTTGTAAAAAATGCATTAAAAAAACTAAACATGGATGATAAAGTTTATCAACCAAAATACTTAAGAACAGTTATTTCCAATGCAAAAAATAAAATGGAAGATGCATATCAATTTGCGACATTTGCAAGAGATTTTAAAGCACAAAAAATTGCTGCTGTTTTTGAAGAATATGAAAACACACTAAATAACAACAACGCAATCGATTTCGATGACATGCTTATGCTTGCTGTAAAACTTTTTGAGCAAAATCCAAGTGTTAGAGAAAAATATTATTCAAGATTTCAACATATTCTGGTTGATGAGTTCCAAGACACAAATATAGCTCAATACAAACTTATAAATATGTTGTTTACAAATCTTGAAAATGAAATACCTGAATCCCGCTCACTTTGCGTTGTGGGAGATGTTGACCAATCTATTTACAGTTGGCGAGGTGCAGATTACAAAATCATCTTAGGATTTCAAAAAGATTTTTTAAACACAAAAATAATTAAACTGGAACAAAACTATCGTTCAACTGAAAATATCTTAAAAGCAGCAAATGCAATTATTGAAAATAACGAAGAACGTGTAGAAAAAGTTTTATTTTCTCAAAAAGGCGACGGAGAAAAAATAAAATACTATGAAGCACAAGATGATTCTGATGAGGCAAACTTTATTGCTACAACTATCAAAAAAACATGTGAAGGAGATTACAACAAATACGCAATTTTATACAGAACAAATGCTCAATCACGTGCGATTGAAGAAGCATGCATGGCATCTGGCATCCCTTACAGAGTTTATGGGGGAATGAAGTTCTACGATAGACAAGAAATCAAAGATGCGATTGCATACTTGAAATTGATATATAATCCTCACGATTCGCAAAGTTTTAAACGTATTGTAAATGTTCCAAAACGAGCTATTGGTGAAACTTCTATATCCAATCTGCAAAAATTTGCAGATGAACACGATTTTAGCTTAATGCAAGCAATAGAAATAATTGAAGAATCTGATTTAAACTCAAAAACACAAACTAAACTAAAAGATTTTAAAGAGCTTATAGACAAATTCCGACAAGTTGTTGATAACTACAATCTTGCAGAATTTCTAAGCCTTGTTTTAGAAAAAACAGGATATATAAGAATGCTTCAAGCAGAAAATACGCCTGAAGATGAAGCCAGAATTGAAAACTTACAAGAACTTGTAAATGTTGCCTCTGAGTTTGAACCGGAAGAACCCGATAATATTTTAGGTGAATTTTTATCTCAAGTTGCACTTGTGTCAGACATTGACGGAATGGATGAAATTGCAAACAATGTAACTCTTATGACTCTTCATGCTGCAAAAGGGCTTGAATTTCCAATTGTATTTTTAGCAGGTCTGGAAGAAGGAACTTTCCCTCATCAAAGAACTTTTACCTCTGCAAGCGAACTTGAAGAAGAACGTCGATTAATGTATGTAGGCGTTACCAGAGCCGAAGAAGATTTATACATTTCTTCCGCAAAACGAAGACAAACCTGGGGAGAATACAAATACTACAATCCAAGCAGATTTATAGAAGAAATACCTGCAAATCTTATAGAAGCAATGTCTTCTTCAGGCACTATAACTTCTCAATCAACCTTCAAAAGTGCAGTACAAAAAATACGAACAACATCAAATACAGAAAAATCTTACAGCAAATCTAATTTTGATTCTGACGGATTCGTAAAACCTTCAGGAAGTTTTGGAGCAAATTTTGTTGCTCCATCAAGAAAAAAATATGAGCAATCTCAATACAATTCTCCTGTAAAACGTACACCAAACAAGATTATTGTAAAAAAATCATTAATTAATAAACAAAAAGAAGAAGAAAAGCTTAAA
The DNA here is from genome assembly GCA_934726055.1 of uncultured Candidatus Melainabacteria bacterium. Classification (GTDB taxonomy): domain Bacteria; phylum Cyanobacteriota; class Vampirovibrionia; order Gastranaerophilales; family Gastranaerophilaceae; genus UBA6984. The sequence continues at coordinate 79,844 of CAKVCZ010000001.1, forward strand.
GCATTCTTTGCAGATAATAAAATAAAAAGAATGATTGAAGAAAAGAAAAAAAATGAACTTGAACAAGCCAGATTAAAAGAAGAACAACTAAAAAAACAGGCAGAAGAAGTTCAATATTTCTTTAGCAAAGGAGAAAAAGTTTTTCACGAACATCTTGGATTTGGTGAAATTCTTGATGTAATTGAAGTTGGAGAAAGCCTTATGTACACAATAGATTTCGGTTCGATGGGCAAAAAAGCAATGGATGCAAACTACGCAAGACTTCAAAAAGTTTAGAAATTTTTATAATTTTATAAAAGTAAAAAACAGGATAGACTTAATGCCTATCCTGTTTTACTGATAAACAAAATATAATTAGTTACCATAAACATGAAGTGTTTTTTCGCCGTAGATAAGAACAAAGTGTTTTTCCCAATCTGCACCTGTAACTCTTGAAATTCTACCATTTTTCATAGCAGCTCTCAAAGAACAATCACCCCAATTTACAATACCAAAAACTGTTTGACAAGTTGCTTTACCTGATTTTGAGCCCAAATTTGCTCCTTGCAAAGAAACATCCATAGTTTCTTTTGTTCCAGTATAAATACCAGCACCCCATGGTTCATAAGCTTGAGCAGTTTGTGCAAAAACAATACCAAATACAAAAATAGCTGTCAAAATAAATCTTTTCATTTCCAAAACCTTTCCGGTTACACTAATAATACCAAAAAACATATAACCTTTATGTCCATAATACATTATTATTTATAACTTGTAAAGCAAAATGTAAACAAATTTTAAATATCAAATTTAAAAATATTATTTGAATAGTCTTTGTCAATATTTGAATTAAATTGCATCATAGCTTTTTCCAGATTTAACATAAACTCGTTTTTATTATTAATATTTTTTAATTCATTTAAGGTTAAAATATTATTTTTATCAGTATCAGCTTGTTTTAGAATATTTAAAGTATCTTTATCAAAATTATTTGAATTAACAGATGGATTTTGCGATTTAACATTTAATCCGTTATAAGTTTTTTGCAACGGTAAAAACATATAAGTTGAATCATAACCCTTGTTAAAAGCCACACTATAATTCATAAAACCTCCCTTAATATATGTTATTTTCATAATAAATATTAATAATCGAGAATTAAATACATTGTTTATTGTATTTTTGATACAATATAATTAGAAAAAACATACATATATTCACATAATACGAAGAAAGGGAAATTTTTAGAATGAAAGCAAAAAAGATTATATTTTTATTGCTATGTTTTATTTTAATAGCAAACACATCATATGCATCTGAAACATTCATGGATAAAGCAATGGGTTCTTGGATGGGATATCCTCTCGAAACAGTTATAAAATATTGGGGCTATCCGGATAATCAACAAACAATTGCCGGGAAAAACGTATATATTTGGGAAGAAAGAAGCGAATATCAAAATCCTACATATCAAACAAGCACTATAAAAACCGATAGTAAAGGTAGAACTTACGTTGACAGCCGAACATCAGGCGGAAGCACATACGAAATGTTATGCAGAAAAATTTTTGAAGTTAATTCTAATAACGTAATTTCAGGATATTCATATAAAGGTAATATTTGTCCGAATGCTTATTTTTTAAAAGCGAAAAAGCTTGTTAATCCTGAAAATAACGAGTGGGAAAGAAGAAAAACAGAAAAATAAAATCGAAGATTTTCCGTTGAATGATTGCACAGCAATTGTTTTAAGTACAAAGTACTTAAAACAATTGTATTTAACTCACAGCAATAAATCTGTGATTTGTAAAGAAGCAAATTCTACCCACTATCTCAGTATATAAAAAAGACCCATCTGATGATGAGTCTTCTTTATGGAGCGGGAGACGAGGCTCGAACTCGCGACATCCTCCTTGGCAAGGAGGCATTCTACCACTGAATTACCCCCGCAATTCATTCTGTATCTCTATTATACATGTACAAAAAAAAATTGCAAGCACTTATTTTTTTATCGTAAAAAAACTACAAACTTTATTTTATTTTTTGCTATTGCATGATATCCTATTTATATTAATAGGATTTTACTTATGCCAACTAAAAAACAATCTCAAAAAGATATCGATTTGAATCTTATGCCTCAAGATATTCAGGCGGAAGAAGCTGTTCTCGGTGCAATTCTTGTTAACCCAGCTTCTGTTATGACTAAAGTTGTTGAAATCCTTAAACCGGAAAGCTTTTATAAACCGGCTCACAGGCACGTTTTTGAAGCTATGCTGCAACTTTTTAATCAAAACCAAATGATTGATATTGTTTCTGTTTCAGATGTATTAAGCTATTCCTCTAAACTTGAAATGGTCGGCGGACGTGCTTTTGTTAATGATTTAGCGTTCAAAACTGTTACGACAGCTAACGTTGCCTATTATGCAAAAATTATACAAGAAAAAGCTATCAAAAGAGCCCTCATCAATGCCGGCTCTGAAATCGTTCAATCCGGATACGCCGTTGAAGATGTCGATAACTCTTTGGAAAATGCTGAAAAATTAATTTTCGATATTTCTTCTCAAAAATCCACCAAAGACTTTGTTCCGGTTAAAGACGACGTTTTAAATGTTTACAATAAAATTGAATATCGCTATCAGCATAGAGATGAATGTACTGGTGTTCAAACTCACTTTTACGATTTAGATACCATGACGAACGGTCTTCAAAAATCAGACCTGATTATTCTTGCAGCAAGACCTTCTATGGGTAAAACAGCATTCGCTCTAAATATTGTTGCAAATGTCGCTATGAAATCCAAAGTGCCTGTTGCAATGTTTTCTCTTGAAATGTCCAGAGAACAACTCGTTCAACGTATGATGTGCTCTGAAGCCGAAGTTGATTCTCAAAGACTCAGAAGCGGTAACATGCAAAGCAAAGACTGGGAAAAACTTATTAACGTTATGAACGAATTCGCTGAAGCATCTATATACATTGATGATACCGCCGGATGTACATTAACAGATATCCGTGCGAAATGCAGACGACTTGCCATGGAAGAAAAAGACCTTGGATTAGTTGTTATAGACTATTTACAACTTATTAACAGTTCAAATTCAAGCAATGACAGAAATCAAGAAATTTCAGCGATATCAAGAGGCTTAAAAATACTCGCAAGAGAACTTAACGTACCTATTATCGCATTATCTCAACTTTCTCGTAAAGTTGAAGACAGAGGCGATAAACGACCTATGCTATCCGATTTGCGTGATTCCGGTGCAATCGAACAAGATGCCGATATCGTAATGTTTATACACCGTGAAGATTATTATAACAAAGATAAAGCTGACGGAGATGATGGAGAAATTAACAAATCCGCTGACTCTAAAGGTAAATCTGATATCATTATTGCTAAACAAAGAAACGGCCCTGTTGGGGATATTCAGCTACTATTTCAGGCAAATATTACAAAATTTAAAAATCCAATCAAAACAGATGTTTTTTAAAATAATACGAGGTGCAGTAAAATTAATAACTTCACCTCTTATTATTTCGCAATATTCGCTTTACAACTGAAATTCTACATGGATAATAGTGGTATGGATACATATATTTACTCAATTGAAGATGATAGCGACAATGTAAATACTCTATATGTAAACTTAACAAACAAGTGCTCAAACACTTGTATATTCTGTATCAGAAGCACTGTCGATGAAATAAAAGGCAAAAAAATGTGGCTGGAATCTGAAGATTTTACAGCAGATGATGTTATCGCTCAATTAGATAAATATAACAAACCTAAAGAAGTTGTTTTTTGCGGATACGGTGAACCTTTAATGAAATTTAATTTATTAAAAGAAATCGCAACATACGTAAAAAAACAAAATATTAAAACAAGAATTAACACTAACGGAATTGGAAATATTATTAACAAAAGGGATGTTGTTCCTGAACTTGCAAATATAATTGACGAAGTTTCAATTAGCTTAAATGCACCGACTAAAGAACAATATAACGAAATTTCAAAACCAAAATATGAAAACGCATACGAAGCAATGCTTGACTTTGCAGAAAAATGCGTTGAAAATAATATTAAGACAACACTTACTGTTGTTGATGAATATCCAACTTACAAACTTGATATTCAAAAATGTAAAGAAATTGCTGACGAAATCGGAGCAAACTTTAAAGTTAGAAAATGGTTAAATAACGGATACTAGCATATAAAAAAGAAAGGGAAAGGAAAAACAAATGCTACTTAAAGAACAATTAGACAAAATTATGTGTCCAAAATCTATTGCAGTTGTTGGTGCTTCTACAAAAGAACACACAATTGGTTCAGACATTATGAAAAGATTACAAGAATACAAATTCAAAGGTAACATCTACCCAATCAATCCAAAAGGTGGAATTATCGAAGGATTACAAGCTTATACAACAGTTAATGAAGTTCCGGGTGATATCGATTTAGCTATTATCGTTGTAAATTCAAAATTCGTTTTAGATACAATTGATCAATGTAATGAAAAAGGTATCAAAGGATTATGCATCATTACAGCAGGTTTCAAAGAAACAGGCAAAGAAGGTGCTGAACTTGAAAAACAATTAGTTGAAAAATTAAAAGAATACGGTATGAGATGTGTTGGTCCTAACTGCTTAGGTGTTGTAAACACTAACCCTGAAATAAGCATGGACGGATGTTTCGCAGAATCTCTTCCTGAACGTGGACATATTGGTTTTGTTTCACAATCAGGTGCTTTAGGCGGCGGTATTTTAAACATATTAAAAGACTTAAATCTTGGTTTTGCTCAATTCATTTCAATTGGTAACCAAGCTGATGTAAACGCTGAAACAGCATTAGAATATTGGGAAAATGATGAAGATGTACACCAAATGTTATTGTACATGGAATCAATCCAAAACCCTGCTAACTTCAGAAAATTAGCTACAAGAATTTCTAAGAAAAAACCTATCCTTGCATTAAAAGCAGGTAGATCAGCAGCAGGTGCTTCAGCAGCATCATCTCACACAGGTTCTTTAGCAGGTGCAGATAAAGCTGCTAATGCTCTATTAGCTCAATCAGGTGTTATTAGAGAATACTCATTGAAAAACTTATTCTCAACAGCAAAAGTATTTGCTAACTGCCCAATTCCAAAAGGAAACAGAGTAGCAATCATCACAAACTCAGGTGGTCCTGGTATTATGGCTACTGATGCTGTTTGCGAATACGGTATGGAAATGGCTAAAATTACAGATAAAACAAAAGAAACTTTAAGAAGCTTCTTACCTGCTGCGGCATCAGTTAAAAACCCTATTGATATGATTGCTTCAGCTCCAATCGAACACTACAAAGAAACATTAAAAACAGTTATTGCTGATGAAAATGTTGATATGATTATGGTTATTTACTTACCATTCTTAGGATTAAAAGATATCGACGTTGCTAAAGCAGTTATGGAAATCAAATCTCAATATCCTGAAAAACCGGTTATTGGTGTATTCATGACTAAGAATGAATTCTTCACAAAACTTTCAGATATGGATGTTAATATGCCATTCTTTATGTATGCAGAAGAAGCTGCTGAAGGATTTATGAGATTAGATCAACAACGCAAATGGATTGCAAGACCTGAAGGTAAAATTCCTTGCTACGATGTAGATAGAAAGAAAGCTGAAAGCATTATTTACCAAGCATTAAAAGAAGATCGTGCACAATTAACAACACGTGAATCAATTGATGTTTTGGATGCTTACGGTATCAGAGTATGTAAATCAGGCTTTGCTACAAATGAAGAAGAAGTTGCTCAATTAGGTAATTCTATCGGATACCCTGTTGTAATGAAGATGACTTCAAAAACAACTTCTCACAAAACAGATGTTGGCGGTGTAAGAGTTAACATTCAATCAGAAGAACAACTAAGAGCTGAATACAAAGACTTATTATCTAAGTTAGAAGAAAAAGGCTTATTAGATGGTCTTGAAGGTGTTATCATTCAAGAAATGGTTAAAGGCAACAGAGAAATGGTTTGTGGTATTGCAACAGATCCTCAATACGGTCCAATGATGATGTTCGGCTTAGGCGGTGTATTCATCGAAGTTATGAAAGACGTAACATTCAGAATTGCTCCTTTAACTGATATTGATGCAGATGAAATGATTAAATCAGTAAAAGCATACAAATTATTAGAAGGTGCTAGAGGTACAAAACCTGCTGATATGAATCAAATCCAAGAAACATTGTTAAGATTATCTCAATTAGTTTCTGATTACAAATTCATCGATGAATTAGATATTAACCCATTATTAATTTCTGAAAAATCAGGTGAAGGAATTGCAGTTGACGGACGTATCAAAGTTAGATTAGAAGAAGCTAAAGAAGCTTTAGGTTTAACTTGCTGTGCTTGCGGTTCTTGCAAATAATTTAGACTAAATAACATAGTTTAAATATAAAAATAGACGGTATAGAAAACATCTATACCGTCTATTTTTTGAAATTTATTTTGTTAAATTATCTATCACTTTTGATATTGCACTTGCTGCATCATCTATTACACTTACAGCAGAAGATGTTGATTTTGATATTTTTGAAATATGACTTAAAATTTTTAAAGATTGGAAAATTCCGACTATACACAATAACAAATCAAATATTTTACCGCCTAGATTATTTATCGCAATTAATTTTTCACTTTCATTTTGCGATTTCAAATAACTTTTTATTTCACAAATTGATTCTATAACTGCTTTTACTGCACTATATACAGCAAAAATTCCAATTAAACACCAAGCAATAATTGCTGTTTTTGAATTTATGCAAAGATACGTAACCAGTAAAATCACAAAAAAAGTAATTATCCAGTGATTTAATACAGTTTTTAAAAGAGATAAAAATCCCTCTTTCCAAAAACCAATACATAAATTCTTTGCGATTGTTAAAAGTTTCATAAACAAATTATACTATAATTCGGAAACTTTAACACAAAAATTATTTTAAAACAGTAAATGCAACAATTTGAGAATGAAAAATATTTAGCCAATCATATTTTAAGCATACGAAATCATTACAGCCACATTCATTTTCACTACAAGTGCAATAATCTTCTAATTCACAAACTATTGCATCAGTTAATGTTAATATATTATCCGCAACTTCTTTACACTTGTTATCACATTGATAAACATAACCATCAATTTTTGATGTGTGAGTAAATACTGTAATTTTATTTGAACCAGTTTTTTCAACTATTTCATAAATCGTTTTATTAATTTTATCCATAAAAATATACCCTCCTTTTAAGAAGAGTATATTTTGTATTTTAATATTTTTAAATTGTCTAATATGGCTATTTTATAGCTTTTTTGGCACGGTTTAATGAACGTTCTTTACCTAAAATTGCTAATATTGCAGTCATATCAGCACCCCTTGTTCTACCGGTAACCGCACCTCTTATAGCCCACATTGTTACTTTCGGTTTTACACCCTTTTCTTTAAATTCACCTCTGAAAACTTCTAACTTTTCATGCAAGTTTTCTTCTGTCCATTCCCAATTTTCACCTTGTTCTACAAATGCTTTTAACACTTCTTGTGAAGTTTCAGTATCCAAAACATCTTTTTGAACTTCTTCATCAATTTCAACATCTTGACCAAAGAAATATGGAACGGCATCTGTTATATCAGAAAGAATTGTCAAAGGCTCACGTGTAACTTCAACCATTCTTGTATATTGAGCATCTGTTAATTCATTCAAATCATATTTTGTTAAGAATGGTTTTAATCTTTCTTTTAAATCTTCTATATCAAGTTTTTTGATATATTGACCATTCATCCAGTTTAACTTGTCATATTCAAATACTGAATTTGAAGATGAAACTTCATGAATTCTAAAATCTTGAGCAATTTCATCAACAGTTTTTATTTCGACACCATCAGAAGGCGCCCAACCTAGCAATGCAACAAAGTTTATTAAAGCATCTGTTAAATAACCTTTTTCAACGAATTCAGAAACCGCAGTTGCACCATGACGTTTTGATAATTTACTTCTATCCGGAGCTAAAATCATACCTAAATGACCAAATTTAGGAACTTCTGCACCTAAAGCTTCATATATCAATATTTGTTTGAAAGTATTTGAAATATGGTCTTCTCCTCTTATAATATGAGAGATTTTCATTAACATATCATCAATTACAACCGCAAAGTTATATGTAGGAGAACCGTTTGATTTCATTATAACGAAATCGCCAATTAAACTTGTATCTTGATGCAAATCGCCTTTTACCAAATCTTCAAAATGAAGTATTGAAGAATCGTGAAAAGCCTTTTGGGCTTTTTCAACTGAAAAACGAATAGCAGGTTTTCTACCTTCAGCTCTTAATTTTGCCTTTTCTTCTTCTGTTAAATTTTCACATTTTTTAGAATATACATAAGCCTTTTTATTTTTTGTAGCTTCTTCTTTTTCTGCTTCAAGTTCTTCAGGAGTACAGAAACATTCATACGCAAAACCTTTATCTAAAAGTTCTTGCACGTATTTTGGATAAATATCAAATCTTTCAGATTGTGTATAAGGTCCGTATGGGCCGCCAACATCAGGACCTTCATCCCAATTAAGACCTAAAGCTTTTAAACTATCAAAAATATTGTCTATATATGCCTGACTCGTACGCTCAGCATCTGTATCTTCAATTCTTAAAACAAACTTTCCGCCAACTTTTTTAGCATATAAATAATTGAATAATGCTGTTCTTGCTGTACCAACATGCAAGTTACCACTTGGTGATGGTGCAATTCTTACTCTTACTTCTGACATAAATTTACCTTCTTTCATTCTTCTAATAACTTAATTATCTCATAAAAAAAGGCGATGAACAAAATAATTTTTAAAGATTATTTGTTTTATTTTTATGTTCATAAATTCGTTGTATCAATTCACGGTAATTTTTGAAAAATAAGATTGCTTTTATTTTATTTGAATGAGGAACTGAATAGGATAAATTATTATTAGTCGTAATATCCAATATTTCAATATTTAATGGTTTCTTATTGCTTAAAATTTCGCTTGGTATCAATTCCGGCTTTAAATTATATTGAAATGCCATATTTACGGCCTCGTTTCGATAAACAATATTTTTACCCCATAAATCATTTGAAATTATAAAATGAAAGCCATTCAAATGAATATATCTAACTTTATTTATATCACCGTATGCAGGAATTCTGGGATAAGCTTTGAAGCATATCTTTTTAGAAAATACATAATAACGTATTCCTAAATATAATAACCACAAAGCAGCTAAAAATATTCCGATTATCATAGATATTATTTTCATATAACAATTATATCAAACATATCTAATTTTTAAAGAGGATGTCAAATAAAAAAAAACATTATAAAATGTTTTTGAATATCATAAAGGATAGTAATATGGTTTACGGCGTATCATCAAATAATAAATACTTAAATAGCATAAAAAGCCCCTCAAATAACACTAGAAAGATACTGATGAACGAATTTTTTGCATCATCATCTGTTACAATGGGCGGAAATGGAAAAACAATTGAAAAAGAAAATATTAAAAAACTTATTGATAATCCGAAACAATTCTCGCCAAATATTAATGATGAGCAAATAGATAGCTTCAAAAAATTTTATTCAAGATGGGATGATTTGTACGGAAAAGATAAAAAAGATATAAATATCAACGATTTTTACAAAGCTGAAAAAATATTTGAAAACGTAATAAACCAAGAAGAAGTATCTTCAAAAGAAATTATCGAATACAAAAATAATAGTGATGACAAAAAAAATAAAAATTTAAAATATTTATCACAAAGAATTAATGGAAACGAAGAAGAAGAATTAACATCTGAAAAGCTCAAAGAATATCTTTCCAGACTTATAGAAAATAATGATGAAGAAAATAACGATGACGAAATTGCACTAGTAATGAATGTTCTATCAGACTTAGAAAATCCAACAAATGAATATACGGCATAAAAAACAAGAGCTGTTATGGCTCTTGTTTTTTTATCATCTTACATTTCTTCTAATTTTTTATTAATTTTTGATGCAATAACCTTGTCATCAATCTTTGTTGCTTTATCACCGTTTATTTCATAATATACATTTTGTCCGTTTTCTTGGGTTTTTACATATTGTTTTGTACCAATTTTAACATCTTGTCTGTTTTGTAGAGAATTAGCTCTTACTGTATTATTTTGAACGGAATTATTTGAACCAAAGCCGGTATAAAGTGTATATGCAGGATTTGCCGATGCTCCTACAAAACTGCTAATATTTGACTTTGCTTCTATATAACGCAATGATGATAAATTTTTTCTTGCATCATCCATATTAGTTTTTAAAATTTTGGCATCACCTTGTGCAACTTTTGCTGCGATGTCAGCATCATCAGCTTTTCTCATAGCAGCCATTGCTTCTTCAGCCTTTGCTTCTACATTTTTATTTGCATTATTAACTGTTGATTCAGCTTTTTTGTATATTTGTTCTACTTCTGCATCTGCGGCTTCATACGCTTTTCTAACTTCCTCATCAGTAACGCCTTTTGTATTTGCAACTTGTTTTGCTTTATCGTAAGCAGCATCTGCCGCTTTTTTTGCGTTATCGTAAGTTTGAGAAGTAACTTGTTTTGCATCATTATAAGCATTATCTGCTATTTGTTTAGCACTAGCCGCATTATCGGCTTCTACTTTAGCTTTTTGAGCAAGTGCCTCTGCATTTTGAGATTCTAAATTATATGCAGATTTTGCACTTTTGTACTCTGCAGATGCAGCTTTTATTTCTCCTGAAGTAACTTTTCGTGTTCCATCTGCAACATTTGCTGCTACTTTGGATTCAGTTTTTGCAACAGATTTAGCTTCAGCCTTTGCAGCAGACTCAGCAACAGTTTTAGTTGCCACTTTTGCAGTTGTCTTTGCGACAGCTTCACCTGATTCTTTTGTAAATCTGCTAAATAAAGACTTAGCTCCATCTGCAACAGGAGAAACAGCCTTGCTTGCGACTCCACCAACAACACCTATACCTGCTGCCATTGCAGCTTTTTTAGCAATGTCAGCACCATCAGTATTTCCATCGGCCAATTCTTGTACAGCTGTTGTTCCTGCATCTACTACGGCATTTACACCAAATTCTATGGCTACTTTTCCTGCTGTACTTGTTACTGCTGTTCCTGCTGCTGCGGCTTCACCAATGCCACCGGTTGCAAGACCAACTTCAAGACTTATAGTTGCATCCGCTACAACTTTTTGCATACCAAACGCTTTGCTTTGAGTACGTATTGAACCTGCCAAATATCTTTGTTCATCAGATAACTGAACAGTACCATTTTCAGGTTTTTTACCACTTTTTATATAGTTATCATAATCTTTTTTTGCTTGTTGTGCAAGTTGATTCATTTCTTCTATTGATTCTCTATATCCTTCAACAGAATCAACACCACTAAACGGACTTATAGCATTTAATTTATCAACACCTGCACCGATAATGCCGTTTTCGCCAACAAGTTTTTCATAATCAGCAAATGCACGTTTTGCAGAATCATAAGCTTGTTTAGCCTCATCTCTCGCCATTGCCAATTCATGACCTGTTCTTGAATTTGTACGTTCTTCTTGCTCAACCGCCATTGCATCTTGTTTTTGAGCTTCTAAAGTATCAACTTGTGGTTTAAATGTTGCTTCATTTTTAGCTTTTGCTTCACTTGCTGTTTGAGCTGCCTGTGTTATTGCTTGATCTAAAACATTATTTGCTGCTTGTTCGCCCTGTGTTCTTTTATTCAACGCCGTTTGTACTCTCGCATTTTTTGTATTCTCTGCTTTTGCTTTTGCTTGTTCTGCATTTTGCTTTGCACTTTCTAAATCCTCTTGTGCTTTTGTTTTTGCATCGGCTGCTTTTTGTTTTGCTTCTTCGGCTTTTTGTGTTGTTGTTTGCAACTCTGATTCTGCCTTTTTCACTGAAGCTGTTAAGTCTGATATCATCTTTTCTCTTGCCAAATCTTCATTTGTTGACATGTTTTTTTCTGTCGATGAAGACATATTTTTAGAACCTGAGTTTTGCAACGAACTTAGTGCTGACTTTAATGATGATACATTCTGTTGTGCTTTTGCTACACTCGCATCACTTGCTTTTACAACACTGTCATAGTTTTTGCTTGCTTCATTATAATTCTTTTCAGCTTTTGATACTTCTCCATCTGCAAGATCCACTTCTGCTTGATATTCTTCATTCGCAGAAATTTCTTCTTGATTATATTCTTCACTTAAACTTGTTATCTCTGCATTGAAATCTTCTTGTGCAATGCTATATTGACTATTTGCAGCTTCTTCCGCCGCACTATCTGATGCTGACCAATCTGATTTTACTTGAGATAGTTGTCTGTCTACATCTTGTGAATTCACAGGTTTTACTTTTTTTGTTTGAATACCTTGATTTAATGCTACGTTAAATGGATCTGTCATAAGTACCACCTTCTGTCCATAATATTTCACTTTGACGTTATCGACAATATTTGTTATATTCTTTAGCAAAAAATCTTTATTTATTGCAAAATATTTACATTCTATTTTAGACTAACTTGCTCCATGTAAACTTTTACATTTTCATCGCTTGCAACAAACTCCATAAAAATATTACATGGTTGAACATTTTCAAATCAAGTTTTAACAATAAATAACCGACATTTATTAAACTTGTAAAATGTCGGTTAAAAATGTTATTTTTTACTCTACTATTCAAATTGAATAAAATCTTTATATTTAATCAATTCTGACAGTGGAATTTCTTCATGATCAGCTATTTTTATATGATGTTTTGAATTATAATTATCGTCTATAACAAAAACAAATTCTCCTTTATCGTTTATTTTTGTACCTACAATTGAATATTCATGATTACCAATTATTTCTAAACCTGAACTTAAATTAATTTTACTTTTACTTAAAGTTATACCTGTAATTTTTTTATTTTGTATTAGTGTTTCAATTTCTTTTTGATTATTTTCATTCAACACGTATGGCTTATGAGTTTTTCCTGTTAGAACTTCTTTTGCCAAAAATGTACTACCGCCATAAATAAAAGCTGACGAATTCGAAAGACCATCTTTATAATGAAAACCTTTTAAAGTTTTATCAACAGCAGATTTTACTTCTTGCTCATTTTCAGTATTTTGGGTAATCCTTGCAAGTTTATTAACATAAGATTTACCTACTGCTTTATTAAGAGCAACTTCAAGTATTCTTGCTTCTAAATCACCTGTCGAAAAATTCAATTTTTCTAAATCTTCAGCTGTTACAATTTGTGTTGAAAAATCTTCAAGTTTATACATTGCATTATTTTGATTTTTCGTTGGAAATTTAACTATATATGGAGGCTTGTTATCATTATTCTGAGAAGAAATTAAATCTTTTATATTAATGTCTTTATCTCTTAATGTTGCCATGAAAAAACAATCACCAATTTCTTGATAATAATCATCCAATTTTCCGTCAACACTTGAATAATCATTTCGTGTATCTTCAGGAATTATATTACTTTTATTGGCATCAAAATCAACTTCGCAAGACTTACCATCTACAGACTTTGTTACTTCAAATTGACCTTTCATTTTATCATTTGAAGCTTTATCCAATTCGTTACAAGCATATTCATTTTGAATTTTTATTTTTTCATCATTTTTATATAAAGGTTTACTATCATCCTTAAAAAAGGCTAAATCTGATTCCTGAATTATATAAGAATCTTTTTGTTCCATATGTCTTTCAGGAATATCTTGCTTTGTTTCAACTTGAACATTTTCGTTATTTGATCTGTTTACAACAGGCGCCTGTGCAGTCTTTTGAGGCACACTTTCAGTTGTTTTTCTTTCAGAAGTTGAATTATACAATTCGTATTGTGAAGAATACCTTGCTCTTTCATCGCAAACATTATTTTCTTTCGGCATAAAACAAGCCTGCTCACTACTTGTTGTATATTCAGGTTCATAACTACTGTAATCCTTTTGTGCGGGGATACTGTTTTGTGAACTTTTCTGGGAACTGTTTGTTTGTTCCGGTTCATAACTGCAGTAATCCTTCGGTACAGGAGTACTGTTTTGTGAACTTTGCTGAGAACTGTTTGTTTGTTCCGGTTCATAACTGCAGTAATCCTTCGGTACAGGAGTACTGTTTTGTGAACTTTTCTGAGAACTGTTTGTTTGTTCCGGTTCATAACTGCAGTAATCCTTCGGTACAGGAATACTGTTTTGTGAACTTTTCTGAGAACTGTTTGTTTGTTCCGGTTCATAACTGCAGTAATCCTTCGGTACAGGAGTACTGTTTTGTGAACTTTGCTGAACTGGAACTTGACTGTTTTGTGAAACTTGTCCAGCTTTATTGTCAACCTTACTTGAAGCCGGTTTTTGTTCATTAGTCTTATTTTGAACAGGTTTTAATTCAGGTTGATTTGCTGCAGGTTTTGGAGTATCTTTTTTATTCGTATGACCGAAATCTTTACCTATTGATTTTGCGTATGCTTTTCTTATTTGATACGTTTTTAACGCCTGCTCATCCACATCCTTTTGTGCCTTTTTTGCAGCTTGCTTTATATCATCAGTTGCATTAGGCTTTTCAGCTTCTTTTTTTAACGCACGAGCAATTTCTTTCAATTCTTTTAATTTTGCTTTTGCTTGATGTTTTTGTTCCTTTAAAGACAATTCTTTAACGGGTATTTCTTTTTCTTGTTTTTCGACAACAAAATCATTTGAGGATTGCTTATTATCACCAAAATTAAATATTGCATCTTGCGTATTTGGACTTTTAGGTTTATCTATTATAGAACTATTACTTGATACCGAAGTATCTCTAGGCATATACATACCTACAAAGTCCGGTATTCTTGGATTTGTCGGAGTCATACATTAACCCTCCATTTCAATTATCTCTGTTATCCTTATCGGATAAAAATAAATAATCTTTAAATTTTTATAAATTTTTAGTTACAAATATTTACATTTTAGATAATCAAAATGGTTAAATTATTAATTTAAAATATTTATCCCCATTGTTAAATACGTTGCAAAAACTATCCAAACAAAATATGGAATTAACAAATAAAAGGATATTTTAGATATATTTTTAAATTCTTTTAAAGTTAAATATACAAAAATGTCCATAAATACAATAATCAATAAACCTAACGGCATTTGTTTTAATCCAAAAAATATTGGAGTCCAGCAAAAATTCAATACCATCTGAATGGCAAAATAAATATATCCTGTTAGTTTACTTTTCTCAGTTTTTTTGAATATAAAACACAATAATGAAACAAAAATAAGAATATACAGAATAAACCATACAGGTGTAAATATCCACGATGGCGGCATTAAAAACGGTTTATTCAATAAATCATACCAAGACGAATCAAACATAATTGCATGTTCACTCAAAGATTCGGTTTATACAATTCCCCACGTGTATATAAAAACTATTTACTTTTTCGAGGAGGTATTATTCCATAATAAATTGTATATTCACGCTTCATTTTAAAAGCATTATACACTGTAAATTTAAAAGGTACCGGCTTAATTTTATAATTCAACTCAATATAATGAGGAAAAGTTTTTTGTGCATAATATACAACACCATAAGGATGATCCATCAAAATTATAGCACCTGAATTTATTATATCATTTTCATCTAGCCAAGGATTTTTATAACAATGGGTATCTAATAAATTTTCTGGATGACTATCATCATATATTGTTAGAGGTAACGTGTATTCAATATAACCTCCAACATATTTTAGCGGAGTATCAAACTTATCAGCCCAAATCTTTTTCAAATCATTTGCTACAACTGAAACAGGATATCTACTTCTAAAATTCTTTTCAACAGAATATAAAGTAGCTAAAACAACAAATATAATCGACATCACGCATAATGATAATTTAAAAATAAAATTAAATTCTTTCTTTTCTATTTTGAATGGAATAAACGCAAAAAGCAATATTCCTAACATATACAAAAATTCATATCCCCATCTTGGTCGCATAGTGCCGCCGTATAATATCCCCATAAAAATATGCAACGCTAAAGGTCCTAGACCTATCAACATCATAAACCAAAAATCACTATTTGAATAATTTTGCACTAACTCAAACTTTGACCTAAATCTCAACTTTGATGCCACAAAAATTACAATAACACCAATTACAGCAACCAACTGCATAAATACAAATTCAAAAGGTGCAATTATATGATCCAGCCAAGATGCTGAAGTTAATTCTCCATCAAAATAAAATAAAGGGAAGAAATCATACTTATACAACCACAAAATATGCGGTAAAAAAATCAAAAACGAAATTAACAATAGTATATAAAATTTAGGCTTTTTAAAAATTGTAATATTAAATCTTAATGCCCAAAGTAACATAAAAAATAATAAAAATACTGTTTGATATTTTCCTAAACAACTAAAACCAATAAACAAACTTAGTTTTAACCAATCTAAATTATTATCGGTTTTCATTGTTTTGTAAAAATAATAAGATATTGCGGGCAAAGTCAACAATAACACTACATCTGGGTTAAATCCATAATAAGAAGTTATGTAACTGTAAACCCAACAGCCTTCCATTATAATTACAGATAAACACGCCTTATTGCTATCTAAAAAGTATTTTGCCAATTTATAAATATAAATAAAACCTAAAACAATAAAAATTTGGCTTAATAAATAAACACAAAAATCAATCTTAAAAGGCAAATAAGCCAAATAAGTTAACCAAGCCGCTAATGGTGGATGTTTTGGAGTTCCAAAATCATGCAATGAACCCCAATAAATGCCCTCTAAGGTATCTGTCGGCATAACAACTCTTATCAAAGAAATACAAGTCCAAACAACAACATGTAATATCAAAAATATTACAAATAATTTGTTTTCACGAGTCATATTATTCAAAAAATTTTTCATCTATATTCCCAGCTTCACACAACATCTTATAAAACTTCTTCACAGGTATATTATATATCCATAAAAATTATATATCAATCATATTTTTTATATATTTAATCTCATGCATTATCAGCATCAACCGAGGAGCAAGCAGCGACAGTAGAAAGCATAGTTTCAACAGTAAATGAAACAGCGTCAATGATAACAAAGACAGATGAGAACACGAAATATGTAGCTGCGTTATCAAAAGATACAAAGAAATCAACAGAGCATTCATATGAAGAGATGAAGAGTTTGATAAATGCGATGGATAATATCAATAATTCGAACGCAGAGATATCAAAGATAATCAAAGTAATAGATGAGATAGCATTCCAAACAAATATCTACCCTGCTAAATATAGCTATCACGTTCACAGTTTGACAGTTGAACAAAGCGATACACCTCTTTTCTGAGGTGTATCGCTCTTTTTGTTACAATTCGTAACATTTATTTTTTTCTTGTTATTTTTAATAGTGGAGGCTGCTTAATTGATTATTAATTCTATTTGTTTGAACTTTAAGTTCTTCTGACAATGTACTTGTTTGTGTTGCTATCTTAGCATTCTCATGCATCGCTGCATTTATTTGCTCTACTGCATTATTCAATTGGTGCATGCCTATCTCTTGTTCATGTGTAGCTGCTGCTACTTCTTGAATTAAACTGTCAACTTTTCCCATATCCACACTGATTTGTGATATAGAATTGTTTACTTGATCTACTATCTTGTTACAATCACTATACAATGCTTCATTTGATCTGATTAACTGTGCTGTGTCTTTCGCTGCTTCTGCTGATCTCTGTGCTAAGTTTCTTACCTCTTCTGCTACTACCGCAAATCCTTTTCCTGCTTCGCCAGCTCTCGCCGCTTCTACTGCCGCATTCAATGATAAGATATTTGTTTGGAATGCTATCTCATCTATTACTTTGATTATCTTTGATATCTCTGCGTTCGAATTATTGATATTATCCATCGCATTTATCAAACTCTTCATCTCTTCATATGAATGCTCTGTTGATTTCTTTGTATCTTTTGATAACGCAGCTACATATTTCGTGTTCTCATCTGTCTTTGTTATCATTGACGCTGTTTCATTTACTGTTGAAACTATGCTTTCTACTGTCGCTGCTTGCTCCTCGGTTGATGCTGATAATGCATGAGATGCATCTTCAAGCTTATTCATTACACCGGTTACACCTCGTTCTGATTCGATGATGTCATCAACTGAACTGTTTAATGTCTTGATAATGTAACTAAATAATGCGAATAATACACCTTGGAATATTACTTGAGAAATTACAACCAAGATAATAATACTCATTAATATTTTATTTATTTTTGCATCTACACCATCTGTATATACCCCAGTTGCTGCAATCCAGTTCCAACCATCAATTCTTACAGCATAAGACATTTTGCCATAATATTTTGTTTTTGATTCACCGGCTTTTACCCATTTGTAAGACATTTTTGCACTGCCATTTTTTATAGCTTCTTCTGTCAATTCCCTATAAAATGCTTTACCATCAGGGTCTTTTACATTTGAACAGTCTTCACCAACTTTTTTAGTTGGATTTACAAGCATTCTTACATTGTAGTCATTTAACCAAACGTAATTTGTACCACCATCATATCTGAAATCTTCTACTGCACGAATAGCTCTTGCTTTTGCTTCTTCTACTGTCATTGCACCCGTTGCAGCTTGATTTTTGTAGTAATTCATTTTCACTTCTACAATTTCAAGAATTGACTTTAATTTTGACAATTCTGAATCCATAATTCCTTCTCGCATGTCTTTTGCAAACATACAAATAAAAATAATAAACACAAATAATAAAGCTATACCAATTCCAAAATTAGCATACTTCAATTGAGTGCTTAAATTCATCTTCTTCTTCATTATACCTATCCTACCCTATTCTTATAATTTTTATCTCTTATCAAACCCTAATTACATCTGGTACATATTTACACATGTCCGAATAATAGAATGAATTTATTTTAACATATTTTTTATTTTTAGGCAACACATATAAGTACAATTAAAATAATTTTATTAAAATTTCATTCATTTGGACTATATTAAATGCGAATGTAAAAAAAGTACAATTATTTACTTGTGTTTTTTAAGATTTTTTGGTATTATATATTTAAAATATAGCATATATTATATTAAAATTGGAAGTTAAGGAAGAAGAATGAAAGAGAAGAAAATTTTTAATGCAAAGTCTGTTGCGATTGTAGCCGCATTTGGACTTCTTTTGCAAGTCCCATCAGCACAAGCTTTTGATGACTATTATGGTTATGAAAATTTTAATTCAGCCCTAATGGAAACATTTGAAAATCTTACTTTTGAAGATGAAGAAGATGATATTCAAAGTAGAAAAATCGCAATTGAAGATAGCCAAAAAGCTGTACAAGAAAATTTTACATCTGATGATGAATCAGAAGCCTATAATGAAAAAGTTAAACCAAGATTTGAGCTTGGTGCAGCAATTGAAAATGTAACGTCAACTGCAAAATGGCCTGATCAATTATCAATCTTTAAAGCTGAAGGCTGGGAAATTGAAAAAGGACCTATTAAAAGTATTAAGCTTGGACTTATGTACAACGGAACTTGGACTGAACAATTTCCTAAATCTACAAGTAAATATACAAACGATTTGTTAATTCCTTCAATTCAATTAAGATTTAGAGATGATAAAACAACATTCAATTTTTCTTATAACTTCTTTAATTATAGCGACGACGGAAAACGCAAATTCTTTAGTCAAATTAACGAAGTATATATTCAACACGCATTCAACAAACACAATAAAATTATCATAGGTCAAGGTCCACGTCTTCCTATCGGTGTTGAAGGTTCTGCCGGAGCTTTTGGTTACGATTTACCAACAAGAGCATATATTGGTAGAACTTTTGGTAACACTCGTTCTATCGGTATCAGATACCAAGGTAACTTTAAATATGCTGATTTAGATTTGGCAGTAACTGATGGTAGAAGATATATGAGAAGCTACGGCGGCGGCGGTGAATTCGTTGGTTGGGTTAACTTCAAACCTTTAGCTGCACTTGATGCTCACAAATGGGGTAAATTAACTATTGGTACAGGTATTGATGTAGGTAAAAGTGGTGAAGACTATTGCGTTTGGGGCGGCTACATCGGATACGATTGGAGAAGATTCCATAACAAATTTGAATATGCCTATGGCGATGGATACCATGGCGGAAAAGGATTGGCAAAAGCAACTCAAACTCACGGTTTCTACGATACAGTGATATTTGATATTACCGATAAGCTATCATTACTAGGTAGAATAGATTGGTATGATACCGATATCAAAAAAGATAAAGGTACAGCAAATATAGATTTTACAGCAGGCTTAACATACAAAATTTCTAAAAATATGAAACTTTTAGGTGCATATACATATAAACATAAACCCGGAGCTCATCCTGAAGAACGTGCACACCAAGTTCAAGTACAAGTTAGGGTAAATATCTAGAACTTTAAAATATATTATTTTAAACAATACAAAACTAAAAAAAGAGTAACGAAAAATTAAATCGTTACTCTTTTTTTTTATAATATAAAAACATTCAATATTAATATTATTTATTTACAGAAATCTAGCATTGTTTGTGCAATATCCTGTAAAGGCTTTACAACCTGAGCAGCACCAATTTCAATAGCTTTTTTAGGCATTCCAAATACTACTGAAGTTCTTTCATCTTGGGCAATAGTGTTTGCACCTGCTTTTCTCATATTCAACAACCCTTCAGCACCATCAACACCCATACCTGTAAGTATAGCACCAACAGCATTTTGACCAGCAAATTTAGCAACGGAATTAAACAACAATTCCACAGCAGGTCTTTGGTGATGAACCATCGGACCATCAAATAAAGTTACAAAGTACTCAATACCGCGTCTTCTTATTTCCATGTGCAAGTTACCAGGTGCAATAAGAACTTTACCAACAGATAAACGTTCGTTATCCGTTGCCTCTTTTACCTCAACTGAAGATAAAGAATTTAATCTTTCAGCAAACGATTTCGTAAAGTTTTGAGGCATGTGTTGAACAACAACTGTCGGAGGACAGTTCATCGGGAATCTTGTAATAACATCTTTTAACGCTTCAGTTCCACCGGTAGAAGAGCCAATTGCAAAGATCTTATCAGTTGTTCTAATACCCAATGATGCTGTACTTATCACTGAACCTGAAGATGGAGCTGAAATAACACTGCTATCTCTTTTTGTAACTCTTACCAGCGATGCAGCTTTAACCTTTTCTATCAATTGTTCACTCATATCCCCAACAGAATATGCTGTACCCGGTTTTGATAAAACTTCTACGGCACCCAATTCCATTGCCTTTAGAGCAACATCGCCACCTTTTTTTGCAAGAGAACTTACAATTACAACAGGTATTGGATAATATTTCATTAATTTACTTAAAAAAGTTAAACCATCCATACGTGGCATTTCTATATCCAACGTAATAACATCAGGTTTTAATTTAACAATCATATCTCGACCAACAAACGGATCAGGTGCAGTACCTACTACCTGAATTCCCGGATCTTTAGAAAGTTCTTGTTCAAAAACTTTTCTAATCATTGCCGAATCGTCAATAACCAAAACTTTTATAGTCATAAGATACTCCTTTATTACACAAACAACATATCCTTAAATCGGCTAGATTCTTACTTCCTGTATATAGTAGGAGCGTGATATGCAAAATTGTGCTTTAATTGTATTAAACTTTCTGAATGACCAATGAACAAAAATCCACCCTTATCCATTGCATTGTAAAATTTATTAACTAAATTTTCTTGAACGATTTTATCAAAATAAATCATTACATTTCTACAAAATATTATATCAAAAGGATGCTTAAATGGAAATGGTTCCATTAAATTAAACAATCTAAATGTTACTTGATTTTTAACTTCATCTTTTATAATTTTTTTATTGCCTAACGATGTAAAATATTTTACAGAATATTCAAGCGGAATGTAATCTTCCGGTCCAAAAATATACGTGCCTTGCATAGCTTTCTTTAATGAATCAGGACTAATATCAGTAGCCAAAATTTTTGCCGTTACACCATGTGGCAAAATTTCTTTCATTAACATTGACAAAGTATAAGGTTCTTCACCTGTAGAACACGCAGCACTCCAAATTCTTAACTGACCTGTATTATAAACAGATTGACTTTTATCACAAATATCTTTTATATTTTCTTTTAAAAACTCAAAGTGATTATTTTCTCTAAAGAAATTAGTCTTATGAACAGTAACAATATCTGTAAAATGTTTTTGCAAATCAATTTGAGCTTGCGAAATTGGTGGGGATAAAATCATATGATAAAATTGACTGGAATCTGTAATACCAGCATCATGCATCATTTTTGATAATTTTTGAGACAAAACTGGTTTTTGCGATTCTTCTATAAATATTCCCATTGTTTTATATAAGTGTCCGCAAAAAAGTTCTAAATACTCTGAATCTATTGCTGCATAATTTTCCATTAATCTCGATACTCCAACTTTATGTCTAATACTTATTATTTAATTGCTTTTCATTAAAAATCATCTAAAGGAATAACGTCGTTTGGATCAACATCCTTCGAGAATGAAGGTGTGGACGAAGATGAAACAAAGAAATCATCATTTGCTTTATTTTTTGCATTATCGTCTTGTGCATTACTAACTTCAAATTTGAAATCATCATAACTATCATTATTATTAGATGGTAATGCAAAATCACTAAACTTATTTGTTTCTTCCTTTTTATCATCCAATACAAATTTACTAAAATCATTATCTTTTAAAGAATCATTCGATTTTACAGAATTAAAACTGAACTCATCAGAATTTTGTTTTTTACTAAATAAATCATTTCCAACATTTTCCGCTGCAAATAAAGCAACAGATGCTGCTCCATCATTTTTTTCTTCAGCAAAATCTTCTTTCGATTCAGGTTTTACATTTGATGAATCAAATAATTCCTTTACTGAATCAGCAAATCTTGATAATTCTTTTGTTTGAGAATCGTTATCATTAACAGCAATTAAGGTGGTATTTAAAACCTTTTCACAGTTTGATACAAGTGATAATATTTGTTCTAATCCCGTTTTGTCTTCATTTGTAAGAGCAATAATTTCACTCATTAATGCAACAACTTTTTCTGAATCTTCGTCAATTTCAGATAAATCATTTGCAACTTTTTCTGATATAGCTAAACTTTTATCCGCTAAAACTTTATTTTTTCCAATAATTTCATACGTACTTTTTGCCGCATCAGCAGATCTTTGAGCTAAGTTTCTAACTTCTTCTGCTACAACGGCGAACCCTTTTCCTGCTTCACCAGCTCTTGCTGCTTCTACCGCAGCATTTAGCGATAATATATTGGTTTGGAAAGCAATATCATCAACCATTTTGATAATTTTACCAATTTCATCACTTGATGTTTTCAATTCAAGTACAGAATCTTTCATCGCAATCATTTCATCTACACTCTTGTTAATAACATTTTTTGTTTCTCTGGCAATCTCATCAGCTTCCTTGTTATTTCTTGTCGCATTTACCATGTGTGCCATTGAATCTTCAACTGTTCTTACAATTTGCTTTACAATATCTGACTGTTGATGAGATGAATCATATATTTTATGATTGTTATCTATAATTTTTGAAGATAATGGTAATAAATCTTGCAATTTGTCTTCAATTGCACCAACATTACCTGCTAAATTTGAACCCAATGACTTCATTGCTATAAGCAAAGAAACTACAAATGAAACAAAAACTATTAATGCAGCTATTTCAAAGCTTAATAAACCTTTACCGCAAAAATATCCACATAATAAAGTTAACGTCGCTACAACTAAAATATTTAATACTACTAAAATTCCTCTTTTATTCATTTTTTAAACTATACCTCTTTTGCATACGTATTAATTCTTGTAATCTCATCAGTAAGGAACATTTTGTCCGTATCTAAGATAATTACAACTTCATCCCCAATTTTTGCCATACCCAATATTGCATTTTGTGTAGAAACATTTTCTGCATATTCAGGTGGCGGATCAATGTTGTCAGAAGATAAAGATACAACTTCTGATACAGCATCAACAATTAAACCTAATATTTTTTTCTTGCCTGATAGCAATACCTCAATAACAAGAATACAAGTACGTCCTGTATATTCTTTTTCTTCTAAACCAAACTTGATTCTCAAATCAATTACAGGAATAATTTTTCCTCTAAGGTTAATTACACCTTTTACAAAATTTGGAGTTTTTGGAACATTTGTAATCTTCATCATTCCAATTAGCTCTTTTACTTTTTTGATTGAGATACCATATTCTTCTGTATCTAAGAAAAATGTTAATATCTTCTGTTCTTCATAGTTTGCCATATTTATATTGTTCCTTTAAATAGTGTCATAAAAATCGAATATTTTTTCTGTATCTAATATTATAAATACGTTATTTTCATGTTTAGCCATACCCAAAATTACAGATGCATCAATACCTGATGTAGATTCTGGTGGCGGATCAATTGTATCCGCAGATATCTGAACAACTTCTGATACAGAATCAATTATTAAACCTAATGTTTTAATACTATCTCTAACAAAAGTTTCAACAACCATGATACATGTTCTATCTGTATATTCTTGCGGCTCCATACCAAATTTTAATCTTAAATCAACAACCGGAACAATTTTTCCGCGAAGATTTATTACACCTTTTAAATATTCAGGTGTTTTTGGAACAGGTGTTATGTGCATCATTCCAATTAATTCCTTAACCATAATGATAGACATACCATATTCTTCGTTACCAAGAGAAAATGTTAATAGTTTTGGTTTGTAATCCATCCTCATCTATTTTACCTCCTTCTTGAATAAGTAATCTATATCCAGAATTAATGAAACATTACCTGAACCTAATATTGACATACCTGATATATATCTCAAGTTTTGGAATTCTTCACCAACCGGTTTTACTACTATTTCTTGTCTGCTTATTACATCTACAATAGGCACAGCTCTTAATTCTTGTTCCAGTTCTAACACCATAACAAGAGGCACTTCTTTCGGTTCTTCACATTCTGAGCCAAAGAACACTGACAATGGAATAATCGGAATTAAGTTATCTCTAACTTTAATCATCGTACGTTCTTGCTTTGTAAATACCCATTGTTCTTCTTTTGGTTGTAAAAATTCTTTTACATTGATTGTAGGTACAACAAAATATTGATCGTTCATTTCAATAATTGTACCATTCATAATTGAGTGATTTACAGGAACCTCAAGAACAAAAGTTGAGCCTTCATTCAAATTACTTATGATTTCTACACGGCCACCTGTTTTTTGAATTTGGGTATTAACAACATCCATACCAACACCGCGGCCTGAAATATTATCAACGACTTCTGCCGTAGAAAATCCGGGTAACATAATAAATTCTTTTATTTCTTCCTGACTATATTGTCTATCCGGATCAATAATACCCTTTTCAAGAGCTTTTTTATAAACAACATCTGTATTAATACCGCGTCCGTCATCTTTTACTTCGATATAAATTTTACCACGTTTATTATAAGCGTTTAATTCAACTCTTGCTTTTCTAGGCTTTCCAAGAGCAACTCTGTCTTCCGGATTCTTTTCAACACCATGTGATATTGCGTTTTTAATCATGTGAACCAACGGTTCTAATAATCTTTCTGCAACAGCCCTGTCGATTTCAGTAGTTTCCCCTGTCATAACAAATTCAACATCTTTTTTCAATTGTTGAATTGTATCTCTTGCAATTCTTGCCAATTTTTGGAATGTTGATTTTAAAGAAACCATTCTCAATGACATAGATAAACCTTGCAAATCTCTTGTTACACGTAAGAAACCTGACATATCTGAAGTCAATTGTTTATCATCACTATGGTTCTTAATAATATTTTGTTCAACTAACGCTTGGTTAATTATCAACTCACCAATAATATCAACCAAATGGTCAATCTTATAATTTGCAACCTTCATATATTCATCATTACCAACTGATCTGTTTGAAACAGATGCATCATCAGATGATACCATGATATTCGGTAATAACTTCTTTAAAACTTCCTTTTGGAAAGGATTTAATTCTTTTTGAGGAACTTCATCAGAACCGTCTGTTCTGCTGTAATCCTCGTCATTTAGGTTTTCGTCATCTTTATTAATATTTGCTTGTTCAATTTGCTGTTGGATAGCATCAGAAACCGGAGCCGGAGGAACTTCAACGACACCTTGCACAACTGGTTGAACAATATTTTGAGGAACAACTTGTTCAACCTCAACTTTCACTACTTGAGGTTCTTGAACAGCTGCAACTTCCTGAACAACATTGTTTTCAACTTGTTCTTCCTGAACTGATAATTGATGTTCCTGAGCATCATGTACCATTTGTTCATGTTGACGTTCTTTTTCTTCAACTTCATATTGAATTTCAGTTATTTCACTTGAAAACTGTGCCAAATCTGCATCCACACCATTACCTGTGTCATCAGAAGCTGTTTGTTCAAAATTTCCTTGATCCTGTTGATTTTCAACATTCGCTTGTTCTTCTGTATTTTCAACAACTTCGCTTTGGGTTTCATCAGAATTTTGTGAATTATCGTCTGAAACAACCGCTCCTTGAGCATTTTCAGCTTGTGCTGAAGTTTTTTCAAGATTATCTATCAACACATCGACTTTATCCATGAATGCATCATCTTTATATGCGTTCATATCATTACACAAAGTTTTTATGCAATCTGATGCAGTTAGTATCATATTAACTACGTCTGTATTTGCATGGAGGATACCTTTTCTGCAATAGTCCATCATTGTTTCAGTTTTGTGAGCAATCTCTTGAACAATAACATGCTCAACGAATCCTGCCAAACCTTTTACTGTGTGGAAACATCTGAACATTGCATGCAAAACTTCTGTATTGTCTGGGTTTTGTTCCAATAGCATTGCATTTTGCTCAATTTCATCAATATTTTCAAATGCCTCAACTATAAAATCATCCCAAAAATCTTTTTCAATGTTAATTTCTTGATTTCTATCCATAATTTTTCTATTCCAAATAATATGCTATACTGAATTTTTCACCATTTACTTTAAAAAACAATTTTTTTGATGGTACTTTACTTATAACACCATACATGTCTTCTCCCGCGATATATATAGGATTAGATGATAGTAAATTGTTTATTTTTGTTTCTGTTGGGTCTTCAGCAGATCTGAATGCTGATTCTTTCAATAAATTTTTTATAAATAATTTACAAAATTCTGCAAAGAAATCAACCAAAGCCCCTTTTGCAAATAAATCAATTAAGTCAACATTCGTAACACCCTGCATTTTAGCGATTATATTTTTTGCAATATCTGCAGTATAACCAAACATTATATTGCCTTCCATATCTCCTGATACACTGACTAGAGTGTTTAATTTTTCAGAAGAGTCCATAGAACTTGCAGGAACTTCACACATAAACTTATTTTCTAAATTAATATATGTAAAAAGTTCACGAAATGTTTTCTCAAATATCTTTATTATACTAGAATTCATCATAATTGTTTTCGCTAAATCCTATATCTACAATAAATTTACCTAAAGGACAATCATAATATGCTTTCATTGAAGTAACATTTGGTGTAATAATGTCTAAATCCATAGCAGAGAAGATTGCCGGTGGACTAATCCAAATTTCTCTCTTACCAAATTCATTGTTAATATGTGTTGCAGCTCTACCACAGAACATATTTGCGAATTCAGCCAAATATACATGCAAATCATCATTGCTATCTAATGGCTCACCAAAGTTCATTGCTACCGCAATATTCATACCGTCATTAACTGTTGTATTCAACAAAATACGACCGTTTGTATTTCCTGTTAATGAAATAATGATTGATAATGATAATTGTTTTTCAGGAACTATCTCAAATGGGTCACAAGAAGTAACACTGTCTCCAGTAACTTCTTCAATTACTTCTTGAAATGATCTTTTTGATAGTTCGTATAAAATTTCATGTTTGTTTTTTTCTGTTGTTGCCATTTTTATCTCCGATTAACTATTGTAAAGCCGTTGCTAATTTTTCTTTTAATGCCTCAGGTTTAAAAGGTTTTGTTAAAAAGTGTTTTACACCAATTTCTTTTGCTTGATTTAACAATGTTTCATCACCCATTGCTGAAAGCATTACGATTCTAACATCAGGGTTCATTTTAAATAAATTAGCAGCTGTTTCTAAACCATCCATAATTGGCATAGTTACATCTAATGTAACAACATCCGGTTTTAATTGAGAATATTTTTCCAATCCCATACTGCCATTTAAAGCATTTCCAACTACTTCATATTCTGAACCCGTTAAAGCTTTTGATACAGCTTTATACACAAACGGTGAATCATCTATCACTAATACCTTTTTACTCATTCCAGTTCTCCTATATGTCTGCTACTCTATTATAACATAACCTTTATTAATAAACAATATTTTAACTAATGCTTAACATTTTATGAATCATTTCAAAATATTTTTCTCTACTTTCATAAAAATCTTCAGTTGATTCTGCCGAACAAACTATGTAGGAAATTAAATTTATCACTTCCATATTTTTGTTGTCATATCTTAACACAACATTCAAATATTGTTTTGCTGCATCTAAATCGCCTTTTATTAAAAGCAATAATCCCATTAATTTAGTTGCATCAAGATTATTTGGTGAGATATTCAATGCATTTTGGCAATATTCAAATGCACAGTCTAAATCACCGTTGTGTGCAAAATAATTAGCTGTTTCATAGTTTACTTTTACGTCTTTTGGATTTGCTTTTGCAAAGTTTTTATATTCTTCATCAAGCTTATCTGTTTCTTCTGCTTCATCAGTTTTTATAGTATTTGATTTACAATGAAGAATATTTAACTCCATTTGAAGATTTTTAACTCTCATTGATTTTAACTTTTCAAATATTTCCAATGCAAACTCAAATTTATTATTTTGCATATATAAGTTTGCCATAAACATAAGCAAATCCCTATATTCAGGCCTTTTTTTACTTAAATCAATATAATATCTGATTGCACAAGCTTCATCATTTTGACTCATCGCAATATCAGCAAGTTTTAAGTAAGCAAACTGAATATTTTTACAATTTTTACACGTATATAGTGCATTTGTCAAAATATCTTTCGCACCTTCAAAATTTGCTCTTTCTATAAAATCATTTGCTTTGGACAAACTTTTTTTCAATTCGTTATCTTTTTTATGAAAAAGTTTTGAAAAAAATCCTTCTTTTTCATTTTCATATTGCATTTCTCTGTATTCAGAAATATATTCATTATCTTCTTCCGTTTGAACTGATACTTTTTTCTGAGTTGTTGTAAAAAATACCAAAAAGATAAGAATAATAATTGATATTATCGCTGTAACGCCTAAAAATAATAAAAACGCCATTTATTTATTACTCAACCTTTCTTCTGCCGGAATTATTCTGGTTAATCTTAATCCGAAATTTTCACCTACCAGCACTATTTGTGCTCTTGCAAACAACAAACCGTTTGCATAAACTTTTACATCCTCATCTACATTCTCATCTAACATTACCAGTGAATTTTTTGTTAATTCGGAGGTACATTTTATCGGAAGCTTTGTATGACCAAATTCCGCAGTAATATTCATTTTTATGTCAGATAACTGCTGGAAGTCAATTGCAGTTTTTATTTTTTTAATTGAATTTTCTGAAAAACCCAATCCTGTCATAAAATCTTCTAACAATTTATTGTTTAATAATATTTTTAATTCAACAGGTTCCGCATCATTCAATACTACATCGGCAGCAGCTACGAATGTTGTATTACTATTAGATAATACACTATCGTATTCATACATGTCTTTCAAATATATATTGTATTCATTACTTAAAACCAAATCTTTTTGAAAGTTTATGTTAAAGTAACTCATTATCTCTTCTGTTACAGCAGCAATTACACCCTTTATAGAATTAGTTTCAATTTCTGAAAGAGTACCGTTAAATCTTATATTTCCATCTCCACCGGTCATAATATCAGATAATTTTGCAACTAAAATTTCCGGTAAAAGAACGTATGTGAAATTTAATTTGTCATTCAAAATAAATTCAAATTTATATATTACATCATCAGAATTTCCATTTTGCAACAAGTTTGCTGCCATTTCAACTTCATAGAAATTTTTAAATTGACAAGTTACATTATCAGCATAAGAGCCCAAAACCTCTTCGATTGGTTTTGAACAGCATTGGAAAAATGTTTCTAAATTTTTCTGAGTTTGTCTAATCATTCATATCCCTTACTATCTTTAGAAATTTATGTAATACAAAAACATTAAACCTATTACCACCATATTGTAGCATTTTTTCTAACACTCGTTCCTTATTGTTATCAAATTTTAACATTAGATCTTCGTATATATAGATTATAAACATTATATGAGTTAGCGGTATCTTAGGGCTTAGACTGAAATTCACAGTGTCATAAACATCTACAATCCCACCTATTGCATTTTTTACTTCATCTGAAACTCCGGGTTGAGTCATTAACATTTCATGGCTTTTCTTTGCTTTATTTAAGCTAAATTGCTTATCTTTTAAATCTCTTTTTGTAAATTGATCCAGACTTATATTACAATACTTTGCAATTTGTTTTAACTTTTCTTTTTCAGGCTCAGAATAACCAAACATAGAAGATAATTTCAACGCAATATCAGAAATTTTATTAACTTGCTCTTCACTGTATGGTTCCAATTTATCATCTAAATTTTCTTCCTCAACAGTTTCTTCTTCTACTAATTCAGAATCCTCGGTTGAATCAGGTGATTCATCTCCTTCTATTTCCATATCAATTTGATTATCTTCTGATATTTCAGTTTCAAGTTCAGCTACTTCAACTGTTTCTGGTTCTTGAACTATAACTTTTACTTCTTCTGTATATATATCCTTAAAATAATACTTTAATATCCACTGTTCGTCAGGTTTTGTATTTGCTTGCAATATAACATTTCCTGCTGTATCCAATACATCAGTTGGAATTTGCTCAATCTTTATAAAATCTAGTGAACATATTTTTTTCATACTTAATTACAACTTATCCTATTCTACTAATACAGTTTATACAACAAGACATTCTAACACTATCTTTTAACATTTTGAATACTTTAATTATACTATATTATAATTGTAAATTTGTAAAAATGATTGATTTTATGTTCGTTATATTGTATAATTGAACTTGGGTATTACAATTACAGTGAGAAAGTAGAATGGATGAAATAAATATAAAACTAGATAAAGAATTCCTTAATAAGTTTTTTAGACTGGCTAACACTAATGTTAGTGATGATATCGAAATTGATTTAAATATATTGAAAGCAAATTTGAATAAACTTGAAGATTTAAGCAATAAATTTGAAGAGTTGAAAAATTTTGTTGAAGAAAAAAGAAATGAAGAAAAAGAAAAAAAATCTGAAATAAGAAATCAATCAAGAGATGTTGGTTCGGGATACAAGTTCGGACATCACTAATAAAGTGAAATAAAGGATGATATATTATGCAAGATATAGAAATCAAATTAGATAAAGATTTTCTGAACAGATTCTTCAAGATTACCGGAATAGAAGTTAGTGAAGATACAGAAATAACTTTATCTTTATTAAAAAACAACTTAGAAAAAATTGAAGACTTAAGCAACAAATTCCAAACATTGAAAAAAATTGTCGGGGACAAAATGAATCCTGAAAAGGCGAAAGAACTTAACAATGAGGATGATTCACGAAATGTAGGTCCTAAAAAAACAATTTTTGTAATTGATGATTTGGGAGTTATAACATATCAATTAAAAACAATATTTGAAAACGCAGGATACGATACAATTACATCTAACGAAGTTTTTGATGCAATTGAAAAATTCAAACGTATGAAATGCGACTTGGTTCTTATGGATTTATTTATTCCGACAGAAAGAGAAGGTCTGATATTGTTAGAAAAATTAAAACGATTGATTGCAACAACACAAAGACCAATCAAAATCGGCATAATTACAGCCTCTACCAAAAAAGAGCATAAACAAATATGCAAAATTAAAGGGGCAGATTTCTATTTTGAAAAAGTAAATAATTGGCACGAAAACATTTTGAACGTTGCTAAAGAAAACTTACCTGTTATTTAAAGTCTTTTAATATTTATTACTATTTTTATTACACATACAAAGTGGGTAATAAATTCCTTATTTACAGCTATCGATCCAAGCTTGAATATCTGCTAAATCATTATTTGAATACATCGGATATCTATCTTTATATTCGGCAGATTCCTGATCATCAAAATATTGTTGAATTATCTGCTGATGATGGTAAAAATCTTCTAAGGCTTCATTATATAAACCCAAATAGTATTTACATTTTCCTCTTTTAAAATAAACATCCGAATATGTATATTTTACATGATTAACTACATAATCATACGCTTCGATAGCTTCTCTATACTGTTTCAAATGTCTGGCACAATTTCCCATTGTTGTGTATAAACCAATATCATTGTTTCCAACAAATTTCCAATTCTTTGCTTTACGGTATATTGACTTTTGATTAAGACATTCTATGCCTTTTTTTGCTTCTTCATAGCCTTTTTCATACTGTTTATCATAATAATAAGTTAGTGCACGATAATAATAAAGAGTTGAATCATTGTCATGCATCCTCAAAGCTTTGTCATATTCTTTAATTGAAGCATCATATAAATTATCCTGATAATAATGATAACCTTGTTCTATATATGATACATATTCTTTATCCTCGCTGCTCACATAATTAGGAACAGACAAATAAATTAATACACCGAGGCTTATAATAAATGGAACAACACAACAAACAAGCAAAATTTTTGCCCACATTGGAGATGACTTAAAATGCATAGATTCATATTTTAAAAATGGTATGCGTCGTCCATGAATTGCAAAATATTTAATATCTTCCTTTACAAATTTTGAATTTCCAACAACGGTATATGAAAAATTTGGTATGTATTTTGAAAGACTAATAAGACGTAACAAGAAAGAATATGCACAAAATGAAAAACTAGCTGAAGAATTCTCTATAAATTCTATTTCACCATCATTTTTAGTTTGAATTGTTACATCTGTTGTACAAGAAACATAGGATGATTTACCTGATCGAACATCATTTGCAGAAAGAATTGCTTTGAATTTGATAATATCGTCTAAATTAATAACTCTTTCTCGCTTTGAATTGCTTGATTTATATACAATAATTAATTTGCCATTTGCAATAATCAGTTCAGAAACATACTCTGATTTAGAAACAACTTGGCTAAGTATTATCGGAATAAAAATAATAGCAAGAGCAACAAAACCATAAATATCGCCACTCGTTCTTGAACTTATAAAATCTGATGTAAAATCCAAATATACAAAAAATATACCTAATGCCACAATAATAGCTACAATGAGAAGTGCAGCAGCTTTTGACAATCTACTTTGAACTTTAATTCTTTTCATAAATATAACAAACTCCAAAATACCTAACTAAACAAAAAACTCCAGTTAATCTCACTGAAGTTTTTTATAAATGGTTGCGGGGGCTGGATTTGAACCAACGACCTCCGGGTTATGAGCCCGACGAGCTACCAGGCTGCTCTACCCCGCGATAACTCTTTAACTATATTTTACTCCATAAATTTATTTTTGCAACTATTTTTTAATTTTATTAAATTTTAACTATTTTATCCTCTTTTAGACCATTGATTTTATTGTATTTTCAAGGTAATCTTATTAAGTTAAAGGAGATAATTATGAAAATTTTAATTTCAAACGACGACGGAATTTATGCTAACGGAATCAGAGCATTGGTTGAACATTTAAGCAACTGCTATGATATTTATGTTATAGCACCTGATACCGAACGTTCTGCCGCAGGACACTCAATAACACTAAATTCACCACTAAGAGTAAAAGAAGTTGAAGCACTTTATGGTTCAAAACGAGCTTGGGCTGTTTCAGGTACTCCCGGAGATTGTGTCAAAATGGGTGTTAACGCAATTTTGGAAGAGCAAGAAAAACCCGATTTGGTTATCTCTGGAATCAATCACGGACCAAACCTTGGACACGACATCATTTATTCAGGTACGGTAAGTTGTGCCATTGAAGCAGCTATGATGAATATTCCAAGCATCGCAGTTTCACTTAATTCATACAAGCCCGTTTTGGAAGACTTCAAATTCGCAGCAGAATTTGTTGAAAGTCTTATTCCAAAATTAGATAAGTTTAAATTTCCGAATAAATCAATCCTTAACGTAAATATCCCTGGAATTCGCCAAGAAGACATTGCCGGAGTAGTTGTAACAGAAATGGGTGGTAGAATGTTCACCGATAACTACGAAAAAAGAATCGACCCTAGAGGTAAGGTTTATTACTGGATGGCAGGTAAATTATCCACTGAAAAAGAACCTCCAACAACAGATATCCAAGCAATTAGAGAAAATAAAATTTCTATTTCTCCGCTAACTTTTAATTTAACTCACACTCAAAGTATTCAAAATTTGAATGAAGTTTTGTGCAAAGATAATTTATGCGAATGGTTTTAAAAATTAACATAAAAACTCCGAAAGCAACACTATCGGAGTTTTTGTTTGTTTTGTACTAAATTCTATTCTTCATATTTTTTTATAATTATTGATGCATCATGTCCACCAAAGCCAAAAGCATTTGACATTGCATATTTCAAATCAGCTTTAACAGGAGTGTTAGGTACATAATTCAAATTTGCAACTTCAGGATCCTGATTTTCAAGATTAATTGTTGGAGGAATGATACCTTCGTTAAGTGCATTTATACATACAATAGCCTCAACAGCAGCCGCTGCACCTAACAAATGACCATGCATGCTCTTTGTTGAACTTACCATCAAATGTTTATTTTTATTCAAATCACCAAATACGTTTGCAATGGCTAAAGATTCACCTATATCCCCAACATGAGTGCTAGTACCATGAGTATTGATATAATCCATATCTTCAGGTTTTATTCCTGCATCTTTTAGAGCAAATTCCATTGCTTTTCCGGCAGCTTCTCCTGTCGGATCCGGTGCAACCATATCATACGCATCACAAGTTTGACCATATCCTACAACTTCAGCTAATATCTTTGCTCCTCGTTTTTTGGCATGCTCCAATTCTTCAACTACCAAAACACCTGCACCTTCACTCATAACAAATCCATCTCTGTCAATGTCATAAGGTCTTGATGCCTTTGTAGGCTCATCATTTCGCTTTGTTAAAGTTCTTGCTGATGAAAAACCGCCAACACCCATATTACAAACAGCTGCCTCAGAACCACCAGCCAATACTACATCTGCATCACCATATTGAATTGCTCTAAATGCATCTCCTATTGAGTGATTACCTGTCGCACAAGCAGAAACAATTGCTTTATTTATACCTTTTAAACCAAATTTAATAGCAATTTTGCCTGCAACCATATTTACAATCATCGCAGGAACAGTAAATGGTGAACATTTTGTGTAGTTATCTCTGTTTAACATAACAATATGGTTTTCTTCTATTGTGTGTTCACCACCAGCAGCAGATGAAACTAAGCATCCGCATCTGTAAGGATCTTCTTTCGACATATCAATTCCGGCATTTTCCATAGCCTCTGTTGCAGCAACAATACCATACTTGATAAAATTATCCAATCGCTTCACTTCTTTTGCATCGATATATTTTGTTTCTTCGTACTCAGGAACAACTCCATATACGTAAGTTGTCTGTCTTTCTTTATCTATCTTACTATCAGGTACAATCGTTATACCACTAATACCTTTTTTTACATTATCCCAAAATTTATCTGCACCAACACCATAAGGTGTTATAGCACCTACACCAGTAATTACAGCTCGCCTTTTTTCCATATTTATGAACCTTTCCAAAAAAAGAGGATATATACATAAAATTGTATAACTTATCCTCTTTCTTTATTTCAAAATCTATTTATTTCACCCTATTAAGAATGAGCTTCAATATAGTTTACAGCATCTTGAACTGTTTGGATTTTTTCAGCTTCTTCATCAGGAATTTCGCAACCAAATTCTTCTTCAAATGCCATAACTAATTCAACTGTGTCTAATGAATCTGCACCCAAATCACCAGTAAAGCTAGCTTCTGGAGTTACTAAGCTTTCATCAACACTTAATTGATCTACTACTACTTTTTTTACTTTGTCTAATGTACTCATCGTTTTTTCCTCATTTTTGTAATTATCATCTTTATTTTACATTTTCATTATACTCTCTAAAAAAATTTTTGCAAACTTTTTACAAATTTGTAAAAATTTTTAAATAGTAAGTCCGCCATCTACTTGTAAAACTTGACCTGTAACGTAAGTTGCATCAACAGCCAAGAATTTTACGGCAGTTGCAATGTCATCTGCTTCGCCAAGTCTTTTTAATGGAATATGTTCAGAAATTTGGTCAGAATCTAAATCCTTTGTCATGTCTGTTTTTATAAATCCCGGAGCAACAGCATTTACTCTGATATTTCTTGATGCAAATTCTTTTGACATTGATTTTGTCAAACCGATTAATCCTGCTTTAGCAGCAGCATAATTTGCTTGACCTGCATTTCCGTAGATACCCACAATACTTGCCATATTAACAATTGCACCACTTCTTTGTTTCATCATGACCTTTACAACCGGTTGTGAAACATTATATGCTCCTGTTAAATTTGTATTAATTACAGCATCCCAGTTTTCTTTGCTCATTCGCATCAACAAACCATCTCTTGTAATTCCGGCATTGTTTACTAAAACATCAATACGCCCGAATTTTTCAACTATATCTTTTATGGCATTATTTACTGCATCATTATCTGCAATATCAAATTTATACGCAGCAGCCTCAACACCCAAAGATTTTATTTCTTCAACCGTCTTATTTGCAGCTTCTTCATTACCTGCATAGTTAATTACAACATCATAACCAGCATGTGCAAGTTTCATGGCACATGCCTTGCCTATGCCTCTTGAACCACCTGTTACTAAAGCTACCTTTTCGCTCATTTTATACCTCTTTTAAACTTTCTACCGTTTTTAATAACGATTCTTTATCAAAAACATTATATGTTTTAACTTCAGCATTTATTTTTTTATTTAAACCTGCCAAAACAGTTCCATTGCCAAATTCAATAAATGTATCAACACCATCTTCTATCATTTTTTCTATTGATTGACACCATTTTACAGGTGAATA
Source organism: uncultured Candidatus Melainabacteria bacterium (assembly GCA_934726055.1). Lineage (GTDB taxonomy): Bacteria > Cyanobacteriota > Vampirovibrionia > Gastranaerophilales > Gastranaerophilaceae > UBA6984. Next base: position 117,122 of record CAKVCZ010000001.1, read on the forward strand.
TATTTGCTTTGGCATTTTTTCTTTTACATTTGATGTTGTTACTTGTGAATCAACATTAGTTATAACTGGAACTTTTGCCTCACAGACTTCAATGTCTTTAACAAAATCTGCAAATTTTTCTCCTGCATTTTTCATATATTCAGAATGAAAAGCTCCTGAAACTGCAAGTGGAACTACTCTCTTTACACCTTTTTGTTGCAATAATTCACAAACTTGCTTAACTGCATCATCATCACCTGTTATTACAATTTGTTTAGGTGAATTGTAATTTGCAACAGCAACATATCCTTCAACTTCATTAATACAAGAATTAATTGTATCTTCATCAGAATTCAAAACTGCAGCCATTGAACCACCTTTTACTTCATCCATCAATTCTGCTCTTTTTTGAATTAGTTTCAGGGCATTTTCCAATGTTAAAATTCCTGATGCATAATATGCTGCATACTCACCCAAACTATGTCCTGCTGTATATGAAGGAGCTATATTTATTTCAGATTTAAAAGCTTCTAGAGCAGCTATTGAATTTGTTAATATAGCCGGCTGGGTATTTACTGTTTGTTTTAATAAATCTTCCGGACCATTTTTACAAATATCATATATATTCTTTCCTAAAATATCATTTGCAGTTTCAAAAACACGCTTCGAAACTTCATAATTTTCACATAAATCTACACCCATGCCAACAGCTTGTGAACCTTGACCAGGGAACAAAAATGCAACTTTCTTCATTATTCTCCTAACATTTCAGTAATTTTTTTATTCAATCCGGTTTCAACCGCTTCTTTTGCTACTCTAACAGCATTCTTTATCGCATAAGCTTTACTTCTGCCATGAGATATAACAGTTATACCCTTAACGCCTAATAGCAAAGAACCACCGTATTCTTCGTAGTTAATTCGCGGATAAATGCGTTTTAAGAAATTTTGTGCCATCAAACCAACAACACCGCCAAATATTGAAGACTTAAACTGTTCTTTAATTAATCTAAGTAACAACGTAGCAACACCTTCTGTAACCTTTAATGTAACGTTTCCAACAAATCCATCACTTACTGCAACATCACAAGTATCTAATAATAATTTGTTACCTTCAATATTACCAACAAAATTAAATTTATCTTTGTTTTTTTCTAATAATTTATATGTTTCTTGAGCTAAAGGATTACCTTTTGTTTCTTCTGAACCAATATTCAATACAGCAACTCTTGGATCTTTTATTCCCAATAACTGTTTTGAATACAAACACCCCATAACAGCAAATTGATACAACATTTCAGGTGTACATTCAGTATTTGCACCACCATCAATAACTACAATCGGCTTTTTCATAGATGGAAGCGTCGCAGCAATTGCAGGTCTTAAAATACCTGAAATTCTACCCATTCCGAACAAACTTGCCGCCATTGCAGCACCTGTGGAACCTGCTGCCACTAAAGCATCCGAACTACCATCAACAACCGATTTTACACCAACAACAATTGAAGAATTCTTTTTCTTTCTTATAGCCTGACCCGGATGTTCACCCATCTCAATAACTTCATCGGCATGGGTAATTTTTATATCCAATTTTGATATATCAATATTTATGCGTTTTTTAGCACCTTTTTGACCACAATCGGAAACAAAACCTTCAAGTTTTATTTTTTCCAATTCTCGGACAATATCATCTTGCTTACCTACCAACTCGATAGGAACATTATATTCATAGGCAGCCCAAACTGAACCCGCAACTATTTCGTGCGGTGCGTAATCACCACCCATTGCATCTATTGCTATCCTGGTCATTTATCCCTCGATATTCAGAAACTATTCTTCTGTTTTTTCTTCAGAAGTTTCTTCTGCTTTTACTTCTTCAACTTTTGTTTCTTCTGCTTTTTTTGTAGCTTTTTTTGTTGTTGTTTTCTTTGCAGCAGCTTTTTTTGCAGGTTTTTTAGCTGTTTCTTCAGCTACATAATCTGCTGATTTTATACTAACTGCTTTTCCTTTATAATAGCCACATTCTGTGCATACTGTATGTGCTAAAACTGTTGCTCCGCAATGTGAACATTTTGTTGTAGCAGGCTTAATTGCCTTCCAGTGTGAACGTCTTGTTGCTTGTTTTCTTGCGCCTGTTCTTTTCTTTGGTACTGCCATTTTCTTATACCTTTCTTTATTTATCTAACTTTATATTTTTAAATACTTGCATTCTTGGATCTTCTTCCACAAATTCTTCGTCTGTTTGAAAAACCCCTTTATTACAATTTATACCACAAACTTTTTTATTTGGTATATTTAATATTACAGATTGATACAATAAATCACAAATATCTATTTCATTACTGCCTTCTAAATCTATAATAAACTGTCCGTCTTTTAGTTCCGTTTCCTGCCCGTATTCATCTAATAGCGTGTTTTTAGCGTATGTTTCATTTATGTCAAACTCTAATTTATATTCAAATTCTTTTAAACATAAATCGCATTCTAATGTTAAGTCTGCTTTAACATTTCCGCTTATTTCTATAAAATCACCTAATGATTTTACATGCAAATCAGCCTTTACGGGTTTTGAAGACGGAATATCCGAAATTATTCCGTCAAAATTTATTTCCAACACTCTATTTGGAGCATTTTCAATATCTTCGATTAACACCTTATTGATATTGTTCATCTTGAAGTGCTAAACCTTTTATTTGATTTGAAACAATGCATAATCTTTTAATTGGTCCGTTTGCTTGTTTATCAATTAAAACCGGAGTTGCTGATTTCATAGCTTGTTTCAATTCTTCAAAAACAGCTTGTGGATTATCAAAATATAGAACAACAGGATTGAACGCATCTTTTATAAATACATAAACACCTGTTCTAATTTTTACTTGAGATTGTTGTGAAAATTGTTGAGTCATTAATTTATCTCCTTTAAAACTTTTTACATTGTTTTCATTGTATTTGCAATAATTTCGTTAAAGCTGTCAGCTTTTAGAGAAGCACCACCAACTAAAGCTCCATCAATATCAGATTGACGCATTTGTTCTTCAATTGTTGAAGGTTTTACAGAACCACCGTATAGGATTCTGATTTCTTCTGCAGCTTTTGCACCGGCAACTTCTTTTACTACGTTTCTAATCATTGCGATAACTCTGTTTGCTTCTACTGAATCACAAGTTTTGCCTGTGCCGATTGCCCAAATTGGTTCATAAGCTATAACTGATTTTGCAACATCTTCTGATGAAATACCTTCTAATGCAGCTTTTATTTGTCCTGCAATGTGAGAATCCGTAACACCAGCTTCTCTTTGTTCCAAAGTTTCACCGCAGCAAATGATTGGTAACAATCCACCAGCTAAAATTGCTTTTGCTTTTTTATTAATCATTTCATCTGTTTCTGAAAAATATTGTCTTCTTTCTGAATGACCTATAATTACATAATCACAGCCTGCATCTTTTGCCATTTCTACTGAGATTTCACCTGTATATGCACCTGATTGTTCCCAGTGGCAATTTTGACAAGCAACTGCTATTTTTTTACCACCGCAACCACAATCACATTTTACATCTTCTACTGCACTCAATGATGTAAATACAGGAGCAATTACAACTGTTGGTAATTCTACCGCTGTATATTGATTTACATAACCCTTTATACCTTCAAAAAGTTCTTTTGCTTGAGCTTTTAATAAGTTCATTTTCCAATTACCTGCAATAATAGGTTTTCTTGACATTTTAAAATCTCCTTTTTTCTAAGTCTTATACAAGTTAATTTTAAAATAAACATATTCTATAAGCAAGTTATAAAATTGGTTCTGCAACAACAACTATTGTATCAGTTTTATGCAAAATTTTTAGAATTAATGTGTATAAAATATTTAGATATTTGTTTAAGTGATAAATTCCATGTCCACCGGGTTTTTTATTTTTTATCCAGCCTATATGATTTGTATATGGAAATCTTTGAACATAATTTATTTTTTTTATTTTATACCCTGAATTTTTTAAAATCGTTTTTAAATTAGTTGCATTATACACGAATAAATGACAACTCCAGTAAGTATAGTTTTTAAAAGCTTCGTTTTTATATATTGTTAATAGTGCATCGTTAGAATTTGGAACTTCTATAATTAATCGTCCTTTTTTATTAAAATATTTTTTTAAATTTTTAAGAACATTTTCCGGTTCTTTAATATGTTCCAGCACATGAAACATGGTTATCACATCAAATTTATCTTTTAAAAAATCCAAATTCTGTTCTACGCTTAGATTATGCTTTTCGTAGTGTTCTCTCAACGACAAATCAATTTCATACCCAACAACAGATTCTACAATATCTTTTGAATAAATTAAAAAACCGCCATTACCTGTTCCAAAATCTAAAACTTTTTTGTTTTTGATTAACGGCAATAAAGATTTAACTCGTCTTTTATCATCAATTTGTGTATGATTCAACCAACAATCCACTTCATACGTTGAATGCATTTGTCCGTTTGTATAAAATTGCTCATCAGCCTGATTAAATTGAGAAAGAAATTCTAAACCGCATTTTTGACACTTATAAACATCTATATCCGAGTTATCTCTTACTCCGTGCTTTATTAATCTGATTTTTTTACTTTTACATAATCTGCATTCTGTCATAAACAAATTATAAATAATAAAAATGTTTTTGCAAATTTATGCTAAAATCTGTATATGTTAGAAAAATATAGTAAATTTGTTGAAAATTTTCAAAAAGAAATTGACAAATACTTTGAAGAACAGTCAGAATACATACACTGCCATGAAGGATGTGCCGGATGCTGTGAAATAGGAGAATACCCGTTTTCATGGATTGAAATGGGATATTTGATGGAAGGTTTTTCTAAACTTCCGGAAGATATAAAATATCAAATAAAATTGAATTTTCAAAAATTACAAAAAGAAAAATCTGGTTTTAAAGGAGAAAGATTTGAATATCAATGTCCTTTTTTAATCAATAAAAAATGCAGCGTATATGATTACAGAGGACTTACATGCAGAACTCATGGACTGGCATATTTAAAAAAAGATGGTACTGTGAATGTCCCATATTGTGCAAATAACGGATTGAATTACTCTGAAGTCTTTAAAGACGGAGTATTTTCAACAGAACCAATAAAAAAATGCCTAAACATTGATTACATTTTAAAAGATTTTGATGGAGAAATGGGTGAAATTAGACCTTTAGCCGATTGGTTGCTTAAATAACTTAACTCCATTTAGTTTTGTCTAAAAATAATTTTATTGCTTCTTTAAAATTTGTTGGAGTATCCAACGAATGAGCTTTGCTCTCGTATGTAGGAGTAACTCTTTTTCTTCCGGATACAAACTTTTTATATGAAAGTAAAATTATAAATATAACAATGGAAGAAATACCTACCCAAAGCATGGATATCAAAAATTTTAAAAATAAACTAAGTATGCTTTTTCTAAAAGATTTTTGAGGTTTTGCTTTGACATAATTATCAACAGACTTTTGAATTTCTGAATTGTTTACGGAACTTTGCGAATTTATTACTTCTATCTCGTCAGAAGTAATAGAACCTGTTACAGCAGCATGTGCAGGTGTTTCAACATTTGCATTTGTAACACTTGTTTGAGGTTGATTTATAGCTTTAACCATATCATCGTATGATGTTGTAACAGGAATAGTGCTCGGTTCAGCAAACACAAATGCTTGTTGAACCGAAATACAAATTACTGTTATTATAAATATTTTTAAAAGTCTTACAAAATTATTCAACTTTTTCTTCACCTGTTTTTTTTGACTTTGTTTTCGTTGCTCTTGTTGTTTTCGTCATTCTTTTTGTTTTTGCAGCACCTCTATTTGGTCTGCGAGTTTTTTTACCTTTTGCTTCATCTGCTGAATTTTCTGATTCTGATGGTAAAATTTCAACCGATTCATTTTCTTGATTTTTATCTAATTCTACACTTACCGGTTCTTCAATTATCGGTCTAATTTCATCTTCATTAGTAATCATTGTTTCAGCGGTTTTAACATTTGAATCTTCATTCAACTGAGCTTTATTCAAATTACGCTTATTATTTCTGCCTTTTTTATTATCTTTGCGTTTTTTAGAATCCTCTTGTGCAACAACAGACGGATTTTCATCTGTCATTTCAATTGGTTGAGACTGCTCCATTTCTTGCTGTTGAGGTTGAACATTATTTTGTTTATTCTTATTTCCATTATTTTTCTTAAATCCGCTCATTGGAAGCTTCATTTTTGCAGCTTTTGCTCTATATTCACCCTCCGCAGTCGGTGATGCAAATTTAAAATCTTCAATTATATATCCTTCACCATGACAATGAGGGCATTTTTTTGCAAATACCTCTGATATTGCTTGACCTTGTCTGTGTCTTGTCATTTCTACCAAACCTAAATCTGATAATTGACCAACTTGAGGTTTTGCCTTATCGTCTTCTATTGCAATTTCCAACTCTTCCATAATTGCCAACTTATCAACACGAGAAGTCATATCAATAAAGTCTATAATAATCATACCGCCAATGTTACGTAAACGAAGTTGTCTGGCAATTTCATGTACAGCCTCAATATTCGTTTTCAAAATGGTTTCATCTTGAGTTGCTGAACTTACAAACTTACCTGAGTTTACATCAATTACAGTAAGAGCTTCTGTTTGTTGAATGAACAAATATCCGCCTGATGGCATATTTACACGCATATTTAATGCTGCTTTAATTTCTTTATGCACATTTGTTGCTATTAATAACGGTTCATTACCTTTGTATAAGGTAACTTTAATATTTTTATTCATGTGCCAATTTTGCAATAACGATTGAACTCTATTTAGGGCAAATGCCGTATCAACAATTATTTCTGTAACATCCTCCGAACAAGCTTCTCTTATAACCCTATATAATAAATCTTGATCTCTATATAATAAACTTGGCGGAGTTAAAGATTCTGCCGCTGTTACAATATTATTCCATTTTTCTAAAAGAATTTCTAAATCTTCTTGAATATCAGCTTCAGATTGACCTTCAGCTTCAGTTCTTATAATAACACCTACACCCACAGGTTTTAATAAACTTACAATTGATTTCAATCTTGCTCTTTCTTTTGAAGATTCAATTTTTCTGCTTACGTTAATTCCCGGTTCTGATGGCATCAATACCAAAAATCTGCCCGGAAGACTTATTTCTGTTGTAACTCTTGGACCTTTATGTCCTGTTGGTTCTTTTACAACCTGTACAACTAATTTTTGATTCGGAGCTAACTTATCTTTTAATGCCCCTTTTCCCATAACATCTTGTGCATGTAAAAAGCCCATTTTATCAACACCTACATCAACAAAAGCAGCTTCTATACTTGGTAATACATTTTGAACTGTCGCCAAATACACATCGCCCAGTAAAACTTCACCTCTGTTTATGTATAAATCAAGGACTTTATCACCTTCCATTAATGCACCGATATTATCTCGTTCGGCAATTACAATCTTTTTAGAGTCATTTTGTTCTTTTGATGAATAATTTTTTTTGTCTTTCATTTAAAATTCCTTTTCTTTTATAACTCCTCTAAATTTTCGTCAAAAAATCTTATACGCTTAATATCAAAAATCATATCATTTGATATTATTTTCATGATATCATCCGCTCTAACAGCAGGAATATCACTACCTTGACCGGTTTTTAGGATAATAAATAAATCATTGTCTTCAAATCTGTAAGATTGTATTGACGATTTTATATTCGAAGTTTTTAGTAAACCTTTTTTGTTTTTCTTCGTAAGTAAAATTTCTTGTGAAGATAAAACTTGATTACAATTTAACATAAAGTTTTTTAAATTACAATCATCTTTTTTGATAAGTGAAATTTTATACTCTGCCCACTGTGCAGTATGATCAATAGCTTTTTCACCAAGTTCAAGTTCCCTTATATCAACAATTTCACACCCGCAAGGAAGGTGTTTTGAAAGAATATCTTTAACTTCATCGCAAGTTATATGATTCAATAATTCGATATCTACTAATTCTTGATAACTTTCCAAGAATAACGGCAAAGCAACACCCATAGAAACTTTTGGTGTTGGATTAAAACCTTGAGTAAACGCTATTTTTAAATCGGAACGAAGTATTGCCTTTAAAAAAGTATTTTGCCAATCAAGGTGAGAAAAATATCTTAAAATTCCAAGTTTTGTAACTTTTAATCTGTATTTAAAAGTTTGAATTGTCGGTGCGGTTCTTGGATCAGCAGGTTTATGCTCAACTTTAACATAATCTCTTGCCTTAAATGGTTTATCTAAAATTTTATGAACTTTTAAGTCAGGACAAACTCCGCAATTAACACATTTTTGCTCACACGTAGGTTGAAAATTAAATTCTTCTGGTTGACCAAATGCATTTTTATATTCTTCAATAAACCATTCTTTTCTAACCCCAATATCTATAAAATTCCAAGGTAACTCATCATTCGTTGAATATTCTTTTTTTGCTAAAGCTTTAATATCTATGCCACATTCTTTGGCTGTTTCATCCCAAACATCCTGTTTAAAATATTCTCCCCAAGCATCAAGGTAACAGCCCTTTTGATATAGTTTTTCTATAAAATCACAAAGAGAAGAATCGCCCCTTGTTAAAACTGCCTCTATTTGAGAAATTGACGGTTCGTGATAATTGAGTTTTAACCCTTTGATATGCTTTGTTTTTTCTTTCAAATATAAAACATGCTCCATAACTTTATCCAAATCCATTTGCGGACAGAATTGAAACGGAGTAAATGGTTTTGGCACAAATATTGAAAGCGTGCAAGTAACGTCTAACCCGTGTTTTAGGCCTTTTTCCTGCTTTAAACCTCGACAGCGATAACGAATTGACTCCATTAACTTTGCAAATTCATCCATATCTTCAAGCGTTTCAGTAGGTAAACCAAGAATAAAGTAGAATTTAATTCTACTCCAACCGTTTTCGTAAAGGGTTAAAACAGCATCCATAATCTGTTCTTGAGAAATATTCTTCTTTATTACATTTCTAAGTCTTTGACTTCCAGCTTCAGGTGCAAGTGTCATTGTGGATTTTCTGACAGATTGAGTAAGTTCGGCAAGTTCTAAACTAAAATGATCTATACGTTGACTTGGTAAAGATACTCCGACTTTTTTCTTATCAAACTCACAACTTAACTCTTTTATAACCTCTTTAATATTTGAATAATCGTTTGAAGACAGCGATAAAAGCGAATATTCATCATAACCTGTATTGTGCACTAACTCTTTTGTAATTTTAATAATTTCTTCGGCAGGTCTTTCTCTGACAGGTAAAGTTACATGACCCGGTTGACAAAAACGACACATTCTTCCGCAACCACGTCTTATTTCTACAATAGCTCTATCATGAATTGAAGATGAAAATGCAATCGGATGTTTTTTTAATGCCGTATCATACGTTAACGGTTCAACACGTTTTTGAACAGTTCCACCGACAGATGCTGACCAAAAACCTCTCAATTTGCACAATTCATTTATTTTTTCCTGTCTTGACAAATGCTTTGTTTTTTCTAAAACTTGGCACATTTCAACAACAGCCTGCTCACCATCACCAATTACAAATACATCAATAAATTCAGACATTGGAAGCGGATTGAATGTACAAGGTCCGCCGGCTAAAACAATAGGCTCATTTTCTTTCCTGTCTTTGTTTCTGACTGAAATTCCGGACATATCAAGCATTTTTAATACTGTCGGATAAGATAATTCATATTGCAAAGAAAATCCGACAATATCAAAATCGCAAATCGGACGTTTTGATTCTACGCAATATAATCTCTCAGGAACAAAATCAGGTTCCGGGGCATAGGCTCTATCTGCCATATAGTTTTCTTGCATGTTAACCTGATTATACAAGATTCTGGCACCAAGATTACTTATACCTATTTCATATTTATCAGGAAAACACATTGCAAAACGAACTTTTGCCGAATCAAAATCCTTGTTCGCAGAAAATATTTCGCCGCCTACATATTGGTACGGCTTTGAACAATTGTATAACCTCTCATGATATTTTTCAAAAAAATTCAACTTAAGCTAGTCCTTCCGGAAAATATTTATCAATTTCTATAATAGTACCATTTAACTTGTTTTTATTGAATTTTTCCATAAACTTGAAAAGTTCGTCATTTCTAACATCATAGTTATACATCCAAACTTCGCCGTTAACTTCTCTCATAACTCTAACTATATAATGACAACTCTGTGCATACTTTTTTAACAAGTTGGCATTAAATTTTTTATTATTTTTATCTTTGTTTAATTTAACGTAATGAAATCCTTCAAAAAATTTGATTTGTTCTAATTCTTCATGAGAAAGAACCGTATTAACTTTAGAAAACAAATCTATAACTTTATCATCCTGCATAAAACAACCCCTTTTATTTCATGATACAAAAAATACCAAGATATGTAAATATGTAAATTTTAATTTGAATAAAAAAAAAGCTTTATAAAGATTATCCTCATACCAAGCAAAAGGAGATAACTGTTAACAGTTATCTCCTTCTTTGTGCATTAAGTAACAACTATTATAAAGTTACATCAGGCATAGCAACCAATGTATCTTTAACTTTTTGAATCCAAGCTTTTGCACTAGGATCAGCTTTTGTCCAGTTAGTAGAACATAAAGCTCTTTGTACCCAAACAAGTTGTTTAAAGAATTCGTTTTGAGAATTTGCAGCTCTTGTTTTGGAGTCAAAGTAAGTTTTTTCTGCATCCAACATTTGTGTAATTGGAGTTTTATTAAATAAATAATCCGCTTTTACTCTTTGGTAGTTTTCTTTTGATGTAGCCATTGCTCTATAATCTTTTTCAATACTGAAGTAGCAAGCAAGAGCCTTATTTACAACCGATCTTACTTTTTCTTCAAGATGGGTTTTAATACCCATTTCTTGAGTTTCTAATTGCTTTAATTCCGCATTAATACGAGCAATTTCTGCAAATTTTGAACCACCTTCCAATGGTTTCCATTGGGCATATACACCAATTCTTGAATAAGATGTTGATGCTCTTAGTGCATCATAGCTTAAAGGTAATGTCATAGGACCTGCTTTTAACATTGCCATATCTTTACCGTATTCTCTACCCATCAATGTTTGATATTGATAAGAAACCTTTGCATCCGGCAAGAAGAATTTTTGAACATACATTGAACGTTCGTTTTTCTTCATACCCATAGCTGTTCTTAATTTTACCAACTCAGGTGAAACATTATATGATTCTTCAACTAACATTTTTGTGAAAGCTTCTAATGCCTGAGGAGTTCTTACATAATCAAGAATATTTAACTCTGATGTATAAAATGCAGGGTCATTTGCTTTCAATGGAACTAAGTCAAAATTTTGATTTTGACTTTCGTTTAAGAATTTACTGATTGCAATTTTAACATTTTTGTAATCAGCTGTCATATCAAGTAATCTTTGCTCTGCAATACTCAATTGACTTGCCCATCTCATGACTTCTTCTTTACCACAATAACCCATTTTTTCACGAACTCTTGCAATACCCAAGTTTTCACGAGCTTCTTTTACATATTCTTGTTGAACACCAATCTGATTTTTCAAAATCAAAGTATCAATATATAAATTAGCTAAATCAATACCCATATTTTGTTCTGTCATTTTGTATTCAGCTTTTTCAAATTTAACTTTTTTGTTTTTAATTAAAATATTTGTAACCAATGCAGGAGAATAGATAACTTGATCTATACCTACACCGAAAATACCTGTTTTTTCAGGGATTAACAATGCCGCAGTATCAGCGTATGTGCTGTCATAAGCTTGATAACCTAAATTTACAGTTACCGTTGGCAAATATTTCAATTTTGCAGACAATGCTGCTTTTCTTGCAGCTTTTACAAGATATGATTTTTGTTCAATATCCAAGTTTTGTTCATCTAATTTGTTAAAAACAGCAGATAAACTATACATTGGAACCGGTTTATGAGAAATAACCTTTGCAGCATTTAAAAGTCTTAACGGAGGTTGATATCCAACTTTTTCACAAGTGTCCATATTTACATATAAGATATCGTCTTCCATAAACATAACTTTATCTAAGTTAACTTTTGAACCATATAAATAGCTTTTAATATTGAATGAGGTTGCATCTGATATTTTTCTATCTAAGTCCAATGCACCTGAACCTAACATACAGCCAACATTTACATCACTTTCACCTAATACAGAGAATGTTTTTATGTTTCTGTTTGCCATAATGTCAAACATATATTTTAATTGTTCCATTGTTAGTTTAAATTGAGGTAATACCAACGCTGCATCCACATCAGAAGGAACTTTTGTCATTGCAGTAGTAACATCATTTCCAACCGGAACAACCACCAAATTAATTGATTTATCTTTCAATTTTGATTTAATAACACTTGCCCAATCTTTTCTCATATTGTAATAGCTATCATTCATCATAACAGCAACTTTATTGAAGTTAGTCAAACGATGAAATAATTCCAATTTTTGAGTAAACTGAGATAATGGAGAAAACATATCATTACCGAAATCGTTTAAACCATATTGGTCAATTGTTACAACCATTTTTCTCTTATTTTTTAAACTGTTATAATACTTTGAAGATATATAACCTAAAGCTACAACAGTTGTTGCATTTGAAGATAGAGCTTTATTACATTGAGCCCTTACTCCGCTTTCTGTCCAATCACCAACATAAACAAGTTCTTTTGGATAAACAACTTGAGTACCTTTCATAGAATTTGTGATTGATGTTTTAAATTTTTTCAAGAAGTAATCATTTGCCGGAGATTTTCCATCCAATACAAATGCAATTCTTACTGTTTGTGCTGCTTGAGCATTTTGAGTTAAAAACCCAAATGCAAACATATTTAGCATTAGTAACATACTAAACAGCGAACTTAAAATCTTTTTCATAACGTTTCCCTTTTATGTAGTATCAATATAATCTTTATCTAGTCTTAGATACTAGAAGATTAAATAAAACATACTAAGATTACAAGTGATTGCAACGAAATTGTAACATTAAGACTGTATTCTCAATAATATCAAGTATTTCGAACAAAAAAGAACAGGCATTATAACCTGTTCTTTAATATCTTGCTAATTTAAGGTTTATAATTATCTATTTATTTAGCCATTCAATAGCTGTTCTTGTACCAGCACCAACTTCAAATTTGTGTCCAAGTCTTGCAAGAACTGTTTCCAATGATGCAACTGCTGTTAGCAAATCCCTTTCAGATACAAAGCCTAATGTACCCATTCTGAAGATTTTGTCTTTCAATGCATTTTGACCGTTTGCAACAACAATATCAAAATCTTTGTTCATATGACTTCTGATATCAGGAACAGAAACCCCTTCAGGAGGAAGAACCGATGTAATTGCATGACTTGCGTTTTTGTCTTCTTTTACCAACAATTCTAAATTCATTGCTCTTAGAGAATGTCTTAAACCAATTGCAAGCTTTTCATGACGAGCATAAATACTATCTAAACCTTCATCCTTAATCATTCTTAGAGCTTCTTGCAATGCAAATATTAAATTAACTGCGGCTGTATATGGAGTTGAGTTATCTCTTACAGATTTTCTGTGAGCATCCCAGCTAAAGTAAAAACTTGGATGTTTGCATTGTTCATGAACTTTCCAAGCTTTTTCATTAGCAACTAAGAATGCAAGTCCCGGTGGAATCATAAATCCTTTTTGAGAACCTGAAACTAAAACATCAATACCCCATTCATCAGTTTTTACAGGCATTGCACAAACACTTGTAACACCATCAACAACAGAAATTGCATCTGTTTCTCTAATAATTTTACAAATTGCTTCTACATCGTTTTTTGCACCCGTTGAAGTTTCAGAATGAGTTAATGTAACTATTTTGTAATTCTTTTCTGCTAATTTCTTTCTAACATCTTCAGGATTAATAACTTCACCTGCTTCAACTTCAATTTTATCAACATTTGCACCATATCCTGCTGCAATTTTTGCCCAACGTGCACCAAAATTACCTAAAACTAAAGATAATACGTTATCACCCTCATTTACAAGGTTTGATAATGCTGCATCCATAGCTCCCGTACCGCTTGAGGCAAACATAAATACATCATTTTCAGTTTGAAAAACATATTTTAGATTAGTATAAACTTCTTCCAAAACTTTCGAGAATTCCGAGCTTCTGTGTCCAATCGGATGTTTTGCCATAGCTAATAAAACACTTTCAGGAATTGGTGTAGGTCCCGGAATCATTAAAAATTGTTTGTCTTTCATACTTCTATCCTTTCTTTTATAATTTTATGATACAATAAACATATCATGATTTACGGATTTTTTTCTACAATTTTATTTATCTTAATATTGCCATTCTGGCTTGTAATCGGCTTATTCAAAAGAAAATTGACAGTCGGATTTAAGCAAAAATGCGGATATTTTAATTCCCCTATATTAGAGAACTCTATTGTTTTTTATGGAGTTTCTGTCGGTGAAATCAATGCTTTAGAAAATCTTATAAAAAGAACTAAACAAACATTTGATAATCCTATTGTTGTTTGCACAGGTACTTCAACAGGACAAGAAATAGCACAAAAAAAATTAGGAAATATCGCGGATTTTATAACATATTTTCCTTATGATTTCCCATTTTGCATAGGACACTTTTTAAACAATGTTAATCCTAAAATTGTTATCGTTGCAGAAACAGAATTATGGCCAAACTTTGCAAGACTTGTCAGAAATCGTGGAATTGATTTAATGATTATAAACGGAAGAATTTCTGACAGAACCTATAATTCATACAAAAAACTTTCATTTTTCTTTAAACCGATTTTGCAAAATTATACAAAAGTGCTTACGCAATCCAATAAAGATAACGAAAAACTTATTTCAATCGGTGCAAATCCTGATACTACAAAAGTTATGGGAAATTTAAAATTTGATATAGAACGCAAAAACAGCAATTTTTATATGGGACATGGCAGAATAATTATTTCAGGCAGCACTCATAGCGGTGAAGATGAAATGTTTATTCCGATTTTCAAGAAATTAAAACAAGAATTTTCGGATATAAAACTTCTTTGTGCTCCAAGACATCCTGAAAGACAGAATGCAGTAAAAAAACTAATTGAAGAATCAGGTTTAAGCTGGGGTTTACGCTCTGAAAATGCATCTTTTGATGACAAAGATATCATTTTGTTAGATACGATGGGCGAACTTGGTAAAGCATACGCTCTATGTCATTTTGCATTTATAGGTGGAAGTTTCAATAAAACAGGCGGACACAATCCACTTGAAGCAACTGTTTTTGATAAACCTACAATTTCAGGAAAATGCGTACATAATTTCAAAGATATATATGCACTTTTAACTCAGACAAATGCCTCTAAAATAGTTGCGACAGAACAAGAATTAGAAGATTATATGAAAAAGCTTTTATCTGATAATGATTTTTACAACAAATGCTGCGAAGATTGCAAAAATGCTTTTAAAGAAAATCAAGGTGCTTTAGATTATGTAATTAACGAATTACATCAACTTCTAAAATAAAAAAGGTTTTAATTTTCTTATAAGCTGTTTAATTTTTACAATATCAAAAGAAAAGCTGTCAGGAATATACACTAAAGGCAGATGTTTTATTTTGATATTGTCTTTGTGTTTTGTTATATAAATTCCAAATAAAATCTCTGCAATTCGCCCGATTACACGCCTTTCCTCTATATCATAATCGGACATATCAATTTGTTTTTCCAGTTCTTCCAATATTGAAAACAACCAATTTGAATAGTCAAAAAACATTTCTTTTTTCATAATAAACATATTCAAAAAGTACGCATAACTGCTTTTCATATAGGTTTCTAATGCATTGCTATAATCAGGATACAAATTTTTTACAATATCCAAAACCACATCTAAATCTTTTTGATAAGAAAAATTTTCACTCATAAAGTAATGTGTATAATTTGTATAACCATTACAGAAAAATAGTTCCGGTGCAATTACATCAGCATTTGAAAGCAATGTATCAATTATATTTTTCCTGTTTTTTTCATTTGAATTTAAAAATTTTTCATAAGGGGTAAAGAATTCAAAGTGTCTACGATAGTGCATAAAGCCTATATAATCAGGATTATTGAGTTTATCATAATTTTTCCAAGCCCAATATTGAGCGGTTAATTCACAGTATTCTCTGTTTTTGGCAGAAATATTATCACTTGTATTATCGCCGATTAAATTTTTCAATAACCATTTTTTACTAACTATATTTGATTTTCCGTCTTTTGTCTTAGCATCTGCCAAATCTCTGCCAACATGAATTGGCACAAATGTTGAATCTTTCAGCAATTTGTACGGCTTATGATAAGAAATTAAGACTTTTAATTTGCTTTGCATAGAATAATTTTACAACAAATAAACTGTTATTTTTTAATAAAATAAAAACATAATTCATCAATAAGAAATCGCTAAAAAGGTATCTGATAGTCTTTTTTCTGTATTGTTATTTTATAACTAAACGATAAAATAAAATTGTAGGGCAGTTCAATTCCTTCATGACAATTCCTTTACTTATACACGACAAAACTTCTGTTGTGCAAAGGTGTAAAGAAAGGAGGACATCATGACAAAACAAGAAATACTTGCAATAGTAAAAAATGCCCTAGTTGTGATAGGACATTTTATACTTATTATTGCTAGTATATTGTAGGGGTTGTGCAAGTGGTCGAAGGACCACTCCCTACATTTATATTATTTACTATTTACCCAATTTTGTCAAGAGGGTGTTCCTGTTTAAAAGCACTTGTTACAACAATGAATCAAATAATTCCAAAGCTGCAAGAACAGCCTGATCCATATTGTAATATTTATATGCACCTAATCTGCCATAAAAATAAACATTGTTTAGTTTTCTAGCTTCATCTGAATATTTTTGATAAAGTGCCGCACTTTCAGAATTTGAAATTGGGTAAAATCTTTCATTCTTGCCTAATTCAAATTGGTGCGAATATTCTTTTGATATAACGGTTTTTTCTGATTTTTCATTCAAAAAGTGTTTATGCTCGGTTATTCTTGTAAAATCATTGTCGCAAGGATAATTAACCATCGCAGCAGGTTGGTAATATTCAACATCTTTTGTTTCTATTCCAAAAGTTAAACTTCGATAAGGTAACTGACCATATTTGTAATCAAAATATTCATCTATCGGACCTGTATAGAAAAGTCTTGTATCAGAGTCTAAATCTGCTTTTTCAAATTCTGTATTTAATCTGACTTCAATATTTTTGTGGTTCAACATATTTTTAACCATTGAAGTATAACCTTCTTTTGGGATAGCCTGATATTTATCTTGAAAATACCTGTTATCATAGCTAATAAATACAGGTACACGAGCAGTAATGCTCTTATCTATTTCTTCAGGTTTTAATCCCCACTGTTTTACGGTATAACCTTCAAAAACATATTTATATACAAAATCTGCGATAAATTTTAAATCTTCATCGTCGGTATTTTTTAATTCCAAAATAGGTATTTTTGTTTCCATACCGTAAGTATCAACAAGTTTCTTGGTATATTTTTGAGCCAATTCAGATTCAAAACATTCCTTAATAGTGTTCAAATTGAAAGGCAGTGTAACTTTTTTACCTTTAATAACAACTTTGGGTTCAAAAGAAAAATCATGCCAGTCGGTAAATTTTGATAAATAATCCCAAACTCTGTCTGAATTAGTATGAAAAATATGCGGACCAAAACGATGAACGTGAATATGAGTTTGTTCATCAACGTAATCATTAATGTTTCCGCCAACAAAATCACGTTTGTCTATAACTATAACCTTCTCGCCTAAATTCTCTGCAATTGAATTTGCAATCACAGCACCGGATAATCCAGCACCTACAATTAAATTTTTCATTAATTATGTTTCTCCATTAATTTTTCAATAATAATAAAATCATCCGGTTCATCTATTTCATAAGACGTATATTCCGGCATTTTGTACATTGATTTTTTACCCGAAATTCTATTTTTATCACGTATTATATTTTTAACGGAATTTATATAGCAAGCACCGTTTTCTAGCAAATATCCTGCAAAATCCTGTCTGCGTGGACGATTTTTGTAATCATAGTTTACCGGTTCACCATCATAATTCCAATAAAATCTTTTTGAAACAACACAAGTGAAAGCTGAATCAGATTTTTCATCTAAAAATTGCTTATACATTTCATCTATATGACTTGATTTTAACATCGGCGAAGTCGCTTGAATTAAAAAGAAATAATCCTCGTCCTTTAAATCTGATTGTTCTATATATTCAAGCATAACACTTTCGGTTGATGCTGTATCATTTGCATTTTCAGCCTTTCTGTCATAAACTTCGAGTTTTTTAAATCCAAAGGATAAAACTGTATCTTTAATTTCCTTGCTATCTGTTGCAATAACAACTTTGTCAACACAAACAGCATCTTCAGCTGCTTTAGCTGTCCAATATACAAGCGGTTTTCCTGCCAATAATTTTATATTCTTTAACGGAATTGATTTACTTCCGCCCCTTACCGGTATAAAAGCTACATTCATAAAAAGACCTCTTTCTAAGTCTATTATATAGCAAAACTTAATAAACTTGCAATATAAAATTGATTGTGCAAAAATTAAAGCAAGAGTTATTAAGATGTAAGGAGAAATTTATGTTAAGTAAATATTTTTATGCAAAAACAAAATCTAAAAAATTTGACGATGATTTACTATGGTCAATGGGCGAAATAAAAGGAAAAAGAGTTCTTATTTATGGTGCCGGCAAAGGTTTTGTTGAATTGAATAAAAAGTATTTCTTTAAAGATACATTAAATGTCGTTGCAATAGCAGACAAAAAATTTGAATGCAACTGTGGTAGTGATTGTAACTGCAACAAAGAATTTGAAGGCATAAGAGCAATTGCACCAAAACAAATTTTAAACGAAGATTTTGATGTAATTCTTATTTCAAATGAAAATCCAAGAGCAATATTAAATTATTTGATAAATGAATTAAATATAGAAAACAAAGATATTAGAACAATGTTTAATGAAGAAATATCAGATGAACAAGTAAATTATAATTATTTATGCAATTTTGATTTTGAAAAAACATTACCAAAATTGGTTAAAAAATTGAAAAACAAAACAGTTATGTTATATGGTGCAGGTGTATTTTTAGAATTAATCAAAAAATATTTTGACATTTCTGGTTTAAATGTTGTTGGTGTATCAGACAGACGTTTTGAAGGACACAGTGAAAACGAAGAGTTTTTAGGCTACAAGGTTTACGCACCAACTGAAATTGCAGAAGTAAAACCTGATTATGTACTTGTTGCAACAAAAATGTATATCAATATTATTGAAGATTTGTACTACAATACACTAAAAGGTACAAAAATTAAAATTAAACCGTTAATGAAAAAACCTTTCTGGACATTAGTAAAAGAAATCTGGAGCTAAAATTTGAAAAGAAAAAATGTTAAATGTGCTTTAGAAGAGAAAAACTCTATTAAAATTTTTGTATCCTATCACAAAAAGTATCCAATTTTTTGTTCAAAGGAAATTATTCCAATCCATTTAGGTCGCAGTATTGCAGGATTGGAAACAAAAGATGGAAAAATAAGTTCTAAAAATAAAAAATGGCTTTTGGAAAATTTAATAGGGGATAATACAGGTGAAAATATTTCTTCTGAAAATAGGAAATATTGTGAATTAACTGCTCAATATTGGGTTTGGAAACATTTAGATTTAATTTCTGATGCTAAATACATTGGATTTATGCATTATAGAAGACATTTTTTATTCAGAAATAATGTTAATATCAAAAATAAAAAAACTTGGTTTAATAAATCTTGTGTATACTGTTTTTCAATACTTAACAGATTACTTTTTTATAAAAACTTGCAGTCTGAAAATATAAAAGAAACTATTGGTGATTATGATTGTATATTGTTAAAACCTTTTAACGTAAAAAATATTGGATATACTACAGTAAA
The DNA here is from genome assembly GCA_934726055.1 of uncultured Candidatus Melainabacteria bacterium. Classification (GTDB taxonomy): domain Bacteria; phylum Cyanobacteriota; class Vampirovibrionia; order Gastranaerophilales; family Gastranaerophilaceae; genus UBA6984. The sequence goes on from CAKVCZ010000001.1 coordinate 137,102, forward strand.
AGACAGATATAGTTTGTGTGGGGTTAATAATCCTAAAAATTTTAAAGTTTTTGAAACAACAGTAAATAAAATGTATCCTCAATATTCAAAATCTATAAATGAATTTATTTATGGTGATAACCACATTTTATGCAATATGTTTATTATGAAAAAAGAAATATTTGAAGAATATGCAGAATTTTTATTTAAAACACTAAATGAAATTGATAAAAATTTGGATTATTCAATAGTTCATAATCCTGAAGAATTAAGAACTCTAGGATATTTTGGAGAATATATTCATTCATTATTTATAAAAATTAATAAAGAACGATTTAAAATAAAATATATTGACGGCATATATTATGATGAACCACCAATCACATTAGATAAAATAAAAAAGATAACAAGATTTTTAAATTTAAAAATTAAAGACTCCATATAGAGAAAGGAAAACAATGCAAAATATCGAACCGTTAATTTCATTTATAATGCCTAATTTTAATAATGAACACGTATTAGATTTGTTCTTTCAAAAATTGTATCAAAACAATACATATGAAAATTATGAACTTATAGTAACAGATGATGGTTCAACAGATAATTCTTTAGAACTGCTATATAAATGGCAAAAGTCAGGTAAATTCAGGAACTTTAAAATTATTGCAGAACCTCATAAAGGGATTATCAATGCATTAAATAAATGTTTATATGCTGCTAAAGGAGACTTTATTATTAGGCTTGACGGGGATGCAACAATTGAATCGAAAAGTTTTGTTGAAAAATTTTTAGAATTTTATAATGTTTCTCCGGATAAAATTGGTGTTATTACCTCTAAGGTTATCGATGACAAAAATATTTTACATGCTCTAGGAAGAAATGTTATCAGTGAAAAAGGATTACATAATAGAGGATATGTAATAAGTGAAGAAGTCGGAAATAGAACATTTGATGGAGGAATCTTATTAGATAAAAAACTCAACGAATATATTGACATGCCTGCAGAATGTGATACAGCACTAGGCGTTTGTACATTCAGCGATAGAGAAACCGCATTAAAAATCGGAGGTTTTGATTATAATTACCCTCTATGGATAGAAGATGATGATTTTTATTTAGCTTATAGACTTCATAACAAAAAATGTTTCTACCTGCCTTCAGTAAGAATTTGCCATAGATTTTCGCTTAGAGGGTCAAGAAAAACCGCAAAAAACATTTTTGAATTGAAAAAATTTAAACAATATATAGATAAAACATTTCAAAATACATTAAAAACTTTATGCTTTTTAAATGTTTTTATATTTAATAAAATCTGCTTTAGTATTTTATACAAAAATTTTGATTTCAAAATTGAAACAAACCCTTGGAGAATAAATATATTAAAGCACGATTATAAATATTGGAAATCTAAATGGGGATTTGACGTACTAAATCCTGATATGAACATAGTAAAAGAGAAATATAAAAACACAGAAATTTTGTGGAATTATGATGAAAAAATGAGACAAGATGGCATTGACATAATCAATAAATATTTGTCTTTAAAAAAACTATAAATAACTCTTTTTATTTTAATCAAAGGTAAGATATGAATTGCAAAAAATATATAAATCTTTTATTCTCAGGAACGTCTGATTTCATAAAATATGCCTCAGTAACAGTTGTATCTGCATTAGAAAACTTAGAAGAAAATGTTGGAATTAATGTATATTTTTTATATGCCGATATACTTAAACCAATTAGTGATATTACAAGAAATGACTGGATTGAACAAATTTCATACTCTTTTAAAGATAAAAATGTCAATTTCAATTTTATAAATGTAATTGATAAACTTAATCTTCTCAAAAACTTAAACATAGGCTTATGGGGAAGAGAAGTTTCGCTCACTCATTATATACATTATTTGGCTCCACTTGTAATGACAGATGTTGATAAAGTAATTCATATTGATTGTGACTTCATAGTTAATTGTAATTTATGTGAAATATTTGATATTGATTTAGGAGAAAAATTAATAGTTTTAGCAGCTCAAAATGGAGTTGAAGAAGATATAGAAAATCACAATGGAGGATTTTCTATATTAAATTTAAAACAATGGAGAAAAGAAAATACGTTTTCAGATATAATAAACTTTGGAGAAAATTTGCCAAAATCTAAGTTTTGCGATACTTATTTAATCAATGAATATTTCAGGAAAAAACATCCTGACAGACTTTTAGTAATAGATAAGACATATAATTTGTTTCCTCTTTCTCATCCTGATTTAAAAATAGAAGAAATTAAAAACTTACATTTTACCGGTCCAAATTTAAAACCTTGGTTGGATTTGTGGTGTATATGCAGGGGTAGTTTTTTATGGTGGCAATATGCAAGAAAAACAACTTTTTATGAATCATTCATTTTTGATAATATGTTAAACCTAAGATATCAATCAGAAAATTATATTCAAAAAAGAATTAATGAAATTGAAAAAAGAATTAATGAAATTGAAAAAAGAATTAACGAATATATAAACAAATTTTCTATAAAATATCTTTTTGTTACAAGACCTGTTCATACTTTACTTGCAATACAATTGGCATTATTTGACGAACTAAATTGATAATATAGACAAATGTTAAAAAACAAAATAGACACCATAAAAACCTTTTATTACAAAAAAGCAAAACCCTTTCTTGTGCAATATTTGTCTGTTGTTCAATCAGGATTGTTTGATTATTTTTATTATTTAAAAAATTATGGCAAAAATTTAACATTATTTGAAAAAATTTTTCCAATTGCACACTATATGTTAAAAGGTTGGAAACTAAAATTTAATCCGTCAAAAATTTTTAACGGAGTCGAATATCAAAAATCATACCCAGAAACTGCTCAAACTTGCCCACTTACACACTTTTTAAGATATGGAACATCTCATTATTACTGCATTGCTCAAAAAAATCCATATCCGATAAATCAAAAACAAATTGAAAAATATTTAGAACAAAAACAAAAACGAAAATCAAAAAAAGTTATATACACTTGTATTACAAACGATTATGACTCTTTGGAAGAAATTGCTTGTTACAAATATGTGAACAAAGATTGGGATTATATATGTTTTACAGATAATGAAACTTACATAAACAAAAAACAAATCGGCATCTGGAAAGTTCGACCGCTCGTTTTTAACGAATTAGATAATACAAAAAATAATCGTTATCATAAGATTAATCCTCATATTGTTTTACCTGAATATGAAGAAAGCATTTATATTGATGGAAATTTGAATATTTTATCTTCGTACATTTTTAAAGAAATAAAACGCAGAAAACTTAACTTATTACTTCCTAAACATCTTACTAATAACTGCATTTTCAAAGAATATATATGGGCATATTTAAACAATATCGACCGGAGAGATTTAATTAGAAAAGGCTGGAAAGTAATTAAAAAATCGGGTATGCCAAGAGGTTACGGGATGTGGGAATGTAATTTGATTTATCGAAAACACAACAAGCCTGAAATCATAGAAATAATGAAAGAATGGTGGAATTTTGTAAAAACTTACGCAAAACGTGATCAACTTTCATTTTCTTACCTTATGTGGGAAAATGGAATAAAGATTGAAGATAATTCAATTCCGAATACAAGAACGCTAATAAAAGATTTTTGCGTATTCCCTCACAAAAAAGCTTACGAGAAACCTTAATAGAAATAAACCTTGTGCTTTATTCAAGGTTACGGTAAAAGTTATTCAAAAGGTTACTGTAAATCAAAAAAAGCCTTAACATTTTGCACATAATTGCTGATTTTGATATAATTAATCTATGAATATTTTAATTACAGGCGGAGCTGGATTTATTGGTTCAAACCTTGCAGAAAAACTAATTAAAGACCATAATATAATCGTTATTGACAATTTTAACGATTATTATTCTCCTGTAATAAAAGAAAACAATATAAAAGAAATTCTAAAAAATTCTAAATACAAATTGTATAGGGCAGATGTAAGAAATATCGAAGAAATAAAACCTGTTTTTAGTGAAAATTCTATTGATTGTGTTGTACACATTGCAGCTTCAGCAGGTGTTAGAGCTTCAATAAAAGAGCCGGATTTGTTTATAAAAAATAATATTTGTGCGACCGTTAACGTTTTAGAATTGATGAAAGATTTCAATGTAAAAAAACTTGTTTTTGCATCATCAAGTTCGGTTTACGGAAACTGCAAAGCAGAAAAGTTTTCAGAAGATTTAAAAATAACAGAACCGATTTCACCTTATGCAGCAACAAAATCGGCCTGTGAACAATTCATATACACTTTTTCTAAGTTGTATGATATACACGCAGTGTGTTTAAGATTTTTTACTGTATATGGCAGACGTCAACGTCCTGATTTGGCTATTTCCAAGTTTGTAAATCTTATTAAACAAGATAAGCCTATACCTGTATATGGCGATGGAACAACGTTTAGAGATTACACATACATTGATGATATTTTATCAGGAATAGAAAGTGCCATTTATTATGATAAAACGCCTTATGAGATAATCAATTTAGGCGGCGGAGAACCCGTTACACTAATTGATATGATAAAAACAATTGAACAAGTTTTAGGTAAAAAAGCACAAATAGAGTGGCTGCCAATGCAAGCGGGAGATGTAATTAAAACATCTGCTGATATAACAAAAGCAAAAAATCTGCTAAATTTTGAGCCAAAAACAAAATTTATAGACGGCATAAAAGCATACACGGAGTGGGTAAATGGAATTTAATCATATTTTTATAAATATTGATAAATATAAAAATTTAACAAATATTTCAGAAATAGAACAAATTCCTCTATGTGAAATGTCTTATGATCAGAGGTTATTTTTATACCAATTTTTGCAAGAATATAAACCTCAAAAAGTAATAGAGCTTGGAGTGTCAGCAGGCGGCTCAAGCTCATTAATATTACAAACGATTTCAAAATGGAACGGACATTTGTATTCTATTGATGTACAGGAAAAATATTACAGAAATCCACAAAAAGATACAGGGTTTGTTGTAAAAGAAAAATATCCGGAATTACAAAAATATTGGACTTTATATATTGATGAAAATACAAGTCAATTTATGGATAAAATTGGTGATAACATCGATCTTGCATTCATTGATACAGCACACGTAAATCCGGGAGAAATTTTAGATTTTCTTATGGTATTACCATATTTGAAAGAAAATGCCATTATATTATTTCACGATACAACTCTTTCATTAAGATATAGAGCATGCTATACAAATGCAGCATTGATGAGTTCAATCAGCGGTAAAAAATATTTATTGGAACAAGATAATACTAATATTCTTAAACCAAAATACGGGAATATAGGCGCTATAAAAATAAATTCAAAAACAAGAGAAAATATTTTTGATATATTTAATTTGTTATTAATGCCCTGGGAATATATGCTTTCTGAAACGCAATATAATTATTTTTTGGCACACTTTTCAAAATTTTATGAAAAAGATTTAGTAAATATATTTGAAAAATGTTATCTGTTTAACAAAAAATATTTTGAAGAACGAAAACAAGAAATAATAACAGAACCTAAGAAAACAACCGACAAATCAAAGAATAGAATAAACAAACTATATGAAAATTTAAAAATGCTTTTAAATTTATACATAGACTAAACATTAATACACTTTATAGGAAAATAAAATGAACTTTCTTCTAAAAATAATAATAACCATAAAACACTATATAAAAAAATTAAAAAGAAAATCGGTAATATTGCAAAAAGATAATAATCCTATACAATATAATGATGGGATAATATATCAGGGAAACCCTGAAATAGGACTGGCAAATATAGAGATTAAGCTTGAACGAGTAAAGCAGGGCGGAGTATTTGAACATCCCAATATGATTGCGACAAACAATGCCATTGCCAAATATTTTATAAAAGACGGTATGTCAGTTATAAACATTGGCTCCGGAACTGCTACTCTTGAATATTACAATCATAAAAAATATCCAAAATGTAAATTTTTAGCTTGTGAGATGGATAAAAAAACAACTGCTTGGGTAAAAGACAACCGACAAATGCCAAATGTAATTTGCTCTGACGAAGACATGACCTCAATTTTAAAAAAGTATCCAAACAAATTTGACATTGCAATTACAGTTGATGCAATAGAACATATAAAAGATTATAAGTCTTTTTTAGATGAATTTTCGCAATTATCTGATAAAGCTGTTATCTCAACTCCAAACAGAGATAGATACACAAACAAAGAAGATTTAATAAAACCTCCTTACAAATATCATACACATGAATTTAATGCCGGTGAATTATATTTTATTTTAAAAATGTATTACAAAACTGTAAAATTATATTCTCCACCGGAAGAAGAAAAACCTTTATTAAAAGAAGTAGGAATTTATTCAAATTATTACAAATTAATTGCGTACTGTGAAAAATAATTATGGAAAAGAAGAAAAACATTTCAATAAAAATATTATGTTGCTACCATAAAAGGAATTTTTTAATTAAAAATGATATTATTGTACCCATTCATGTTGGTAGAACTATTGCAAAAGAGGCATCAAAAGATGGAATAATATCAGATAAAGAATATCAGTGGCTTTTAGATAATATGATTGGCGATGACACAGGAGATAACATTTCTGTCTTAAACCGAAATTTTGCAGAAATAACAGCTGTTTATTGGGCTTGGAAAAATTACAATCAACTTGGTAATCCTGATTATATAGGGTTAACCCATTATCGACGACTATTTGATTTAAAAAATAGTACTAAAAGTCTTAAATATAATAAAAATATTCTAAAAAATCTTGGATTAACATATGAATATTTATCTAAAATGATTGAAGATAATTCTGTTATTATTCCAAAAGAATTTAAAAAGAAAAAAGAAGACATTAGTATAGATGATATAGAAAATACCTTTTTGAGTAAAGAAATAACATTTGATAAAAAATATAAAAATATATTATTAAAAGGAATTGCTGATTTAAAAAATAACTATATTATTCACTATGGAAATATTTTCATACTAAATAAAAAACAATTTTTTGAATATTGCGAATTTATTTTTAACATATTATTTTCCATGCAAAAATTTTATCAAAATGACACAAAAAGAACACTTGGAAAACACGCTGAGATATTAACCAGTTTTTATTTTAGAGTAAACCAACAAAAATATAATATTAAAAAATTCAAAACAGCTATATTTTGCAATCCGACTATTGATAAATACATTATAGATTTTGCTTACAAAATAACAAACTCTGAACGATTCAGAATTTTAAACAGACCAAATCGCACATACGAACAACAAAAAGAATCTTATACAAAAGTAACTATTTATGAACATTATGCATTTAAAATTTTAAAAGAATTATTGTATAAGAATATAAAAATTCAAATAAAAAAAATTATATTACTATTGAAATTAATTTAATTAAATATACAATTAACTATATGAAAAACACTAACAATACAATTCCAATAGCATTAATCTCTGATAGTAAACAACTAATCGGACTATCGGTTACTATTATCAATTTATTTGAAACAGCTAAAAGAAAAACTTTTTATGAAATCTATTTACTTTTAGATAGTAGTGTTTCTGATAAAGATATTGAATTAATAAAAAATATAGAAAAAAACTATAAAAATGGTAAAATTATCCCAATAAAAATTGAAAATCCGTTCAAAGATATGAAAAATCAGCACGATTACGTTTCTAATGCGGATTTATTTAAACTAATTATGGCATCAACTTTGCCTAATCTTGATAAGGTTTTATACCTTGACACAGACATTTTAATTAGAGAAGATTTGTCAGATTTATTTAATACCGATTTAGAAAATAACTACTTAGGCGGAGTACACAGTTTTGCACATGCTTTTGTTCTTCCAACATTAAATAAAACACTGGATATACCAAATCTTGATAATTATACCGGCTGCGGAGTTTTATTATTTAATTTAATGAAAATTCGACAAGATAATCTTGAACACGAATTACACAAATATATAGGTAAATTTAAAGGTTCTGTTGATCAACATCTGGTTAATAAAGTTTGCTACGGAAAAATAAAGAATGTTAACCATAAATATAACTGGACAATAACAATGGAAAACAGTTATTTGCAAGACGAATATTATCCGTATTCCAAAAACTATATGGATACTGTTTATAAAAATCCTGCGATTTATCACACAACAGGACCAAATAAATATTGGAACTGTTCGAATTTAAGATTTGCAAAAGAATGGTATAAATATTTCAAAAAATCCCCTTATAGAGATAATCCAAAAATAAATCGAATATATTCATCAAACAAATCAAAACTTGATTTAGATTTACAAATTCTATTTTTTGGAAAACAACTTAAAAAAAGTCTTTTATGTTTAAAAAAATCAAAATATGAAAGAATTAATGCAAAAAGATATTCTTGGAATATTACAAGAAAAGAAAAATTATATCTTTTATCAAAGTATTATAAAGAAAGAACAGGTAAATCACTAAATATAAAAAATCCAAAAACATTTAGCGAAAAAATACAATGGTTAAAAATGAATTACCATAATCCGCTAATGACAATATGTTCCGACAAATATTTGGTTAGAGATTACATAAAAGAAAAAATAGGGAATGAATACCTAATCCCACAACTCGGAGTTTGGGATAAGCCTGAAGATATTGATTTTGACAGATTACCAAATCAATTTGTTTTGAAAGTGAATTGGGGAAGCGGACAAAATATAATAGTAACAGACAAATCAAAATTAGATATAAAAGAGGCAAAAGAAAAATTAAGTAACTGGCTATTACCACAGCAAAATAATTATTATAGAGGTATAGAATGGGCATATAAAAACATTCAACCAAAAATTGTTGCTGAAAAATATCTGGAAAATGCTGAACAAATTTTAGATTACAAATTTATGTGCTACAACGGCATTTGTAAGAATATGTTTGTATGTTCAAATAGAAAAACCTCGTTAAATGTTGATTTCTTTGACACAAACTACAAACATCTGCCATTTAAACGAAAATTTGAAAACGCACCAATTGAGCCTAAAAAGCCAAAATATTTTGATAAAATGATTGAATTATCTGAAATTTTAGCAAAACCATTTCTATTTGTTCGTGTTGATTGGTACGAACACAATGATAAAATTTATTTTGGAGAATTAACTTTTTATCCCGGAAACGGAATGGAAAAGTTTGAACCGCAAGAATGGGATCTAAAACTCGGACAAATGTTGGAACTTCCAAAACATAAACTTACTGAAAAATAAATAAAATATCTTAAGCATTACCAAGCAACAACAAAGTTAATCTGATTTTATGTTGCATTTTGATTATAAAATGCTTAAAGAAATCGAATCTGAACGGTGTTTGAAAATAATAGTAATAATATTCCAACACAAAATTTAAAGATTTTTCAAAGTTCCACGGTTTTCTTACCGTAACAAAATGAATTATTACTACATCATTCTTTAATTCTTTGTATTTTTTATCCGTATCAGGTAAAAAATCACTGTGCTGAAAATTATAAATTCTATCCAAAAATTTCACGTTTTCATTAAATACCGCATTCAAAACACACTGATCCACCCAGCAAATTTTATCCGAATTATATTTTATAAAATCAAAAAACTTCTCTTCCAAATTATCTTCTCTGATTTTTTTTAAGTTCAAAAGTAATACACCTGCATTGAAATAACGATTAACTGAAAGTTTGTGCAGTTTTTTGTAATAAGAACTTTCATCAATTACAGCCGCAGCATAGTAATTTTTTAATTCTGTATTATATAAATTAGAAATATTTTTCCTGATTGCAATATCAACATCCAAATACAACAGTTTATCTACATTAACTAATGTCGGCAGTTTTAATCTAAAATAAGTTTCTATTGTAAAAAAATTATTTAATGGAACATTCGAAAAAATTTCTCTATTCACCTTTAAATATTCTATTTCAAATTTTGTTTTAGATTTTATTTTTGCAAGTTTTTGCTTATTTTCCTGAGTAATTCCACCATCAAGAACAAAAAACTTATAATTATCCAAAACATTTGAGTGTTTTAAAATTGAAACAAGAGTAACAGCAAGTTTATCCACCCAATTGTTATTACATGAAAATGCAATGTTTATACACTCTCTAGCCATTCTTATTCCTTTTTGCCAAAATGTTTTTTATAACCTCTAAATCATCTTTTTGAGTAATTTTTACATTTATTTCATCACCCTCTACAATGTGTATCGGTGCTAAATTATATTTCAAAATCAAACCACAATCATCCGTAAAAGAAGCATTTTTATCTTCCATTGCCAATTTATGAGCTTTTTGGATTAATTCAACTCTAAAAGATTGTGGAGTCTGAACCCTTTTCAATGATTTTCTTTGCGGAATATTCGTGATTATATTATCTTCATCTACTTGAATTATTGTATCAACAGTATCTATCGCTGTTCCGACAGCTTGATAACTCTTTAGAGCTTCAACATTATCATCAATGATTTTTTGAGTAACAAAAGCTCTTACAGCATCATGAATTAACACATTTGAATTATTATCAGCAGCACTTGTACCTATATAAGAGCTTTCAACCCTTGTTTTACCACCGTTTAAAACTTTTGTTATTTTTTTATAATCATTGTTTTTAAGAATTTCTTCTGCCAAATCTCTAAATTGCGGATTTGTAACAAGTATAATTTCATCAATATTCTTATTCTGTTCAAACGCATCAAGAGAATGTTCTAATATTGTTTTTCCTTCAAACTTATAAAACTGCTTTGGAATATTTTCTCCAAAACGTTCTCCCGTACCTGATGCTAAAACAATCGCAATATTTTTCATACATCACCTGCTGGATTTATTTCTTTTTCTATTATACACTAAATTTAGATTATGATATAATAAAATAGCTAAACTATAAAGGAAGTATATATGAGTTATAAAATCACATCAAAAAGAGAAATTTGTCCAAATCAATACGAAATAACAATTGAAGCACCTTACGTTGTAAAAAACGCAAAAGCAGGACAATTTATTATATTTAGAGCATTCAAAGACAGTGAAAGAGTACCTTTGACAATTGCAGACGTTGATAAAGAAAACGGCTTGTTAACATTGGTATTTATGGCTGTCGGATATTCAACAAAACAACTTGCATCATTAGAGGTTGGCGATGAATTATCAGATATTGTAGGGCCTTTAGGACAGCCTACACATATTAAAAAATATGGCACAGTAGTTTGTCTTGCAGGCGGATACGGTGCAGCACCTTGTTATTTGATTGCAAAAGCATTCAAAGATGCAGGAAACAAAGTTTATATGATTATGGGTGCAAGAAATAAAGAATTAATCTTCTGGGAAGATAAAATGAAAAATGCTTGCACAGAATTATTTATCACAACCGATGACGGCTCATTAGGCGAAAAAGGCTTTGTAACACAAGTTTTAGAACGCATAATGGAACAAGAAAAAGTTGATTACGCTATTGCAGTTGGACCTATGCCAATGATGAGAGCAGTTGCTAATTTAACAAGAGATAAAGGTATTTATACAGAAGCAAGTATGAACCCGATTATGGTTGACGGAACAGGTATGTGCGGAGCATGCCGTGTTACTGTTGGCGGAGAAGTAAAATTTGCTTGTGTTGACGGCCCTGATTTTGATGCACATAAAATTGACTTTGACGAAGTTATTAACAGAACTCGTATTTATAAAGATCAAGAACGTAAAAGAGATGAAAACTGTAACTTATTAAAGAAAGGATAGGTTATGCAAGATAAAAATATTCCGTTCTGCCCACTAATGTCAGCAGGCTCAGAATTTGAAAAAATCTGTTCACAAGATGCTTGTGCATGGTATTTAAAAAATTACAAAATTTGCTCTGTATATATGCTTGCACATAATGCAGCATTAGATGTTCAAGCAAAACAAGCTAAGAAACAACAATAGTTATGAATATTGCAGTATGTATAAAACAAGTTCCTGATACTGCAGAAATCAAATGGACTGAAAACAATACCATTGACAGAAACGGTTTAGAAAGTGTTATCAATCCGTTTGATACTTATGCTCTTGAAACAGCTCTAAAAATTAAAGATAAATACGAAAATATAAACATAACAGCTCTAACAATGGGTCCACCGCAAGCAGAAGAGATTATCAGAAAAGCTATTTCTTTTGGAGTTGATAATGGTTTTGTTATTACAGATAAAAAATTTTCAGGAGCAGATACGGTTGCAACAGGCAGAACAATTGCAAATGCAATTTCCAAATGCATAGAAAACGTTGACCTAATTATATGCGGGCAATTTGCAACAGATGGTGATACCGCTCAAACAGGTCCGACAATATCAACAAACTTAAACTATAATCTTGCAACTTATGTAAAAGAAGTTCTAAATATCGAAGACAAATATATAACAGTAAAAAAAGAAATTGAAGACGGTATTGAAATTTTAAAAATAAAACTTCCTGCTGTTATATGCATGCAAAAATGCGATTATGAACCAAGACGACCATTAATTGACGGATTTATAAAAGCCCAAAAGGCAAAAATTCCATACTACTCAATGGATGATATCGGACTTGAAGCAGATAAAGTCGGAATAAAAGGTTCTCCTACATACGTAAGTAAGGCATTTAGACCGGAACAAAAACACGGTGGAGAAATTTTTGAAAATTTGACAACACAAGAATCCGTAAATAAAATTATAGAGGCTTTGAATGACTAGGGAAATTTTAATTTACGCACAAACAAATAGAGAACATAAAATATTAAATGTTGTTTTAGAGCTTTCTTGTGCTGCACAGGAATTATCTAAAAAGATTGATAATTGCATAATAGCCGCACTTCTAGTAACCAATGGAACAAATCTTGAACAGAATAAAAATATTTTAAAACAAAACGGATTTGATAAAGTCTATATTGCTCAAAATATTGAGTTCAAAAACTATAATACAAAATATTATTCCAATATTGCAATTAATCTCATTAATGAAATAAATCCTGAAATTGTTTTAATTGGAGCAACTACACAAGGTCGAGAGTTAGCACCTGTTATATCTTCTCGCCTAAACACAGGACTAACAGCAGACTGCACAGGTTTAGATATAAATGATGAAGGAAAACTCGTTGCCACACGTCCGACATTTGGCGGAAATTTAATGGCAAATATTTTGTGCAAAAACTACCCGCAAATGGCAACTGTCAGACCAAAAGTTTTAAAAATTTCAGATTGTCCTTTAGAAAAAAATACAGAATTTATCACAATTAATTCTGACGTAAGCAATATTGAAAAAGATGTTGAAATAGTTGATTTTATACCAAATATTCAACTGACAGATACAAGAATTGACGAAGCTGAAATTATTGTCGCCGGCGGAAAAGGCATGAAAACAAAAGAAGGATTTAAATTGCTTGAAGAACTTGCAAATGTACTTGGCGGTTCTGTTGGTGCCAGTAGAGGTGCTGTTGATTTAAAACTTGCAGACAGTTCTATTCAAGTTGGACAAACAGGAAAAACCGTCATGCCAAAAACCTACATTGCTTGCGGAATATCAGGAGCAATCCAACATACTGTCGGAATGAGCGGTGCTAAAAAAATTATTGCAATTAACAAAGACAAAAACGCTCCTATATTCAAAATTGCAGATGTGGGAATCGTTGGAGATGTATTTGAAATTTTGCCAAAATTAATTGAAAGTTTAAAAGAAAGAAGATAAACAAATGAAAAATACAGTTGTCATTGGAGCACAATGGGGTGATGAAGGAAAGGCAAAAATTACAGATTTGTTAGCCGAAAAAGCAGATATGATTATTCGCTATCAAGGTGGCTGTAATGCCGGACACACAGTTGTTTATAATGGAGAAACCTACAAACTTCACATTGTACCATCAGGAATTTTATATGATAATAAAATTTGTTTTATCGCAAATGGCACAGTCATTTTACCTGAAGTATTTGAACAGGAAACAAAAGAATTAAAAGAAAGAGGAGTTGATTTATCTAAACTAAAAGTCAGTCCGCTTGCAACAATTACAATGCCTTATCATACAGAAGTTGACGGATGGGCAGAAGACACCGTTAAAAAAGGTAAAATAGGTTCTACACGAAAAGGAATAGGCCCTACATATACAGATAAAATTGCAAGATGTGCACTAAAAGTAGGTGATTTATTTAATGAAGAAACTCTTTTGGAAAAAATTGACATTATTTTACCTTTGAAAAATAAAATTTTAAAACAAGTTTACGGACTAAAAGAATATTCCAAAGACGAAATTTTAGAGCTTTGCAAAAAATATAAAGCAATATTTGAACCATACATTTGCGAAAATTGGCAGGATTTACTTCGAGAAAACAAAAAAAAGAATATTTTATTTGAAGGTGCACAAGGTGTAATGCTTGATGTGGATTTTGGAACATATCCGTTTGTAACAAGCTCTAACCCAATCAGCGGCGGAGCATGCACAGGCAGTGGATATGGCCCTGCAATGATTGATGAAGTGATTGGTGTTTCAAAAGCCTATGTAACAAGAGTTGGGGAAGGTCCGTTTGTAACAGAATTAAATAATGAAATAGGCGACAAAATAAGAGAAATCGGACATGAATTCGGAACAACAACAGGTCGTCCCAGACGCTGCGGTTGGTTTGATGCTGTTATTGCCAAATATTCTGTTCTTGTTGGCGGACTCACATCAATGGCATTAACTAAAATTGATGTTTTTGACGATTTTGATGAAATAAAAATCTGTACCGCATACAAAGATACAAAAAACGGTAAAATTTATAACAACTATCCGACAGATGTATTTATTCACGATAGATTGGAACCAATTTATGAAACACACAAAGGTTGGAAACAATCTTTATCGGATGTAAAAAAATATCAAGATTTACCAAAAGAAGCAAAGGATTATTTAAAACGACTTGAAGAAATATTTGAAATTCCTATTTCTATAATCAGTGTTGGACCTGATAGAGAACAAACTATTCTTCTAAAAGAGTTTTAATTATTTTCCTAAAACTTCATCAGCAGAACGAACAAATAATTTTACCCATTTGTGGCAAGTATCTTTATCATTTGAAATAATAGTTCCGCCACTTCTGTCATCATGACCGCCAGCTGTTAATTCAGGATATGTAGTGTTTTTAATGTTTTCAATAATTTGTTTTGCATAATCTTTACGAGTTAAAATACTCATCTTGTAAGTATCTTTATTGTTTGTTGGGAAGAATACTGCAACTGCTTCAACATCATCATTTGCAGTTAACATTTTCTTTCTGAATTCACCTAAAACAGCAGTTGTTCTAACGGTATCTTTACCTAATTTTGTCCATTCTTCATCGTCTGTTTTTATTTCAACGTATGCCATTTTACCATTTTTTGAATATTTTGTTTTTTCAGGTAAGCTATCACGGAATGCAATATCTTCCGGAGTTAATTCAGCTTTTTTAGCAAAGTGGTTAAACACTTCTTTTAATTCTTTTTCATCAATATTTGATAAAACTTTTTCATAAATTTCTTTTGTATAACCATTATCTTTTAGTTTTTCGGAAACAAAGATTTGATTATCTTTAATTTTGATATGACCATCTTTTCCGTTGTCATCCATCATGCCTGCCAACAAAGAACCTGCTTCTTCATTAGTCATCTTATGACCGATTTCATCGAAGAATCTTGTTATAATTGCACTATTTGATTTTGCACTTGAATCTATATAAAAATCTTTTGGCTTAAATTGCGGTTGAGCACCTTTACTTGAATAAGATTCGTCTAATTGATTGTAATTTTGAGAAATTTTGTCAGGATTGTTATGATGATCAAAACCTACAAGATTGCGACCGTATTCATTTATATATTTCAAAACATTTGGTACTGCTCTGCTTTGAGCACTAAAATCTACGCATAAACCGATATCTGCTTTTTTAGTGTTGTCATTAACTTCGCTTGTTTGCATTATATTATATTTTTGAGTATCATATTTATAGCACTCTTTTCCGTTTGAAACAATTATTCTTGGTTTTACACCATTTGCAGAAAGATAAGAATACATTGCTTTTGCACTGTTAAAAGAATCTTCATCACTTGATGTATGACAAAAGATATCAGCAGTTTTAGCAGACAAAAGTTTTTGGTTAATATGGTCTGCACAATTTTTTTGCATTGGGTTCGCAGTAAACGACGGACGAACAAATGTTCCAAAATTACGAATAATCATTAATATTTTTTCTTCCTAACACTAAACACTACATGTATATAAAGTTTTTTTCGATAAAAAAATTGCTAATTCAGCAATAATCTATTGTTCGTCGGAATTATATCCAAACGATTTTAAAGTTTTATCTTTTTTCCGCCAGTCTTTTTCTACCTTTACTGTCAAATCAAGATAAACCTTTTTTTCTACAATTTCTTCCAATTCAAGACGAGCCTGCGTTCCGATTGTTTTTAGCAACGAACCGTTTTTGCCAATCAAAATGCCTTTTTGACTTTTGTGTTCGCAAAAAATTGTTGCATATATTTTATCAATATTTTCTTCCTCGTTATAATTATCTATTACAACTGCAATAGAATGTGGGATTTCATCTTGAGTATTTAAAAGAATTTTTTCTCTTATAATCTCTGATGCCACATCACGCATGGTTTCTTCTGTTAAAACATCTTCAGGATACAATAAATCACCTTCAGGTAATTTTTTATATATATTATCCAACAATGTATCTATGTTTCTTCCGGTTTTAGCCGAAATTTTGACAATCGGAAAATTCTTTTCAAAAAGAGTTTTGTAACTTAGCAAATTTTGTTCAACTTTTTCTAACTTTTTAACTTTATCCAATTTATTCAACACAATCAAAATCGGAGTTTCGGTTTTTGACAAAATATTTTGCACAATCCATTTATCACCTTTTCCGGCAGGATCAGAAGCATCAACCAAAAATAATATCAAATCACTGTCTGGAACAGCAACTTTTGCCTCATCCAACAAAAATTCACCTAATTTATTCAAAGGTTTATGAACCCCAGGAGTATCAACAAAAACTATTTGACCTCTATCTTCAGTTAATATACCTTTAATTCTTTTTCGTGTTGTTTGGGCTTTATCTGTTGCTATTACAATCTTTTGTCCCAAAATTTGGTTTAAAAGAGTCGATTTACCAACATTTGGTCGTCCTATAATTGTTACAAATCCGCTTTTCATAAATTCAGAATACCACAAATATACCTTAAATGTAGTATTTTTAATAAAAATGATATTAATTTTAATATTATAATGATAATATATAATTAGGAGATAACTGTGCACAGACATCATTTTAAATACAGTTTAATAGCATTAATGTTTCTTTTTATATCACCTGCAATTGCAGCAAGTGATTTAAATAACAATGAACTGTTAAAAATGGATGTAAGTCAAACCTCTGAAAACTCGGTTAAAGTTAATATCTATACGGATAAACCGTATAATGAACAAATTATTGTTAACAAAAAACCGGATAACAAATATGTTATCTTACTTCCCGAAACAACTAATGCTATGGTTGCTCAGCCGGATATAAGTGAAGCTTCAAGCATTAAAAATATTGACGTTAAAACTCAACAATATTCTTCACTTCCGGGAAAAGGATATACAAAAATAACAATAGATAGCAAAAAGCCTATTGAAGTTATTCCTCAAGCACATGTTACACACCAAATGCCTAAATCAAATTTAACAACAACAGCAAAAAAATCTTCTTTGACAGAACAAGTACAAACGGCATTACCGCAAAGAGTCTTAAATCAACGCAGACCTGCAACCTTTGACGATTTTTCTTCTTCATCTGAAAGACAAACTCCTACTCAACAAAGTTCAAATTCAAGATTTTCAATTCAAAGAAATCAAGCTGATTCAGGCTATAATAATTATTCGCAAAGTAGAATTGCACAAAATACTCAACCTGAATCTCAACCTTCAAGAAATATTTTAAACTCGTTTACACAACAAACTGCGGCGACAGAAACAACTAATAACTCCGCCCTAACACAAAATGAACAAGTTGCTCTTGAAGATAATAATAAAGCAATTGATGATGAAGTAACAACACAATCCAAAACTGATGATGATGAACTTTCAGAAGCAGATTTAGCCTTTTTCAAAAAAATTGTAAAAATTAAACAAAAAATAATAAACAAAATTAAACAAATTCTATCCATTAGAATCTCTTTTGTTTCGTTTATGACAGTATTACAGTTTATATTATTAATTGTTTTAGTTAAAATAATAAAAGATTTAGTTCAAAAGATTCAAGAAACAACAGAACAACAGCCTGTAACTCGCAGATTAATTCACGATAACAATGAAACTTTTGAGCAATCATATCCGTCATATTCTAATATGGATGTCTATAATAGTGCCAGAAGCAATTTTGAGGAAGATAACAAGGAAGGATTCAACGTTCAATCACTATCTCAATCTATGGGATACAGACAAAATCGTCCATCAAATCGCTACGGCACAAGACAAAATAACATATCTTTACAAGGGGGATACTCAAATTCAAATGATTTTTATAGACCATTGAATGAGATTAATGAGGAAGAAAGAATGTCAATTTTTGATGAAAATGCAAAAGATATAGAAAAAACTATTTTTAAAAATCCATTAACACAAATAAGTAAACAAGCTGAAGAACAGTTGTTTGATGAAGTTGAAATCGCAGAAGAAAATTCACCGTTTCCAACTGAAAACCCTTATGAAATAAATGAAAAAGAAGAATTTTTCAATTACAATTATAATTCTCAAAATGACGATGAAAACTTCTTTATTTTTGAAGATAATGATGAAAATTCACAAGAAGAATATGATGATGATTTTGAAAATGAAGAAGAATACCAAGATGAAGAATATGAGTATTCTGATGATGATACAGATGTAGAATACGAAGAAGATTATGAAGAAGAACCATCTGAAACAGAATCTCAACCGATTGTAGAACAAAAACCAAAAGAACCAATAAATCCATTTGAACATTTGACAGTAAAATCTAAATATGTAATTGATTCAAACAGAGGTTTTGCACAGGTTAATGTTGACGGAATTAACGCTCTTATCGGTTATGTAGGTTCAAAAATCAGCGTAATCAGAAAGTTTAATGAAGAAGTTAAAACAAACATGCAAGTTCGACTAAATGAACAACCTGATCCTGAAACAATGATATATATTATAAAAGTTGGAAGCTATAAAACACTTGTTGAAGTGAAACAAAACAGCATAAGACAACTTTTGGATTTGTAGGACAATGAAAAAATTACTTGTTTCTTTTTTACTACTCTTAATTTTTTGTACAGGTTGTAAAAAACAAGAACAATATACAACACTTCAATTCGCAAGTTGGGGTTCTAAATCTGAAATTGATATTCTGAACCCTATTTTAAAAGAGTTTGAAAAAGAAAACAAAAACGTAAAAATTGAATTTTTGCATATCCCGCAAAACTATTTTCAAAAAATTCATCTTCTTTTTGCTTCAAATATGGCACCGGATGTAATTTTTATGAATAATTTGTATCTGCCAATATACGCTGACTTTCTGGAAGATTTAACTCCTTACGTTAACAAATCTGCATTTTTTGACAAAACACTTCAAGCTCTAACTTATGATAATAAAATATTAGCTATTCCAAGAGATGCCTCAAATATGGTTATCTATTATAATAAAGACCTGTTTGATAAATACAATATTCCATATCCTTCAAAAAATTGGACTCAACAAGACTTACTGGAAATTGGCAAAAAATTTAAACAACATCAAATTTTTGCAATAAGTTTTGAAGATAATCCTATATTTTATTTACCGTACCTTATGAGTAACGGAGGAGGAATATTATCTGATGATTTAAAAACACTTATTATTAATGAAAAATCTTCACAAGACAGTTTAAGATTCTATGCCGATTTAAGAAATAAATACAATATAGCACCCAAGAAAGCACAAAGTGCAAGTGCAACCATGGCACAAATGTTTTTACAACAAAAACTCGCAATGCATCTTTCAGGCAGATGGCTTGTTCCAAAATATAGAGAAAGTGCAACATTTTCTTGGGATGTAATAAACTTCCCAAATGGAACAAATGGCAGTATTGTTCCTATGGATGCCTCAGGATGGAGTGTTTACAAAAACTCAAAAAACAAAGATTTGGCAATTAAATTTGTAAAATACTTATCTTCAGAAAAAAATATAAAACTTATGACACAAAGCGGATTGATTACTCCCGCTAGAATTGATGTTGCAAATTCAAAAGAATTTTTATCAGACAAACCAAAATCTTCATACGTTTTTGTTGAAGCAATTAAAACATCAAAACCAACTCCGGTTTCAAAAAACTATAACGAAATAATTGATAAAATTAATACACAGAATGAAAAACTATTCAACAAATAACTAAGCTACAAAATTTAATTTTTTGTTTCGGTTTCTGTTTTTATTTTCATTAGCATTCGCTACTTTTTTCTGTTTTTTTGCAGCTTTATTATCTATTTTACTTTCTTCTCTTAAGATTCTTTCCATTTCCGTCTTAATTTCAGCTTTGGATAACTTTAATCTGGAAACATTTAAGTCAATTAGACCTTTTGATTCTTTCTTCAATGTCTGAGCAACAAGTATCGGATACACACGACAATTTTGCATTGCTTGCTTGTTATTTATTTTATCAATAACTGCATCAATGTATTTTTGCATATTTTTAGGAATTTCAGGATGTTCCTCTATCCATTGATCCAATGGCATGTTTTTACGCATTGAGTTCAATTCACAACACGCATATATGTAATTTGAATATTTATTCGTTCCTCCTTGAGAACCATCTTGCGGATGACGAGGAACAATGTGCTCTAATGAACCGACAGAAGGTCTTAACAATGCCATACCAATTTGATATGGAGTCATATCATTACTATTTTTAGGATTTTTCTGTGAGTATTTAACAACAAATGCACTTAGATTTCCGTTACCTTTTGGAATTTCTTCCGCCATTTCTTTTAAAACTTTTACATCGTTCTTGTTTTTAAAATCAGCTGTAACCTTATCCAATTTTTCAATAAATTTTCTACGTCTAAAAATATAATTTTCATCCTGATCATTAATAATTTTTATTGTTGATGCAATATGATTATTTAATTTTTTATTCTCTTCAGCAGATAAGCGTTTTTTACCATACTTACCCATTTCAGATAAAACTTCATATTCTTTTTCTTTTATCTTTTTCAAATATTGAGGGCGAACACCATCAAGTAATTGTCGCAAATTCTTTTGCGGATTTTTTTTACTCAAACCCTTCAATAAACAATATGCCTCTTTTTCAACAGGATGCATTCTGTCTTTAAACGGTTCCAACAATGGAATAACATCTTTGCTTGGTGCATTTAATTTTGCCTTTGTGAGCGGTGTTAATTCTTTTCCATTTATAATTCTTATTCCGGAATATGGGCATGGAACATCGCCCAATTCTCTTATTGTTCTTCCAACAATAGAATCATCGACGGAAGTAAATGACAAATTCAATACTGACGGATTATGAACAAAAACATCACAAGATGGAGTTCTATCCACCATTTTTATTGGATTTGTCTGATTTTGTACCTTACTACTAAATTGCGGTACATTTATATTATTAAAATAAACACCTAAAGGACCTATCATATTTATATCATGTTTGTGAATATACTTTTTTGCTATTATTTAAAAATTATTTAATATAAATTTACATTTTATTTTTATTATTTTTCTTCACTTTAATTTTAAAAAAAGAGCCGATTTATAAAAAATCGGCTCTTTATCAAAAATTATTAAAAAATAACTATTTGATTTCAACAGTTGCACCTGCAGCTTCAAGTTGTTTCTTGATAGCTTCAGCATCTTCTTTCTTAACGTTTTCTTTAACAGGTTTTGGAGCACCATCAACTAAATCTTTAGCTTCTTTTAAGCCTAAACCTGTGATAGCACGAACTTCTTTTAATACAGCGATTTTGTTAGCACCAGCTGAAGCTAATACAACTGTAACTTCTGCATCTGCTGCATCACCACCGTCTGCTGCTGCACCTGCTGCTGGAGCTGCTGCAACTGCTACTGGAGCTGCTGCTGAAACGCCGAATTTTTCTTCCATAGCTTTTACTAATTCAGCTGCTTCTAATAAAGTTAATTTTTCAATTGATTCTAAAATAGTTTCTACGTTACTCATTTTAATTTCCTTTCAATATAATTTTTTTAGTAATATCTGATTTATTTTGCGGAAAAACCGCATTTATAAACACACAGGACTATGCTGCTTTTTTATCTCTAACAGCTGCCATAGCACGTGTAAGTTGTGCCATAACTGCGTTGATAGAACCAACAATTCCTGATGCAGGTGAATTGATTGAGCCAAGCATTTTTGCGTAAATTTCTTCTTTTGATGGAAGATTTGCCAATGCTTTTGCTTCTGCAGCTGACAATAATTTGCCATCTAAAGCTGCACACATTATTTCACCTTTTTTAGTTTCTTTGATGAATTTTGATAATGCTTTTGCAGGAGTTACAGGGTCTTCAAAACCAAAAGCAATTGCGATAGGTCCTTTTAATGAATCTGCTAAAACTTCATATTGAGTACCTTTTAGAGCAAGTTTTGCTAATGTATTTTTTGTTACCATGTAATCGCCACCTGTTTTTTGAAGTTCACGACGTAATTTTGTGATTTCTTCCACAGATAATCCACGATATTCTGTAACAATTGCTACTTGAGCTTTATCAACATTTTCTTTGATTTTTTCAATCTTTTCATTTTTAAAAGCTTTTGTTGACATTTTTTCTCCTTTGTAATTTTTATCGACCTATTCAGTACACAAAAAAATTGCGTACAATCAGCCGCAATTTACAATCAAAAACTATTTAATTTAGTTGTTGACCTCGGTTAGCACTTTTGGAATTAAGTCTTTCGACACTAACTGTCTGCGGTTTATAATACCATTCTATTAAAAACATATTTTTTACGCAAGCATGAATTTACAAATTTTAATAAGACTTTTTATGTAAAATCTTTTGGCTTTTTGTCACTTAACCATTTTCGCATCAAATGCTGTTCGTAACTTAGTGCAAAATTATATAAGGCATTTGTCAATTTTTGACCGCTTTTTGAACGTGCAACCAGTAAGAATTCACCTTGTTTATTTTTTGCACACGCAATCTCTGCATGAATAATCTTTTCAACATTTGTTTTTGGTCGTTTTTCTAATATCGCAATAATCCATGCACAAAGCAGGCTGCATGTAGATTTATTTTTGATAATCTCCATGTCATGGTGTTGTAAAAATTTTGCAAATTCTGCAATAATCATAACTAAAACCTTACGCTTGCTGTCGCTAAACATGTTATATTATAAATTTGAGATTTGTGCAATTGCATAATTATTGACTCAAAAGTTGAACCTGTTGTGCAAATATCATCAATTAACAAAATAGTTTTATCCGTTTTCTTTGATTCATCTATTTCAAACGCATCTTTTAAATTCTCTAATCGTTGAATACGTTTTAAATTGTATTGAGGCTTTGTATTTTTAATCCTTTTTATCAAACCTGTTTCTATCGGATAATTAGACAATTTCGCAAACTCTTGTGCAACAAGCTCCATGTGATTATATTTTCTCTTTTTTTGTCTTTTTTCATGCAAAGGAACCGGGATTATTACAAAATTTCCCGAAATTCCTAGTTTTTGCCAGTATTCCCACATGAATTTTGCCTGATAATAAGCTAATTCTCTTTGATTATGATACTTCAACCCTCTTATTAATTTTTGCAAAATTGTTTCATAACTTCCGCAAGAATATACTTTCACACCCAAAATTTCTCTATCTGTTTCAATGTTATTAAACATCATTTTTTCATAACACGATGAACACATTTTTAAAGATTCTTTTGATTTTCCGCAAAAGTAACATTTTTTCTTATATATCCAATCGAGCAAATTCAGCAAAAAATTTTTCATGATAAAATATTATAGAAATAAAGGAGATATTATGTCAATTTTAATAATGTTATTACTTTTAAGTTTATTAATACTAGTTCATGAAGCAGGACACTTTTTGGCTGCAAGAGCTTTCGGAATTAAGGTTGAAAAATTCGGTTTTGGTCTGCCAATCGGACCAACTCTTTTTGAGAAAAAAATAAACGGAGTAACTGTTTTGGTTCATGCTTTTTTGCTTGGCGGATACGTTGCTTTTCCCGATGACGAAAAAGATTGCGACCTACCTATTGATTCAGAAGAAAGATTTATGAACAAACCTATCTATCAAAGAGCTGTTGTTGTTTCAGCAGGTGTAATCTCCAATGTGATTTGTGCATACTTAATTGTACTTTTTGCATCTTTCTATTGGGGATATTTACCTTCAGGAAAATATGATATTTATGTAAACGGAATAAAAGCTGAAAAATCAGCATCTATATGGCAATCAGGTATTCAAAAAAATGACCAAATAATATCTATCAATGACACTCCTATAACTAATACATCTTCCATTGTATCAATAATTACGCACAGCAAACCTGCTGACGGATATTACAATAAATCAATTGCTGATGAAAATTTAGCACTATTAAAAGAAGCAAATTTAGCATTTACGGAAGATGAAATTATTCCAAAAGGTGTTACAATTAAACTTCCTCAAAGAAAAGATGAATTTCCTATCACTATGCAAAAAGAAGTGGAAAAAGGCATAATAAGATATGAAATAAAAGATATTCCACTAGATAAAAACTTACTTGCACTGAGAGATGAACTTGATAACGGAAATCAAAAATACTATACAGGTAATGAACAATATTCATTATCCGACATCTCAAAAGCAATGGCTGATACAAGGCATCCTTTATATTTTCAAGTAAAAAGAGATAACAAAATTATTGACTTAAAACCTATGTACACAGATAAAGAAGGTAAATTGGGAATTGAACTTGCTCAAAAGAATTCACTTATAAAAACAAAATCTTTTTGGGATAACATAAAATACAGTACAATATATTTATGGGAAAACACTTATAACATGGTTTACGGGCTTGGACAAATATTTACAGGCAGAGTTCCGCTTAAAGATTTGCACGGAATTGTTGCTATAACTAAAGTTGGCGGAGATATTATCAGTAACAGCGGAATGTTTTATGGCTTACTTTTAACAGCTATTATCTCTATGGATTTGGCTATTGTAAACTTTTTGCCAATTCCGGCACTTGACGGTGGACACGTTATGTTCTTAATAATAGAAAAAATTACCGGCAAAAGACTAAAAGAAGAAACTGTTGAAAAAATCGGAACTTTCTTCTTCTCACTATTAATTATACTTATGGTTGTCGTTATTTTTAACGATATTATATGGTTAAAAGGCTAATACAAAAAGAACCACACGTTAGATAATAAGTGTGGTTCTGAAATATTTTTATTTATTTTTATAGCTACTTGCAACTAAATACCTCGTTCTCTACTGATAATACTTTTGTTGAATCGTTTTTGCATACACCACCATCACTTGTTGTTGTCGCAGTTACTGTATTCAAATATTCCATGTTACCTGTGTTTATTATCCACGCTGTACAGCCATCACCAAAATAAAAACAAAAACTTTTTATAATAGAATCAGTCCAACAACTGCCACCACCATAAGGGTATATGCCATCACTTGTTACGACAAATGCAAAAATATCTACACCAAAAATATTCTTTCCCTTATTTGGTCCGTCTATATCTACATATATTTCACCTGCACTCTTATTAAATTTATAACCATCAAAAGTACTACCAGAATATTCTTTATACATCATAGATACACTAAGCGACCAACCTCCGGATAATATTGCTCGTGGATATGACGTACTATCATAGTTACCAACATTGCCACCATATAAATATTTAGTACTTGTAGGCATGCAACCGGTGCTTGTTGTTCCACAATCTTTTTGTAACTTCATAAACTCTGTTAGGCGGTTGTAATATCGTTCTCTTGTGTTTTTACAATTGTCATTACATATGTCATTTACAAACCAAGTTTCTAATGGTCCATATACTGCTGTTGCTCTATTGTGTGCTTCGTTTAACTCTGCGTATATTTTCTTTACTTTCGCAACTTTTTCCATATTATTCGTGGAACTATTCAAATTTGGTATTGTTAATGCTGCAACAACACCTATAACACCCATTACAATTAGTGTCTCTGCAAGAGTAAATGCTAATATTTTCTTTGTATATCTGTTAAAAAAGGAGCTTATCAAACTAAGACTGTTGTTATTAATGAGTTTTACCCCCACCCCTAGCTGTATTCCTTTGTTCATGTGCACTTCTCCTTATTTTACTTGTACATAATCATTATATACCCAGATTCCTCTGTTTGCAAACTGTTTTTTATTTTTTATTAAAAATATTTGCAAACCATTTGTAAAATTTTATTTTTTCTTTGTCAGAAACGCACTCCGTGCAGGGGAACTTTTTTAGAAAAAGTTCCTCCGCCTGAAAGGCTGTTTTGACTATGTTGAAAATAATCTTTGATTATTGGACAGATTCTGAAACAAGTTCAGAATGACATGGTGAAGGTTTTGGAAATCTTTTGGCGACAAAAGGTTTATATTATTAAAATTAAATTTTTTGTGGAACTTTTTCTAAAAAATGCCCTTACTTTTTATTAAAAAGCATTATCTATATCCCAGTCAATACCGTGTTTGATAACTTTTGCAGGGATACCGGCAAGAACAACATTTTCTTCATCAAATTTTCCTGTTACAACTGCATTGTAACCAACTATTGAATTTGAAGGAACTTTTGCACCCTTTAATATTGTAGCTCTGCGTCCAACCCAAACATGATCACCTATTTCAATTTTATATGGTTTTTGGTTTAACAGTTCACCTGTTGCTTTATCAAAAATCTTATGTCCGTCGTTACTTTGCATAATAATTTCGGCAGCAAACATACATTCCTTACCAATTTCAATTGAGGTATTACTTTGAAATAAAAATATTGATAAACCGCCACAAGCACAATTTTCACCTATTTTTAAAGTACAATTTTCATTTCCTGCATTTGTACAACCACAAACAATGTATATCCAATTGTATAACGAATTTGAATTTCCTAAATCAACAACATGTCTGTTTCCTGAAACTTCAATATTGCCTGAAATAGATGCAATTGAACCTATTTTTACCTTATTTGCAATACCACTTACATCGATATTAAAATTCTTTCCGTTTTTGATAACACTTTCATCTAACACTACTTCATTGTCAGAACCTGAAACACGAATAGTTATATTTAAGTTCTTAACTTCTCTTTCACTTAAAACTTTAAGTCCTTTTTCTGTTTTTACACAAACTTTATTATTTGGTCCATCTATAATTTTTGGTTTTATCCCCATTTTTATTTTTATTCCAAATATTTTTAGAATTCTATATTTTTTGTATCCTATATACGTTTCACCTAAATAAAATAAAT
Organism: uncultured Candidatus Melainabacteria bacterium; assembly: GCA_934726055.1. GTDB lineage: Bacteria > Cyanobacteriota > Vampirovibrionia > Gastranaerophilales > Gastranaerophilaceae > UBA6984. Next base: position 164,591 of record CAKVCZ010000001.1, read on the forward strand.
TATTCATAATTAATTATTCTCCATTTTTTATTTATTTCGCTCAAAAAATCCCGCAAGAGTTCTGTGTTCAATTAACTTTGAAATAGGACGACCATGCGGACAAGTATATGGTTTTTCACATTTTCTCCATTTTTTTATTAATTCTTCCATTTGAAACAAAGATAGTTCCTGATTTGCTTTAACTGCTGCCTTACAGGAAGTTGTTATTAAAATATGTTCTTCCAATCCTGCAATATCACCATCTAAATTTTCTAAAATATCAGATAAAATTTCTTTTGTATTGACTTTTGACAATAGTTGCGGAACTTTTTTAAATGTAACCTCTTTGTCATTTAAAACTTCTATCTCAAAACCAAAATGCTCGAATTTATCCTTATTTTCTTTGATTAATTGAGCCTCTGACGGTGAAACCTCAATTACATCAGATAAAAACAGAACTTGAGATGCGATTTCTTTTTGTGTTTTTAATTTTTCATATATATATCGCTCGTCTGCAATATGCTGATCTACAATTTCTAAACCTTTTTCTGTTTCAATTAATATGTATGTTTTTTTGTATTGCCCAATTATTTTGTCAGAATTTTCCTGCTCCAAATCACCACGATTCTGTATAAAAGATTGTTGTTTAACTGACGTTTCTACAAAATTATCACTATTAAAAGAATCCTCTTTTTTGCTATTAAAATTAATATTTTCTCGAACAGGTCTGATAAAAATATCTTGAATCGGTTTTACAGGTTTCAAATCACTTACATAAACATCCTCAGAATTACTTTCTTCCGTTTTTTGCTTGTTAAAAGATTGAAAATCAATTACACTTATTGTTTCATTTACAGGACGTTCAGTATAATTTGAAAGAGCCATATCTATCCCTGAATATATAAAACTAAATACTTGATTTGTATTTTTGTATCTTACTTCTTTTTTTGTAGGATGAACATTTACATCAACATCTGTCGGCGGCAATTCAAGATTTAAAACAATAAACGGATATTTACCTTTTGCCGTTAAGTTTTTATATGCTGTATCTATCGCTTTTTGAAAAATTGGACATTTTACTGTTCTTGAATTAATATATATATTATATTTTTTACTTGAACGAGTATAATCAGGAGTTGAAACAAATCCTGAAATTTTTAAACCGGAAATTGCATCAGTTTTATATACTTCTTTTAAATGTGTAACAACATCTTTTGTAAAAACATCTTTGATTGTATTTTGTAAATTTCCTAAACCGTTTGTCTTTAATATTGTTTTTTCATCATTTTTAAGTTCAAATGCTATATTTGAATTCACCAAAGAAATGGCTTGTATTAACTCTTGAATATATGCAAATTCAGTTTTAGGATTTTTTAAGAATTTAAGTCTTGCCGGAATATTATAAAACAAATCCTTAACAGTCATAATCGTTCCAACTGCACATCCGATTTGAGTTTGTTCAACTTCTGAATTTTGACATTCTACTTTTATACCGTAATCATAATCTTTAGTTCTGGTTGTGCAAGTAACTTTTGCAATAGAAATAATACTTGATAAAGCTTCTCCTCTGAACCCTAAAGTTTCAATAGAATATAAATCTTCTACCGATTTAATTTTACTTGTTGCATGTTTTGAAAAAGCAAGCATTATATCATCCGGATGAATTCCCGAACCATTATCAGCAACACGAATATCCCTGCATTCGTTTGACAATTCTATACTAATTTTTGTAGAACCGGCATCTATTGCATTTTCAACCAATTCTTTAACAACAGAAACAGGTCTTTCTATAACCTCGCCCGCAGCTATTTGATTAATCAAATTTTTTGATAGTTGTTGAATTCTTGCCATAGGTCTATTTTAAAGCAAACATCAATAAAAAGCAAAGATTATACACAATGACATTTACAAATAGCCAAGTTGTATAACCAATTTCGACAATGTTATTAAACAAATTAAAATACATAATCATAAAAAAACAACGAATGTTGAAAAAAGTTAATAACCAAAAAGGAAAATAAGGAGGTTAAACAACATGAAATTTAAAAAGTTAACAGTAGCGGCAATGATTGCTGTTGGAATAAGTGCAGGTGCATTATCAAATGCATTAGCATCTTGTCCTTGTAACGATGTATCACAAGATAATGTAATTGCACCTTGCGAAAAAGTTACACCAAAATGTAATAAATGCCACAAACAAAAATCAAAATGTAAATGTCAAAAAGAAGAAGAACGTTGTGATAAAATTCCACAACCAGCTTGTGCAAACTGTGCTTCAGCTCAAACAACAGACAGAAAGGATATGAAACAAATTTATGCATATCCAAACAACATTTACGGAACAAACACTTATGTAGGGGATCATTCAAACTCAATTACATCAAGAGAAAATCAATTAGACAACAAAATTTCAGGTGTTACTATTCAATCTAATGAATGTATGACCGGTGCTGCTTCACAATTACCATATCTAAATTCAAATATGGACACTATTAGCGGTTCAAATTTAAATCAAGAAAGTTATTCTAATGACGGAGTATCAATTGATATTCATACAGAAAATTCTTTAGATGCACTAAGAAAAAGTTATGAACCATTTGATATGAATTCAAATTTAAGAGGAATGACAGGTGCAGCAGCTAATATATTAAACTACTTCCCTGATGTTCCTGATAGATACTGGGCATCATGCGACATTGATAAATTGGCAATGAATGATGTTGTAGTAGGTTATCCTGATAAAATGTTTAAACCTGACAGAAACGTTTCACGTGCAGAATTTGCAACAATGTTAGTTAAAGGTTTCAACATGGATAATTGCGGTTTGGAAGCAAAATCTATTTTTTCAGATGTACCTATGTCTAACTGGGCAAATCCATTAATTGCAAAAGCCGTAGATGAAAAATTAATGAAAGGTTATCCAAATGGCAGATTCATGCCTCAAAATCATGTAACAAGAGCAGAAGCTCTTACTGCTATGGCAAAAGGTTTAAACAGTTGCAAAATGGATGAATGTAAAGCTAAAGAAATTTTATCAAAATACAAAGATGGCGGCAGAGTTCCAAGCTGGTCGCAAATACCTATCGCAACAGCTTTAGATAACGGTGCATTATCAGATTTAAAAAATCCTGATATGATTATGCCAAATAAAGCAGCATCAAGAGCTGACATTGCTTCAATGTTACAAAACATCCGTGTAGCAGGCGGTTATGACAAAAATCCTAAAACTGCAAATGAATGCTGCCCTGTTGATAAATCTAAACAAGCTTACTTAGAAAATCAAGAAATTGTTAAAATTCCAACTCTTAAACTTGAATTCTTAGATGAGGTAAACGCAAAATCAGCACACGTAGGTCAACGTTTTGCAGCAACCACTCTTGAAGATGTTACTATTAACGGTCAATTATACCCATGCGGTTCTCGTGTAAATGGTAAAGTTATCGAAGTTATTCGTCCTTCAGGATGTGAAAAAGGTGCGTTAAAATTAGCATTTACTGAAATTCAAAACGGCGATTGCAAAGCTGAATTACCTAAACAAATTTTAACAGCACAATTAAATACTAAGAAAAATCCACATCTTGTTGCAAGAACATTGGCATTCCCATTCACATGGGCAGGTGCACTTGTTGGTAACACTGCAAGAGCAACAGGTGGTATTATCTCTAGCTTAGGTAATGCAGTAGAAAATGTTTCTAACGGTGTAGGTACTACTTTAAGCGAAACTTCTCAAGCTCAATTTAAAGCCGCAGGAAGAAGCTTTGGTGATACTATCGTTGAAACCGTAAAAGCTCCTATTGATACAACAAGAACTGCAGTATCAGGCACAATGGGCTTATTCCAAACTTCAGGCGATGAAATTGCATACCTTGTTGATCCAAACGGTTCAAGAATATCAGCAGTAAATCCAAAACAACAAATCACAATTGCTTTTGGTTGTACTAACAAATAATTTCAATACTAATTGAAATTGTTGCAAGGAACTAATCTAGTTTAGGTTAGTTCCTTGTTTTAATTTTTTATATGTTCTAAAAATTTCTATTATCAAAACTAACCCAACACAAGCAGAAGAAAGTGCTATGCCAATCCAAAAACCAAACAAATCTAAATGCATTTTAAACGCTAAAAAAGAACCTAATGAAATCCCAATCAAAATATATCCGATAAAGTTTGCAACAGAAACCATAAAAGTTTTTTTCAATCCTTTTAATATACCACCACAAGATGCTTGTAATCCGTCAAAGCACTGAAATGCAGCCACAATATACATTATTGGAACTATTATACCTATTAAGTTGCTATCGTTCGTGAATATTCCTGCAAAAAATTGTGGGAATAGTGCATAAAGAACCCCGCAAATTGCCATAAATCCTACAGATAAACCTACCCCAACAAAGCCATACTTTTTAACATCTTCTAAATTTCCGGCACCATTTGCAAATCCAACCTTTACTGCAATAGCATTTGAAATAGATAAAGGTATCATAAATGATGCAGAACTTATTACATTTATAATATTTTGTGCTGCTGCGTAATTACTGTTCACTCGTCCCATCAGAATTGCCATTGAATTAAATGCCAAAAATTCCAAACAAACAGCAACTGAAATTGGCAAGCCAACTTTTATTAATACCGAATAATATCGACTGTGAACTTTCTGATATTTTAACTTGAAATAATATAAACAATAAAAGAACAAACCAAGCCCCATTATTGTTCTAATCAAAACACTTGCTATTGCAAGCCCAACAACTCCTAATGGTGGTATCGGACCAAAACCGAAGGTTAATACCCAATTTATAATTATATTTAAAAATATTCCAATAATTGCTATAAAATTTGGAAAAAATACAATTTCATATGCCTGCAAAAACTCTTTTAACGCAGCATGCAAGTATCCGCCAAACGCAGAAAAAGCAAATATAAATGTATAAATTCTTATGTCAGGAATTATATTCGGATTAAATCCAATTCGCTCCATTATCGGAATTGTTCCCCATATTGCAAACATTGTAATTAATGCGACAACCTGTGAAAATAATATCGTAGGATAAAAATATTTTTTGGTAGATTTTCTTGCTCCTAAACGATTTGACAAAACAGGTGAAACACTTACTATTAAACCTATGCCAAACATAAATACCAGTGATGTAACAGCACCTGAAAGACTCACCGCAGCAAGCACATCCGTTGAATACTTTCCTGCAACAAACACATCCCCTGCCATAATAAACGTAAATCCAATATGTCCCATTATTATTGGCAGTGCAAGTTGAATAAGTTCTTTTGTATATGTTTGAAGACTTTTTTTCATATTAAATATTTTTATAATTCGAAATTATCTTTACTCAAATATCTGTCATTTCTTAATACTGCTTGATATGGTCTTGCCTTTCGCATTGCTTCTAGCCATTTTAGATAATTATTATTAAAACTTTCTATGCTTCTATTGATATACTGAACTGTTATATATCCGTTAAAAGATTCCATCGATCTATAAATATCGCACTGCGTTTGCATTCTTTCATTCCCAACAACACAGCGTGTTGCAATTGAATCATCAGGATTCCTACGTTCAAATTGATATTTTGAATATGAATTCATACCTTCCAATCTTGCGGTTAAACTTCTTAATAGTCCGTAAGCACTTGTAAATCTTGAATTTCTGTATGAGTGAATAATAAATGTTTCACTCCAAGCCTCATGGGTTTGTCCGGATGGAACATACTGAACAATTGTTTCATTGTTAAATTTTCTATGATATGCAACAATCCAATTTCCGGCACCATTTGGAAAATCAAATGCTAAAGTTTGATATGCAAAAACTGCACCAACCGTCATTAATATAAAAATCATTAAACTAAATATTTTTAAATGGAGATTCTTCATTTGCTATACATACCTCTATATTATCTTCTATTAAACCTTGAAAAACTTTTTTTATCAATATTTCACTATCAAAATGGCCTACATCAAACATAACAATACTTGATTCTACTGCATTATGATATTTTATATCTCCTGTAACAAAACAATCACAACCTAATGCTATTGCTTCATTGTACAAATCCATGCCTGAACCTGCACAAAATCCAATTTTTGAAACATTAATTTTATTGCTATTATTTATTAATCTTGCATTTGGAGAAACTTTTTTTATTTTCTTTGACAAATCATCAACAGAAATTTCCTTTTCACAAATTCTCAAAAACTCTGTTGATTGATTAACATCAAAACCCAGTTCTCTTATAAAAGTATCTGTTGTTCCGCCAAAAGCTTTATCCATATTCGTATGCGCCGAATATATATTAATATTTGAAAACTTTATAGGAACTTCAAATAAAGGATGATGTGCAATTATCATATCGCAATTATTCTCTATTGATTGATTATAAACATCCTCGGTTACAGTTAGTGCAATCATGACCTTTTTTATTTCAACATCGCCAAGCTCAACCTGCCAACCGGAACAATCCCACTTTTCTTGAGTATCCAGAGGAGCAAATTTCTCTAATATTGTTGTCAATTTATACTTGTTCATGTTCTATTATTTCTTCTATTTTTTTTACAGCGTTATCCACAGTATCATTTGTAACTGTATAATCAAATATTTTAACTTTCTCCATTTCTGATTGAACTGTATTCAATCTTTTTTGGATGGCTTCTTCCGTTTCTGTACCCCTACCTCTTAAACGTCTTTCTAATTCTTCCATTGACGGAGGTAAGATAAAAATCAAAACAGAATTTTTAATTTTTTCTCTCACTTGCATTGCACCTTGAGTGTCAATTTCCAAAATTATATTCTCATTATTATCCAAACTCTTTTGAACAAAATTTTTATTCGTTCCATAATAATTACCTGAGAATTCAGCCCATTCAAGAAACTCGTCTTTTTGAACAGCATCCATAAATTGTTCTTTTGTTAAATAATAATAATTAATTCCATGAACTTCGCCTTCACGTTTTTGTCGAGTTGTACAGGAAACTGATAATTTAAAATCTTTGTGTTTTTCCAAAAAAGATTTAATTATTGTACCTTTTCCAACACCTGATGAACCTGAAATTACAATGAGTTTTTTCATATTATTCTTATCCTCTATTTACAATCAAAAATATTTTTGTGCTTACGTTGATACATCATAATTAACAAACACGTAAACATACTTATTGATATAGCAATCAACCAGAAATAAATTGCACCCTTCCAACCGAAAGTATCAATCATTATGCCTGTTCCGACTGCCGATAAAATTGCACCTGCATATCCAAACAAATCACAAAAGCCTAATGTCGCTGATACAACTTTTTTTGAACTTGCTTCGAGTGCACAAATACCACCCAACAAGAATTGCGGACCTGCAATAAAAAATCCGATTGACGCTGCAAAAACATAGTCTAAAATACTTATTGTATTCATATGAAACAATATTAAAGAAATAGCTAATCCTGAAAATAAAATCAGATTTATTTTAATTTTATCATTTTGGAAAAATTTGTCTGCACACCAACCTGCAGCAATTGCCCCTAAAGAACCAAATATTGCTAACATACTCAATTTTGATGTAGCTGCTTCTATTGAATTTAGTTTATATTCCATTAAATATTTAACAAACCAATCTTCAGCACCAAATCTGACAACATAAACAAATGCATATCCGATTGAAATTAACCAAATGATTTTATTAAAAAGGATTTGTTTCTTAAATATTTCTATGTAACTCATTTTATCTTCTGCCGCAACAACTTCATTTTCTAGGTTTTCATTATTATAAACATCAACATCAGGTAAACCCATTGTTTGCGGTTTATCTCTTAACCTGTCATACAGCCATACTGAAAATAATATTGAAATAATTGCCGGAATTACAAAAACACTCCTCCACCCGAAGTATTTTGCTAAAAATCCTGAAAATAGTATTGATACTATAATACCACATTTTTGACAAGTCGTCCAAATAGACCACTTTGTTGCTCTTTGTGAGCGAGGAATCCAATAGGATAAACTTTTTGAAATAGGCGGAAACACCATTGACTGAAACCAACCATTCGCACCCCAGAAAAATGCCATAATCCAAAGCAAAATAGATGCTGACGGCAATCCAAAAAATGTAACCTTACCGGGAGTTATAAATACAGTGCTATATACAAAACATAAATTTGCAATTGCAGTTAAAACAAAAGCCGTCGGCAAAAAGGTTCTTATATTACTTCTGTCAGCAATAATTCCATTAACAAATTTACCTATTCCGTATGTAATATATAGAGTTGAACCTAATATTCCTAATTGAGTATTCGTAAAATGTAAATCACTCGCCATAAACGGCAGAGCAATTGATAAATTTTTTCTACACAAATGAACCAAAATATATGCAATATAGGTAGTATAAAAAATCCTAAATTGCCAGTATTTATACATTTTATCAATTGTATTTTTATCTTTGATTTCTTCTTTTATCGGAGGTTCTTTGAAGAAATCTACAATAAAATTACTCATAATTATTTTCCTGCTTTAATTATTTGAACATTTCTGTTTTCAGAAATTTCTTTTCGCATCGCTTTTATGGCTTCACGTTTGCATTCATCAAGACTCATTCCGTTGCAAAGCCTGTCAACAAAGCCACAATTTAATTTTACAGCCTTATTCAAAGCACCAACTTCTTCCAAAAGTTCTTTTACATCTTCAAAATCATAATGGAATGATTGTTTTGATTGATAAACAAGCATATCTCCATTTTGAGCAGTAACAGGTTTTCCGCCAAGTTCAAAATATAACTTAAATACTGATTTCAAATCCTGAAGCTCTGATTGCATTGTGTTTATGCTTTGTTGAATTCTTATAAATCGTTCAAATAAATATTCAATATTTTCAAGTTGTTTTGATTCCCAATCATATTTTTGCAAATATAATTTTTTTAGTTTTGGATAAGCAAGAGCCAAACTCATTGCATCTGCCATTGCTCTATGATGATTTACAAGTTCTACATTAAACTTTTTGGTTAGAGCCTCAAGCCCATGAGAATCCATTTCCGGATAAACTTCTTTGAACATATACTGAGTATCTATACGTTCATTTTCTATTGGTTTACCAGTTGTTCTTAAACTCGCTTCATTTAAGTATGAATAATCAAAAATACAGTTGTGTGCAACAATAGGATAATCACCAATAAATTCTAATATCTTGGGCATTGCTTCCGCTTCTGTCGGAGCATCTTCTACCATTTCTTGTGTAATTCCATGAATTGCTATGGATGATTTTCTTATATGTTGTTGGGGATTAATTAATGTTTGAAATTCATCTTTTACTTTACCGTTTTCAAGTCTTACTCCGGCAAATTCAACCATTTTTTCTTTTGTATAGTCTAAACCGGTAGTTTCGGTATCTAAAACAATTTCTATTACTTTTTTTCTTGGCATTATATTTCTCTAAAAATCTTTTTCCATAATTCTATAATATTCTATATTAAGATAATAGCACAAAAAATTTTTATATGCTAGAATAAATAAAAGGGAAAAGGAGAAATAAAAATGTCTAATGCAATAGAAGTAAATGATTCATCATTCGAAAATGAAGTTTTAAAATCTTCAACACTGGTTCTTGTTGATTTTTGGGCAACATGGTGCGGTCCTTGCAGAAAATTAAGTCCTGTTTTGGATGAAATTGCTCAAACATATCCGGACAATTTAAAAGTTGTTAAAGTTAATGCAGACGAATGCAAAGAAGTTGTTAAAGCTAATTCTATCAGCGGATTACCAAGTCTTTTAGTATTCAAAGACGGTCAAGCTGTTGAAAGAATGGTTGGTTTAATGCCTAAATCTACTATTATTAACAACATAGAAAAACATTTATAATATAATGAATGATTCAAAAAATAGGGTATAGAAAAAATCTATACCCTGTTTTTATTTGTTAAAAATTAAATTATTTTTTTGCACCAATATAAAAAGTTGTATTCAAAGAACCGTTCAAAATCATTTTACCGGTTTCTATCGGTGTTGTTGATGTTTCTTTATCTTCTGCAGATACACCTAAAGCTCTTGCAGATTTAGCATAATTTACTGTTGAATAAGAGCTAGATTGAGAACAGCTTGTTGAAATACTTTTAACAGTTAAAACTTGCATATTCAAAGGATTTAAAGTTGCATTTGCACGTCTTTTAGCTTTTCCTGCAAGTTCTGCCATTAATTCGTTACATTTGTCATCATAATCTGTTGCTTGGAACGATAGATTATTTACTCGAGTAACACCCTTTGTTGAAGATAAATCAACAAATTTTGAAACAGATGTAATATCTTTTACATATATTTTTACAGTGTTATAAACCTTGTAACCTTTAATTGTATTTTTACCGTTTTTGTAGTCATATTGAGGATTTACACTATAATTGCTTGTCTTAACGTAATCGCCTCTATTTTTATTTATCATTGAATTTAAAGATTTATATAAATCATCTGATATTTCTTTATTTTCTTTTATAGCTTTTTGTGCATCTACATTTGATGTTTCAACTGAATATGTTAATTGAAATGCATTTGGGGAAATTTCTTTTGTACCGCTTATGCGTAAATCCATTACACTATCGCCAAGTGCACATACAAATCCTGAAAATAAAACCAAACTCAAAACAATTGAACTAAAAATAATAAATTTTTTCATTGTAATTCTCCTTATTAACTTCCATTTTTATAAATGTAAGTTTAACCCAAACAAAATAATTTGTCAGTAAAAATCTTTATTTTATTTTAACTTTAAATATACTTCTTGCAATGTTGATTTTTTTAAGTACAATGAAGAAAAGATGGTAGGGAATCAGAAAAAACTTTCGATAGCATTTTATTGGCACATGCATCAGCCTGTTTATAAATTAAACTCTGATAGCGATTTTTTGATGCCATGGGTTAGAATGCATGCGGTAAAAGACTATTTGGATATGGTCTTGGTGATGAACGAGTTTCCTAATTTGAAATTGAATTTTAACCTTGTACCAATTCTTTTAGAATCTTTACAAGACTACGCTCAAAATGGTGCTCAAGATTTTCATTCCCGACTAAGCACCTGTGATGTAAACACTCTTTCTGATGATGATAAAAGATTTATTTTAAATAATTTCTTTGATGCTAATTTTCAATCCATGATATCTCATCACGAATCCTATAAAAAACTATACGAAAAGAGAGTTGTAAACGGAATTTCTGATATCAATGAATATTCTAATCAAGAATATTCTGATATTATGGCATGGTTTAATATGGCATGGTTCGATCCCGTTTTTGGAGAGATTTATCCGGAATTGCTTGAACTTTCTAACAAAGGCAATAACTATACTCAAGATGACCGAATAAAAATTATTGCATACCAAAGAGAGATTATTCGACAAATTATTCCAACTTATAGAAATTTTATGGAAGCAGGTAAAATAGAATTAACAACAAGTCCATATTATCATCCTATTTTACCAATCTTACTGGACATAAAATGTGCACAAAGAAACATTCCAAATCCTGAAGAACTTCCTCAAAATTTAAAAATGTCTAAAGATGCCATAGAACAAACAAAACTAGCACTGGATAAAATGGAAAATCTTTTTGGAAAAAGACCAAAAGGAATTTGGCCACCTGAACATTGTGTCAGTGCAAAAACTATGGATATGCTTTCTGATTTAGGTATAGAGTGGACTATCACCGATGAAGGTATTTTAGCAAATTCCATAAACTTTGATTTTGTAAGAAACTTTAAAGGATACCTTAATGATCCTTATCATTTACTTAAAACTTATGAATATAAAACAACCAATTCAAAAATTAACGTAATATTTAGAGATTCTTTAATCCCTAATTTAATAAGTTTTGAATATCCTAATTCAGACCCTCAAAGTGCAGCAAATGATTTGTATGACAGAATTAAAGTTATTCAAAATAAAATTTTTGCCTCTCCTGATGAATCACATCTTTTGACAATTGCACTTGATGGCGAAAATTCTTGGGAAAATTATTCTGATGACGGTTCTGACTTTTTAAGAAATATTTATCAACTAATAGAAGATGATGAAACTCTTGAAACTGTTTTAATTAGTGATTACATAGAAAATGATAAAAATATAAAAAATTTACCTAAAGTTTATTCAGGCTCTTGGATTAACCGAAACTTTCAATTGTGGATAGGAGAACCAACAAAGAACAAGGCTTGGAATATTCTAAAATCCGTTAGAGATGATTTTATAGAATTTGTAGAAGAAAATCCTAACCATCCAAACATTGAAAAAGCACAAAAAGAAATTTACATTGCAGAAGGCAGCGACTGGTTCTGGTGGTACGGTGAACCTAACCATTCCGGTCAAGACCATGTTTTTGATTACTTATTTAGAGAACATTTAAAAAATGTTTACAGATTCTTTGGCATGCCTGTACCATCCAGTTTGGAAACACCACTAATACCTTCAACTATTTCTTCAACTCAAAGTGTTCAAACTGAAACTATAACTCCAATCATGGATAGTCAAAACCAAATTGACGATGAATGGCTAAATTCCGGAACTATTGAAATATACGAAGATGATGATTCTAACGATTTTGGAATTTTTGAAAAACTCAAATTTGGTTTTGATAATGAATATTTATACATAAGACTATTTATAAACAAAGAAGCTCGTGAAAATAATACTGCCGGCATTCATCAAATGTATATGTACTTTAGAAACAAAGACAAAAAGCATAATCTTTCACCGATAAGATTAACAAATCCATCTATGAATATTTCTCATCTAATGCAAGAAAAATTCAGTACGGAATTGCAATTGTCTTTTGTAAACGGACTACTAAAACCTATTCAGTATTCAAAAGCTGCACACGACGGATTGTGGTATTTAAAAAACTCCGAAGCAATAAAAGTTGCATTTGATAACACAATTGATATAAGTATCCCGTTCAATCTAATGAATGTTGATGAAGGTGAAATCATTGAGTTTTTGTTTGCAACAGCAGACTTTGGAACAATGGTTAACACTATCCCGCAAGAAGTTCTGTTCATTATGCAAAGACCAATTAATAAATAATTTGAACAAAGACGGTTCTCGTTCTGGCCTTGTTATCAAAGTCTATAAGCACAATTTGCTGCCAAGTACCCAACTGCAATGCACCGTCAATTAATGGAATATTAAGCGAATTTCCCATAATAGAAGCTCTAACATGGGCATATCCGTTTCCATCATGCCAAGTTTCATCATGATGATACTCTATATTTGCAGGAGCAATTCTATCCAAAGCTTCCGGTAAATCAACCAACAATCCAGGCTCAAATTCGATTGTTGTTAATGATGCCGTACTTCCAGATACGTAACACATAACTGCTGCATCTTTTAGTGTATGTGTATAAACACTGTTTTGAACATTCTTTGTAATATCTATAATATCGGTAAAACCATTTGTATTTATTTGAAATTTCTCATTTATAACAGGCATATAAAACTCCTTACTTTCTTATTCTTTTAGTATATAAAACCCTCAAATTATTATTTTAATACTTCTATACTAAAAATTTAATATATTTTTACAATTATTTTTTTGAATTTGAAGAAATTACTCGGGTAATTGCATCCAATATTCGCTCTACTTCAATTACTTCTATATCAAATTTTTCTGATAGATTATTTAACGACGGAACAATTACTCTCTCAAATCCAAGTTTTTGTGCCTCATTAATTCTTTTTTCTAAATTATTTACAGGTCTTATTTCTCCTGATAAACCAATCTCTCCAATTAGTGCGGTTTTCATATCAACGGTAACATCATTTAAACAAGTTGCAATCGCAACAGCAATACCTAAATCTGCTGCCGGTTCTGATATCTCTATTCCACCAATTACATTTACGTAAACATCTTGTTTTGATAAATTTAATCCAACTCGTTTTTCTAAGACTGCTAAAATTTGTAAAACTCTTGAAGTGTCAACACCATTAGTAATTCTTCTTGGACTTGGATACGGTGTTGTTCCTACCAAAGCTTGAATTTCAACCAATAATGGTCTTGTTCCCTCATTGGTTACAATAATAACACTTCCGGGCGTTGCATTATGATTTGTATTCAAAAATATTTCACTAGGATTTTTAATTTCTATTAATCCATTTGAATGCATATCGAACATTCCGATTTCTGATGTTGTACCAAAACGGTTTTTTACAGCCCTCAAAAGCCTATAAGTCTTATACTTATCACCCTCAAATTGAACAACCGCATCAACCATGTGTTCTAACAATTTTGGACCTGCAATATTGCCCTCTTTGGTAACATGCCCGATTACAATAACAGTTATATTTTCAGTTTTTGCAATCTGCATAAGATAATTACAGCATTCTCTAACCTGACTTACACTGCCCGCAGACGATGCAATTGAATCTGTGTATATAGATTGAATACTGTCAACAACCAAAAATTCAGGTTTTATTTCTTTTATTTGTTCGCGTATTTGTTCAAGATTTGTTTGAGGATAAATATACAAAGAACTCGTATTAACATTTAACCTTTGTGCTCTTAGTTTTACCTGACTTGCTGATTCTTCGGCAGAAACATACAAAACCTTCTTTTTTTGCTTACAAAGTTCACCACTTGTTTGCAAAATTAAAGTTGATTTACCTATTCCTGGATCACCTGCCAACAAAACTATTGAGCCCTGAACAAAACCACCGCCCAAAACTCTGTCAAATTCATCTATATTTGTACTTATTCTTACACTTTCATCTATTGAGATTTCAGATATTAATACAGGCTTTTCTCTGTTTAAAAATTCAGAAACATTATTTTTTGACGAACTACTCTTGCTTTCTATTTCTTCAACAAAAGAACCCCAAGAACCACACTCTGGGCATTTGCCTAAATATCCTGCGGTTTCATATCCGCATTCTTGACATACATATTTTGATTTAACTTTCGCCATAACAACATTATAAATTAAACATTTAAAAACTTACATAGACGTTTTACAACAGATTTAAAAAGACCTGAACGATTAATCTCAATTTCTCGGTAATAGTGATTATAATTTTTTATTATATTTTTTGGTAATTCTTGTCCGTTTTGCAAAATTCTTGCAAGTTGTTCCAAATAACTATCCTGTTCATCACGATACATCAAATCTCTACGACGCAAATCCTCATCTGCTTCTCTATGAATAAGTGCATGATACGCACACTTAATAGATGCATCACGGACGTCTTGAGGAAAAAGTTTTATTGCTTCTCTTACAATAATTCTATCCGTCAAGACATTTATAATCAAATCACCAATATATTTCCTCTGTGATTTTATATCTGTAAATTCGGTTTCTGACATTTTGCTATACTAAAGCTAAACATTTAGACTCAATGAAATGAATCATTTTTGCTGTATCGCCATTAAAGAATTGAGTTGATAGTTCATTAATAGCAACCATTGTCATTTCTTCTTTGTCCATTACAGCTCTGTAAAAGAATTTTTTACCTGCTCTGTAACGTACTAACAAATCTTTTGAATTTAATCTGTCCATTACGGTTTTAACAGTAGTATAAGCACGTTCAATGCCATTTGCAGACATATCATCAACTACATCTTTAACAGAAATATTCATATCACTATCTGTTTCTTGTAACTTCCACACTGAATTCAAAATTTCAATTTCTAATGTTCCTAATGACATACTATATAAACCCTTTTTATTCTACTATTACAATCATAATAATAGAAACAAATTTAAAAATCAAGCATTATGTATATAAATCTTAACTAATCTAACAAACCCGTTACAGGTTCACCAATATAGATTACTCTGGAATATGTATTTTGAGATTTTTTGCTTAATTTTGACCCGCCTCTTGTATAAAAACGACCTTCACCTTTCTGTATCATACTTTTTTTAGCATTGTTTTTAGGCTGTGGAGCTTGATCAAAAAAACCTTTACAGCCAAAAACAGCAAAAACTATTAAAGCAATTGCACCAATGCCAATTTTTATACCATTTTTCATACAGAAGACCTCTCTACTTTCATTATAACTCTTTTCTTAAAAATTTAAACCCATGAAATAAAGATTTTTTGTAAATTTTTGCAAAAAAAAAACCACCGCATTGGTGGTTAAAAATTAGTGTATAGGGAAGGAAATAAGGAAATTTAATTTTGTTTAAAAATTCATTATGCAACAGTGATGAATAAAAAATCTTCTTTCTTTTGAGAATCAGTTTCTTCTTTGTGAGATTTAGCAATTTCACCGTTGTTGAAAGGATTTGAACCTTGTTTATCTTTTTTTGCAGAATTGATAGAAATAACATCTGCCATTGTTGATGATTTTCTAGCTTCTGCAGCTTTTGTTTTTAAAAATCTGATAGCAGTTTCCAAGTTGTTATTCAAAGTAACTTGTAAACCTGAATTTGACATTGCAACATTTTTTGCAGTTAAAGCATCTATTTCACCGTTATATAAATCAATATCAACTCTTCTAGGTAAAACTTCTGCTGATTTTGCTTGTGATTTTTCCAAAATTTCTTTTGCAGTAGATTTCAATGTTTTTGAATCAATACCGCTGTATGGATTTTGTTGTTGTTGAAAATTATAAGATACATTTAAAGCCATAACACATTTCCCTTTATTCTATTCCATTTCCCTTACAAGTTTTATATCGACACACTTGATTTAAAACTTTAGGATTTTGTGTTATGTTTGTAACAATTCTTTACATTTTTTTGTCAGAAACGCACTCCGTACAGGGAAACTGTTCTAACTATTATTAATTTTAATTAAACGAACCTTTTGTTGGCAAAAGTTTCAATCAGGTTCTTAATCACATGTTGGATTAGCAAGCGTTACTGTTGAGCAGTTTATATATTCATTATTACCTGTTCTATGAACCCAAGCAGAGCATTTATCACCATCAGATGGAGTTGAACGGCAAGTACTTACTGTATTTGCATCTATTGCATCGTATGATATCATGCCTGAATCATTTATTTTAAAAATAAAAATATCTTGTCCCATTGTATTATAACCTTTTTTAGAACCATCCAAATCTGCATATATTTTTAGCCCATTATATGCACCTGTTGTTTCATCAGTTTCAACATCAAAAGCAAGAGAAACATTGTCTTTTAAAACAATCTTAAATGCGGTTTCACTCTTTCCTATGCCATCCATAGTTGTACTACCTGATATTGCACTAATATCAGATTTTGAAAAACACATATTATCTACTGCCAAACCGCAAGATTCAGACCAATTTAGATTATTATATATTTTTTGTGCCACAGCGGTAGAATCACCCCAAGAGGATACATCATCACCATACTTAATTTTTACCAAGCCTAACGCATTTTGAACAGCAGCCTCTGTCTTTTTAAATTTTGCAACATATTCTGTTGATAAGGCATCATCGTTTAAATTTGGTATGGTCAAAGCAGCTATGACACCAATCATGCCCATAACAACCAACATTTCCGCCAGTGTAAATGCTTTTAATTTATTCATAAAACAAATCCTTTTTATTAATTATACAATATTTATAAGCTTTTCTCAAGAGTATAAAATAAGAAAAAGGGTAACAAAATATTTATGCTACCCTTGAATTTTATAATTCAAATAGCGAGTGTAATCTGGTATTAATTTCTTCTTCATCTAAATCTTGTGTTAACTTATTCATATCAAGTGCCATTTGATAGTACTCGGCAGCTTGAGTTTTATTTGATAATAATTCATTTGCTCTTGCTGCATTAAAATATGCCAATGTATATGAAGGATTTATCTCAATAGCTCTTTCAAAAAACGGCAACGCATCTGATGCACAACCTAAACCGTCTAAATATATTACACCTAAATTGTTTTGAGCTATATCAAAATTTGGATTTAGGTCAATTGATTTATGCAAAGAAACCATAGCTTCTTCAATCAAGTCTTTTTCCCAAAGTGCTAATCCTGCTTTTGAATAAGCCCTATAATTTTCAGGTGCCACATTAATCGCTTCACAGTAGGCATTTATTGCACCATCTACATCATCAACTATCATCAAAACATCACCAAGCGATATGTATATATCTGCATTGTTCGGATCCAGTTCAATACCTTCTTTAAATTTATCTATGGCAAGATAAAAATTACCATAAACCTCTGCATAAGTAGAACCTAGAGCATGGCACACAATAGCCGTCCACTCATTGTCAGGATTGATACTTATTGCCGTATTATAGTGCGAAACTGCATCATCATACAAATCAGCCTTTAAATATGCGTACGCTAATGAATTGTGGTAAAACGGATTTGTTTTGTCTTTTTCTAACGCAAGCCTAAACGCACTTACTGAATTTACTTTATCTTCTTTCTTTAAATATAAATGACCGAGTTCATAATATATAAACCCGCTATTTTCCGGTTCTAAAGCTAATAGAGAATTGTAATAATCTATTGTTTCATCTATCATTTCAGGGAAATATATCTGAGTTAATGAAGCAAGTTTCATTGTATTAATTCTTGATTTTGTATCCGCATTATATGCTTCTTTATATGCTTTATAAGCTTCCATAGGCTTTTTGGCATGTAAATATATGTCCCCCATTTTAGAACAGAATATTTCTTTATGCCCAATTTTCTTTGCGGCAAGCTCATATAAATTGCAAGCCATATTATTAAATTTCAATGTTTCCAATAAAATTCCTGTATGCCTACATACAAAAATTGAAAAATCATCTTTAAACGAATGAGTCAAAACCTTTAATGACGGAAAGTCATAAGATAGCATAACTGTTCCTGAAATAAAGTAATATAAAAAGCTCAAAATATCTTTAAAATGAACTTTTTCATTACTCATTCGTTTTAAAATTGACAAAGACAACATTAATCGGGGACGTGCTGATTTAAAACCTGTTAAATCAACAGCTTTTTTAAATTCTGCTTCCGCATCTAAATAATTTGCGGCTAATTTATCAAAAAAACCTTTATAAATATATGCATTTGGACATTTTGGAGAATAATCTAGTGCCATTTTACATTGTTCAATAGCAGCATCAACATCAATTTCACCTTTTTCCCACATCAAAAAAGCCAATCGATAATAGGTTTCCGGCAGTTCAGGATTATACTTTGCCGCATTAACATATCCTTCTATTGCGGCATTCCAATCTTCTATTTTCTGATTTATTAGATATTTTTGATGTGCAATTTGTGCTTTTTCTAATTCTTCGATAGCCAGAATTTTTTCATTATCTGATGCAATAGTTTGATTCTGCATGTTAAAAATCTCTCCTTCTCTATGCAAAAAACATGTCGAACAAGTGTTTTTTTCGATTTAATGTTTTAATTGTATTTCATACATTTGTATTAATTTAAATTTTTGGACTTGTACCTATTAAAAAAATATGTTAATATAGACAAGAAAAGAAATTCTAGGTTGGGAAATCAGAATTAGAGAGGAAGGTTATGAAAAGTTCGACATTAAGACGTGCAAACTTGTCAAAAGAAAAAATGCAAGTTTTAGAAGCATTAGCAGGTTACAGACGTCAGGACTATTATCCGACAACATTATCATCTCAACAAAATATTCCAACTCAACAAATTAAAGAACGAGAACTTGATGTTTTATGGAATAACTTCAAACAACATACAAAACAAGATAAATCACCAACAGTTTATCTTATTACAGGTTTTATTGCAGGCTTGATTGTTATGACAATTATAACAATTGTTCTTCATCTTTCAGTTAATACAATAAGCAATACAACCTCTGATATTGCAGAGAAAACAGCAAATACGAAAGTAGAAAATACTGAAATAACATTTATACCTGCGGATAAAGACGATATTGCCGGTCCGAATAAATCTGTTGCCACAACAAATTCTACCGGTCAAGAAACATATACCGTACAAAACGGAGATACTTTAGAAAACATAATTATCAGATTCTATGGTTCTTATAGCAAAGATAGAGAACAAGCAATAAAAGAACTTAACCACATGAGCAATCCAAATGCACTTTCTATTGGACAAAAATTAATTATTCCTATTAATTAACAGATAAAAAACAATAAAATAATTAAAAGACGCTATATAATAGCGTCTTTTATGTTACAAACAAATATTGATAAAACTATGTGTTTTTTATATAATTTTAGTCGGGATAGAAAAAAGGAGAAACAATGAACATAGAGAATATAAAACAAGTTGATTCTCAAGTTGCAGAATTAATTGAAAAAGAACTTAAGCGTCAACAAGAAACTATTGAATTAATTGCAAGTGAAAACTTTACATCACAAGCAGTTATGGAAGCATGCGGAACAGTTTTAACAAATAAGTATGCAGAAGGCAAACCTCATAAAAGATTCTATAACGGATGCGACAATATAGATGTAATTGAAGAACTTGCACAAAAAAGAGCATGCGAATTATTTGGCATGCCTCATGCAAACGTACAACCGCACAGTGGTGCTCAAGCAAATATGGCAGTATTTTTATATGCACTAAAACCCGGAGATACAGTTTTGGGCATGGACTTGTCAAATGGGGGACATTTATCACACGGTTCGCCGGTAAACTTTTCAGGATTATATTTTAATATCGTAAGTTACGGTGTTGATGAAAATGGATTAATAGATTACGACAATGTTGAAAAACTTGCAATAGAAAATAAACCAAAAATGATTATTGCAGGAGCAAGTAACTATTCAAAAATTATTGATTTCAAAAGATTTAGAGAAATCGCAGATAAGGTTGGAGCATTATTAATGGTTGACATTGCTCACATTGCCGGACTTATTGCCGGAGGAGTTCATCCATCCCCTGCACCTTATGCTGATTTTGTAACAACAACAACTCATAAAACCTTACGTGGTCCAAGAGGTGGTATAATCTTATGTAAAGAAGAACACGCTTTAGGCATTGATAAGGCTGTTTTTCCGGGAATTCAAGGCGGGCCTTTAGAACACATTATCGCAGGTAAAGCTGTTGCTCTTCTTGAAGCTTCACAACCTTCATTCAAACAGTATGCAGAACAAATTGTAAAAAATGCAAAAGCTTTGGCACAAGGATTAATGGATGAAGGTCTTGATATTGTTGGTGGAATGACAGAAAATCATTTAATGACACTCGATTTAAGACGTCAAGGGAAAACAGGTAAAGACATGGCAAATGTTCTTGAACTGGTTGGAATTACTGCAAACAAAAACACTGTACCAAATGATCCTCAAAGTCCGTTTGTTACAAGCGGAATAAGACTTGGTGCTGCTGCGGTTACAACCAGAGGCTTCAAAGAAGACGATATGACTGAAGTTGCAAAAATTATTGCAGGTGCAATATACGCATCAGACAATGAAGTTGCACTTGAAAATTTGAAAGAACGTTCACTAAAATTATGTCAAAAACACCCATTATATAACTAAAGGAGATATTTAAATGCTTACATTAGGTCAAGCACAAGTACATATTATCGGAGCTATAATTTCACTGATTTTAGGTGTTTTTATTGTACCTCTTGTTATCAGTTTTTCTAAAAAAGAAGGATTGGTTGATGTTCCGAATGAAAGAAAAATTCACAAAATACCTGTATCAAGATTAGGCGGTGTTGCTATTTGGTCAAGTACAATGCTAACTTTCTTGTTACTGGTTCTATTAAGCTATTATCCTTATGGAAGCTTACTTTCAGGGATATTACTCGGTGGCTCACTAATGTTTTTACTTGGTTTAATTGATGATGTTTATAATTTAAACGCTAAATTCAAACTTTTTATACAAATTGCAATAGTTACTATTGTTTATCTTTTGGGTGTAAAAATTGATACAATAATCAATCCGTTTGGCGGTGTTCTTGAATTAGGATGGCTATCTTATCCAATAACTTTGTTGTGGATTGTCGGAATTTGTAATGCAGTAAACTTTATTGACGGAGTTGACGGTCTTGCCGGTTCCGTAATTACGGTTAACTCCATTACCTTAGCACTTGTTGCTGTTTCAATGACTCCTGCAAACTCAATCAGTGCATTAATCGCATTCATTTTAGCAGGTTCTATGCTTGCATTTTTAGCTTACAATTTTAACCCTGCAAAAATATTTATGGGAGATTCAGGAGCCCTATTTGCAGGTTTCTTGTTAGCATCACTTTCTATAACAGGAGTTATGA
This sequence comes from uncultured Candidatus Melainabacteria bacterium, assembly GCA_934726055.1. GTDB lineage: Bacteria > Cyanobacteriota > Vampirovibrionia > Gastranaerophilales > Gastranaerophilaceae > UBA6984. Next base: position 186,680 of record CAKVCZ010000001.1, read on the forward strand.
AAACTGCAACTCTTGCGATTTTTCTGCCATTTGTAGTGTTAGCAGTTCCAATTATGGATATAACTTTTTCCAGTTTGAGAAGAATTCTAAAAGGAGTTTCTCCATTCGTTGCAGATGCAGAACATATCCATCACAAACTCTTGAAAGCAGGTTTTTCACAAAATAAAACAGTTGCAATACTTACTCTAGTTGCAATTGCAGGAGGTGCAATTGCAACAGCACTTGTAGGCTCTATTGGACATTATATTGTATATATGATAATACTTTTGTTAATAATGTTCAGTTTAAGTCTGTTTAGTTTAACCAGAAAAAATAAGAATAATGGAAATAATTAATTCAATTTATAATAAAAAGTCCCGATTTTAATATTTTAATCGGGACTTTTTTATTGCTTAAAATATATAAATTAACTAAATGAATTCCATAACATTTGATGTTGGAGCAAAACCGTTTTCAACAATACCTTGAGAGCGTTTTTTACGATATAACATATCGACAAAAGCTTCAAGACGAGTGATGAATCCGGCTTCACCTGTATGTTCATCTATTGTTAAATTTAATAACGGCTTATTAAACTGTTTTGATTTTCTTGTAATTCTTTCAATCATCAAAGAATCTGGACCACAGCCAAACGCTGTGATTGTAATTAGACCGTCAATTTTGTTATCTTTTAAATAATATCCTGCACATCCTGTCATTTCTGTTTCATTTGCCCAATAAACATTTTGACCTAACGATGCAACACCTTCTTGCAACTGTTCATCAGTCAATTGAAAAGCTGTATGAACTTTTACACCCATTTTGTTTAACTTGTCGATAACTTTCATAGATGCTCTTTCATCATAAATATTATAACAATGTGAAACAAGTGCAATTGATATAGGATATTCGTTTGTATCTTTTTCAATCAATAATTTACCTTTTATCGCATTTGTTAGAGCTTTTTCATATGCCATACCTGATTTTAGCATAACTTGAAAATTGTTATACATTCTCCAACCTGCCTTTGAGGCCTTTTTTATTAATTCCATATCCATTATTCCAAATGGCTTAACTGTTTCTAAAAGAAATTCGTACAGACCTTGATTTTTAGCAGATTTATCAAGTGTTGGCTCTATCATTTGAAATTCTTTTTTTACAACATTTCTGATTAAATCAGGAAGTCCTCTGATTTTAGAACAGTTATAAATTTTGGGAGCGATTGATTGAAAAGATGGAATAAAAATCTTTTCAACACCTTTGTCAATCAAATTCAAAACCTGACCTACAAATATTTTTACAGGCAAACAAGTTTCCGTAACAACTAACTCTGAACCGCTTGAAAGCGTTCTTTTCGTAGTTTTATCAGACAATATAACTTCTATACCGATAAAATCAAAAAATCCTTGCATAAATGGATAGAAATTATAAAATAACAAACCTCTTGGAATACCTATTTTTTTCATTATAAAACCTTTTCCTACTTACTTCTTTTCTAATAATAAAGCAAACACAAAAATTTTTCCATAGTTTGTTAATTTATTTCGCATTTTTCAGCATAAATTACTACTTGCAAGAAGTTTTTATTTCATATAGATATATACTAACTAACGAAGTTTTTGTCGTGGCTTTTGGAAACCTTTTGGCGGCAAAAGGTTCATTGGATTAAATCATTTATCCCCTATTTTATGTAGGAAAAATTTTTAATATACTCTTTTTATTTGATTTTATTTTATAAAAAATTCGATATTATAAAGACACAAAGAGGGACAGAGGATAGTAATAAAAAATGGCAAAAGCTAATTTAAAGCAAGCACAACAAAATCGTGCCAATTTAAGCGTTGTTCAAACAAACCCGATTAAAACGACGGCATACAACGATATTAATTTAAAAAATTGGAAAGATTATCCTAATGTAAAAACTGATACTTTTTGGCAGTTTCCGACACGCTTAAGAACAGGCGGTCATTCAAATGAGTATCATGGGAATTATATTCCTCAAATTGCACAACAACTATATCAAAGATACACAAAAAAAGGTGATATTGTACTTGATATGTTCTTTGGTTCTGGAACTTCAGGCATTGAAGCTGTTAATGAAGGCCGAAGATGTATTGGTGTTGAACTTAAACAAGATTTAGTTGATTCTGTTAATGAAAAATTTACAGAAAAACAAAGAGTTACAGATGTAAATATTATCTGCGGAGATTCTGCAAGTGATGAGGTTCTTGACAAAATCCAAGCAAGATTAGATGTTATGGGCGAAGAAAAAGCTCAATTGCTTATTTTACATCCACCTTATGATGATATTATCAAGTTTTCTGATAAAAAAGAAGATTTATCAAATTGTGAATCCACAGAGCAATTCTATAATTTGTTTGAAAAAGTTGCTAAAAATGGATATGAACTGTTGGAAAAAGGCAGATTTGCCGCACTAATTATCGGTGATAGCTATAAAAATTCAGAAGTTCAACCCCTAGGCTTTGAATGCATGCAAAGAATGAAAAATTTAGGATTCAAATTGAAATCTATTATTGTTAAAGATATTCAAGGAAATGAAAGAGCAAAAGGCAAAACGGCTAACTTATGGAGATACAGAGCTCTTGCCGGCGGTTTTTCAATTTTTCAACACGAATATATCTTTATATTCCAAAAAGTTTAAAATAATAACATTTCACACACAAATTAGATACATTTACCCAACCCACCCACATAACACACTAACAAAAGGTCTATTATTCACAATAATAGACCTTTTTAAATATTTAAATTTTATTTTTACATCTTACGACAAACCAACTGAAATGCCGGTAAAGAAACTAATTACCATTAAACCGACAACAATACAGTAATTTGCAAAGAAATTCATGGAAAATCTTGCAACAAATTTTAGAAAATATTTTATACAAAAATATCCAACAAATGCCGCAACAACTGTTCCAATAAGAATTCCAACCAAATTATAGGACATGATTTCAGAAGGGTTCAATTCCAAAATCGGATAAAAAATAGATGTTCCTAAAATTATTGGAATAACTAATAAAAATGAATATTTAGTACTTGTTGTTCTGTCTAAACCTGAAAATAGTCCGGCTGCAATTGTCCAACCCGAACGAGAAAAACCGGGAAATACTGCCAAACCTTGAGCTATTCCAATGATAATTGCTTTTTTAATATCCAATTTTTCTGTATGTTCAGACATGTGTTTTGACTTAAATTCACTAAAGAATAGTACAAAACCTGTTATTATTAACAAAAATGCAACCAATTGCGGATATATCAATAATTTTTCGGTCAAATCCTTTAACGGATATGCAATTATAAGTGTAAAAATTGTTCCAACAATTATATAAACACCCAACATTGCATTTTTATCTTCAAAATTTCTTTTACATACAGCCACACAAAAAGCTTTTATAATTTCTAAAAGTTCTTTTCTAAAATACACAAATATTGCCATTAAAGTTCCAAAATGAAGCATTATACTGGCAAAAGCTTGTTGTGTAGATTCCAAATTCGCAGATGCACCTGTCAAAACTTGATAAATATTTGATGTAAATACTAGATGTGCAGAACTTGAAATTGGTAAGAATTCACTTAAGCCTTGAATTATTCCCAATATTATTAACTCTAATGTGCTCATTATTCTGCCTCATAATATGTTGCACAAGATTCTCTTGTTTCCCAAACAGATACTTTATACAATTCTACATATTTTTCTTTCATTTTGTAATAAATATAGTTTGCAATAAACTCACTACTTGGACTTTCGCCTTTAAAATCAGGCAATTCATTCAAATCTTGATGATCTAAATCAGCTAAAATTAATCTTAAATCTCTTTTTAAAGCTTTAAAATCAACTAAAATATTGCTTTCATCCAAAATATCACCACGAACAAAAACTTCTACGGTCCAATTATGTCCGTGTTGTTGTTCGCATTTTCCACCTTCATATTTTAAAAGATGGTGTGCTGCTGAAAATTCTACCTGTGCGTTTACTTCGTACATATTTTTTCTCCTATTTTTTTCCTTCTGAAACTATTTGTATTTTTTCTATACCCTGAGCATCAAGAATAAAATCTGTTAATTCTCTTACAGCTCCCTTTCCGCCATTTTTTGATGATATAAAATTGCAAACATCTTTTACTTCATCAACGGCATCGTTAGGACAACATTTCAATCCGACCTTTTCTAATATGCATAAATCGGGCAAATCATCACCCATATATGAAATATTGTCGTATTCAAGATTATATTTTAATCTTAATTCTTCCAATGCCGGCAATTTATACTTTTGACCTTGGTATAACTCTGTTATATTTAAATTTTTTGCTCGATGTGCAACAGTACCATTATTTCTTGCTGTTATAATTGCTGTAATGAAACCTGATTGAGCCATTCTTACCAATCCATGTCCGTCTTTTACATTGAATGTTTTGTACTCTACACCATTTTCATCATAAGTAACATCGCCATTTGTCATAACTCCGTCAACATCAAAAACTAACATTTTTATTTTTCTTGCTTTTTCTATCGTCGGATTATCCATTACACAACACCTGCCTTTAATAAATCATGAATATGAACAATTCCACTTGGAGCACCCTTTTCATCAAGAATTGGTAATGCTGTAATAGAATATTTTTCCATCAAATGTAATGCACCCGCCGCATAAGAATCCGCATTAACCGTTTTTGGTGATTTTGTCATTGCATCATATACTTTTAATTCAGAAATATCCGCTTTGTGCTTTATAAGATTTCGTCTAATATCGCCATCTGTTAATATTCCCGTTAATAAGCCTTGTTCATTTACAATTAGAGCCATGCCCAACTTAAATTGCGAAATAATTTCAATAACATCAACAAACAAATTATTTTCCTTTGCAATAGGTAAATTATCAGTTTTCATTAAATCTCTTACTTTATAAGTAAAACCTTTACCTAAAGCCCCAGATGGATGGAAAATCAAGAAATCTTCCTCCGTAAATCCACGTTTTTCCAACAAACACATTGCCAAGGCATCACCCACCGCAAGAGTAACCGTTGTTGATGCCGTAGGGGCTTTACCTAATGGACACGCTTCTTTTTCCACTGATATATCAAGAAATATATCTGAAGCTTTACCCAATGTTGAATTTTTATTACTTGTCAATGCAATAAGCGTTAGACCAAAACGCTTCAACAAAGGCAATAAGTTTAATAATTCTTGCGATTCCCCACTATTTGAAATTGCAATTATAACATCATCTTTTGTTATAATCCCTGAATCACCATGGGTACTTTCGGCAGGATGTAAAAAATAAGACGGAGTGCCTGTTGAAGAGAAAGTCGCAGCAATTTTCTTACCTATATGACCAGATTTTCCCATGCCGGTAACAATTACTCTGCCTTTACAATTATAAATGGCATCTATTGCCTTTGAAAACTCAATTTCGTCTAAATTATCTCTTATTCTTAATATAGCATCCGCTTCTATTTTTAAAACATTCTTTGCAGTATCTGTCAAATTTAATATTTTCATATCCTAACCTTTTATTATATTATACAATAACCTCATACAAAAGTTGTAATTTGATACGAAATTTCAAATTTTTGTAATATTTCTTTCGATAAAAAAAATATAAGAGAGAAAGAAAATTATGTTACAAAATCCAATTGAAGCTAAATACATTAGCCCCAAGAAAAAAAATCCTGATGAAATTTTAAATTTGATAAAATCATCTATCAGAAAAAACAAATCAGAAAATATGACAATAGATATTTCTACCCTTAACATGTTTGATGCATCAAAAATTATTTCTATTGCATCAACATATCATTTTTTAAAATTTGCACATGGCTCTATTAACTGGATTGTAAAATCTAAAGAAGTAGAAAAGCTTTTAAAGCCGCTAAGTTTAGGTAACTCTAAATTTATATCAGCCTAGCAACTAAAAATTTATATACACCTGACTAATTTCAAAACTTTTTTGAATTTTTAACATGATTAAAAAAAGCAGGTGAGATTATGACATTAAAAACATTATACAAAATACAAAAAAGCGAATTAACAACTTTAAATCATTTATTTATTGAATTAACAGAAAAAAATTGTAACCAACATTGCAAGCACTGTTATATAGATTTTCCGCTTAGTAAGGCTAAAAAAGATTTTATCAATATAGATAAAATTAAGCAAGCATTAGAAGATACAAAAACAGAAAATATATATTGCATATATCTTACAGGTGCAGAGCCAATGCTTCACCCTGATTTCAACAGCATTTTAAGACTTTGCTTAACAGCAAGTAATGTTTGTATTTGCACAAACGGAACTTTTTTAAATGAAAAGAAAATCAGATTTTTAAAACGAGTAGATGAAGAATCTGAAAATGAAATTATATTCATGCTTCCAATTGATCACTTTGATGAAATAAAAAGCGATAATATCAGAAGCAGGGGTGCATACAGACAAGTTTTGCACGCATCAAAAATTCTTGTAAAATACCAATTTAATCCAATTTTTAGTGTAACAAATTACTATAAAGAAGATTATAAAACACTTATAAAAGGATTTGAAAAAGTTTTTGAAAACATAGATATAAAAGTAACAGATTCTAATTTCTTAATTCATGACTTTTACAATCCAAATTCAAAAGATGAAAACTTGATAGAAGATTATAACGAACTGGATTGCCAAAGCGGTAGAATTCTTACAGAAAAAGGAATTTACGCATGTCCATTTCTTGCAAATGATCATAGAGGAAGGATGGGTGCAGATTTCTCAGATTTTGGCAAAAAAATGTATTTGGAAACTCCTTTCTGTCAAATTTGTGCCAAAAACAAAGAAAAAGTATTTTCCATAGATTTTAAGAAATTTGAAAATTAAATAACAAAAAACAGGCAGATAGTGAACAGAACATTCAAACGAATACATAACTACATTCTAACGTTTTAGCTCAATTCTATTTGCTTGTTTTTCTTTTTCCAAAAACTTATTTTATTCAAGGGGTTTTTCGTCAGGAGCTTCGGCATCAGGCTTAGAATTATCTCCTTTTTTTTCAGGTGCTGCCGGTGCGTTTTCATCACCCTTTGGTTCACTCGCCTCTGACGGATCTTTATATGAATACATTGTAATTGATAAATTTATTAATAATATCTTTTTATTTTTTTGATACGGATAAATTTCAATATTATTCAAATTTATAATGTAGTGATAACTAAACAAATCTGAAATAAAGTTTTCAAAATCCGTATAATTTGAAACAATTTTCATATCCAATCTGTTAACACTATATTTTGAAGAATCTCCTTTTACAAAAACATCTTCACTAGGATTTAATGTTGATTGAATAGAATGAGTTTTTATATGGTTTTTTCTTGCTATCTCAATTAAATCATCTAATAAAACTGCAAAAGTTGATTCTGTATCTGTAACAATACCGGTTGATGTATATATTTTTTTAGTAAAATCATCCTGTAAATTTAATTTTTTTTGTCGTTCGTCTTTTTCTTTTGCTAAACGCAATTGATCTTCTATGGAAGATTTAACTTCTGTTTGAGTCTTAACTTGGTTAAACAATTCAAAAGTGTGCAAAAATTTTGGTTGTAATTGTTTATAAATCAAAAAAACCATGATTAATACTAAAGATAAATATAATATAACGTCTTTATATTTTTTTATATCGTTCATTAACTAATTACATCCTTATTAAAACTTTTCAATTGAGTCAAGATTTGCCGGTAAATCTTTTGGTGGAGGATTGTTTGGTACTGACTTATCAGAACTGCTTCTACTTGGTCTTGATGGAGAACCTCCTCCTGATGATTGTTTCGGACCACTTGTTATACTTTCTGAACGTTCCGGTTCTGCAATAAAGTCTTCAAACAAGAAACCTTTTCTACGTCTTACGGAACTACCTTTTGATTTATCATTATTTGAATCAGAAGAAGATTGGTTTAGAGCATCTTCTTGTTCTTTTAATTCACTTTCTGTTAAATTTGTAATTTCAAATTCATAAAATTTTGGCTTAATTGTATTGTAATCTTCAATCACTGTATTTCCAACGGTATCAGCAGACATTTCAAGTCTGTTTAATCTTAAATCTGAATCGATAACAGACATCTTTAAACCTTTATAGAATTTATAAACATTTTCAACCGATGTAGAACGCCCTATTATATCAACTTTTTTATTATCATACAATTTTAAATATATTAGCCAAGTATCTTTTGGCATATTTGCACCAATTGCAGAATAATATATAAATTTTGTCTTATTCAAATCATAAATCGTATTTATTTCTAACTTTTCATCAAAAGTATTTTTCTTATCAATACCCTCGTACTTCGCAAGCTCTTTTTTCATACTATCAATTTCAGAATTAATTGTATCAAGTTTTTGCTGTTCTGAGTTTGTTAAGTAATTTAAAACAAATAAAATTATTAAAGAAGGGACAACGATAATTGCTGCAAGCAACATCGCAAATTTTCGAACAAAGGCTGAAGTTAATTCAACCTCTGTATTACCAATCTTTATTTTAGGATATTCCTCTAGTGCAATTTCTGTACTTGCTGCATTCGTACCTATCAAATTAAATTTCAACGGATAGTCAGAAACATTGTATATACCAGAACCAATAGCTTCTGGAGTAATTTTTAAAACCATATTTGGCAAAATATTATAAGAAGCTTGCATTAATGGATTTTGTACATACTTATTACTTTCTAAAAATTTAATATTACCGTTAAACGGTATCTTCATTGATAAAACTTCAGCTGATACTAAATCCGTTTTAGATACAATGTACAAATAGTTTAATGGCACTGTCTGCAATGTTAATTGAGTTGAAGAAATTATAGCATCATATATTTCATCGTTTACAAATGAACGTAATGCTAAAGGTTCTTCTCTGTACTCAACAATATTTTTACCGTTTAAAGTTATAATCGAATAGCTGTTTGGATTTATTATCATCAAATTCCAAAGCGTATTCGGTGCCATTTGTTCTTCTGCTAATTGGTTATAGCTTAAAGCCTTTAGCAAAGAATTTGGTGCCGTTTCAATAGCGGCGATTGAACACCCAATTTCAACACACGCTGCATTTATTTCATCTAATGCAGATTGTTGAATCGCACTGTACAAAATAGTTTTATTGTCTTTATCATCATTAATTGCACTATTATCAAACCAACTTATAACAGGATCTTGTCTTTTAAATATGTAAGAAACTTGTTCAACTTCAGAAATAATGGCACTTGTAATACCCTCATCACTTAACATTGAAGGTAAAGTTACCGAACCAAAATGAACTGATGGTAATGTTAAAACAATATTACATTTTTTATTTATCTTTAAATCTTCAAAAAGGCTGTCTAAAACTTCTCTAAATCTGTTATAGTCAGCAATTTCTCTTTTTGCATAATCGTATTCTAATGGTTTGCAAGCATATTTTTCAATCGTTTTTGATTTAAGATTGACTTCTATCATTTCCAGACCAATAGATGGCGAAACTGTAACGCCAACGGTCATTTTTGTATTTGCACCCAGCTGTGATATTAATTGGTTTAACATATGTTCTGTTTTTGTTGTTTTTATTATATAATAACTTAGGACTATTATAATTTAAACATAAATTTACGTCAAATATTAATAATAAGGCTTTAAATAATGCAATTAAAAGAAGAAATACTTAAATTAAAGAAAGAAAAAAATGCAGTAATACTTGGTCATTGTTACCAAAATATAGAAATAGATGATGTCGCAGACTTTGTTGGCGATTCCCTTTATCTGAGCCAAATGGCAGCAAAAACAAATGCTGATATTATTGTTTTTGCAGGAGTATATTTTATGGCACAAACTGCAAAAATCATTTCTCCAAACAAAAAAGTTCTTTTACCAAATATAAATTCAGGATGCCTTATGGCAGACATGGTAAATTTGAAACAGTTAAGAGAATTTAAGGCAAAAAACAAAAATGTTCCGGTAGTATGTTACGTCAATTCTACCGCAGAAGTAAAGTCCGAATGCGATATTTGCGTAACAAGTTCAAATGCAATAAAAGTTGTAAAATCTTTGAATGCACCGGAAATTTTATTTTTACCTGATACTTATTTAGGTAAATATGTAGAGAGTCAACTGAAAAATGTGAAAGTAACGACATATCCCGGATTTTGCCCAACACACATGAAAATCACTCCAGAAGATATTACAAAAGCAAGAAACGATTATCCTACTGCAAAAATATTAACTCATCCTGAATGTCATAAAGAAGTTTGTAAGTTATCCGATTTTGTAGGTAGCACTTCTCAAATTATGCAGTATGCAAAAGAAAGTGATGAAAAGATTTTTGTAATAGCAACTGAAAAAGGTGTTGTTGACAGATTAAAAAGAGATTGTCCTCAAAAATCGTTCATACTAATTAAAGAGGATATTGTTTGTCCTAATATGAAACATAATACTTTAGAAGATATTTACAATGTTCTCAAAAACGAAACTAATGAAATTACCGTTGATAAAGAAATTTCAGAAAAAGCACTCGGTTCAATTACAAGGATGCTTGAGGTTTGCAAATAATGGAAAGTATAATTTACGGAAAAAATGCTGTTATTGAAGCTCTTGAATCCGGAGAAAGAGAAATAAACAAAATTATTATTTCAAATAACATTCACACTGACGGCAAAATATCTAAAATTAAAGAACTTGCAAAGGGAAAAAATATTATTTTTCAGTTTGTTGCTAGAGAAAAGTTTATTCAATACAACGAGTTAAATCATCAAGGAATAATTGCATTTGTAGCTCCAATAAAATATATGGACATAGAAGAATTTTTATCCAAACCCCACACAAATTCTTCTGTGGTAATGCTTGATGGAGTAGAAGATTCTCATAATCTTGGTGCAATAATAAGAACATGCGTATGTGCCGGAGTTGATGCAATAATAATACCTGCTAGAAGAAATGTTCAAGTTGATTCCGTTGTCGAAAAGATTTCAGCAGGAGCAGTAAATCACATTCCAATAATAAAAGTCAATAGTCCGGTTAGTGCATTACAAAGAATGCAAGAAACAAACTGGTGGGTAATTGCAGCAGAAGCAGATGCAAAAGATAATTATTATGATATAAATTATACAGATATGAATTTTGTATTAGTAATGGGAGCAGAGCATGCCGGCGTTTCCAAATCCATAATAAAATTATCGGATTTTCAAGTAAAAATACCAATGATGCGGCAATTTAATTCCCTAAATGTATCAAACGCACTAAGTGCAATCATATTTGAAACTGTACGACAAAAAAATTTAAAAAAGATGATTTAACAATCATTAAAAGGTAATAACAATTATGAGCAAAAAAACAGAAGAACAAATTGAAATACTTGATGAAATATCAGAAGAAGGTATTGATTTCCATAGTCTTCAACAAGAAGATGAAGATGAAGATATTCTTGACACAGTTGCGGATCCAAAAGTACAAGAAAGTCTTAATTCAGTAAATACCGATGATTCAGTAAAAATATACTTACAACAAATCGGGAAAATTCCTATGTTATCCGGAGAAGAAGAAACAAAAATTGCGAAACAAATAAAAGATAACAATAGCGAAATTGCAAAAAGTACTCTTGTAAATGCGAATTTAAGACTTGTTGTGAGCATTGCAAAAAAATACATCGGACGTGGATTATCTTTTTTAGATTTAATCCAAGAAGGCAACATTGGACTTATGAAAGCCGCTGAACGATTTGATTACGAAAAAGGATACAAATTTTCAACTTACGCAACATGGTGGGTACAACAATCCATAACAAGAGCCATTGCAGACAAGGCAAGAGCTATCAGATTACCAATTCACATGATTGAATCTTTAAATAAAATCAAAAAAACTACTATTGATTTATCAACGGAATTAGGCAGAAATCCAACAAAACAAGAAATTGCATATAGACTTGGCATTTCTGTATCCAAACTTAACCAAATTTGTAAATCGGCACAATCTACAATAAGCATTGAAACACCTGCAAATCAAAAAGACGATTCGACAAAAATCGCAGATTATATAGTTGATGAATCCGCATCAACTCCTGATTCAATGGTTACACAAGAAAATATGCTTGAAGATATTCAAAAAATGTTAAAACAATTGATGCCAAAAGAACGAGATGTTTTAATTATGCGATACGGACTTGATAATAACGGTGCGAAAAAAACCCTTGATGAAATAGGCTCTCACTATGGGGTTTCAAGAGAACGTATCCGACAAATTGAAAACAGAGCTTTGTCTAAATTAAAAAAATTGTGCAGAAATGAAAATTTAACACTAAATTTGAAAAACTATTTTGGTTCTTAATTTTCGTCTGTCCATCTTTTAACATCAAATCTCAAATCTTTAATATTCATTTTTAAAGATTTTAAGTAAGGTTCAATGTCATTAAGAATCTTAGTTTTTCTAAGCATTAGCTCCTGAGCGACAGTTGATGATTTGCAAGCAATAATCATCACTGAATTTGTTGTCATCGAATACGGTTTTGAATTATCTTGAAATTTTTCTCCGACAACTTTTTTCCAAAACTTAAATAAATTTGTTCTGGTAATAGCTTTTTTGTATTCCTTTTGTTCTATCATTTCTGATATTGCAGAATCAATGCCAACAAAATCTGTATATAAAACTTTTTTTGTCATAAATCAACCGTTTTTTAATTTGTGCTATAATCTAAGAATGGAATGTTTGAAATTAGATGATAGCATAAAAATATCAAAGAACATATTAATTATATCACATGTAAATCCCGATGGAGATACTCTTGGTTCCATGCTTGCAATGAGGGATTTGATTTATAACCATTATAAGAAAAAGGCTGAAATGATGGTTATATCTAAAATTCCAAGAATGTATCAATTCTTAAACGGAATAAAAGACATTAAACATCTTTCTCAATTTGATAATTCTATGATATATGATATGGTCATATTAGTTGATATAGCTGCTCTTGATAGAATTTTTGATGCAAGGATATTTTATGATAAAGCAAAGATAAAAGTTGCTATTGACCACCATAAAACAAATGATTACGATGCAAATATCAGAATTGTAGAAGGAAATGCAAGTTCAACCGGTGAAGTTTTGTTTAAAGTTGCAGAAAACCACGGATGGAAATTTGATAAAAATATAGCAGAAGCACTTTATACCGCAATATTAACAGATACCGGCGGATTTAGGTTTGAAAATACTAAAGAATTAACACTAAAAATAGCCTCAAAACTTGTTGGCATGGGAGTAAATCCACAATGGATTTACAAAAATTGTTACGAATTAAAATCTAAGAACTTGGTAATGTTTCAAGCATATTGCATAAACAAAGCCGAATATTTTAAAAATGACAAAGTCGGTTGTATTACTGTTTACAAAAAAGATATCGAAAAATTTGGCGGCGGTGATGATTTCACAGAAGGTCTTGTTGAAATGATTAGAGCTATTGAAACAACCGAAGTCGCTTTTGTATTAAAAGAAATTGAAAACAAAATGTTTAAAGTTTCAATGCGAAGTAAAACAATTGATGTAGCAGAAATATGTTCTGTTTTTGGCGGTGGCGGACACAAATTTGCAGCTGGTTGCGTTTTAAAATGTTCAGCTAATGATGCCGTAAAAAAACTACTTTGTGAAATCGAAAAACAAGGTTTATAATGAAAAAGATTCTCGTTTACATAAAAAGACTTATAAAATCGGTTGTTGACAATGATTTCTTTGGAATGGCATCCGAAATGAGTTACATGAACTGTCTTGGAATTTTTCCTATGATGTTATTTTTAACAGGAGTTTTTGGTTGGGCAGGAAAACATGACTTTATGATACCTGTTTTTAGATTTATGTCATCAATTATGCCTGGAGATTCAATTGGGTTGGTACAAACAGTTATGCATGAAGCTATTTTCTACTCAAAGGGCGGATTTTGGGCAGGTTTAGGATTTGTAATTGCATTGTTTTTAACAACAAATACCCTAGCAATCATATCAAAAGGACTTAATAGAGCATACAAAATTGATGAAACCCGCTCATTTATCCATACACGAGCTATCGCATTTTTGATGGTTTGCGTTAATACTGCACTCTTATTCCTTGTAATAAATTTAATCATCTTTGGAAAAATTGCATTAATTTTTAGCGTTAAGTACTTAAATTTAGGCGAAGATATTGCTTCATTATGGATGTTTTTACGTTGGCCGACTGCGTTTTTGGCTCTTTATGTAATGGCATTTTTGCAATACTATATATTACCGGATTTGAAAGGTTCTGAATTGTTAAAATTAAAAAGTACTGTGCCGGGAACATTCTTTTTTTGTACATGCTGGTTATTAGGTTCTTGGGGATTTTCGATTTATGTAAATAACTTACATACTTATAACTTTATATACGGTACAATTGGAGCATTTGCAGTATTAATGGTTTGGATGTATTATTCCTCTCTTCTTATTTTAATAGGTGCTGAAATTAATTCACAAGTTTACAACAGATTGGAAATTACAAATGGAAAATAACTTAGCACTACATGTAAATTATTCAGTTATAACAAACTTGATTGAAGAAAATTCAACTGTTTTAGACTTAGGCAGCGGAGATGGAACTTTATTAAAACTATTAAAAGATAAGAAAAATATATCCGGTAAAGGTATAGAAATAAACCAAAACAGCGTAATTCTAAGTATTCAAAATGGTGTTAGCACAATACAAGGAAATATTGATGAAGGATTAAAACAATTTGGTGATAAAGAATATGACTACGTCATATTAAACAGTACTCTTCAATCAACTGAAAAACCTGACTATGTAATTAAAGAAATGCTAAGAGTAGGTAAAAAAGTTATTGTATCATTTCCAAATTTTGCATATTGGAAAAGCAGATTTTATTTATTTTTTAAAGGAAAAATGCCAAAGACTAAAAGATTACCATTTGAATGGTACGATACTCCTAATATTCATCTGCTAACCATTAACGATTTTTTTGAATTTGCACAAAAAAATAATATAAAAATATTGGATTCTGTATATTCAACAAAAGGGAAAATTAAAAAAATATTATTTATAAAAAGCATTATTTCATTATTTGCAGAAGAAGCGGTATTTGTTCTTGCAAAATAATAAATACCTTTGGCAGTATTGCTTTTTTTGAAATACTTATGTTATAATTATTGCAAATATTAGGAGAACTTATGAAAAATATAGTTATTTACACAACTCAAAAACAATCTGAAATCAAAGACACTTTGGATAATTTAGATGTTATTGAAGATTCAAATGTCAGAATTGAAGATGCAAACACATTAAAAGATTACGAACTTTTAAATCCGTCTTTAGTTATTGTTGAAGACGTTCCAAATTTAAAAGATGTTTTAATGACAACAAAATTTAAATCACCTGTATTGTTTGTTGGCGACGTAATTTCGGATGTTACAGTAAGAGCAGTTAGCTACGATTATATTCAAAAACCAATTAACAAAGATTTACTTGTTGTAAGAATAAATTCGCTATTAAAAATTTATGAACTTCAAGAAAAAATCAATGAAGTGTCAACAACAGATGAACTAACAGGTTTACATAACAGAAAATACTTACAAGAACGTTTAGATGCTGAAATTTCAAGAGCAAGACGTTATAAAACACCATTATCATGCTTATTGTTTGATATTGACTTCTTTAAAGTTGTAAACGATATGTACGGATATGAATGGGGCGATGTACTCCTAAAAAAATTGGCTGACAGATTAAAACAAGTTATAAGAAAAGAAGATGTTTTAACAAGATACGGCGATGAAGAATTTATTTTGATTCTTCCAAACACATCTGAAGATAACGCTTTCTTATTTGGTGAACGCTTTAGACGTGATATCGAAAAAATGGAATTCATTCCTGCGGGAGAAGAAGAAAGACATCCTATCACAATTTCAGGCGGTATTTCAACTTATCCTTGTATGAAAAATGTTGAAGAAGATGCAAATACAATTATCAGATACGCTGAACACGCATTATACAACGCAAAAAAACGTGGTAAAAATAAAATCATTCAATTCTCTCAAATTAATTTGGAATTTTAGTTGAAGGATTAAATTAAATATAGAACAAAAGGGTTAATGAAAATAAATCATTAACCCTTTTGTTCTATTAAATAAAACTTATAAGACTATCTTAATCTTTATATAATTTTTGTCTTGATTGCATAATAATAACAACTCTATGATTGCTAAACATATATATTGCAAAAGCTATTATTGCCCATAAAAGAATACCTTGGAATAAATTTATTGTAGGCAATGCGACTAACGATGGAATAAATGTATTCCACAAAAACATAGCCAAAAATCCTGGAAATACTAAAAAACCGCTCAATAAACAAATTACAATAAAGCAAAATAACAACAATCCACGAAATCCGTTTACGTCGATTATTCTAAAGTGTTTGTTCATAATATAAATAATCCTTTTCTCTAAGTCATTCCTTTGACTTAAATCAAAGGAATTTTTACTCTCTATTAATCATTTTCAAGAATTCATCTTCTGTTAATATTTGAATACCCAATTCTTGAGCTTTTGTTAGTTTAGAACCTGCATTTTCACCGACTACAACAAAATCCGTTTTTTTTGTAACAGATGAAGACGTTTTTCCACCAAGTTGTTTTATTTTTTCACTTGCCTCGGTTCTTCCCAGTGTTGAAAGTGTACCCGTTAAAACAAAGGTCTTTGCGTTCAACACATTAGATTGTACTACCATTCTATGTTCAGGATGTACCCCCAAATGGTCGAGATTTTTTAATAATTCTATATTATATGATTGGTTAAAGAAATCTTTTACACTTTTAGCTATAATTTCTCCAATGCCATCAATTTGTAATATATCTTCAATTGAAGCGTTTTGTATAGCATCTATTGATTGAAAATGATTCGCTAATAAATCAGCAGTTTCTTTTCCGACATGACGAATAGAAAGAGCAGTTATAAAGCGTGATAAAGGTCTGTTTTTACTATTTTGAATTGAAAAATACATATTTGATGCTGATTTTTCTTTTACCAAATCTAATTGCATAAAATCTTGTTGCGTTAATTTATACAAATCTGCAGGAGTTTTAACCATCCCTTTTTCGTATAATTGTTCAATTACAACAGGTCCAACGAAATCTATATCCATTGCTTCTTTTGAAACCCAATATTCCAATCTTGATTTTGCCTGACTCGGGCAACCAAATGTATTTGGACAATACAAATTTACTTCGCCCTCAGGTACTATTAAATCTGAATTACAAGAAGGGCACTTTTTGGGAGGTTCAAAAACAGGCAAAGAATCATGTTCTAAAGTATCTACATGCTTAATAACTTTTGGAATGATTTCGGCAGCTTTTTTAATTAAAACTGTATCGCCAATTCTTACATCCAACCTTTTAATCTCATCAAAATTATGCAAACTTGCACGAGAAACAGTACTTCCTGCCAATGCCACCGGTTCTAAAACAGCAACCGGAGTTATTGCACCTGTTTTTCCAACATTTTCAACTTCAATAGACAATAGTTTTGTATTAACTTCTTCCGGTGGAAACTTAAATGCAGTAGCCCACTTTGGAGCACGTGCTGTAAAACCTAATTCATTTTGATATGCAAATTTATTTACTTTAATAACAACACCGTCAGTTGCATAGTCTAAATCAAAACGCTTTGTTTCCCATTCTTTGCAAAAATCAATTGCACCTTGAATGTTATTTACCTTTCTAATATTTGGATTAATTTTAAATCCTAAATCTTTCAATAGCATTAAGCTTTCATAGTGGGTTGATGGGGCATTTTTGACTTCATCTAAAATTGGAGTATAAACAAAAATTGACAAATCTCTTTTTGCCGTAATTGACGTATCAAGCTGTCTTATAGAACCACTGGCGGCATTTCTCGGATTTGCAAAAATTTTATCACCTTTCATTAAATTTTCTTCGTTTAATTTCTCAAAAGAAGTCTTTGGCATATATATCTCACCGCGAACTTCTAAATTATAGGGTTTAAATATTTTTAAAGGGATTGCCTTAACTGTTTTTAAATTTTCGGTTATATCTTCGCCTACAATACCATTACCTCGAGTTACTCCTTGAGTAAAAAACCCTTGGTTATATGTTAAGGCAATTGCAAGCCCATCAATTTTTAATTCACAAACAAGCTCTACATCACCTACTTCTTTTTGTACACGTTCATACCATTTTTTCAATTCTTCATAATTATTTGAATTATCCAAACTGTATAATCTGTGTTTATGCTTTATTTCTGCAAAACTTGATTGAACAGATGAACCAACTCTTTGTGTAGGACTGTCTTTAGTTACAAGAGAAGGATTTTCAGATTCTAAACGTTTTAATTCTCTATATAATTCATCATATTCAAAATCAGATAGAGTAGGATTATCTTCAACATAGTATAAATAGTTTGCTTTATTTATTGTTTCTCTTAAAAATTTTAAACGTTCTACAACCATAAACTTTCCATTAAATATATATCTGCTTCCCTGTTAATTTTAACATAAATAAGCCTTTTAATCGAAAGTTGTTTTTAGCATAAATTTTTAAATTACAAAATGTAACAAATTTTTCAAATTTATTAAAGTTTAAATTTTGTTCATTCGAAAATAAAACCAATAATGGTTAAATGAGGTGTTTTCTATGGTCGATATAAATAACAATGTAAATGGTTCTGTAATAATAAATACAAGTGATTATAAGATTGAAAAAAATACAAACAACAATCAACAAGAAAATGTTAACAGTATTTTTTCAAATACAGATGCTAATCAAAATAATATAACTGATTTTGAAAACTTGACGTTAAGTCATCAAAAAAATGCTCAGCCTCTAAATCAAAATAGTTTTAACATCTTAAAAGATTACCTTAATAATGGTCATAGTGCTGAAGAAACGTATAATTATCTTGTTGATAATCTAAAAACGAACAAAGATAATCCTGAATATGTCAGAGCCGTTGTAGATAATCTTTTAGTATATATTCGCTCTATGTACACAGATGATATATCTTATGAACCTGTTGCAGAAACAAAAGAAAAAGCCCTTGAAAAGTTTTTGCAAAATGGAGTAAATGTACCACTTAAAGGTGCTATATGCTCAACTATGCATGGTTTAGTAAGAGATGCTCTTGAAGATGCAGGCATTCCGGCAGTCATTTTGGCAAGCAAATCATATTCGGATCTAACCAACAAGGATAAAAGTCATTTTGGCGGGCATGCAACTTTAATCTATCAAGTAGAAGAAAATAAATATGTCCATTCAAATTATGGAGATAGTGAAGTTGTAAAAGCAGATAACATTAGATCTGCAGTTAAACAATTGTTTAAACATTCAGATAGATTAACAATAGAAGGCGGTTATATGTTTCTCACAGGAAAAGATGGAGAAACATATGATGAATTTATATTCCAAGATGAAGCCGCATACGGGCAAGACATTGAAAAAAGTAACCACGTAAAAGAAAATGCTTTTTTAGGTGATAACGTAAAAGATAAAAGTTCACTTGATTTTAATGTAGATTATAATAGCAAAGCAGATGCAAGTAATGTAGAAGCTAAAGGTACTATTGCTATTCCTAAGAAAAATGTAAGTATAGACATTGGAATGGCATACAAAAATGCCGGCGAAACCGAACTTATGCTAAATTCTAAAAGCTATGGTGCAATGGTTGATGTAAATTATAAAAAAGATTTTGGAAAAGACAATAATCAATCCTTTAAGATGAACATTGATACCAAAGTTTCAACAATTCAAGGTGAAACTGAGTATAATAATTATAATACCTTTGTGCTAAAAGGCGGTTTTGACTTTGGATACGAAAACAAATTCTTCGAGAACGATACAACAACTCTAACGGGCGGAGTAAAAGCATCCGTTGTTGGCGGAGGACTGCCTCATCCGGTAATTGGACTTGGAGATTACAGATTATCCACAGAAGCAGGACTTGCAATGGAAAACAAATTAGGTACTATTGGTAAGTTAAACACCGAAATTAGTGCAGGATTTATCGGAGATCTTAATAAATTAAACTACACATACCAAGATATTGGTATGGCACCGGGATTTAAAGCAAATGTCAAGACTGCTTTAACATTAAAACCTTCCGACAACGCTCTGGGCATGATTGATGCACAAGGATATTATATTAAAACTAATACTGTTGAACACTATGGGGCATCAGCTGGTATTGGTGGTGCATACAAGGTATCTGATGATTTTACGGCATTTGGTAAAGTAAATCTTGACTATAATAGAAAAGATATTAATATTGGTCTGTTTAACGAAACACTCGACAATGATTTAAAATTAAACGCTAATATCGGTGCAAAACTTACCGATAATACAAGTGTAAATTTTAACTTCCAAGAAGATTTAAGAAAGAAAGATGTTTTTCTTGGATTGAATGTTAAAAAAGAATTCTAAAATAAACGGTTTCAATTTTTTGAAACCGTTTATTTTTTACCAATTAATCTTTTTAAATTTTTTAGCAAATACAATACTTCTAGACCATTTATATGAAGAATTGTAACAAACAGCTCAAAAACATTAAAGTTTAAATTTTGTTCTTTCGAAAGAAAAATCACTAATGGTTAAATGAGGTGTTTTCTATGGTAAATTTTAAAAGCAATGTAAGTGAACGTGTAATGTTACATCCGGAATTTGAAAAATCAGGACAAGGTAGTAAATCAAAAAAATCAAGCAATGAGAGTGAAGCAAGTATATTTTCTGCAAGTAGAAGCGATCAAACTGAAGCAGTAAAAAAAACGAATTTTGTACAACAAGAACAAGTTATAACTCCAATCAAACCAAAAACAGTAAAAAAATCTTCAGGTAAAACACACACAAGAAATCTTGAAAATAAAAAACCGAGTATTGTAGATGAGAACAATTCTTTTGCAAGTCTTAAAACATACATGAACGAAGGACACAGTGCAGAAGAAACATATAATCATCTTGTAAATAGTATAAAATCAAACAAAAATAATCCTGAATATGTTCAAAAGGTTGTAGATAATCTTTTGTATAATATATCATACATGTATGATACCGATATTTCTTATAAACCAGTAGCTGAAACAAAAGAAAAAGCTTTAGAAACATTTTTAAAGAATACCAACTATGATGATGTAGATGGAGCAATCTGTTCAACTATGCACGGTTTAATGAAAGATGTTCTTAATGATGCCGGAATTCCTGCAGTATTATTAGCAAGTAAAATGTACACTAATAATAAAAAAGATAATTTTGGTGGACACGCTACGCTATTATACAAAATGGGAGAAAACAAATACGTTCATTCAAATTACGGAGAAACAACAGTAGTTGAAGCCGACAACATTAAATCTGCTGTTAAACAACTATTTAAACAATCTGATGAGCTTACCGGTGAAAGAGGCTACATCATGCTTTCAGGTAATGATGGAGAATCTTATAGAGAATTTATATTCCAAGACGAAGCTGTTTATGGAAAAGATATTGAAAAAAGTAATCACGTAAAAGAAAATGCATTCTTAGGTGATAACGTAAAAAACAGAAGTTCACTTGATTTTAATGTAAATTATAACGATAAATCAAAAACAAATAATGTTGAAGCACAAGGTACAATTGCAATTCCTAACAAAAATCTTAGCATAGATGTTGGTGTAGCTTACAAAACAAACGGAGAAACCGACACTATGTTAAATTCAAGAAGTGTTGGAGCAAAATTTGACCTAAATTATAAAAAAGATTTTGGAAAAAACAATAACCAAAGCATTAAATTAAATGCAGATGGTACATACGCAAATATAAAAGGTGAAACCGAAAATAATACTTATGAAACAAATATGCTAAAAGGCAGCTTTGATTTTGGTTATGAAAATACGTTCTTTGATAACGGTACAACATCTTTAACAGGAGGATTAAAAACTTCTATTATCGGTTCAGGTTCACTTAACACAGTAACAAGTATGGGTGATGTAAGAATTTCAGGAGAAGCCGGACTTGCTATGCAAAACAAATTTGGTTCTATTGGTTCTTTAAATACCGAACTTAGTGCAGGTGTAATAGGAGATCTTAACAAATTAAATTACACATACCAAGCAATTGGAATTAATCCTGGACTAAAAGCAAATATTAAGACAGCACTAACACTACATCCATCTGATAAAGTATATAGTACTATTGATGCTGAAGGCTACTATTTGAAAACAAATACAGTTGAACAATTTGGATTATCAAGCGGTGTATTTGGTTCATATAAAGCGACTAATAACGTTGATATTTATGGCGGAGTTAATGTTGACTTTAATAAGAAAAATTTAGAAATAGCAAACTTTAAAGAAACAATTGATAACGATATTATTTTAAATGCTACCGTAGGTGCAAAATTTGCAGATAGTGCAACAATTGGATTTAACTTTGCAGAAGATTTAAAGACAAAAGACTTTTTCGCAGGAGTAAATATTAAAAAACAATTCTAAAATTACAGAATCATTAATAATTCTCTGATAACTTTTGTTGCAACAGCAGTAGAAACACCGGAAGCATCATAATCCGGTGCCAATTCTACAACATCTGCACCAACAATATCAAATGTTTTAAGATATCTAATCCACCCCATCAACTCTTCAAAAGTAAAACCGCCGGCCTCAGGAGTACCTGTTCCCGGCATTATGCTTGTGTCAAGAACATCTAAATCAACCGTTACAAATATTTTTTTATTTTTTAAGCAATCCAAATCAGAATAATTATGACAAAGA
Organism: uncultured Candidatus Melainabacteria bacterium; assembly: GCA_934726055.1. Classification (GTDB taxonomy): domain Bacteria; phylum Cyanobacteriota; class Vampirovibrionia; order Gastranaerophilales; family Gastranaerophilaceae; genus UBA6984. Next base: position 209,421 of record CAKVCZ010000001.1, read on the forward strand.
GTATTATATTTTTTCATAATATTCCATTCTTCTTTCATTCCTGAACGAATGCCAATTTGTTTAATATTTTCAAAGCCAATTATTTGACCAATATGATACATAACAGCAGAATGCGACATTTCTTCACCCAAATACTGTTGTCTTAAATCTGTATGAGCATCAAAATGAACTACCGCAATATCTTTGTATTTACTATATACTCCTTTAAATTCAGGCAAAGTAACCAAATGTTCTCCGCCAATACCAAAAACTTTTTTATTATCTGCATAAATTTGTTTTACATTTTTTTCTATCAAATCGAGTGATTTTTGCGTATTACCTAAAGGAAATTCTAAATCACCCGCATCATTAAAATTAACATCATTTATATCTTTATCAAAATAAGGAGAATACTCTTCTAATCCCCAACTTGCAAGTCTAATCATCTCAGGAGCAAATCTTGAACCTGAACGATAAGATACAGTTCCATCAAACGGCAAACCTAACATGATAACCTTTGATGAATCATAATCAGGGTTTTGTCCCATCCAGTTTCTATCTAAAAATGGTCCTTCTAACATATCTCATTTACTCCTTTTTAAAGATTTTAACATAAAAAAAAGATTGACCCAAGGATCAATTTTTTTTTTAAAATTTACATCAAAAGATTGATGTTAAACATACTATATATATTGTAAATTAGATGTGTGAAATGTGAGTGAAAGTGTAAAAACTTTCTTGGTGGAGAAAAAGGTAAGTGACAGCAAGTTTACAAATGACTTTACAACGTATAAATGCAATTGAGCGTCAATTTGCATCTCTTACTATGCAAACACCAATACAAAAAGCTGAAGAACCTCAAAAAACAGAAAAAGAATTCAAAGAAATTCTTGACAAAAAGGTCAACAATAAAAAAGGACAACCGGTTCCGAACGAAAAAATAGAAAGTTTAATAGAAGAATATTCAGCAAAGAATAACCTAGACAAAGATTTTGTAAAATCAGTTGTAAGACACGAATCAGGCTTTAATGTTAATGCAACATCAAAATGTGGGGCAATGGGATTGATGCAGTTAATGCCTGCAACAGCAGAAGGCTTAGGGGTTACAAATGCTTACGACGCAGAACAAAATATAGCAGGTGGAACAAAGTATTTGAAAGGGCTAATGGACAGATTTGACAACAATAAAGAATTAGCACTTGCGGCATACAATGCCGGACCAAATGCAGTAAAAAAATACGGTGGAATTCCACCATACAAAGAAACACAAAATTATGTAAAATGCATTATGAAAACGTACGATAACTATAAAGGAGGTAATTAATGCTTGTAAGAAGTTTTGAATCTGCTTCAAAAGGTATGATTGCCTTGACAGAAAATTTAGATAACATAGCAATGAATGTTTCTAACGTAAATACAACCGGCTACAAAAAAACAGAATTAACATTCCAAAATATTTATGATGCCAAAGTTGTAGAAAATACAGGAACACTACTTTGCGGAAACACAAGAAACCTTGGAACATTGAGTATGGGTTCAAAAACACACCAAATACACTATGATTTTTCTCAAGGTGCATTACAAAGAACAGATAATCCTCTTGATTTAGCAATTGAAGGCGATGGTTTTTTTAAAGTTCAATCACCAAGCGGAGATATAAGCTACACCAGAGATGGTCAATTAATATTAGATACCCAATCAAATTTAAGAACAACAGATGGCGATTACGTTTTGGACGTAAGAGATAGAAGAATTAATATTAATTTCAGAGAACTTGGTTATGATGATATGGCAAAAATAACAGTTGGGGAAAAAGGTCATATTGAAATTAACGACAAAGAAAGAAAACAATTATTACAACAAATTGCACTTTATGACTTTCAAGACAAAGAAACAGGCTTATTCAACATTGGCGGTTCAAAATTTATAACAAGAAATAATGATACAAACCCACCAATCAGAGCAGAAAAATATTCAGTTCAACAAGGAATGTTAGAAATGTCAAACTCAAATGTAATAAAAGAAATGATAAATACAATTCAAACGACAAGAAATTACGAATCACTTCAAAAGCACGTAAGAACAAACGGACAAATGTTATCACAAGCAATGGGTGTAGGCAGAGTGAGAGTATAAAAAGACAATAAAGAGTAGAGGTAAGGATAAAAAATAATGCTAAGATCATTAACAACAGCAGCAACAGGTATGATAGCACAACAGAATTACTTAGATGTAATCGCTAACAATGTTGCAAACGTAAATACAACAGGATTTAAAAAAGTTCGTATTGAATTCCAAGATTTATTAAGTCAAGCAGCAAGAAATCCGGGTGCAATGTTAAGCCAAGGAACATATCAACCCGTTGGTATTGAAATCGGATTAGGTGTTAAAACAGCTGCAACAACCAGAATTTTTACAAAAGGTATTGCAATGAACACTGATAGAAACCTTGATGTAATGATTGAAGGTGAAGGATTTTTCCAAGTAATGAAAGAAGACGGAACTTTGGCATACACGAGGGATGGTTCATTCCAACTTGATGCTTTGGGACAACTTTGTACAAACGATGGATTACTTGTACAACCTGCAATGACATTCCCTGCTGATACAAGAGAAATTACAATTTCTCAAGACGGAAATGTAACAGTATTAACAGGTAATAACACTGAATCAAACCAAATCGGACAATTCCAATTGGTAAGATTCCAAAACCCGGCCGGTCTATTATCAATCGGACACAACTTATATCAAGAAACTTCAGCATCAGGTAATGCTGTTCAAGGTACTCCGGGACAAAACGGCATGGGCATGCTTGAACAAGGATTTTTAGAAGGATCAAACGTTCAAATTGTAGATGAATTAATTGGTTTGATTAAAGCAGAAAGAGCTTTTGAATCTAACTCTAAAATCATCAGATCATCAAGTGATATTCTTCAAATGACAAACAACATTGTATAGGTATAAATTAAATTGAAAAAACTTTTAACAACAATTTTAATATTATTTGGTATAACTGCAAATTACTCATTTGCAGCTACATATAATGATACCTATATTCACAACAAAATAAAAGAACAAATTGTTTTACAAAATAAAAAATATACAGATGCTGATATTGACGTTATTTTAGCAAATATGCCATTTGATTCTATGACAGTACCTGATGGAAAATTAAAAGTTGTAGTAAAATCAAATTTTGACAAATTTGTTCCAAGAGATATCAAAAAAGTATTTATATACGTAAACGACAAACTTGAAAGAGAATTTTTAGTATCAGTAAGAACTTTAGCATACAAAAATGTTCTTTGTGCAAAAACTCAAATAAACAGAGATACTCTAATTTCAAACCTAAATGTTGCACCAAAAAGGATGGAAGTTTCTCTACAAATAGAAAATGTGCTTACAGAAGCAGATTTAAAAAACAAACAACTAATTTCAAAAAAATGGTTTAGAGAAGATGAAATATTAGACAAACGTTTTGTGAAAATAAAACCTGATGTTGAGAGAAATGCAGAAGTTCAAGTATTCATAAAAAGTAACGGAGTACTTTTGACTTTAACCGGAACAGCCATGACGGACGGTAAAATTGGAGATTACATAACAGTAAATAATACAACATACAAAAAAACATACAAAGCAAGAGTAATAGGCGAAAATAAAGTTTTAGTAAACATATAAAAAAAAACACAGCAAAAGACAAAGGGAAGAAAATGGTAAAAAAATTATTAATAGCATTAATTATGGTTACAACACTTATGAGTGTTTATAACAGTGCAAAAGCAGAATCTTTGTTTACTTTGGGAGCAACACAAAATAATTCTGTTGCACCTAAACCACTGTTTTCTGGAGTTAAAGCTATGGCAATAGGCGACATAGTTTCTATATTAATCGAAGAAAGTTTATCAAGCAGAGATACGATGACATACAATTCTGAAAAGACAAGTAATACTGTTGACCGTTTTACAACATTATTAAAGACTTGGTTCTCATGGTATAAAGTTGATAGTCCGGACAACTTCGGTGGATCTAATACCGTAGAAAATTCTGCAAATACCCAAAGAACACTTGCTTTTGGGGATACAATTTCAGCACAAGTAGTTCAACAACTTTCTAATGGAAATCTAATGGTACAAGGCAAAAAGACATTAGTTAACAGCAAAGAAAGAATGGATTTGGTTGTTACTGGAATTGTTGATCCACGTTGGATAAATGCAAATGGTCAAATATCATCAAAAAATGTAGCTAACTTGCAATTTGCTATATCAGGCAGAGGTTCTGTATCAAGAGTTCAAAACGAAGGTATCGTAAACAGATTTGTAAAATGTTTATTCTAAGTGTTAAGGAAAATTATAAAATGAAAAAGAAATTATTATCGTTCATATTAACAACATTAATTACACTGCTTATACCACTTCAGGCAAACGCAGCAAACGTAAAAATTGGTGATATAACTCACGTTAAAGGAGTTAGAAACAACCAGATTGTCGGATACGGTTTAGTAGTAGGTTTGCCAGGAACAGGTGATAACTCTCGTTCAACACAATTAACAAATAAAATGTTATTAATGAACTTGGGAACAGTAATTGAACAAGAAAACTACATTCAAAAAGGTTCTTCAGCTGCAGTTATTGTAACAGCAACAGTTCCGCCATTTGCAAAAAACGGTGATCAAATAGACGTTACAGTATCAACTTTGGCCGATGCAAAGAGTTTAGAAGGCGGTGTTTTAGTTCAAACAATACTAAAGGCACCAAACGGAGAAGCAATAGCAGTAGCACAAGGTCCGATTTCTGTTGGTGGAGTAAATGCAAGAAGTGGCGGTAGCATGACCAGAACTGCAATAACTTCAACAGGCAGAATCCCCGGTGGTGCAATCATGGAAAGAGATATTGATACAGAAATTGGTGATGATACCTCTATTACATTATCTTTAGACCACTCAGATTACACCATGGTTTCAAGAATTGCACAAAGAGTCAGTGCTGTTGCACCGGCAAAGGCAATTGACGGAAGTTCAGTTAAAATAACCATTCCTGGGAGATTTCAAAACGACAGAGTAACTTTTTTATCTATACTTGAAAATTTAGAAGTTACACCAACTGCAGAAAGAGCAAAAGTTGTTGTTAACGAAAGAACAGGAACAGTTGTAATTGGTTCTCAAGTAAAATTATTACCTGCAGCTGTGGCACATGGAAATATTACAGTATCCGTTTCAACAACAAACGAAGTTTCACAACCTAATGCATTCGCTCAAGGATCAACAGTAGGCTTTGAAAATGCCGAAATTGATGTTGATAAAGGAGCAGGAAGTTTAGTAAAAATGAATGCTAACAGTAATCTTAACGATTTAGTAAATGCTTTAAATTCAATTGGTGTAGCACCGGTAGATATTATAAGTATATTACAGGCACTAAAAAATGCCGGCAGCCTACAAGCAGATTTACAAGTTATCTAAAACAACAGGTGAAAAAGATGAATAATTCAATTAATCAAATATCAACAAACGTATTGAATAACAATGGATTGGTAAATAACGACCAATTTACGTTAAACAAAATTAAAAATTTAAACAGTCAAAAAGCACAATTGAAAAAAGTTGGCGAAGAATTTGAAACAATGTTTTTAACAAAGATGATGCAAACTCTTGATAAAACCGTTGACAGAGAAGGCGGCATGCTTGGGGAAGAATCAAGATACGTAAACACGTTTAAAGATCACGTTTTTCAGGAAGTTAGCAGACAAATTGCCACAAATAAATATACTTCTGTTGGCATAGCAAGCCAAATATATAAACAAATGGAAAGATTTGTAGGTCAATAATAATTAAGGGATAAAATATAGGGGTAAACATGTTAGAAGGAATATCAACAGGTTCAGTAAATTCGATAAAAGCATTCACCGCTGCGAATGCATTTAAAGCAGCACAAAATGCTTTAAATAACCAAAATAAGATAGAAGATAACACTCCAAGCGGAGTAGATTTAAAAGATAACAACATTCTTTTAAAAGATCAAAATCTTGACGAAATAAGAGATATTGCAAAATTTGCCGGCAAAGAAAATTTAACTGATGAAGAGATAAAATATGGATTAACATACGGCAGAAGCGTTATAGCAGATTATTGTTTTTAATTTGAATTTTTGTGGTAAATATATAAGATAAGTAATATTTTTAAAAATTAATACGAGGTAATGATGGATACAAAATTTTATACGGATATATCAGGGATGATAGATGATGCAATTGCATCCTACGAAGATTTACTTGAATTATATAAACAGAAAAAACAACTTTTATTGACAAGAAATGTAAAAAATTTATCAGACCTTGATAATAAAATAGTAGAACAAGTAGAAATCATTACAAAAATAAACAATATTCGAGATAATTATTGTGAAAAACATGGAATAGCAACACCGGCACGAATTACAGAATTGATAGACATGGCAGCCAAAGACAATCCTGAATTTTCGGAAAGTTATAAACGCAAAAAGGTTAAAATTCGTGAAGTTGCAGATGAAATTGCGTTATTAAACAGAACAAATGTGGAATTAATAAAGCATGGACTAATTATGTCTGATAGAATTTTGGATATAATTATAAGTGCAGCAGTTCCGCAAACAACCAACTACAATAAACAAGGAAAGAATATTGAAACCAGCGGAATGAGCATAAGTTCCATAGTGGAAGACGCTTAAAAGGAGTTAAGATGACCATTAATAAAGCAATGAACATATCCCTAACGGGATTAAACGCAAATCAGGCAGCATTAAATGTTGTATCACATAATATCGCAAACATGAACACGGAGGGTTATGCAAAACAGCGTGTACATTTTGCTGAAATGAGAACCCCAATTACAGATTATTCTGTTCGTGGTGAAATTGCATCCTTGGCAGGGGTAAAAATCGATGGTATCACAGCATATACCAGCGATTATTTGAATGATTATTACAGAAAACAAAACGGCGATCTTGAAGGTTTACAAGCCGATGCTGATACAGCTGCTGCTTTGGCAGGACTTATAGACGGACTATCTGACACAGGACTTATTAACACTTTGGCAGACTTTTTCAGTGCTGCAAGTGCATTGAGTAAAAACCCTACTGATTACAGTTTAAGGGTAAACTTTGCAGAAAAAACAAAATCCGTAGCTAACAAATTCAATTCAACATACAAAAATGTTTCTGATTTAAAAACATCAAAAGTTGGAGATGGAACACTTCAATCTGCACAAGATTCTGAATTGGGAACAAATGTTAGCAACATTAATGATGCATTAAGTAAATTAGCAGATATAAACAGACAACTTAGCATAAACGGTACAGACGGTTCCTTAAAAACAAATCGAGATCAGTTATTAACAGAATTAGCCGGATATGCAAACTTCGACATCCAAATCAATTCAACAGGTGCAGCAAACGTTAAACTTGACGGACATGATTTGGTAATGGGAAGTGAAAAAGTCGGTTCAATAGAAATTGGAGCAGATGCATCAATTTCTGTTAGAGATCAAAATGACAATGTTACCGATGTTACTTCTAAAATAACAGGAGGTAAAGTTGGCGGTTTACTTAACGGCATGAATGGAGTTAATGAAGCATTATCAAATTTAGATGAACTTGCTAACAGTTTTGCAGGTTTAATCAATGGTATTCAAACATACACAGACGGAACAAACGATGCTTGTTATTACAACAGAGGTGCCGGAACATTAGAAAGAGTTTCAGACAGTTCAGATGACTTAAATATGTTTGTTGCTTCAGATGGCAGCGGCACAATCACAGCTGCAAATATGAAAATCAATGATTTAATTTACAATGATCCGGATAAAATTGCTGCAGCAAGACTTGATACATCAGGAACAGGCTGGGAATTATCAGTTGGTAACGGCGACAATGCAATCGAATTTGTAAATTCACAAAACACAAAAATAACATCAAAAAATTTAAAAGTAAACGATTATATTATTGGAATGGCAACAAAAGCAGGTGCAGATGCTGCGGCAAAACAAGCAGATGCAGATGCTAAAGGTGCAGTTGTTGACGATATAAAAAATCAAATCTTAGCTGAAACAGGTGTAAATCTGGACGAAGAACTGGCAAACATGATAATGTATCAACAAGCATATAATGCTTCCGCAAGGGTATTTTCATGTTGTGTTCAAGTATTCGACACACTGGTCGCCCTTGGTTCATAGCTTTACCAAGCTCGCAAAAAGGATTTTGTAAAACAAAGAGAACGAGGATGTAATTATGTCAATATCAAGAGTGTCAACATATCAATTAAATAAATCATTGGGTAACCAATTAAACGGAACACAAGGCAAGTTTAATAAACTTACTCAACAAATAACAAGCGGAGTTAAAGTTTCTTCAACTGCCGAAAATCCTGTTGCAGCTCGAGGTATTATCAAAGCCAATAAAGAATTGGCTGATATAGAAGAATACAAAGCAAACATTGATTTTGCGGGCAATGAATTAAAAGAAGTTGACGGAACACTAACAAGTGTTAATACGCAATTAACCAGAGCAAAAGACATCGCCATGCAAATTGCAAATGGCACAATTGGTGAATCTGAAATCAAGGCATATCAAAGTGAACTTGATACAATCATCGAAAGCGTAAAGAGTCTTGCAAATACAAAATATGGAGATCAATATTTATTTGCAGGAACAAGAACCGAAACCGTTCCTTATGCTGAAAATGACACAAACGGATTGATGTACAATGGTGATTATGGTAACAGATACGCAATTATTGGAGAAGATACAACTGAACCTATAAATCTTCTAGGTATAAACGTATTTGGTCAAGCTAATTTTACCAAAACCGGTGATGAAATAGTATTTCCTGATCCTGATACAGGAAGTTCAGGTGTATTTGGTGCATTGTACCACTTAAAAGCAGCTATACAAGATGGTAGCAACATCGATTCAGCTGCGGTTAAAACTGCAATGGGCGAAATTGATAAAGGATTTGACACTGTTGTAACGGCAAAAACAAAAATTGGTGCTATTGGCAGCAGTTTTGATGATATGACAACTGCATTCGACAATGACAGCATGAGCATAACAGAATTACGTTCAAGCTTGCAAGATACAGATTTACCTAGTGCAATTTCTGATTGGTATTCCGTATATCAATCAATGCAAGCATCTTATTCAATGATGTCGCAAACAATGAATGTTTCATTGTTAAATTACATCTAGGTTTTAAGATTTATTTATCATACTTTTCTGAGGTATTAAACAATACCTCTTTTTTATTTTATAAATAATAGAAAAGCTCTCGCAATTGAGAGCTTTTGGATAATATAATAGATTTGATTTGATTGAATTATGCAAATGTTTTGAAAGATTTGTCGATGTTGTCTTTAAGAACGCTATTGATAGAATCCATTTCAGTTTTGATAGCATTTTCTTCAGTATCTAATTGTTTCAATCTCAATTCTAATTTCTTATCTTTTGCTTGGATAATAGAAGTTTGAGCATTAATTTCTTCCATTCTTTGTTGGTATAAGTATGTTTGATATTGATATTCGTTGTAAGCATCAGTGTAAGCATCTTCATCTGTGATTGATGTTGCTGTAACTGCATTTTCTATATTACTACCTGTTAATTCAGGAATTATCATTGATACAATTCTATTATTTGAACCGCGTTCAATTGAAACATTTGACCAAGAACCAGTTTCATATTTTGTAACAGAGCCTTCACCATAGTAATTAACATTGCCTGCTTCATAGTTTTCAAGATCTTTTTTCAAGAAATATACATAATTAGGAGCAGTTTCTTTTCCTTCATTTAAATTAATCATATAAATATCTGAAGCAGTATAAACTGTACCTTCTTTATTATCATTGAATTCAGCAAGAATACCATTAATATAATCAGTTCTTTTTGTAGCAGTATCCCAAACATCTGTATGATTATTTACATAAGTACTTATAGTATTAATTTTATTATTATCAGATTTACTACCTACATAATAAAAACCAGAATCTTTGATAACTGATCTATTACCTTTTTTTACCATTGATGAACCTTCATATGTAGTAGTATAATTAACCGTATAAAGATCTTTTGATGATGATTTAGTAATTTGATTAATATTATAAGTGTTTCCATTAACAGATAATGTATAAACTATCTTTTTATAAGAATCAGTTGAAGGAGGAGTAGGTACAGTAAGAGTTAGCATGCTGTTGTAGTATGAAGCAGATTGGTTAGACAAAGTTGTTCTTTGTTGGTTAATTTGTTGACCTTCATACTCAAGGTTTGTTTTTCTTGCTGTTAAATTTAAAAATCTTGCTTGTGATGCTGCTAAACCCATAACGATACACTTTCTTGTTTATTACTTATTTCCCTTATGGTTTATATATCGTCCTGAATGCATGTAATCTTTAGCTTTTCAAGGGATTCTGTTACAATTGTTTACAAAAAATACGCAAAATATGTTATACAAATTTTTATTTTTTTGGGTTAATATATTCTATATAATGAAAAGGATTTTACTATGACAGGAAGAAAACCGGAATATCAAGAATATCAGCCTTATAAGAGATATAAAAAAACAAAAGATGTTACAACACAAAATATCTTAACAGTTTTTGTTACAACATTTTTGATTATGCTCGTATTTTTTATTGGTGCCGCAAAAAAAATGACTCCGAATGTTGACGTTACAATAGGAGAAGATAGCACAACAGATGCAAAAGAAACCGGTTTAGGAGTTAAAGGATTTATTGATAACAGATTAAAATCTATTCAATCAGAAGATGTTTCAAATATCGCTAAAAGGCTGGAAGAAAAAACTCGCTCCACATTTGATGAAGATGACGAAGATGAATATTATTCAAAAGATTTAGAAGAAAAAGTTAAAATTCCAATTATAAAAAAAGTTAAACAGGAAGTTACATTACCAAAAGAAGAAATTGAACAAACTGTCAAAGAAGTTAAAGAAACAAAAGTTTCAAAACCTGTAACAGCACCTATTGTTAAGCCTAATCCGACAGTAGAAATTCCATCGACAGTTGTTCCAACAACGGTTAAAGTTGTTGTAGGAAATTACTCTTCACTTGAACAGGCTAAGGTTGCACAATCAATTCTTCAAGAATCCAATTTGGGGGTAACACCTTTTGTAAAAAATATTCAAGGAACATATACACTTCAAGTTGGTTCATTCAGTTCAGAAGCAAAAGCTCAAGCTTTGGTTAATGAACTTTTGAAATCAAACTTTCCTGCAAGAATGATTAGAAATTAATTATAGGGAGGATATAATACTATGTTTGATATTGTTACAATAGGCAGTGCAACTATCGACGTATTTGTAAGATGCGATGATGCAAATATTGTTTCTGTCCAATCAATGGATAAAAAATCCGAATTTATGAGTTACAGATACGGTTCAAAGCTAGAAATATCTGATTTTGACACTAATGTCGGTGGCGGCGGCGTAAATACTGCTGTAAACTTTGCCAATTTAGGCTACAATACTTCCGCTATATTTAAACTCGGAAAAGATATTTACTCAAAAGGTGTATTTAATTTCTTTGAAGACAAAAACATTGATTTATCAAATATTATTCACACCTCAAAAACAACTACCGGTTTTTCTATAATTCTTGTAAGTTTCGCAGGAGATAGAACCGTTTTGGCTCACAGAGGCGGCAATGGTGAAATTAAAAAAGATGAAATAAATTTTGATGCACTAAAAGAAGCTAAATTTATATATTTAGCACCCCTAAACGGAAAATCTACAAGAATACTAGAACCAATTGTTGATTTTGCTCATGAAAATGATATAAAAATCTGTGTTAATGCAGGTACATCAAGCATTAAAAAAGGTTTTGAATATATGAAAAAAATTCTTGAAAATGCTCATGTTGTTGTTATGAACAAAGAAGAAGCTCAAATGTGTACAAAAATTGAAATCAGACCTGATACAGCAGAAGCAAAATATTCAAATGAAAAAATTCACCCTGATTTAGTTAGTATTCTAAAAAAACTAAAAGTCAGAGATTACCAAATTGTTGTTGTAACCGATGGCGGCAACGGAGCATACGCTTATAATGGAGAAAATTTCTACTACTGCCCTGTCCTTCAAGGAAAAGTTGTTTCAACTCTCGGTGCAGGCGATGCATTTGCATCAACTTTCTGTGCAACAATGCACAAAACGCATTTGGATATAGGAAAATCTTTAATGTATGCAACTGTTAATTCAAGCTCTGTTGTATCAAAATTTAGTGCAACAGAAGGACTTTTAACTTTTGAAGAAATAGAAAAAGTCTTAAAAGATAATCCTAACTTTAACTATGAAATTATTGATGCATAATTAATTTTATATAAAAAGTTGTCAGCGGCAAAGAATTTTAAAATTCTTTGCCGCTTTTCTTTTACTATATTAGAAAAAAGAGAATGTATATGACATTCTCTTTTTTCTAAACTTTAATGTTCAACAAAAGAATTAACCTTCTGATTTAAACATGTCTTTTTTTTCGTTGATAAAATTTTGAATATTTCCTACAATTTCATCACCTTTTTTTTGTAATTCAGAAACAACATTTTCTGCTTTGTTTTGAATATCTCTTACTTTTGCATCTGTTTTATCTAAAACATCTCTTGCAGCATCAGAAAGCATTTCTCTTGTTTCTTCGCCTGATTTTGGTGCTAATAAAATACCTGCAACTGCACCTAATGCAGCACCTACGGTAAAACCTACTAAAAATTTTCCTACTGACATAAATTTATCTCCTTTACAATTTTATTCTAACTTATACTAAATTAAAAACATTACACGCTTAGGCTATTTTATTTTGAAAACATCTTTAAAACTGTTGTAAAACCTTTATATAAGCCTTTTGCCAATGAGCCTGAAATAACTCTTATTTTTGACAATGCATTTGCACTAAAACCAAAAGCATCTTCCATTGCATCTTTCACTCTGTCAATGCCTTTGTCTGTTGATTTCATAAAATCATTTAATGTATGAAGGGTTTCATTTATTTCACGCATTGTAGGTCTTAATTCGTTTCTTACAACAGTTGTTGTTTCATCAACGTTTTGAGTTAATTTTGATAAATCTACAATTAACTTTATCAAAAATCCACCAACTACAACAAGCATTATCCCTGTTGCAATTGCTAAAAATGCTAAGCCATTGTTTAATAGTATTTGAGATGTTTCCATTTTTCTTTCCTTCTTTTATTTATTAGTTCATATCAATATCGTAATCATTATTTAAGTCTTCAAGATGTTTTGCTTTTTCTAATTTGTCAGACTTTATTGCATTTGAAATATTTTTTAGATTTTTTTCAACCTTAAATTTAACCAAATCAATTGCTTCTAATGCTTGTTTTTTAGCATCTTTAACTTTTGGAGCCTGTGTTTCTATTATATTTTCTATTGTTGTTTTCAAGTCATGACAAGATTCTTCACCTTTTTTAGGTGCTAATAAAACACCTGCAATGATACCACCAACAACACCTGCTATTATTCCTATTCCGAATCCAAAAGAATCATTTTCCTTACTCATATTAAAACCTCGACTTTCCTATTTTTGAATTATAACACATACTACATCTGTACACAAGGCATTTTACACCTTACACCCTGCCGTAAATATATCGTATAAAATTAACAATCCGTCAACAAATAATACGATTTTTTTTAAAGTTTTTTTACTAAAGAAGAAAAATGCAATTGACAATAACAAGCCTCTTGCAACGCCTCTTATGAAGTTATTTCTATTCTTATTAAATGCGCGTTTTTGACATTTTACCCAAAGCTTTGCACGATTTGATACATCATAAATTGCTCTTAAGCGGAATTTTAAAGTATGTCTGTTTGTTTTAATTTCTTCGCTTAATTTATTTACTTTTTTATCTAAACGCATAATGCCGCAACATAACATTGTTACAACAATTAGCTCCAATATAAAAAACATTATAAATAAATAAATCATTTCGTTATTTCTTCTTTTTGTATTATTATTTTATTATACAGGAAAATAAAAAAAAAAGAATACACAGAAAGAACTATTTAGTGGGAAGATTAAAATTTTATTTTTCAATATTTTTGGCAAGATGTATTGCCTTATTAATTAAACTTATCGGTAGGTCAGGCGGTACGTCTTTTGTCGGATTGTTTACGCTAAAATTCAATCCAGATTTTTTAAATTATTGTTCTAAATACATTCTGGGGAAAAAAATAAGTATAACCGGTACAAACGGAAAAACAACAACCGCAGGACTTTTAGCTCATGTTTTTGAAGCTAACGGCAAAACAATAATTCACAATGCACAAGGTGCAAACATGCTAACCGGTATTGCCAATGTTTTTGCAACAACAATTGTTCCGTCAAAACGTTATGACAATTGTGTATTAGAATCGGATGAAGCTTATCTTTCAAAATTATACGATTATATTACACTTGATTACCTTGTTGTAACTAATTTGTTTAGAGATCAACTGGATAGGTACGGAGAATTAGATACCACTGCAAAAAAAATTCAATCAGCAATAGATAAAAATAACAATTTAATACTTATTCTAAACGCAGATGATCCGCTTGTAGCCAATTTAGGTAAAAACAATAAACGGATTTATTATGGCTTTGAAGATATTGAATTTACAGGGAAAAGAACTATCTCTCAAGCTCCGGCTGAAACATTCAACTGTGTTTGCGGAAACACTTTGGAATATAGCAAAAGATTTTATGCTCAACAAGGACATTACTATTGTACCTGCGGATACAAACGTCCGGAATGTGATTACAAAGGTTACGCAAAAATATCTGACGATTTTATTGAAATTACGGTTAAACATAATGACCAAACAACCAATTATACCGTAAATACAATCGGTTTATACAATGCATACAATGTACTTGCCGCAATAGCAACGGCTCTAGAATCAGGCTACAATCAAGAGCAAATTCAACACTCTCTGGATACATACAAAGCGATGTTTGGAAGAGCCGAAAAAACCGAAATAAACGGACACAAAACAATTATTCAACTGATAAAAAATCCTGCCGGTGCAAGCGAAGTTCTAAAAACAGTCGATTTAAATTCAAATATTTTAATTGCAATTAATGATAATTTTGCTGACGGACGTGATGTTTCTTGGCTTTGGGATTCAGAGTTTGAACTATTGAAAGATACACAAAAAACTATTATTACATCAGGAATAAGAGCAAATGACATGGCTCTAAGACTTAAATACGCAGGGATTCCAACAGATAAAATAAAAGTAATTCCTGATTTATTTAAAGCGATAGATGAAGTTTCAAAATCTGATAACAAAAACGAAAGAATAACTATAATGCCTTCATATACGGCATTATTACAAATAAAGAATGCAGGTAAAAACAATGCTTCTTAATATAAACATAAACTATTTGGCAAATTTAAGAAACACAATAGGAGAAGGCGAACCTGATATTATAAAGTTTGCACGATACTGTGAACACTCAGGGGCTGACGGAATTGTAGCATATTACAGCACTCAGTCAAACATGCTTTCAAGTTATGATATTAAAAACTTGAAACAACATACAAAATCCAGATTTATTTTAAAAATTGCAGTTAATGAAGAATCCATGCAATTAGCTTTAGATATGAAGCCTGATACAGTTTGTATTGTGCCTGATACTAAAGAATTATCCCCTTCAATAGGATATAATGCATTTAAAAATCAAAAAGAACTTGCTAATTTTATAAAACCACTTAAAGAAAAGGGTATTCTTTCAAGTGTATTTATAGACCCGGAAATTGAACAAGTTCATGCAGCATATAAATCAGGAATGAACTACGTAGAATTAAATACAATGAACTATTCAAGAGCATTTAATAATGATAATTATAAAGATGAATTTATAAAATTAAAGGAAGCTGCAATATTAGCAAATACACTTGGAATGAAAGTTTCTTTTTGCAAAAATATAAATTATCAAAATGTAAGGAATTTAATAAAAATTCCATCTGTCAATGAAATGACAATAGGACATGGAATTATATCAAAATCAATATATATGGGTATAGACAATTCTATAAAAGAAATAAAGGCAATATTCAATGAAAAGTAAAGAAGAAATTATAGAAGAAATGCAACAAGTTGTTGAACAAATGAGATTGGATGATTTAGAAGAACGTCCTGAACTTGAAAATGAATATTTTGATTGTTCTTGCTGCGGTCAAACTAAATCTTATGCCGGTTCAATTCAATATGGCGAATACAGACTTTGCAATGACTGTGTTCTACTCGCAGAAACAGGTTTTGCATTAGATAAAATTAAAGACATAACTGAATTAATTGATGCAATGGAAGATAAACGCCTTGAAGAATTATGTAATTTTATAAAACAAGACGAGAAAAGTCAAAATAATTAATTCACATTTGCAAGTTCTTCAATCTTTAAGTTCTTGTTTAAATCAATATACTTAAAAAAGTTTGTTACAACTCCTATTGGGAAGAAGTAATTATTATCCGCAGGAACAATTTTTAAAATAGCGGATGTCGGATCGACTCTGTTTACAGATGCCAGAAATTGTCTATTTGCGGCTGTAAATAAGATATATCCGCTTTTAGATTGAATCTCATCAATAACAAACTTATTTGCATTTATACTTGCAAGTGCAAAAAAGTATAAATTTTCAACAGGCATTATATATTTTTTAGTACACTGTTCAAAAGAAACAGACTGCGGAACAGTCGGAGAAACATTTTTGGGATTTGTTGTGCTATTTTGAACATTAATCGTCTGTACTGCATTTGAATTCGCACCAACAGGTTTCACTACAACATTCTGCTCTGCATTTACTTTTATACCAAATAAAAATAATACCAAAGATATTGCTAAAACTTTTATTGTTCTTTCCATGATGCCCCCCAACTTACATCAACCAACAATGGAACTTTCATTTCTGCCACATTTTGCATTTCGTATGTAACTAAATCTTTAACAGTTTCAAGTTCGTCCTTTTCTACTTCAAATACAAGTTCATCGTGCACTTGAATTACCATTTTTGATTTAATATTTTTTTCTTCAAACTTCCTGCTTATGTTTAACATTGCCATCTTAATTAAATCAGCCGCCGTTCCCTGCATTGGATGGTTTATTGCAGCACGTTCGGCAAATTCTTTTAACATAAAATTAGGACTTGTTAATTCACTCGTTAAATATCTTCTTCTGCCAAATATTGTTTCTACATAACCGTATTTATAAGCATATTGAACTATTGTTTTCATGTACGATTGTATTTTTGGATATGTTTCAAAATATTTTGCAATAAACGCCTCTGCCGCAAACGGTGCGATTTTTAACGCTTTTGCCAAACCATATTTTGTTTGTCCGTAAATAATACCAAAATTTACAGCCTTTGATTTGTAACGCATATCTTTTGTAACTTTTTCAAGCGGAACATCAAAAACCTTTGAAGCCGTAAGGCTATGAATGTCGATCCCCGTTTTGAATGCATTAATTAAATTTTCATCACCTGAAATGTGTGCTAACAATCGCAACTCTATTTGAGAGTAATCCGCAGATAAAATATAATTACCATCCTCCTGAGGAATAAAAGCTTTTCTTAATTTATTACCTTCTTCAGTTCTTATGGGTATATTTTGTAAATTTGGATTTGAAGATGATAACCTGCCCGTTGCAGTTGTAGCTTGATTATATGTAGTATGAATGCGTCTGTCTTTTAAGCTTACCAATAGTGGTAACGCATCTGTGTATGTTGATTTTAATTTTGAATACTTTCTATAATCAATTAAATGGCGACAAATTTCATGTTCTTCTGCCAATTCTTCTAACACTTCGCCACTCGTTGATAATTTATTTCTGCCACGACGTTTTTTCTTTAATTCAATGCCCAATTTACCATATAAAATATCACCTACTTGTTTTGGAGAATTAAGATTAAATTTTTCACCTGCAATATCAAAAATTTTATTTTCTAATTCTGTCATGTGCGCTGACATTTCTTCGGAAAGTTCGCTCATATAGTCAATATCAATGGTAACTCCATCGTATTCCATCTGTGATAAAACTCTTGTCAATGGTAATTCAAGTTCGTTCAAAAGTTTTAATTCTGCATATTCCAAATTATTTAGCCAATATTTTGTTATCAAATAAATAGAAAACGCATTATCCATTGCATATTCACCCAAATCAGTTTGAGATAAAGATGCTAACTTAGTTTTTTTATTTTCAAGCGGTAATTCAACAGATATGTGATTTATATAATCCAAAGCCTGAGCTGAAATTTCGTGAATTCTTGAAGGATTTTTGATATAACTTGCCAAGGAAATATCAAATGCTAAATTGTTTAATTCTATATCCAAGTTTTTTAAAATATTCAAATCATACTTCGCATCACTTGTATATTTTTTTATATTTTCATTTTCAAAAACTTCTTTTAACTGCCTAATGTTATCATTTTCATTTGCAACATAGTAGGTATTTATCATATCACCATTTTCTATTGCAAATGCACAACCTAAAATATTTATATCAGAAGCATTGTTATAATCATACACAAAACTAAAAGAAATCTCCGTTTGCTTATTTAATAAACTTTTTAAAGATTCTAATTCATCTTTATTTTCAATAAATTTCTTCTCGTAAGTCTTTGTTTCAATTGTTTCTTTTACTGCTGTTGCAAATAAGCCTAATTGAGTCTGAGCAGCAGGCTCACTGTCTGCAATATCTTCTTTAAATTGAACAATATTTTCATCTGATTTAAGAGTTTTTATTTTTTGTGATAAACTTGCAGCCTCACAATTTTTATCAAAATAACATAATATTTTTTCAATGTTTTTTACAAATGAATAGAATTGCATGTTTTTCAAATATTCCATCACTTTTGAAATATCCGGCAATTCAACTTTTGTATCATCAAAATTAAATTCTATATCAACATCTCTTACAATTGTTGCCAAAAATTTACTCAAAATTGCAGATTCTTTACCATCAATTAATCTTTGTTTTACAGCTTTTTCAGGAATATTATCAACATCGGCATATACATCTTCTAAAGAAGAATATCTTGTTAATAATTTTTCGGCAGTTTTCTCACCAATACCTTTAACGCCCGGAATATTATCGGAAGAATCTCCTCTTAAACCTTTATAATCAATAACTTGATTTGGCCAAACACCTAATTTTTCATGAACTTTATACCAATCGTACTCAATTAATTCACCTTTTGATGGAATTAACACAGTTGTTAAACCATCTCTGTCAACCAATTGAAAAGAATCCTGATCACCAGTTAAGATATATGTTTTATGACCTAACTTAGCTGCTTTTGCAGTTATAGTACCAATAACATCATCCGCCTCGTAACCTTCTTTTGTGTAAATCGGAATATTAAACGCTTTTAATCCCTCTATAATCATTCCCAATTGAGAATGTAAAGAGTCCGGCATTGCCTCTCTTGTTGCCTTATATTGTTCATATTTTTCAACTCTAAATGTCTGCCTACCAACATCAAAAGTAACCGCAATACAATCAGGTTTTATATCATCATTTTTTAATAAATCAAAAATAGCTTTAAAAAAACCGTAAACTGCCCAAGTATGACGACCATCCGAAGTTTTCATACCTGTTCTTTCCAATGCATAATACTCACGAAAAGCTAATGCATGCCCATCTATTAAAATCAATGTCTTTTTATCACTCATTTTCTAAAACTATCCTTAATTGATTACTTTCTACATTCAGGAGAAGCTGTCCAATCCAATTTATCAGGACAATCCAAATAATCCATATTTTCTCTAAATATAACCCAAGCAGTGCAAGTGGACATCTTATAAAATGGTGCAGAGTATGGAGTATCTGTATTTGGGTTACATCCTAACTTAAACGTTTGATTTGCACCTTGCAACCCAAATGGAATAATACCTTCTGTTGTTATAAAAAATTGAAATATATCTCTACCGTACGATTTTGCATCTATATTTAATAATAAATCAACTTCACCACAAACTTTTTTATCATTAAAGAAAGAGTTATTAGCACAATTTGAATCAATAGTAGAAAAACCTAAAATATAACCGTTTGCTAAAACAACATACGCAAAAGTAGAATCATCCGATATGTTTCTATAACAATTGTTTCTCGTATATTCTATTCCTTGACCAATACAATTTACACCAATATGTAAATATGGTCTAAAATAATTTGCCAAAAGAACACTCTTTTGAGCTTGAGGTAAACTGTTACCTAAATTCCAATTAATAGGACTTTCTCTGTTTATAACTGCTAATTCATAGGCATTATTTAAAATACTATAATTATTACGCACAGCTGTTACAATATGCTTTCTGTGAGAATTATTAGAAAGAGTTACTATTGTTAAAGTTGCAACAATACCCAACACCGCCATTGCAATAAGAGCTTCACTTAAAGTAAAAGCCTTTTTTAAAAATTTTCTCTCATGAAATATATTAACCAATATATCTTTCCCATCTTGAGCTATTATTACGCAATAACTTCTTTAAGTTTTTTATCCTTTTTATTTGGAAGTTGAATTAACTCAGCCTTATTTCTGTTTTCAACCATTTCTTTTGTAATTGTGAAAGTTTTTACGTTTTCTTTAGTCGGAACATCATACATAATATCCAACATTAATTCTTCCACGATAGAACGTAATGCTCTTGCACCTGTTTTACGTTTTATAGCCTCTTTTGCAATTTCTTCTATTGCTTCAGGTTCAAATTCCAAATCAACGCCATCCATTTTTAACAAGCATTGATATTGTTTTATAATTGCATTTTTAGGTTCTGTTAAAATCATTTTCAATGTTTTTTCATCTAACTGATCTAATACTGCAAATACCGGAACACGACCAATAAATTCAGGAATCAAACCGAATTTTAATAAATCCTCAGGTTGAAGTTTTTTCAACATTTTTGATTCGGCAGCCTCTTTTTCAGCCTTTGTCATTGACGGTTTTGAACCAAAACCAACAGAAGTTCCATCATCGGAACGTCTTTCAATAATTTTATCCAAACCAACAAACGCACCACCTACAATAAATAAGATATTACTTGTATCAATTTGAATAAATTCTTGATGAGGATGTTTTCTTCCGCCTTGTGGAGGAACATTTGCAACAGTACCTTCAATCATCTTTAACAATGCTTGTTGAACACCTTCACCTGAAACATCACGGGTTATTGATGTGTTTTCAGATTTTCTGGCAATTTTATCAATTTCATCAATATAAATTATACCTGTTTCTGCTTTTTTAGCATCAAATTCAGCATTTTGATACAATCTTAATAAGATATTTTCAACATCATCACCAACGTATCCTGCTTCTGTAAGCGTTGTAGCATCAGCAACGGCAAAAGGAACATCCAACAACTTTGCTAAAGTCTGTGCCAACAAAGTTTTTCCGCTACCGGTTGGACCAACCAGCAAAATATTTGATTTTTGAATTTCAACTTGATTGCTGTCTTTACCTTCTAACTTGTTATGACGTAAACGTTTGTAGTGATTATATACTGAAACTGCAAGCACTTTTTTCGCATCATCCTGACCAACAATATGTTCATCTAAATATGCTTTAATCTCATGAGGTTTTGGAATAGGTTTTTCATTTGTATCTGAACTTACTGTGCCTTCAGAATTTTCTTTTTCTTTATTTTCAAAAAATTCTTCATCCAAAATTTCATTACAAAGTTCAACACATTCGTCGCAAATATAAACCTCAGGTCCGGCAATCAATTTTTTTACCTGATCTTGGGTTTTCCCGCAAAATGAACACTTCAATCTGCTATCATCGTGCTTTGCCATTTTTCTCTCCTATTTTACAGCATCTCTTGATACTACTTTATCAATCATACCATATTCTAAAGCTTCTGCAGGGGTCATGATATAATCACGATCTGTATCTTTTTCAATTTTCTTGATTGATTGCCCTGTATTTGATGCCAAAATTTCATTTAATGATTTTTTAATTCTTATAATTTCAGCTGCTTGAATTTCAATATCGGTAGCTTGACCTTGAGCACCACCTAAAGGTTGGTGAATTAACACTCTTGAATGAGGTAAAGCCATTCTCTTACCTTTTGTACCTGAAGATAATAAGAATGCACCCATTGATGCAGCTTGACCTAAACAAATTGTAGATACATCTGCTCTGATATGTTGCATTGTATCATAAATTGCAAAACCTGCTGTAACAGAACCTCCAGGGCTATTAATGTACAACATAATATCTTTTTCAGGATTTTCACTATCCAATAACAATAATTGTGCTACAACTAAGTTTGCAACCATATCGTCAATTTGTGTGCCTAAAAAGATAATTCTTTCTCTTAATAATCTTGAGAAGATATCGAATGAACGTTCACCTCTGCTTGATTGTTCAATTACTACAGGTACGAAACTCATTTTTAAATTTCCTTTCTTATACAAATATTATAGTTTACTTTTTTAAAATTTTTCCAATTAAGCCTAAGCTTTTGCCGGAACATAGTTTAAGTTATTGTTTTCAATTAAGAAATTAGTAACTTTTTCGCTTAAAATTTGTTGAGAAATAGAACTCAACATGTTTGGATTCATAGCCAATTGTTTCATCAATTCGTTTCTGTCCAAACCGTACATTGCTTGCATTTCATCAACTTTTGATTTCATATCATCAGGTTCAAGTGAAATGTTTTCTAATTTTGCAATTTTATCAATAACTAAAGTATTTTTAATTCTTTTCAACGCATCTTCTTTTGTTGAATTCAAAATCATTTCTTCACCTTGATTTTCAACAGCTTGTTCATAAGTGAAACCTTGTTGTGCAAGTCTGTGTTTATATTCGTTTAACAAAACTTCTTGTTCTCTGTCAATCATAGATTGTTGAATATCAATTTCTACATTACCAACAATTTTATCAACAACAGCAGCTTCAGCAGAACGTTTATCCCTTTCTTCTTTATCTTTTTGTAAGAAATTTTTGATATCGTCTTTTAGTGCATCTACTGTATCAAAACCAAGTTTTTTAGCAAATTCTTCGTTTAATTCAGGTCTTACTCTTTGTTTAATTTCGTGAATTTTAATTTTGAATGTTGCAGGAGCACCTTTTAATTTTTCTTCGTGGTATTCTTCAGGGAATGTTACATTGATGTCAAATTCTTCATCAACTGAATGACCAACAAGTTGTTCTGCAAAACCAGGAATAAATCTTGAATGAGCCAAATCTAATGTATAGTTTTTACCATCACCATGCTCAATTTTTTCACCATTTGAAAAACCTTCAAAATCAAATTTTACTAAATCATCTGCTTTAGCAGGTCTATCTACAACAATTTCGTACGTTGCAGCTCTATCGAGCATATTTTCTAAAGATTTTTCGTATGCATCTTCCGGAATTACATATTCCTCAACATCAACTGAAATGCCTTTATATTCTTTTAATTCAAATTCAGGTCTTACTTCAACTTTTGCAACTATTTTTAAGTCTTCACCTACGTTGTAATCGTAAGATTCAACAGTTGGTTGAGCAATTACATCTAAATCATTCTCTTTGATTACTTGTTGAAAAACTCTTGGCAACAATGCTTCAAGTGCTTCATATTTAATTCTGTCTGCACCAACATGTTGTTCTACAACATTTCTTGGAGCTTTACCTTTTCTAAATCCCGGAATATTGATGTGTTGAGAGATTCTCATAGAAGCTTTATTATATGCTTCAACCGCATCTTTTGCCGGAAATTCAATGTTCATCTTAACTAAATTGTGTTCTTGTTTTTCTAATTCAATTTTCATAATTTTCACCTTCTAATAATTACTTTTATTAAATTATACCAAGAAAAGATATGTTGTAAAGTTATTTACAATCTGTGGTAAAATAAATTTGAGGGTAAAATGGAAGAATTAATAAAAAAGGCAAAAGACACCCACAATCTTACAAAGGAAGAACTTACCGGTATATTAAAGGATTCTTCAGTAAACGAAAAACTTTTTACCGCAGCAGATGAGGTAAGAAAAAAGTATGTTGGGGATGAAGTTCATTTGAGAGGTTTGATTGAATTTTCAAATATTTGCAAATGTAACTGTAAATATTGCGGATTTAGAAAGGATAATGACAAACTGGAGCGATACAAATTAACTCCCGAAGAAGTTATCGATTTTGCAAAAAAGGCAAGTTCATACGGATACAAAACTGTTGTTATGCAATCCGGAGAAAGTCCGCAATATAAGACAGAAGTTTTTGCTAATATAATAAGAGAAATAAAGAAATTTGACTTAGCGATTACCCTAAGCATAGGCGAGCGTTCATTTGAAGACTACAAAACTTTCAAAGAAGCAGGTGCAGACAGATTCTTAATCAGAATAGAAACAACAGATGAAGAACTTTATAAAAAAATGCATCCGAAAATGAGTTTAGAAAACAGAAAAAGATGTTTAAAAGATTTAAAAACGCTGGGTTATGAAGTTGGAAGCGGTTGTCTTGTCGGACTTCCGGAGCAGACAATCGAATCTTTAGCAAATGACATTTTATTTTTCAAAGAAATTGATGCCGATATGATTGGTATTGGTCCATTTATACCAAACCCTAATACTCCTTTACATGATGCAAAAGGTGGCGATTTTACATTAGCCCTAAAAGTTATGGCACTAACAAGATTATTACTTCCTACAATAAACATTCCTGCAACAACTGCAATGGAAACGCTAAATCCAAACGGAAGAATAATAGCATTACAATCAGGTGCTAATGTAGTTATGCCAAACGTTACAGAGGGAGATTACAGACGAAAATACGAAATTTATCCCGGAAAAATTTGTGTCGGAGATTCACCAAGTCATTGTAGAGGTTGCATTTCAGGAAAAATTCAAAGCATTGGAAGAACAATATCTACCGATTACGGATTTCACAAAAAGTAAACACAACAAGACGTAAAACCACAAACAAGAGGTTTTACGTCAAGCTAAATTTATAACAATGATAAACTAATTAGTACGCACAAGTTTTAACATTTCTATCAAACTGTGATTGACAAGATGCATACTCAGTTTCAATCATTTTCAATCTTGATTGATATTGCAACATTTGCTGATCTAATCGTTTTTCAAGCAAGTGCAGACGTTCCTTCCTTGCATTAAGTTGTTTTAGAACAGGACTATCTGCTGCCAAATCCGATCCGGCAGAAACAATTTGCGATTCTTGAGAAGCCAATTCACACTTTGATTGTGCAACCAATTGGATTTTATATTCCAAGTCCAATCTTTGTGAATTTAATGCAAACATTCTTGCCGATGCTGTTAATAAGCCCATTTTTTTATCCCTTTATCTGGTTTCGTTCAGATTCTTTCCTTTTAAGAAATTGTGTTGGTTATTTTCAGCGATTAATGCTTCCATTTTGTTAAATTGATATTTATGATAATTCAATCTATATTTAGCCATTTTCAACTTTGTTCTAATAGTCAGAGAATCTTTTATTCCTGCAATCATATCGTTGATAAAAGCTTTTAATGGATTTTTCTTAGTAAAGTAATTTTTTGCATACATAAGAAAATTCATTAATCGTTTAAGGTTAGTCTGTAAAGCTTCTACTTGGAACATAACGTTCTCCTTTTATAAACTTTATAGATTGCCTTTCATATAGATAAAAACATGTAACTTCCTTTTATTGCCTATTTTTTAGCATGTTTGTAACATGTCTTAATCATGTAGTACAATCTATTTTATCTCCTGTAATACTCAAGAAAGCGATGTTTCTTTTCATATCCGAGTATTTCATCGGACTATTTTTTCTAAACTTTAGACATTTTGGAACTAATGTGAACAAATTGTAATAAAATTTTACAATCCAAGCCAAAGTTTTTACAAAAATATTATTAAAGAATATTTTATAAATAACAAATCTCAAATAAGTTCTTAAATCCATAGTGTAAAAATCCGTAATTATAAGTTTTGAATAGCTTTTGAATCTGAATCCATACCTTCTTTAAGCATTTTTCTAACGATTTCGCCTTGTGTATCCAACATTTTGCAAACAGTTTCAATATTTCTAACCTTGTTAGAAAGGATAGTATCAGCGTTAGCCAAAATATTTTGAGAAACACTTTGATAAGCAGCAAGAGCAGCTGAGGAAGTACCTTGCATCAAGTTACCCATAACGATAGCAGGTAAACCGTATTCACCCAAGTAAGGAGCTGCTGCCGTCATGATACCACCCCATCCTGATAAAATACCTGCAACAGGCATTACAACGTTTTCAAGACCGATACCGTAGCCGTTAGCAGAACCAACACGGTGAGCGGTAGCACTTGCTATATCTGCGATACCACCAATAGCTGATGCTGCACCACCTGTTACGGTACCACCTGATGATGAGTTACCAAAAGCTGATGCGACAGTAGTTGCAGCAGTTCCCAAACCTGAAAGTAAACCATCAGTGATTGATGCAGCCCCACCTGTTGCAAAACCGCTAAGAGATAAACCCGCAGCACCATTTGGGAATCCTGAGTAATTACCCAAATTACCGATACCGAAAGCTGAAGATGTACCGTTTACTTGAGCAGTTGAACCTGTAATTGGCGACCAATAAGAAGTACCCGGAATGTTAAATGATTGAGTACCGCCCATTGTTGTCATAAAAGCTGAAGGGGCAAACAAGCTTGCAAGTTTGTACAATGCACCACCGGCAAGTTCAAAACCTGTACCTGAGCTTGCAGAACCTGACACTGTCAAATCACGCAAACGGTCGTATGTTTCGTACAATTGAACCTTTGCATCACTTGATGCAGCACCAAATTTATTTGCTATTACCAATAATCCATCGTTTTTGTAAGACATAATTTACCTCTTCGATTATTCTATGAAATAACCTTTTCAATTTACTAACTGAATGTTTTGAATGTTGATTCAACGTTCTTTTGAATAATACCTTTAACTGCATCCATTTCTGATGTTAGTGCCTTTTGTTCGGTATCCAGTTGTTTCAATCGCAATTCAAGCTGTCTGTCTTGTTCTTGAATAACTTTTGTTTTTGCGTTGATATCTGCCATCGCTTTTTCGTAGCATGTTACATCATAATTGTATTGATTCATCGCATCATTATATGCTTGTTCGTTTGTTACTTCTTCAGATGTTACTTTGAATTCCGTACTCATAGATTGCAACTTGATACTAGAGAATCTGCCTGAACCTGAAGCATCATCCATAATTGCATATTCTGTATTTGTAATTTGCTCTGAAATTGTACCTGTATAGTATTGGTTCAATACGCTTTGATAATCAATTGGAGAAGATATTTTTAAATCGTCAATTTTATTATCAGTACTGTGCATACAAGTTTCTAACTCTTC
This sequence comes from uncultured Candidatus Melainabacteria bacterium, assembly GCA_934726055.1. GTDB lineage: Bacteria > Cyanobacteriota > Vampirovibrionia > Gastranaerophilales > Gastranaerophilaceae > UBA6984. Next base: position 236,724 of record CAKVCZ010000001.1, read on the forward strand.
TTTTGTTGCAAAGTATGTTTGACCGTTCTTTTGATATACCCAAATTTGATCATCCGGTGTACCTGCTATTTTTTCATTTTTAAAATCATGTCTAATTTGAGCTAAAGCCTCTTTTTGTTCAGGATTATTTGGATCATATAAAGATGCAGGAGAATTACCTAACATATAGTGAGGATTGTTCACTAGATTTTCTGTTGCATATTTACCTTGCATTGTAGAATCTGGAAGTGTCAAATCAAACGTAGAAGAAATATATGACACATTACCTGAATCATTTCCTGTTACTTTGTATAATTTTTCACCAGCAGGTAAGTCCGCTAAATTATTTGCTTTTAAATAATTTTTCTTTTCATCATCAGTTGCTTCAACTACAGTTGTATCTTCTTTTGTTAAGTCATCCTTTACCATTTGGAGTTTCCAACCACCATCATCTAATACTTCAATACTGCCTGGTTGATCTTTTACATTCGTTGTGTAAGACCAATCATCGCTAATATATTGAACTTGAGGATTTGAGTTCTTATTTTGAACAGCTTTAAATACATCTTGGTTATAGTAGTATGTAACCTGTGTATTGTATCTGATACCAGTTTCAGGATCAGTGTAATCACAAGATTGCAATGTTGAAATAGTAAAGTCATTATATCCATCATTGAAGGAGTATTGAACTTTAGTATAGTCCATCATGTTTGGACATGTCGGAATAGACAAGCTTAGTTGTTGATTCCACAATGTCGCAGACTGATTTCCCAATGCTGTTCTTGCTTGGTTTATCTGTTGCCCTTCGTATTCTACGTTTGTTTTTCTTGCGGTAAGACCTAAATATCTCGCCTGTGATGCTGCCATGCCCATAGTATCATCTCCTATCTTGTTTTATGTGCTTTGTTTAATAACTCTCTTTACTGTTTTTCTACTTTCTTATTAGTTTTACTATTTACGTTCTCTTCTTTTTTAATGACATTCGTCTAAAAGTCAATGATAGTCATGATTATTATACGGTATGTTAACAAATTTTTACATTAATAATGCACAAAAATACTCCCTATAATGTATATAATCATTTAAATATCCTCTATTTAGTGTAGTGTTACGAATATAGTAAAATTGACATGGTACAACGATTTCGGTTATAATGTTCAAAAGGTTAGTGAGAAATAAATAGGTGAGGAAGATGAAATATAGATTAAACAATGTTCTCTTACTACTAGAGGATAAAACAGATATTTTTAGCGATAGAGTAGCTTTAGGGATTAAAACAGCACTTGGATGGAAAGAATTTACTTACAAAGGTATCGGTCTTCTATCAAGAAAACTCGGAAGCTATTTGATTAATGATATCGGCATTCAAAAAAATGATAGAATTGCTATTCTATCTGAATCTAAACCTGAATACGGAGCATGTGTTTTTGCATCCATTCTTTCAGGTGCAACTACTGTTCCTCTTGATATTAAATTGACTAAATACGAATTGGTTTCAATTCTCTCTGATTGCCAACCTCGCGTTCTTTTAGTTTCTCAAACTTATATCGAAAAAGCGTTAGAAATTCAAAAAGAAGTAACTTCTATCGAACATGTCATCGTTATGGACGAACCAAGTTATAACATGACATTGCAAAGTCTATATACTATCGAATCTAACCCTCAATGCAAATGGCGACACAGAAGTTCTCGCTCTACTGCATTCATTATCTACACGTCAGGTACAACTGGAAACCCTAAAGGTGTTGAAATTTCTTTCAGAAATATGCTATCGCAGCTTAATGACCTTGGTCAGGTGTTCCCTAATTTCTTGAAACCTGATGATAATATAAAAGTTTTATCAATCTTACCAATGAATCATTTATTTGAACTTACCGTTGGGTTCTGTACTTTCCTATATTGGGGGCTATCAGTTTATTATACCCAATCTCTTAAACCTAAAGATATCTTGATGATTATGAGAGAAAAACACGTTCAATTTATGATTGTTGTCCCTGCTTTCTTAAAACTGCTTAAAGCTGGTATAGAAAATGAAATTAATTCTAACCCTGTTACAAAAAGAATCTTCCCTATCATTTTCAATATCGCAAAATTTATTCCGTCTTTCAGAATCAAAAAAATGTTGTTCAAAAAAATTCATGACAACTTCGGCGGAGAATTTAAAGGTTGCATCTCTGGCGGTGCACCTATTGATAAATACGTTGCAAACTTCTTTGAAACTATCGGTATTAAAGTGTTTGCAGGTTACGGACTATCGGAAACAAGCCCTGTTGTTTCTGTAAACTACGACAAAAGAAGAGATTATACCTCTGTTGGTAAACCTCTATCAAGTTTTGAATGCCGTATTGACCCTGAAACAGGCGAAATTCAACTTAAAGGACCTTCTGTTATGAAAGGATACCATAATCAACCTGAATTAACAGCAGAAACTATCGACCCTGACGGATGGTTACACACTGGCGATATCGGACACTTAGACAAAGATAACCATATCCACATTACCGGCAGAATTAAAAATATGATTGTTTTATCAGGCGGTAAAAAAGTATTCCCTGAAGAAGTTGAAGCCGTTTTAGAAGCAAGTAATAACTTTGCAGAAATTTGTGTTATGGGCTCTTCTCGTGTAGGCGGATTAAAAGGTGGTACTGAAGAAATCGTCGCTATTATCGTTCCTAAAGATAATTTTATGAATGGTAAGTCCGACGAAGAACTTAATAAATTGGTTAGAGATGAAGTTAAATCACTATCCTCTCACCTCGCTCCATACAAACGACCTGTAAATATTATCGTTCATAAAGAACCTCTACCTAAAACCACTACAAGAAAAGTTAAACGTAGAGAAGTTAAAGAATTGTTGAACTTGTAATTTTATTAAATTTAAATACAATCGGGCGGAGCCAAAGGCTCCGCCCGATTATTTTATTATATATTTATTACTAACACAAAACATAATAAAAAGTTTGCCAAATTATTGGCAAACATTAAATAAACACGAGGATATTAAGAGAGAGAGTATAAAATCTGTTTTTTAAATCAATTACATAAATTTGTAACTAATTTATTTTCTTTGTTTTTGAATTTGTTATTTATTCCTTACTCTTATATTAAGTATTTTTGGTTAAAAAAATTGCCTTTTAAGATATAACTGGGTTTGAACTTTTCGAGAAGTCGTTGAATAAACGTTCTAAAAAATTTTTTAAACTTTTCCCACGTACTTTCACAAAACACACTTAAAATTTTACAACCAGTCTATTAACGTTTTTAATTTTCCAAATTCCAATCCCATTACATCTTTTCCAAACTTATTCATTAATGACTCCACTCCCAAATTATATGCCATTGGCTCATTCTTATATCCGGATTCATTAAATAACTCCGTTGAAAATCCTTTTGTTTCTTTGTCATAAACCTCACTATAATTCAATCCCTGAAGCACACAAAATGGAATTTTTAACTCATTTTTGCCACTTTGCTCATTGTAATCATAATATGAAAGACCAAAAGTTCTGCAAATTATCATACGATAATCATACACGCTACATTTGTTATTAATCAAAAACGGACACTCATACGTGAATTTATCACCCTTAAACTGTGTCTTTTTCTCTTTCAATTTTATAATTCTTTCAACTATCTTTTGCTGAATCTCTTTCTCTAAATTCGCAAAACCTATTTTTAAAAACTCAAACTCCAACTCCGAACACGGATATTCCGCATCCCTACAACAATGAGCACAACCTTCTTTACAATGAATATACTCGTTTTGTGCATCAAAATGCTCGTTTAATAAATTCGTTATAACTCTAATAAATTGTAAATAATCTTCCAATTGATTTGACTTCATATCTAAATCTTACCATAGATTTTACTAATTTTATACCAACAAAAATAAAAAGCGAGGCACACCGTTTGGCATGCCTCTTGTATATAATATATGCAGAAAATACATATTAACGTTTTGAGAATTGGAATCTTTTTCTTGCTCTTTTTTGACCGTATTTTTTACGTTCTTTTACACGTGGATCACGAGTTAATAAACCTTCAGCCTTTAATACTGATTTGTATTCTTCATTAACTTTTACAAGAGCTCTTGCAATACCATGTCTTATTGCACCGGCTTGTGATACAACACCACCGCCAACTGCTTTTACTCTTACATCATATTTTTCTTGATTTTCTGTCAATACTAATGGTCTATATACCATCATTTCAATAGCAGGTTTGTTTCCTATATGGTCTAATAATTTTCTACCGTTAACGAAAATTCTACCTTTTCCTTTTACTAACTTTACAACTGCAATAGAAGTCTTTCTACGTCCTGTTGCAATAAATTCTTTATCTGCCATTATTTAGCCTCCTTTTCTAATACAATAGGTTTTTGTGCAGCATGTGGATGTTCTGCACCTGCATAAACTTTCAATTTGTTGAATTGTTCTGCTCCTAATGTATTGTGTTGAAGCATTCCTTTTACAGCCATTTCTATTACTTTTCTTGAATCTTTTTCCATTAATTCTTTGAAACTAGCTGATTTTAATCCGCCCGGATACATTGTGTGGTGATAATAAATTTTATCTGTTTCTTTATTACCTGTTACTTTTACTTTATCCGAATTGATTACTATTACAAAATCACCTGTATCTACATTCGGCGTATATTCCGGTTTGTTTTTACCTCTTAAAATGTTTGCTACTCTAACAGCCAAACGACCTAAAATTTCGTCTGTTGCATCTATAACATACCATTTTCTTTCAACTTCAAGAGGTTTTGCTGAATAAGTTTTCATGCTTTTTTCTCCATTATGTGTTTTTTAATATTCTACTTTCAATAAGGTTAAACCTGTCGGCGTAACCGTTTCTCCCGCTTTTGTTCTGTCTTTCGCATTTAATACTTCCAACATGTGTTCAGGAGATTTATTTGTCCGTTCTATTTCTAACAAAGTACCTATTATTATTCTTACCATGTTATACAAAAACCTGTTTGCAATTATATCAACCACAACCATATCTTCGTTCCTTACACAACTTGCTTGATACACCTCACAATCTGTATATGGATTAGAACTTCCGTTATTTCTGAAACTTGTGAAATCATGATAACCCTCTAAGTATTTTAAAGCATTATTCATTCTTTCTATATCCAATTCATGCCTTACTCTTAATAGTTCACCATCAAAAGCTTGTCTTTGACTGCGATTTAAGAATACATATCTGTACTGCCTTGATTTTGCAGACTTTTGAGCATGAAATGTTTCAGGAACTTCAACTACGTCAGATATCGATATATCATTCGGTAACAACCCGTTTATTGATCTGATAAACCTAGAAGCAACAATTTGTTCATCAAAATCAACATGAACTGTTTGTCCGACTGAATTAACACCTGCATCAGTTCTTCCGGAAAAGACCGTTTTTATTGGTCTTGGATTATTCGGGGTTCTTTGAACCCTTTTCAATGTACATATAGCCTTCTCCAATTCACCTTGGATAGTCGGAATGGGTCTTTCTGTACCATCCTCTTCAAATTGAATTTGGCTGCCGGCATAATTTCTGCCCAGATATTGTACTAAAAACGAATATCTTGTCATAAATTATACTAATTGAATTAATGCCATTTCGCTTGCATCACCACGTCTTGGTGGTAAGTGGTAAATTCTTGTGTATCCACCGTTTCTATCAGTGTATTTTTTACCGATTACACAGAATAATTTTCTCAAAACAGTTTGTTTTGGAAGTTTTTTACCTTCTTCTACTGTTTCAAATACTTCACCTGTTGCTGTATCTATAAATTTACCAATTTCTTTATCATAGATAAATTTAGCAGCTTGGCGACGAGATGTTAAATCACCTTTTTTAGCTAATGTAATCAATTCTTCTACATATGGTCTTAACGCTTTTGCACGAGCCAATGTTGTTTTGATTTCACCATGAGTAAATAACTCAGTTGCTAAAGCACGCAATAAGGCATCTCTCTGGTCTTTTGCCTTTCCAAGCGTATGTTTTTTTGTTAAGTGTCTCATTTTTTTATCCTTTATTCTCTATATTGTTTTTTGTTATTATACCAATTCTTCTTCAGGCATTTCAGGGTTTGGAGCTAAGTCTAAACCAAAGTGATGCAATCTTTCGATAACTTCATCTGATGATTTTTTACCGAAGTTTTTGATATTTAATAAATCATTTTCTGATTTTTTCAATAATTCAGACATTGAATTGATACTTGCTCTTTTCAAGCAATTGTATGCTCTTACTGACAATTCTAATTCTTCAATTGTAATTGAAGTAACTGGTTCTTCATCATCTGAACTGTCGTCCAACAGTTGGTTTGGTTGATTAACTACAACAGGTTGTCCTGAAATTGCAGCAATTTGCATAAAGTGATCAATTAATAATTGAGCTGATTGTGATAATGCTGTTGTAACATCCAATGAACCGTTTGACCAAATTTCTAATGTAACTTTATCAAAGTCAATTGAATCACCTACACGAGTTGGTTCTACATTGTATGCTACACGTTTAATTGGCATAAATGTTGCATCAATTGGTAATACATCAATTGATTGACCTGATTTTGCATCTCTTGGAACGTCATGTGCTACATAACCTTTTCCTGTTTCTACCATAATATCAGCGTGGAAACTACCACCATCTGCTATTGTACAAATTAACCAATCCGGATTTACAACTTTTACACCCGCAGGTAATTGAATATCACTTGCAAGTACAGGACCAGCATGATCAACGTCAATTCTTAAATTTTGTGGTTCTTTAGAATCTGTTTTAATTACTAAACCTTTTAAGTTTAGCATTACATCTATTACATCTTCTACAACACCAGGAATAGCAGTATATTCGTGAGTAATACCTTCTATTCTAACAGCTGTAACTGCTGTACCTTCAAGACTTGATAACAATACTCTTCTTAAAGAATTTCCGATTGTGTTACCAAAACCTTTTGATAAAGGTTCGATAACAAATTTACCGTATTGTGAACCGTCTGAATCTGTTGTTGTATTTACTGTTTTAATTTTTAATTCCATTTTATTTTTTCTCCTAATTTTTGGATTATAAGTTAATACCTGTATTTCGTCAATTAGACTTACAACTATTTAGAATAGTACTCAATTACAAGTTGTTCTTTCAATTCAGAATCTAATTCTTCTCTTTGAGGAACTCTGTCAAATGTAATTTTCATAGCATCTTTATCTTTTGTAATCCAAGCTGATTCACAAGGTAGGTCAATCATTTCAATTACACTCTTAACAAATGATTGGCTTCTTTCTCTTATTGTGATTACATCACCAGCTTTTAATAAATAAGATGGAATATCTACTTTCTTACCGTTAACTAAAATATGACCATGGTTAACGATTTGTCTTGATTGTTTTCTTGTAATACCAAAACCTGCTCTGAATAATACGTTGTCAAGTCTTGATTCTAATAATTGTAAAAGAATTGTACCTGTAACGCCTTTTCTTCTTGCAGCTTCATTGTAGTATCTTGCGAATTGTTTTTCTGATACTAAATATGTTAATCTGATTTTTTGTTTTTCATTTAAGTGTAATGCATATTCAGAAAGTTTTTTTCTAACAGCACCGTGTTGACCTGATGCAGTTTGTCTCATTGATGAAGTTAACTTTCTGTTTGATAAGTCTTTTACTCCGTAGTTGCGGAATAATTTATTTCTTGCACCTGTGTATTTTGACATTTTTTATTTTCCTTTTTCTATATTTTTACTAAATTTGATTTTTGTATATATTTATAATTAAAACTATACACGACGTTTTTTAGGAGGTCTGCAACCGTTGTGAGGAATTGGAGTTACATCTTTAATTAATGTAATTTCTAAACCTGCAGCTTGAATAGCTCTAATTGCAGTTTCACGTCCTGAACCAGGTCCTTTAATATATACTTCTACTTTTTTCATACCTTGGTCAATTGATTTCTTTGCAACTAATTCTGCTGCAGATTGTGCTGCAAACGGAGTTCCTTTTCTAGCACCTTTAAAACCTGAAGCTCCTGCTGTTGCCCAAGCAATCGCATTGCCTTGAGTATCTGTTGAAGTTACGATTGTATTATTGAATGTTGATTGAATATGAACAACACCTTGTAATACGTTCTTTTTTTCTTTTTTCTTTGTTGTTTTTGGTCTTGCCATTTTTTTATTCCTTATCTAATTTCTTTTTGTTTTTTATAATTTACTTGTTCACTATCTTATTCTAATAAACTATGCTGTTTTCTTCTTAGTGATAGCTAAACCTTTTTTACCTTTACGAGTTCTTGCATTTGTTTTTGTTCTTTGTCCTCTGCAAGGTAATGAACGTTTATGACGCATTCCTCTGTATGAGTTAATTTCTTGTAAACGTTTGATATGCATTGATACTGAACGTCTTAAGTCCCCTTCAATTTCGTAGTGGCTTAATTCTTCTCTTAATAATTTAATATCAGCATCTGTCAAATCATCTGTTCTTAAATCTTCAGATATACCTGTTTTTTCTAAAATTGCTTTGCTTCTAGCAGGTCCGATACCGTAGATATAAGTCAATGCTATAATCATTCTTTTGTTACGAGGTAAATCTACCCCTGATAATCTTGCCATTTTTTTTCCCTTTATTTAATGTGTTTTACTTTTCTCTTAATTTTGTGTTAAACCTTTTACCGTTAGGATTTGTTCGTTACCTCACTTCACCCTATCTAAGATTTAGATTATTGCTTAACTTACGCAAAATCTAACCTTGTCTTTGTTTGTGTTTTGGATTTTCACAAATAATTGCAATTCTGCCTTTTCTTTTAATGCATTTGCATTTATCACAAATTTTCTTTACTGAACTTCTAACTTTCATTGTTCTACCTTTCTATATTTATTTTCTATTTTAATCTGAATGTAATTCTGCCTCTTGTTAAATCGTAAGGTGTCATTTCAACTTTTACTTTATCACCTGGTAAAATTCTAATAAAGTTTTTTCTAATTTTACCGGATATATGTGCCAAAATCTCATGCCCATTTTCCAATTCAACTCTGAACATGGCATTTGGCATTGATTCTAGTATTGTTCCTTCTAATTCAATTACGTCTTTTGACATAGTTTTCCTTTATTTTTACTGTATGTTCTTATATCATATTTGCTAAAAATTTCTTTGCAAGCACTTTTAATAAGGTTTTTAAACCATTTTTAAAAACTTAAAACTGATTGTTTATATAAAAACACGATTCTTTTAGCTTTTTCAAGAACATGCTAAAATGTATTTATATTTACGCTTTAGCATAAAATGTAAAATTTTGTAAACTTTTTTAATGTGTAATAATTTAATTAAACAATTGGTATTTAGGATTTCCTTACGCCCCTATTTTTAAATTGTAATCTCTTAATTCTTTTATTCTTTCTTTCAAAAGATCATCCAACTGAATAAAATCTTCTTTTATTGCATTAACTTTACCTGACGGATAATACCTGAAAAGTGTTGGTTTCAACTCATTTAAAAAACGAAATTTTGCATTTTGCAAATTTTTATAAAATCTTTCATCTATGTAATTTTTGCAATCACATATATCCATATAAATTTGACCTAAACAACTTTTTGCGGTAACTACATCCTTTTTTTCCAAGGCTTTTACAACATCAGAAACACCTTTTTCCATAACTTTATAATGCTTTATAAGTTTTTCTTTTTTTGATGGCAAAAAATTTTTAAATTTTTGGATAGTTTGATTATAGCCAATATCTATCAATTCGTTTCTCTTTTCTATTGGCATGTTAAAATCAACAATTATAACATCTCCGGTATTTATCGTAACATAATCATACTTATCGCATTCATCGTACATATTAACAACAGATTTTGTTGCAATAGATGTTACGCAACTATAAACCGTATTCAGATAATCTATTGGAGATTTACTGTTTTTATCGTATGAACCTTCCAAACGAAATTCTAAAATTCTTTCACTTACATCAGAAAGATTTTTCGATAATTTCCACAAAGGCCAACTTTTTTGTAAATCACCATCAACCAATTCCATACCTTCATATTCAACCGAAGTCATCAACCCCGGCATACTTGATGAAATTCTTATTGCTGTCGCAACTTCAAAATCAGGAGTTGATTTTTTCGAAAATTCTTTGCAGGTAAAATTAGTCAAATCCGTTGTTATTATAATTAACTCTTTATCTAAATCTTTAAATTTTACACTTGGATTTTTTGACTTTTGATAATTTTCACCATAATATTTCTTTTCAATAATTTCTCTCAACCAGTCTAAGAAAACTTCACCTTTTGATAGAGCAAATGTTTTTCCAAAACCAAAATGAATATCTCTAAATAAATCAAAATTCACTTTTAAAAAAACTTCTTGCATTTCTTGAGAATTATAGCCAAGGGCATACATTCCGGCAATAATTGCACCGACAGAAGAACCTGCAATTGTTTCAGAGTATATTCCTAAATCTTCTAGTGCCTTAACCGCACCAATATAAGACATCCCTCTTATTGCACCGCCGCCAAATATACATGTATATTTATATATGTTTTCCACAATTATTCACCCTTTTTAGTTTTTTACCTGTCCTATTACTTTGTTACCATAAAAATTAATGTCGGTATTAAAAATTGTTTTTTGGTAAAATTCTAATTTATTATTTGGATCTACCAGACTATTTTTGTTAATTTTGCCTTTTTTAACAAATACTCCAAAATTTGTTCCTTCAAAAACCAATGTCCAATCTTCTAAATTTTTTATTAAATTATATGTACCATAATATTTTTCAAGAAGAATTATGTCTATTGGATATTTTTCCAATATTTTTAACGGATCATTTTTTAATGTATAAAAATCTCTTAATTCTGCAAGTATATAATCATCATAAACTTCTTCGTAGCGACCATCCATGTACACTTTATTATGAGGATAAAGCTTATATGAAACAAAACTTCCGAATCCAAAATTTGTTAATATATTTCCTGTTATATGATTCTTTTTGATAAATTCAACCTCTAAAAGCGGATATCTCTTAAAATCTACCATCGTTTCAAAATTTTTAAAACATATCATAATTAAGGAATAAAACACTAAAAATATTGTTAAAAAAGGCATTCCCCATTTTGGAAACCTTATATTTTTGAATAAATTGCACACATCATTGTAACAATATACAACGGCACATAAAATAAAAAATGGCATCATTTTTGCATGAATAACTGCAATATATAATGTTACGCTCAAGATTATAAATTTTGTTTTATCTAAGTTTTTGTAATTAAAACCTGTTTTTATCAACTTCATTAATTCAACTGATAAAATGAACGCCGTCATAATCTTAAAAGATTTAAAGAACTTCCAATTAATCTTATTAAAAATTGGCCACCATTCAGATATGTCAGGTCTTGGCATTGTTGTTGCATGCATTAAAAACTTAACATAATCAATTCCATAAGGATTTACAAACAACATTAAAGGACATATACATGTCAAAATTAAATAATGTTTAAATGGATTTTTTTCTAAAATTTGACCAAATGTATATATAGCCAAAAGACCAAGTCCGGAAACGACACCACCATGTAAATTTGTCCAAATCAAAAATATTACAGGCAATATATATAACCATTTATAATTTTTAGATGTTCTTACATATTCCAAAAGAAACAGTTCAAATATAAAAAACATAAACGTAAACGAATGACATCTTACAACAGCTGAATACGTTACCATAAATGCATCAAGAACCATAAAATATATCAGTATATTTCTATAATTATACTCTTTTAAACATCTTACTTTTACGGCTTTTATTAAGAAAAACATCGTAAAAAAGACTAAAACTACCTGTAATAATAATAATCCTATATGACCAAAATTGTGTTGGAGCAGATAAAAAATCGTACCCGAACCCCATTCATGGTCATACCAATTATGAGTTGGAGTGAAAGATAAAAAATCATATTTTGCTACATGTCCTGTTTGAACAACATACATGCCGGCTATTAATCTTGCCCACAAATCATAATCATAATTATTTGTTCTTAAAACTGATGCTATACACAATAGCAATAATAATACATAAAAACCGAATACTTTTAATTTTTCAAAATCTAAATTTAATCTTTTCATAATGTAATAGATTATATCATAAACATTTATTCTAAAGGATCATATCCACCCGGATGAAACGGATGACATTTTGAAATTCTTTTTAAACCAAGCCAAAGACCTTTCAAAACACCATATTTCTCAATGGCTTGACGAGTATATTCAGAACACGTTGGGGTAAATCTGCAAACAGGTGGAGTAAATTTTGAAAAATATTGATATATTTTAATTAATTTCAACAATAACGTTTTAATCATTTATCAAACCTTATATAAAACTATCCTTGCTGCATATAACTTTCGCCAATTGTATCAACTGCTTCAACCTTGATATCCGTAATTAATTCCGAATAAGATATTACAACAATAGTCGGTATGTGTCGTTCCAATAATTGGAACAAAGGCAATCTGATTCTTGGAGAACACAATATTACAGGTTGTTTGCCAATATTTTGATGAGCATTCATCAGAGTAGAAGCCGTTGTTTCAATAAGCTCTTGAACCTGCATCGGATTTAATAGGAACATTGTTCCAAGTTCAGTTCTTTGGCAACTGTCATCAAGAACTTTTTCCCATTCAGGTGATAACGTTAGAGCATATAACACTTTATCTTCCTGAACATTTGTTAAACAAATTTGACGTCCTAACGCAGCTCTTAAACGTTCTGATAAAATATCAGGTTCTTTTGAAAATCTTGCATAATCACAAAGTCTTTCAAAAATAAATATAATATCCTTGATTGAAACTTTTTCTCTAATTAAATTTACAAATATTTTTCTTAAATCACTTGTTGAAATAATTGTAGGAACTAAATCATTTACAAGAGTCGGATCTTGAGAACGAACCAATTCCATAAGTTTTAAAACATCAGTTTTTGTCATAATATCATCTACATGTTTTCTTGTAATTTCCTGTAAATGAGTAATTACAACGTCTGTTGCATCAACAGCAGTGATTGCTTTTGTAGATTTTGCATCCTCTTCAGAAATCCAATATGCTTGAGTTTGATATGTTGGATCAACACCCACAATAGCATCTTCAGGAACTTCAGGTTTTACAGAATCCCACTGATCTGAAATAACCATATATCTTCCCGGATAAACAAAACCTGTTGCAACAGTATTACCACGAATTGCAATTAAATATTCATTAGCCTCTAATGCAGATGAATCCATAATTCTGATATTAGGTAAAATGTAACCCAATTCGTCCGTTACACGTTGTCTTAAAGCAGCAATTTTTGCGAGCAATTGACCTTCTTGATCCGGATCGGCAATACATAACAATCCTGCTCCAACTTGTAAACTCAATACGTCAACACCAAGTCTTTCATACATTCTATTAGGGTTAACAAGATCTTGCATGTTTTGACGTACACTTTCCAATTGACCTAATTGAGATTGTACATCTGCATTTACTAATGTTGACAATCCAGAAACACTTAATAATATTGCAAATAATACAAATGGAAACCATGGTAAACCTGTAATTGGGCTGGAAAGAGCAATTAAAATCAAAAACGCGGATGCTAGGAATAATGAATTAGGTTTACTTGCAATCTGTCCAACCAATTCAGTACCTAGAGAATTTGAACCTGATGCACGAGTCATAAAAATACCTGCCGCAACAGACATCAATAGAGATGGAACTTGAGATGATAAACCATCACCAATTGTTAAAATAGTATATTTTGAAACTGCATCTGCAATTGGCATTTGATTCATCAAACACCCAACACATAAACCGCCGACAATATTAATTATTGTAATTATTAAACCTGCAATTGTATCCCCTTTTACAAACTTCATAGAACCGTCCATTGAACCGAATAAACTTGATTCTCTTTGTAAATCTTCACGTCTTTTTACCGCTTCTTCCGGAGATATTAAACCTGCATTAAAGTCAGCATCAATTGTCATTTGTTTACCGGGCATAGCATCTAATGCAAATCTGGCTGATACTTCGGCAATACGTTCAGCACCTTTTGTAATTACCATAAATTGTACCGTTGTAATAATTAAGAAAATTACAACCCCTACAACCATGTTACCACCGGTTACGAAATGACCAAATGCTTGTACTACTTCACCGGCATCGCCTTTTGCCAAAATTAAACGAGTTGAGGCAATTGATAAAATAAGCCTAAACATAGTCCCAAGCAATATAATTGACGGAAATGCCGCCAACTCCAAAGGCTTTTGTACATACAGGGCAATCATCAAAAGCACAATACCAATTGTCATATTTAAACTGATTGAAAAGTTAATAACCCAATTCGGCATTTCCATAAGTAAAATCAGGATAAGTATTAAAACAAATCCCGCTAATGCAATTTCACTTATTGGTTGTCCTGCTGTGTTACCCGGTGCTGCCATTACATACCTTTCAATGCTTCTTTTATAATTTCAAGTTGTGTATCTAATGATGCATCCACAATTCCATTATTTGTATTTAATATACAGCCACCTTCCTCAACAGAATCATCTGCAACAACATTTATTTTCGCTTCAATTCCCATTGATGAAATATAGCTTGGCAATTCAGATTTTACTAAATCTACCTGCAATGGATTTAATTTTATTGTAATTCTTGACTCTTCTTTTGATATATTTCGCATTACATCAACTATTGAATCTAAAATTACTTGTGGATCCTGCTCCACCTCTTTTTTAATTATTTTTCTTGCAATATCAACACTTATTTCTAATATATCAGGTGCAATATATTCGAATACTTCTTTTTTAGCACTTATAAAATCTGCTATTTTTGCACGCAGTGCAACTATATCATTTTCAGCTTGCTCTAAACCAGCTTTATAACCTTCTTTTGCAGCAGTTTCTTTTATTGTATCAGCCTCTTCTTGTGCTCTTGAAATCAAGTTTCTATCATCTATACGACGATACCCACGACGTCTATCCCCCCTGCGTCGTTCTTGCCTTTGAGAAAAATCAATATTATCCAAATCGAAAATATTAATTTTTTCTTCTTCAGGTTGCTGCAATACTGTTTGTGCAGGTGCAGAAGCCACTCCTGAAACACCCGCTTGAATAGGATTACTCCCTTGCTCTGCAGATTTGTTTTGCTTTTTTATAATCATGATTGATTATATTATACACTACTTTCTATATGTTGGGCAATAATGTTTGCAATTTTTGGAGGAAGTTCATATATTTCATCATTCAAGGCACTTGTTACAAATGTCTTTACTTTTATTCTTTCATGCCTTAACATTATTTCTATTTTTTCTCTCGTACAATCCTTCAGTGCACTTTTAATTCTGTACATTAAATGATTTGCAGACGTTGAATTTTTATCCGGTAAATTCGTTTTAATCTCTTTTAAATACTGCATAGCCATATTTGCATCCACTTGACTGTTCAAGTCCGGCATTTGCATATATTGGATTACTAACTGTGCATCTTGCGGATTAAATTTATTTAAAATAGATGAAACTTTATCTTGTGATAATGTTCTTAGAACCATTGCCAAAGAAACCAATTTAAAGGTTTTCTTTGTATCAGGATTTACATATTGTTGAGGAACTCCACCTGTGGAAGAAGGAGAATCATTATCCCCCGTTTGTACAGGTTCATTCATTTGTCTTTCAAGTTCTTTTTGAGCTTCTACTTCTTCAACTAATTTGCCCAAGTTATTTTGATTCTCAGCCTGGATTTTTAATTCTTCATCAATTATACCTCTTTGAGCTAATTCTTCAATTGCTCCATCATAAGCCTGTTTTACATGGTGTTCAAGCAATTCTAAAATTTGATCAGTCGGCAAACCTTGAGCTATTGTTTGTTTTCCTATATCAAAAATTGTAAATGCAATCTTTTGCATAATACCATCCCAGTATTCAGGTTGAATTCCGGAACGAATCAAATCAACTGATTTATGGAATGACCATTCTGCAATAATTTGTGTTAGAAGAATCGCCTGATCAGCATTAAAATTGGCAGCTGCATCATTTGAAATAGCTTCTCCTGCCATATTAGAAAAATTTTCTAATGTTCTTACAATATAATCTTTTTGAAAATCATCAAAGTCTTGCGGTACAAGCTCTTTTGCTTGTACCGATAAGTCTGATGCAAATTGTTTATAATCAAATCCTTCTATTGGCATTTTTAAATCCGTTTATTTTTTATCTCTATAAAATCCTTTTTATAGTTTGTTTACTACGCTTGCTCTATCCAGCTTTTAATTTTTTCTCCTGTTTCATTTGGATCAAGTGAATCAACGTCTGAGCGAATTGCAGCCAAGGCTTCATCAATCACATTTGCAGGAATTTGAGGAACCATTTCTCTTTGTTGTTGCTCTATCAAACCTTGTTGTAATTGTGTTTGACGTTCAATCAATTCTGCTGCCTTCATATTCATTTCTCTTAATTGTTGATCTTGCTCTGATGCTTTATTTCTTAACAATTGCATTTCTTGTTGCTGTGCAATTTGATTTGCTTTAAGTTTTCCTGATACAACTACATATCCGCCGGTTAAGCATAGACCAACCATTACTAATACCAACCACCAAGGGTTTCCTGATTCATCCGGTTTTGGTAAGGTTTCACCTTTGTCTGATGCTAAATATGGTTCTATTGATTCTGATAATGCTATTGTTACATTCTCAGGATTTACTTTCGGACTTGCAGCTCTTGCAATTAATTCTTTTAATTCTTCTAATGTTGTTTCTGTTGGTAACGCATTCTTTTCTAATGTTACAGCAACTGAAATTTCTTCTATTACACCTGGTTTTTGATATTCATTTATTTGAGTTTTTGTAACTCCATATTGAGTTTCTCTTGCACGTCTTGAATAATTTCTGTTTTGAGAAGAACTTGATGCTGAATTTCCTGAACCCGGAGTTACTAAACCATTTGGTAAGTATAAACTTACTGCGTTTGATCTGCCTGAGCCTCTGCTGTTGTCAGAAGTTTCATCACCTAAACCTTCAACAAATGTTTGTTCAGATACAGATGCTTTTTGGTTTGGATCGTAAATTATGCTTGATTTTTCAACCGGAGATTGCTTAATTGATGTACTTACTGTTACAACAAAATTACCTTTACCGATTAATCTGTCTAATTGTGCATTAACTTTTTGCTGCATGTATTTATCATTTTCTTCAATCTTTTCTAAGATTTGGTCTTCAACACCTATTATACTTGAATATACATTTCCATTTGTATCTGTAATTGAAATATTATCAGCAGTTAAACCTGTTACACTTCCAAGTAATAAGTTTGTAATAGCTTTTATCTTTAAAGGCGGCAATTTTTCGCTAATTTGCGGTGTCAATTGTACTGTCGCAGTTACAGGTTTTTGCATAGAAGAAAACATCGTTTGTTCAGGTATTGAAATAAATACAGATGCATTATCAATACCATCCATTTTTCTTATTAATCTTGCCAATTCACCATTTATTGCTCTTGCCAAACGTATTCTTTTATCTTCTTTTGTAGAAGTAAAATCACCTTTATCAAATATTTCTAAGCCAACATTTTGATCCATTAAACCACTTTTAACAATTTCTAAAAGTGCAGTATCTCTTTGGCTTTGGTTATAAGTACCTTTTTTTAAAATAATTGAAGATTTTGTACCATCAAGAGCACGAGAAGCTTGAATTCCTGATTTTGCCAATAATGCTTGAATTTCAATAGCTTTGCCAAGATTATCTGTTGTTAGCAAAACTAAATCTTCTTGGATTGGTTTTTCATCAACAAGTTTTTGTTTACCATCATTTGCACTATGTCCTACTGATACAATAATCAGTGTAAATGCAATTGCTAAAACCAATACAATTCCGCCTATAATTCCATAAAATAACGGTTTATTTTCTAATATTTGTTTAAAATCCATAATCCTCTATGCCCCAATTAAATTTAATAAATATATTACCTTGGTATTCTAATTCTATACTTGAATTTGAACTATTTTATCATACGCTTGAATGACTTTTGTAACAGCTGTCGTTGCAACAGACAAAGTTATTTCAGCCTGCGACATTGCAACCATAACATCATGAACATCAACGTTTCCTGTTCCGCTTGCAGCTTGAGTTAATAAGTCGTCCGGTTTGT
Source organism: uncultured Candidatus Melainabacteria bacterium (assembly GCA_934726055.1). Lineage (GTDB taxonomy): Bacteria > Cyanobacteriota > Vampirovibrionia > Gastranaerophilales > Gastranaerophilaceae > UBA6984. The sequence goes on from CAKVCZ010000001.1 coordinate 254,853, forward strand.
TCATTTGGTCATTAATATTTGTAACCATACTTTGCATAACTTGTTTAAAATCTTTTTTCTCATCTATCGGGTTTTCCATATTGGAAACTCTGCCATAGCCCATTATTGCTTGACTTGATGATGGAAAACTTGTATTAAAATTTACTGAATTAAACCCGTTCATCATATTTATACCTCGCTCTTTATTCTTATTCTTTTTTCGACCTTTTATATTTTTTGTTTAATATTTTTATTGCATTTAATGTATTTGTTCTATCCTTATTTGAAAATTCCTCTGTTTAATGTATTTTTTTCTTAATGATTTGTTATGAAATATCAACATGTAAATTAACAAATCTTAATAAATTTCTTTTGCAATAAAAAAACGTTCTAAGTATTTTTAGAACGTTTTAAAATTTCAAAATAAATATTTATTAGCTAAACATATTGAATGTTTTGCTAATGTTATCTTTAATGATAGTTTTAGCAGAATCGTATTCAGTTTTTAAAGCTTCGTGTTCTGTGTTTAGTTTGTTTAATTCATTATCCAAGATTTTTTCTTTGTTTTTAAGTTTTAAAGATGCTGCGTTATATTCAGCTTCAGCTTTTGCATCTTGAGAAGAATCATGTCTGATATCAAAGTTAGGATCAGAGCTCAAAGACACTTGTTCATTTTTACCTGT
>CAKVCZ010000002.1 GCA_934726055.1 uncultured Candidatus Melainabacteria bacterium
AATAACAACAGTCTTAGTTTGATAAGCTCCTTTTTTAACAGATATACAAAGAAAATATTAGCATTTACTCTTGCAGAAACCCTAATTGTAATGGGCGTAATAGGAATTGTTGCAGCATTAACAATACCGAATTTGAATAGTTCTACAAATAATCAAGAACAAATAACAAGATTTAAAAAAGTATATGCAGAATTAAACGAGGCATATGATAGAGCAGTGGCAGTGTATGGAACGGTTGATACTTGGTATGCAAATCTTCCTCTTTACGTAGATTGGAATACTATATTTTTAGAAAGATTTACAGAATTTTTAAAGGTTAAAAAATTCTGTAAAAGAAATGTAACAGGATGCTTTTCAGATAAAAAAGTATCAGAAATTGCACCTAATCGTCAAAATGTTTTTCAATCTTTTGATGTGTCATATTTGCAATTTCCAAGAGTATTATTATCACAGGATGTGTCAATATATGTTGCAATGAATGGAAATAATGGGGGTAAAGGTTTTTGTACGAGCCATAGGCGTAGTTCTGGAGATATAGGTACAGATTGTGGTTATATGATTGTTGATATAGATGGTCCAAGTAAGGGTAAAAATGCTTGGGGTATAGATTATTTTGAATTTGCGATAACTAAAAACGATTGTATTGTTCCGAAAGTGAGTTTTGAAGGTCCTTATAGTATGAGTTTACAAACTTGTTTCAGTTCTGCAAAGTGTGCAGATTGGGTTTTAAAAAAAGGAAACTTGGACTATTTAAAAGTTGATTCAAGTGGTAATTGTCCTGATGGAACTCCTTTGACTTGGGAACGAGGCAGTTGCAAGTAGAAAGTTTAAAAACTGTATTATTGCTTGAACTGAGCCCTAAAAACCAGACAAAGAAAAATCGGTTTTAAGGTTTCAGTTCATTTTATCCAACTCCTTTTTATTCTTAAATATCATTAATTGTGAAATCTTTTTCTTTTGGCATTGGTCTTGTTCTTATGAACGGTGCAGGTTTCAAGTCTTGTTGCATAATTGTTGATGATGGAACAATTTGAGTTTGAACTTGAATTTCTCTTTCAGTCTGCTTTTCTGCTTGTTGTTCTTTTTTCTTTTTATTTTTTCTCTTGATTTTTTTCAAGAAGGATTCTTTTTTACGTTCTACTTGCGATATTTCTTGGATGTTTTCATCATTTTGAGTGTTATTTTCTTCAAGTTGTTGTTTTTCAGCCTCTTGTCTTGCCATTTCTTGTCGCTGTAATAATTGTTTTTCTTGAAACTCTTTTTGCCATTCAGCTTTTTCTTTTTGTTGTTTTGAATTGAATGCAGATTGTTGTTTTCTCAATTCTGCACGTTTCTGTTCAATTTCTTTTCTCTTTTCCTGTTGAAGCTGTTGTTTTGTCATATTTAATTCAGAACGTTGTTGTCCTTGTTCAAATTTTTGTTGTAATAATAACTTTCGATTATCCGTACTTAATTCTATTTTTTGTTTATCAAGTTCATTGTTACTTTGTTGTTGTGCTTTAATTCTCGCATCATCAACTTCCATTTTTTGTTTTGCTTTTGCATATTTTATCGATTGTTGTTCTTGCAACTTATTAAATCTTGCTTGTTCTTTCTGCTGAGCAATTTGAATTTTTTCTTCAGTTGTAAGTCTTGATTCAACGAGTTTTCTTTGTTCTTTTGCAATTTTCCTTTCAAGACGATTTTGTTTTTTAGTTGCTATGAAATTTTTTGTATTTCTTTTTATAGCTTTACCAGCTTTGATTGTTTGTTTTTTAGTAAAGATTGCACCCCTTACGGTAGCTCTTTTTGAATCTATTTTAAGTTTATCAATTGAAATTGCCGTCGGTTTTACGATATCCGGTTTTGCATTAAGATTTTGATATGGTGAAATATTCATTAGTGCAAGTTGCGTTTCCTGTACAATTTGAGGTGCTAAAAAGTTTATTGTATATTTTTTTATTTTTTCTAATTGTTCAGTTCCTTGCGACATTTGTTGCGGAATAATTCTGTTTTCTCTTGAACTTATTAATTTTTGGTATGTTTTATTCCACAAAACAATTTGGTTATTTGCATCAATCAAGTTAACGTTTGTGGTGATTCTGTATGCAGTATCTATAACACTTGTGTTTGGAATTTCTAAAAAGTCCCAAATAATACGTCTTGTAATGTAATTTTGAGTATCTAAATTACATCCTACCAGTAGTACATGTTTTGTTTTAAATCTGGAAGATACTTTTTGGACAGTATTAAAATTTATTGTGTAGTTATTTTGGTATTCGGTAAGTAATTGTTGTACTTCTTTTTTTAATCTCGAGTTTTCAGGTCTATCGAGGTATGCTCTTACTTGATTTATAGGCACTGACGACATTTTTGCATTTTTTGCATAATAGTTTACAATTTCCCCTGATACTATTTCCGCAGATTTTGGATACACCATATAATATGTTGCATCATTATACATATCTGCAGGAAGTACTAAGACATTAAACTGTGCTGCATGACAGTTTGTGCAAATTATTAAAAATATAAATATTATCAATCCTAATAATTTTTTCATGATAAAATTATATCATATTCTCTTATATAGTGCTAATTATTAAAAAGGAGTTAACAAATGGATTACAATGAACTAATGGAAAAAGCTAAAAAAGTGAGTGAAAATTCTTATTCACCATATTCACATTTTCCTGTTGGAGCTTGTGTTTTAGCGGAAAGTGGAAAAACATACATTGGTACAAATGTTGAAAATGCATCCTATGGCGGAACAATTTGTGCTGAAAGAAATGCAATATTAAATGCGGTTGCAAATGGTGAAAGAAAAATTACTGCAGTTGCAATTTACGGGCCAAAAATGAAACGCTGCGCTCCTTGTGGATTATGCAGACAAGTTATATCTGAATTCCGCTCAGATAAGGGAGTTGACATTATTCTTGAAGCTGAAGATGGCGGATTGGAAATTCATACTATCGATGAATTATTACCAATGAGTTTTAGTTTATAAAAACCTGATATAATGTAAGTATGTTTATTTTTGAATTTATAAAAAAGTATTGGTACAAAACTTATCGGGAACCAAAAATATTAAAAGACGAAGAATGCATAAAACAGTATGATGCAACTGACGATTCTCCGGAATTGTTGGACGATTACGAAGTTTGCGAGCATGTATTTATGCCGGTTGACAGTACAGGTGAAGTTTTAGCTTGCACCAAATGCGGAATCATTGCTAAAAAAGATGAAGTATATAAAAAAAATTTTTTTGAGAGAAAGGAAATATAAATCATAAATGAAAAAGTTTTTCTTAATTGTTGTTATTTTTTTAATGTTGCAAATTACGATGCAGTTGTCTTGTTTTGCCGAAACTTCAATTGATTTTATATACATAAACGGTTCTAACAACAACAATGAAAAAATGCATAAGTGGTTTATAAATGGAATAAACAAATTTCACCCTACTTTAAAAAAGCAATTAGAAAAAGATGAATATACTTATGAATATTTATTAAAAAATGGAAAATATAAAATAGAAGAAAGTCCTTCAACTTTTTTCTGGGGATATAAAAGCAAAACAGATTTAATGTTTATGAAGGAAAAAGCAAATCAATTACGTTCAATAAGTCCGGTTGTTGCTTTTTGTGTAAGAAATGCCATTGCAGATATTATGCATGATGCTATTTGGGTTCAAAAAACACACAATATGATTCCTATTATCCAAGATTTGGATAAACAAATAAAAGAAGATGTTAAGCAAAATAAAAAAGTCGTTTTGTTAGGATATTCCGCAGGTTCTTTCATAACAATGGAATATTTATTTAGTAAAATACCATGTATAGATATAAGTCAATTTTTTAAAGATGAAAATATCAGTTATCGTTTAAAAGATATGATTTCAAAAAATCCAAGAAAAAATACTTGCTTGATGGCATTTGTTGGCTCAAATCTTACCAATATAACACCTTTGAACGAAGTTATTATAAATAAAAACGAAAAAGAATTTATGGATGCTTATATGAGTATGGATTCTTTTACAGAAAAGTATTGTATTCCTGACGATACAGTAATCGGTGTTATAAATTATGCAAGTCCTATTCCATTATTTTATTCTGATATGGGTGATGAAAAATTTGGAACATCAAAATATAACTTTTTAATGTATAAGTATTTGATAGAACATGACTTTTTCTTTTTAACAGTAAATTATGCAGATGATCCTCTTGGTTTTCCAAATGGGGTAAATTATATAAATGATGAAATTGAAGATATGGCTAATTTAGAGTTTGAAAATGAATTAGGATTTTTCTATGATTATTCAAAAGCGTTGAGTTGGAGAACATTTGCGGGTGCTCACACATCTTATTGGAGTACAAAAAAACATTTTTCAAAAGCTATAGTAAAAGCATACACTGAAGGTAGAAAATTACAGTATGACAAAGAATATCAGGAAAAAGCAAAAAAATCGTTATTAAATACTCATAAAACAAAATAAAATTTAAGAATTGTAAAAAAATATCAAAAATTGAAATAAAACGTTTTAAAAACACTTTATATAATAAAAAGAGATAAAAGGAGAAAAATTATGCCAGGAGATGATATAACACTTTCAGGCGGTTGTCCTACAAACAACATAGAACAATGTAAATCTAAAGAAGCTGGAAAAAATAATAAAACAGATAACGTAAAAGATATAAATATTTTTAAAGATACATCATGTACAAATAGTTCAAATGATGGAATTATGCTTACATTAAACGATAATGTTAAAACCGGATGTATAAACAGGAGAGCTTTTGAATTAAAATTTGATGATGATGGTTCAAATGGTTCAATTAAAGGACGAATTGGCGGAAAAGATGTAACTTTGCAGAAACAAACTGGTGCAAAAGGTGTTCAAGAGTATAATGGAAAACTTGGACAAAACGAATTGAGTTTTACAAATAAAGTTGAAAAAAGCCCTATTTTCAAAAAAGAATTTCATCAATATAACGGTACTTATGGTGGAAAAGAATTTAGCGTTGAAGTTAAAGTTCCATTTATGCAGACAATAGATGATACTACATTTAGTGGTAAGTATGATGGCAAAGATGTAAGTTTTTCTTCAAATGTAAATTTTGTTATACCTGATGACATAAAGTTTGCTGAAAGTATGCCTCCTGAATTTAAAGATGTTGCTATTCTTTTGATGGCAATCCATGATAAAAATTTAGATAAAACCCAAGAATAAAATTTAAAAAGACTATTTAAGATGTAGGACGTTCTTTTCCAGAAAGAAGGTCCTTTTTAAAATGTTAAAGAAACTTAATATTTTTCTAAAATAAGTAAATTTTTAAAATTCACTTGCATTAACATGGTTGAAATTTGAAAAATATTAGTGTAGTGCAAGGACAAATATTAAAATGAACATTAATTCTGTATCATCTGTGAGATTGTATCAAACTCCCATTTTAACGAAAAAAGAGTCTAATAAAAAAGAAGATTCTTATATGACAAATTCTATGAGTAAACTTTCTCCTCAAGATGTTCAGGCAAAATATAATGCATATATTATTCAATCTACTCCCAAAGTTTCATTCACAGGTCTAGTTGAAGATATTGTTGATTGTGGAAAAACAAGCGGAAATTTGACGGAAAACATGTCTATTGAAGAATTAGGTTCTATCGAAGATTATAAATCATTAAGCGGTTATGAAAATAGTCGAGTTTATGTAAAAAAACCATCAGAGGATGATCCGTATTACAAATTCGTTTTATTTAATTATGCAAATTGTGCAAAAGAAAGATTGGAATTATTATTTAAAAATAATGGAATAATGAAACCTCTTACAGTGAAAGATAACATTTTAGCGGGCATTTCTCAAAAAATTATTAATATGGATGCTGAAAATGGAAAATATTCTCAAAACGAGGGCATAAAATTAGCAAGCTCTCCGGATTATAGTTTGTGCGATATATTACGTGGTTCATTGAATGATGGCGAAGTTATTCTAATGAAAGTTATTCCGGGACAAGATTATGGAAAATTTAAATTTAGAAAATTATCTCAAAAAGAAAAAGAACAACAAGCAAATTTAGATAAATTATTTGCAAAAGCTTATATAACAAATGTTAAATATACCACAGAATGCAATAAAGCTAATAAAAATAATAAAAATATTGATAATGGTTTAAAGATGCAAGAAAAAGAATTTAAAAAAGTTCTAAAATCATTATCCGATATTAAAACAGAAAGAAGATTGGTTCAAGATTTACCATCAAATGAAATTGGTAATATATTTGAATACAAACCGTTAAGTAAAAATTGTCCTAATTTCAGAATAAAAACTCCAACAATTAAGGAGCCATATTATAAATGCGTAGTTATGGGTTCAGAAGATAATTACTTTGCACAAGAAAACAATGTAAAATTAGATATAAAAGATTTAGCTGTTGTTTCAAATTTATATTATGCAGATAAACAAAACACAAAAAATCTTCAAAAAGATAATAATTTATTAAAAACAGCAATAGGCAAAGATAATTATGTAGCGTTTAAATTAGTTCCTGAAGATAAATTATCAGATTATACAAAATTAACAAACGTAAAAATAAAAAATAAAGATTTTAATTTAACTCAACCGAAACAAATAGTAAGTGAAGTTGATAAATATATGCCGCTAAGTGCGTTCGATAGATTACAAGAAGTTGATAATGCAATAGAAAATGTTAATAAAATTGAAGAACATATGCTAGCTGAATTTGATAAAGAATTAAACAAAAAGCCTACTGATTTAGATAAAGAAATTATGGCAGAAGTTGAAAAAATAGAAAAAGAAATGGCAACAGATGATACAGCCGAAAACGAAGCATATTTTAGTGCATTGCACAAGCATGATATGGAAACTTTTGAAAATGAATTAAAGAAAAAATAATTTTAATTGTTAGAGTTCGAATATAAATAGTTACAAGCCAAAAATATTTGGCTTGTTATTTTATGTACATAAAATATGTTAATTATTGTTAAAAAAGTTTTATATTTAGTAAATTATTTTTTTTAGCATTCTTATTCTTGGTAAGAAGTACTTGAATATAGAAAGATTGTATTAAAAAAATGAATATTAGTGCTGTATCATTTAATAGAATGTTATCAACTCCAACATTAAAAAATTTTGATACAAAGCATAAAGAAAATTCAAATGTAACAACTTCTATTAGTAATATAACCCCTCAGGATATTCAAGCAAGTCATACAGCTTATGTAATTCAAAATGGTTTAAATGTATCTTTTACCGGTAAAAGTTTTGATGATGCTACAAAAACAGTAAGTATGATTGTAGAAAATATGGAAATGAGTGAGTTGGGAAATTTAGAGGATTATTCATTAATTGATGAAAATGTACCGGTTTTAAAGAAACCTGCTTCCGGAAAAGATCCGTATAACAGATATATTTTATGTAATCCAAAGATTTCTCAAAAAGCAATTGTATCAAAAATAAAAAATAAAGGTGCAGAACAAGTTTTATTAAATATGGATGAAGGTTTTTTAAAAGGATTTGTATCTAAAATAGACACTTGCGATTTTTTTGATCAAAAATTGATAAGGCAATATTTAGCATCTTTACCCGGAACAAAATTTGCATTGCTAAAATCAGTACCAATTCAAGATTATGGAAAGTCTGAATTTAAAAATTTAACAGATGGCGAAATTAAGAAAAATATTGAAAGAGATAATATTTTAGCAAAAGCAAAAGTCGCTGAATTTGATTTTTATAAAAAATTTGGAGATACATATCAAGTTCAAGATAATGGGTTAAAATTAGATAACAAAGCTATGAAAAAAATATCAAAACTTTGTAAAGATTTTGATACATCCAGAGATATTTTGCATAATTTAAATCCAAAGGAAATAGGTGATATATCTGAATATAAACCATTAAATAAAGAATATTCAAATATAAGAATTAAGAATCCAACCAAGGAAGAACCTTTTTATAAAATAGTTATGGTTGGCTCAACGGATGAATATGTGAATAAAGATAAAACGTATGTTAATTTGTCAGATAAGGAATTAGATACAGTAAATAAATTAAGACTTATTTGTGAAATAGACGGAGATTTCAAATCTTCAATAACAAAAAATGCAAAAGAAGCATATAAAGAAATGATTAATCTAATTGGAAAGAAAAATAATATTGCAATAAAATATATTCCGAATTATTGTCAAAAAGATTATGCCGAATTTTTAAACAATCAGGTAAAAGATGAAAAAATATATCAAACAAAACAAACTCAAAAAGAGAAAAAAACTTATGAAGAATATTTGAGCTTAGATGTGATGGATGCATTAAAGATTATAGACTCTGCAAATAAGATGGAAGAAGATATTCACAATCAAGAGATATTGTCATTTGACAAGAAATTAAAAGGTGAAAAATCTGATATGGACAAGGAAATAGAACGAGATGCAGAATATATATATAAAGAAAAATATAAAGATAATGAAAATGACAAATATTTCAAGAGTTTGTACGAAGAAGAAAAAGCTGCTTTTGAAAGGGAATTAGCAAGTTCCAAAAAGCAATAAAGCTTGATACATAATATAAATAGTCTGCCAAATGGTTCGTAATTTGAACGACATTTGGCTTTTTATTTTTGATTATAATTGCGTTTTAGATATTTATTAAGAAATGTTAACTAACGTATTTCAAAAAAAGCAATTTTTTTGGAACTTTTTTCTTTATATAAGTACGAGAGCAAGAGAGGATTTTTTAAATGTCAATGTTATTTTCACAAGTTGCAGCAGACGCTTACAAAACTTCTTCTCAAGCTATTAACTCTCAAAACAAAAAAGACGTTAGAGCTACTTCTTTAAAAGGTATCATGACTGAATCTTTCTTCCACGGTGCTTCTTTTATGGGTTCTAACTTCATCGCTTAATTCTTTTACTCTTTATCTTCTTAATGAGTTTTATTAAGCTTTAAAAAAAATATATATTATCACTAATATCCAAGAAAGGTTTTATTCTATACGATTTAGTTAAAAATGTTTTTTATATCATTCCCTTGTGAATGAAGGTTTTTAGGTAAGGAATAGGTTTTTTTTAATTCTCTCTCTCAATTATTTTTCTCAAATTTTAGCCTCCCAAATAGGAGGCTTTTTTTGTTAATATGATAAATTTTATTGATTAATCGCAAGAATCATTTTGCCATGTTAATTGTTTTGAATTTGGGCAATTGTATGTTCCGCCTTCATTTATGTCGTGGTTTACCAGTGTATAATCCATATTATTCTTTTCTAAAATCCATGCTACACAAGAACCATAGTATGTACACCTTTCTAAATGAGTTGAAACATACTGTGCTGAATCTCTTGGTATAATTCCTTGTTTTGTTATTGCAAGAGGGAAAATATCTGTACCAAAAGTATTTTTTCCTTTATACGGTCCGTCAAGATCAACATTTATCTGCCCACAATATGTATTTGAGCTAGATTTTTCATCTAAATTATTACAATATTGATATAAAAAATTTAAGGATATTATTGATGTACCATCAGCAAACACAGCTTGGGGAACATATCCATCATCATCATATGATACAGTTTCATCACCATTCATAAGCTTTATTTTTTCACTGGATGCACAGTTGTTTGCTGCATCTCGACAACTTTTTTGAACCTTCATAAATTCTGTAATTCTATCAAAATAAGCTGTACTCATGTTTCCTGAGTATCCACTCGGAAACCATTCATCAACCGGTCCATATACAGATACAGCTCTAGTTTGAGCTTCATTCAATTGTGCATAAATTTTCTTTAGTCTTGATATGTTTGCACGGTTGCCAGCAGAATTGTTTAAATCAGGTATTGTAAGTGCTGCAACAACACCTATAATTCCCATTACGATAATAATTTCGGCAATAGTAAATGCAAAATGTTTTAAGGTAAAAATATTTTTTTGCATAACAAAACCGGATTTTTTATCTATCTTCTTACTTAATCCGGTGTTCATCAATCAATCTTCGCTTTCCTTAATCCTTTTACTTTATTATTATATATTTTTTTTTATCATAATTCAAGTATTATATAAGATTTTTTTTACAAAATAAGAGTTATATAATACATTTGTATTAGGCTGATATTATAGTTTTTTGAATGGTATTTTTTAGAGAAAACCCATCATAATAAGCTTTATAGCAATATTGAATCCATAATAGTACAGGTGGATATTAAATATTACCAATTTAGGTAATTCCATATAATCCAAAAATCAATTTTAATAACTATGGAAATAAAAATTTACCCCATTAATAATAAGAAGAATAAGGAGAAAAAAATGAGTGCAACGTTAACAAAAACTATTTCTGTAATTATTGTAGAAGATTTTAAATTAACAAGAGTCGGTTTAAGATGTGCTTTGAATACAAATGAAGACATAGAAGTTGTAGCAGAATGCGAAAATGCGACAGAAGGATTAGATGTTATAAAAAAATATTCTCCTGATGTTGTAATTATGGATTTAGGACTACCGGGTATGAATGGTATCGAAGCCACAGTTAAAATTAAAGAATTTAATCCAAAAATTAAAATAATTGCCTTGACTACTCATGATAGAGAAGAAGAAGTTCTTGCAGCTTTAAGTTCCGGTGCAACAGGTTACTGTTTGAAAGATATTGATCCGACAAAACTTGCAGATGTAGTTCGTGATGTTGCTCAAGGTGTATGTTGGCTTGATCCTGAAATAGCTCAACTTGCTCTTAACGCATTTCCAAAACTAGAAAATACCAAAGTTCTGTCAAACAGTTCCTCTCAAGAAGGTCGTGTCCCTTTAACAGAAAGAGAATTTGAAGTTTTAAAACACTTGGTTACAGGCAAAAGTAATACCGAAATTGCAAAAGAATTAATTGTAAGTGTTCATACAGCAAAAGCACATGTTTGTTCTATTTTGCAGAAAATGTGTGTCAATGATAGAGTTCAAGCAGCAGTAAAAGCTGTTAAAGAAGGTTTAGTTTAATAATTAACCATTAATCCCCAAAAAAAAAGCCGATTATGTGAATTTTTCATATAATCGGTTTTTAATGATTAAATAGTTTTCTGCTTAATTAAAATTGTGTTTTCTCGAATAATATCCTTGTTTCTCTGTCCCTTATTTATGTGTATCTATCTCAATTATTAGTCAATATAGCAAGATAAAACTTCTTGACCTTGTAATTTCATTTTTTTCAATGCTCTCAATTCTGTTTGGCGAATGCATTCTTTTGTAACACCATAAATGTTGCCAATTTCTTCTAATGTTTTTTTAGCAATGTTTCCTAAGCCATAACGCATTCTTACAACATCTTGTTCACGTTCTTTTAATGTTGAAACAACCATTTCAATATCATTTTTCAAGTTTTCATATTCAACTGCCGAATTTACACCTGCTTTTTCATCAGCCAAAATATCTGCTAATGAAGTTTCTTTGCCATTATCATTTTCAAAACCGCCTTCTAATGAAACTGATTTTGAATATGCAGATAAGTATGTGTCAATTTTGTCTGCTGAAATGTTCATTTTTTCTGCAACATCTTTTGTATTAACTTGACAGTTGTATTCTCTTTCCATTTCAGATTTGATTTTAGAGAATTTTGACAATGTTTCTTGAATATATACAGGAATTTTCATGCAATGACCTTGTTCAGAAATAGCTTTGAACATAGATTGTTTAATCCACCAACTTGCGTATGTTGAAAATTTATATCCTAATTTATAATTGAATTTTTCAGCTGCAATCATTAATCCTAAGTTGCCTTCTTGTATTAAGTCAACCATCGGTAAGTTTGACATATGAATAGCTTTTTTTGCAACTGCAACAACTAATTTTAAATTAGCTTGAACTAATTGTTTTTTAGCTTCCATATCACCTGATGCCGCACGTTTTGCGATTTCTCTTTCTTCAATTGGTGTTAATGTTTTGATTGAAGCTAATTCTCTAACATAAATAGCTAAAGTTGAATCATTTTCACCTGTTAAAACTTCACTTTTTGCAGGATTTGTAAAACTTTTTTTCATTTCGATTGGACAATTTTTCATAAGCAGCTCTCCTCACTCTTTATTCTCTCTTTTTTCTTAATGACGATTTTAAAAATTTCAACATTTGTGAATTTTTATTAATTTTCGCACTACAAAGTAAGCCATTAAAACGTAATTTTTTAACAAGCGAACTAAGCTATACGATAGATATATCTTCGTATTGGCGATTATGTGGTTTCAAACAGACTTAATTAATTTCTATGCAAGACTCCCGACTTGCTTTTTTAAAATAATAATCTCTCGATATTTTTATTATAGCACATCCAAAAATTTTCCGCAACCCTTTTATGAAGTTTTGTTAAGATAAATTTTATTTTTCATGTGGTTTCTTAACATTGCTTAACAATTATGAATATTTTTACACCAGCAAATTGAGCTGTGTTGTCTTGTTATTATTAGCTTCTGGCATGTTTTTGTTGCTGTTAATATTTAATATTTTATTTTGAATAAAGCCAAGTATATTATTTTGTTTTTGTTGTTTTTTGAATAGTTTTTCTGCATTTTCATAGAAAACTTTATTTTCTATTTTTTCTGCATCTTTGCCAAATTCGTTTCTAATAGCATTTTTTAGAACATTTATGTTATCAATATAACGTTCTCTACTTGAGTTTTCGCCATAGTCTCCGATTGGTGCATCGGTGCCCCAGATAACTCTATCAGGTCCAACTCTTTTGATGGCTTCAATTACAGCTTCAGGTTTTGCCCAAGATGTTTCTAAATATAAGTTTGCATCTTTATTTCTTAAGGACTGTTCTACTACATCAATACCTTCTCTGTTCCATTTTTCTCGAACATCCCAACACCATTTATCTTTATCATTTTCAAGATTTTTGCTTTCGATTTCTTCTTTTGGTCTATCTCCAACTTTTCCGGCTGGTACTATATTCATGTGGTATAAAACAACCGGCACTGTTGGGAATTTTTTTGCTAAATTATATATTTTGTCAGGTGCTGCATATCCGTTTTCGGTGTGGAACACGCATGGTACATTATGTTTTTTTGCAACTTCCATGTACGGTTCATATTTTTTGTCATCGGCATCTATTCCAATAGCCATTGGATGAAATTTTAGTCCGTGAAATTTATTCTTTTCTGTGCGGAATAAGTTTTCGATATTATTTGCGTTACCTGAATCTACTTGACATACTGCCAAAGGAATAAATTTGTCAGGATAATTTGAGTTGTTAATATCTGAAAGAATTTTTTTATTGCTATCTGTTTCATTTAACAGATATTTGCCGTTAGTTTTGCTCAAGGCTTCTATGCTTGAAACGACAAAATGTGAAACATCATCTGATTTCCAATCATAAGGATTGTATGCTTTTGTTAGTGATAACAAGTCCTCTGTTCTATAATTTTTATCTTTGTGTTGTCCAAGATGAGTATGCCCATCTATTACGTTATATCCTCTAAAAGAAACCTTTTGATTAACAACCGATTTTATCGGTGAGATTGCCAAATTCATAATACACTCCTTCTCTCATTTAAAATCCGTAAAAATTTATTTTGTTAGTATTTAAAATTAACATTTACAATTTTTCATAAAAGTAAAAAGTAATTAGTTATTGTAATAGGTATTGTTTTTAATATAATAAATAATATGGCAGAAGAAACATTAGCACAATTTGTGCAAAGAAAACGTGAAAATTTGGGATTGACACCATTTGGTTTATCCAAAAAGTGTAATGTCCCTGCTGTAATTATTGAAGAAATTGAAGCAGGGAGAGAACTTTTTTTATCTGTAACAGTTCGTCAAAATTTATCTAAAGGGTTGAGATGTAGTGCTGAAGAAATTAAGGCACTGGAAAAAGATTTTGAATTTGAAGAAGTACCTATGGAAGTTATAGATGTTTTAAAACAAAGAATTCTAAATGGGGAAACAGAATTATACTGTCCAAAATGCAAATCACCTTTAAAAGTTAGAATTGAAACGATGTATGATATAGAGGATAATACAGTATATACAGCTCGTGGATACTGTACAAAATGTGTTTTTCAAATAAAATAATTGTTTAAAAATATATATGCTAACGGGTTGAGTGCAAAAGCACTCAACCCGCATAGTTATCTCAAAGCCTAAAGACAAGCATCGTCGTCAATAGACATTGCCAGTAAAGATACCAAAGCAGCGATACCAACAAGGATATAAACCCCCCTTGATAAAATTGTCATATCACCGAACAATTTTGCTACTAAATCGAGATTGAATATTCCCACCAATCCCCAGTTAATGGCACCAATAATGACCAAAAGATAACTAATTAACTTTACGTATTTCATAATAAAACCTTTCATTTGTGGTTACTGTTTTATTATTGAATACTTTTTATCAAAAATAATTCGACAAAATAGCTATTTTGTTAAGCTTACAGACTTAGGTAAAGTGATTAATAATTTACTTACAACTACCACGAGCCCATGTTAAATCTGTGCCATCTTTACATTTTGGATTGTATGGATCATTATAAGAGTAAATATAATCCATATTGTCTTTACTTAAAATCCAATTTACACAAGCATATCCATATATTAGACATTCGGAAATAGCATTTGGAAAATGAGGCCTTTCTCCATCAACATAGTGGTCGCCGTAAACTAAACCTATTCCATCTTTTGTTATTGCTAAATAAAAAAGATCAAATCCATATGCATTCTTTCCTTTATTTGGTCCATCTACATCAATTATAATATGTCCACAATTAAGTACTCCAGTTCCAGTATTAAATCGATCTCTAGCACAATTAGGGTCCGTAATTTCAGAAATATAAATACTGCTTCCGTCAGACAAAATTGAACTTGGATAACTTGAAGAAGAAAAGCAACCTCCATCTGAATCAATACAAGTTTTTTGTACATTTAAAAATTTGTTTATTCTTTTTAGGTAATGTTTTTGGCAAGCTAAGCTACTTGTAGTTGTGCAATTATCACTCACAAACCATGTCGGAACAGGTCCATATTTTGCCGTAGCACGATTTTGAGCATCATTTAGCTCAGCATACATTTTTTTAACTTTTGTTATAGTTTCTTTGTTACCAGTTGAATTATTTAGATTTGGAATAGTTAACGTAGCTACGATTCCAATTATACCCATTACCATGAGGGTTTCTGCCAAAGTAAAAGCAAATATTTTTTTCATTTAAAATCCTTTTGTTTTCTTTAATTTATTGTATTGCATTATATTATATTATATCAGGTAAAATAGTTATATTCAATGCTACTATATTTAATAATCAAAACTGTTTACAAATATATATTTTTATTGTAGATTTTTTCATATATCATATAACTTATAAGGATTTTCCTTGTGGGAAAAAATAATATATTAAAACTTAATATTATATTACTTTCGGCTATTTTTGTATGCTTTTTATTATTTTTGCCGATATTTATTTTGAAATATCAAAAAGATATGTTGGTTAGCAAATTGAGGGATACATATAATGTATTAAATAACGGTGTTGCCGCATATATAATAGATACTAGAGATAGTTACAATAATAAAGCTGTTTATGAAAAGGGGCTTTACATAGAACTCCAAAATGGCACATATATTGATATGTTCAGAAATGAAAAAGGAATATTATTTGTTTGTGATGTAAATGGTTTTAGAGCACCAAATATTAATGGTCGGGATGTATTTTTATTTTTTGTAAACTTTGATAATAAAGATATGATTATTCCGGTAAATTTTGAAGGAAATATTGGCTCAAAAAGGATTATAAATGATGGTTGGAAAATGCAATATTAACTTAATAAAAAATACGATGGCATTTTTAACTTTAGTCGTTTTATTTGTATTGATATTCATTTCAAATGCATATCTTGATATTATACAATTAATTCTGTTTCCGTTTGTTCTTGTTAATGATTTATTATTTGCTGCAATGCCAATTTCAATATTATTATTGGTATTGTTTTTAGGGCTAACTTTTATAAGTAAAAATCCTAAAAAATATAATTTAATAAATTTAGTATTAAATATATTTGTTACATACGCTATATTTGGATATGATTTAACAAGTTTGGTCGAATCAACTTCATTTTTTGATTTATCGAATTTTATTGAGTTATATACGATAATTTTAAGTTTTTTTATCTTGAATATTGCAAATATTTATGCATACGTTAAAAATAAACCCAAATTATACTTAGTAATAGGATTACTAATTTTAGGATATTTTATTTATAAAGTAATACATTTTATATGGTAAAGCAATGATTACAAAAAGTGTTGATTATAAAATTTGCAGATTTTACGGAGCGTTATTTTTAAGAGCAATGTTGCTTTTATCTCCGATAATGTTATTGTTTTATCAGGAAAATGGTCTTTCAATTCAAGAATTATTCTTTTTTCAAGGAATTTTTTATCTTACATCTATTATTTTTGAATTTCCAATAGGATTTTTATCAGATAATTTCTCCAGAAAAAATTTATTAATATTTTCATTTTCAATTTTTTTAGGAATTGTATTTCTCTGGATGTTTTTTAAAGGTTTTTATGTAATTTTATTTGGCGAAATTATGTTTGGACTTTCAAAAGTAATTATGGACAATGCAACGTCTTGTTATTTGTATGATTATTTAAGTGTAAATGATAAACAAAATATGATGCCCAGATATTATGGGTATCTTAATTTTTTCCTTGCAGCAGGAACATGTGTTGCTGCAATTATCGGAACATATATATATTCAACGTCAGGATTTAAAAGTTTACTTTTTGCTCAAAGTTTTTTAATTTTAGTAAGTATTTTTCTTATTTTTACACTACCAAATATTAAAACAAAAAAGGATACTATTAATAATAAATTTTATAATTTCTTCAATATTTCAAAAGATATTTGTAAAAATAAAAATATTAAATATTATATGTTTTTTTCAGGTTTATTAACAGCCATATCGATTTTATTTGCAACAAGTTTTCAACCGTTGATGCAAAATGCTTTATTTCCGATAGCATTGTTTGGTGTAGTAGCATTTGCAAATCATGGGACAAGAATGTTTTCAGGTCTTATTGCAGGAAAGTTACTTAAAAATATAAATATCAAAAATCTTGTTGTTCCTTTATTTCTATTACATATTATTGGTTTTTGTATTGTTTTTACAATAATAAAGCTGACTATTGTTCCTGTAATTACAGTTTTACTATTAATTATTTGTTTGATAATTTGTTTACAACTAACGTTTACCATATTACATATAAGTCGTCTGCATAAATTTATTTCAATTGATAAACGTGGAAATTTAATGTCTATAAATAATTTTATTTCTCGGACTTTTGCTTTTATAATCCTTATTTCTTCAAAAATGCTTATTACAAGATTAGGGTTACAATGTTATTTTGGGGTAGTATTTTGCATATATTTATTAATTGGTTCTTATATTATAATAAAACTACATAGAGTAAAGGATTTGGTATGAAAAAATTAATTGCAGTTTTGTTTTTGGTATTTGCTTTTATTCAGCAATGTACGTTTGCAAATGAAAAAATCAATGTTGCCTTTACTATTGATGACAACTATGCCCTTTTTGCAATGCTTACAATAAATTCAATACTACAAAATAATATTTCAAATTCAGAATATACTTTTTACATAGTTGAAGATAATCTTTCAAATAAAAATAAAAAAATAATGGAAAAATATGTAAAAAAACAAAATCAAAAAGTTGAATTTATAAATATTGATACAAAAAAAATTGCAAATGGCGAAAATTTATTTAAATATTTATCCAGAATTACTCCAATTGGAATGGCGAGAATTTTATTGCCGGATTTACTTCCTAAAGAACTTCACAAGGTTTTATATTTAGATGCGGATTTGCTTGTAACAACTGATATAAAAAATTTATATGATACAAATTTGGAAAATAAACCGGTTGGTATGGTTTTAAATTTTGTAAAACATAATAAAGCAGAAGGCATTCATAAGTTTAAAGAGTATTATAATTCTGGAGTGATTTTAATAGATTTAGACTTATGGCGTAAGGATAAGAGTTCTGAACAGCTTTTAGATTATATAAATAAAAACAAAAAATACTTTTCTTACAATGGTGTTGTTGATGGTTTTGTATTTTTATATCCGGATCAAGACCTTTTAAATATTGTACTAGAAAACAGAATTAAAAAACTTCCAAACAGATGGAATGTGCAATCGTCATATTTGTTTGAGGATAATGGAATAATGCATTATGCAGGACCGGATAAACCATGGAAAATGGGTATAAAAAGAACACGTAGAATAAATATTTATCAAAAATATTGGAGAAATTCTCCATTTGCAATGTATAAAATTCGCTATGGAATAGATAGTTTAAAAAATGAATATATATCTTATATAAAATATAGAGTTGAATATTACAAAAATTTATTCTAAATTCGACTATTTTTGTAAATATTTATTAATGAAGACATTTTTATTATAAATATTATTTTGAATATGTCGATTTAGAAACTATTATCAATATAATATTGAGGTTATGTTTATGGGCGGTTTTCCGGATATTCAAAGATTTTTAAAGTTAGATAATGAAATATGTAAAAGAGATATAAATTCTCCGATTCCAACTCCCGAAGAACTTTTAAATAAAGCCGGAAGTATTTTTGATACACCTAAAAAACAGAGATAAAATCTTCAGAAGGTTCAATTTTTGATGAAGATAATTTTGATGGTTTGACAAATGAAGAAAGCATGAATTATTTGTTAAAACAAATAAAAGAACAGGATATAACAGTTGATCCACAACCGCATCCGAGTGCTACGGGTGAGAAGACAAAACCAAAGGATTTGTTTGATTCTATGTTTGATGGAATTAGAGAAAATATGGAATCAACGGGATTGCAGGAGTTTGATATTGCAAGTTCACAGGTTAATATGCTCTCTTACACGCTTGGTGCAGGATTTTCTGTTCAAAATCAAAATGCACAAAACAATACTATGAGCGTGTATCAAGGCATAAAAAGCAGAATAGATTTTTCAAAAGTAGATGCAAATGATTGGAAATTAAGCAGAACAGGTTTTTTAAATCATAAAGCAGACTCTTTGAGTGCAAATATATGGTATGGAGAATATGTTAGCAAAAATGGACCATTAACATTTCCAAAAGCGATTGAATTATTGAAAGATTCAACTTTGGCACCTGAAAATGCAGAATTTATAAAAACTGCATTTGGAATATGTGATGGTGATGTATTAAATAATAAACAAGGCAGTGTAGGTAGTTGTCATTTGTTGTCATCGGTCAATGAATTTCAGACAGATGAAAACCCCGAAATGAAACAAATTTTAAAAGATATGATAAAACAGAATGATGATGGAACTGTTACTGTAACGTTTAGAGGAAACAAAGACGAGAATGGTAATCCTATACCAATTACTATTACAAATGCTGAAATTGCAGCATCGTATCAAACCATGTTAAATACTCTTGGTGGCTCAAGTGATCCTGATTCAGTGGCATTAGAACTTGCATATATTAAGTATTCTCAATTAAAAAGTAGCGAAGTTAATGAAAAGTGTACTGTTCCACTTTCAACGGTTCAAGGTATAAGTTTAACAGGTATAAGTGTAGAATGTGCGAGCGGTATAGATAAAGCAAAAGTATGGGATGGCGTTTTTATAAATTATGGAAACGAACCAGAGGGAACATTATATCTATTAACCGGAAAAGAAACAGATAGAACATTTGATACAGCAGAAATAGACAGTTTAATGAAAAATAATGCGTGGAAAAAATCACCAATGCTTGTTGGATTTAAGTCGGATAATAATAATCAAATACAAGGTATAATATCAGAGCATGCGTACGGGTTACGAAATATTTATAAAGATAGTAACGGAGAACAAAAGGTTGTGGTATATAATCCGCATGGGTATGAAGTAGAAATGACGTATGCTGAATTTATGGCGAGAGTAAATGATGTTGCATATATAAATGAATATGTGCAGAAATAAAAAATCAAATAAAGATTGTTAAACAAAAGAAGATATGTTATAATAGGAATATACAACTAAAAACCATGGGGACGTACTGGATTTTGACAGGATGTTTGATGGGAATAGGTTGCGAGTCCGAGAGCTGTTCTCGGTTATCAACGAGCGAAACAAATTAAGTGCTAACAACAATGTTGTAGTAGCTGATTTCTCTAGAGCACAAGCTCTAGCTGCGTAGATTAAGTTCCGCAGTTCAGCCTTGATATTAGTCCAGCTTGCCGATTAATATTGAGCCACCATGCAAGACGCAGTGCGGTGATGATTGTAGCCGTATCAAGATAACAATCGAGGTGCGGATCACTTAAAAAGCCTTTGATTAAGTTATCGGGTTGGGCATTTCCTGACTTAATTGAGCGAATAATGCCTACACTCGTAGATATTTATTTTTATCCATTTTGGACGCGGGTTCGACTCCCACCGTCTCCACCATTTAGTCTTAAATAGAGAGATAAGACCAAACTCTCTAACAAAAAAGCCCGCAACAACGGGGCAATATAGCGATTTAATTAAAACAGAGAATTAAAATTATGATAATTCTCTGTTTTTTAATGCGAAAAACTTGCCAAATTCTCTACTCATACTTTACCTAGTCCAAAATGGAATAATTTAATGATAAAATATTTATATGAATGTAAAAAGATATTTATCAAATAAAGAAAAAATAGGTTTGACCAATGATGGTTTTTTAATAGGGGACATTTTACATATTAAGAATGATTCTGGAAAAAGTTATTTTGACTATTCTTTAGATAATTATAGTCAAATAACTGATATAGTAAAAAATAAATTCAGTATTATAATTGGAGGTGGAGGATTAGGTAAAACTACTCTATTAAAACAAATAGAAGATTATTTAAACAATGAAAAACAATTATTCAAACGAATTAATTTAAGGACTTTGGTAAATGAAAACTCATTAAACGAACAGCTATTTAAATTTTTACAGGATAAAGATTGTAAAAAAGAAATATATTTATTACTAGATGCTGTTGATGAAGCAATCGATCATAATATAAGAAATCCTATAGAAGTAATTACTCAAACAGTCAAAAAAGTAGTAGAAAGTTATCCTAATTCAAAATTCATTATTACTTCAAGGACTACAGTTGATAATATTAGCAATTTAGCAAAAAATCTTACCAATGTTTATTCTATAAAAACTAATTTTAATAATTTTATTTACAAACTTTGCCCGTTAACAATTGATAATATCAAGGAATTAGCAATAAATTATAAGATTTCTGATACTGATAAATTTATTGAGGATATAAAAAATTATAACTTAACATCTTTTTTAACGTCACCTATAACTTTTAAATCAGTTGCCGATTTATATAAAAAAGGTAAGATTTCAAGTATAACAACCCATTTTGATATATATTTAGAATTAGTAATTGATTTGTGTAGAGAATCCTCAGAATATAGAATACAACAATCAAATGATAATATTGATAAATATAAAACCTATTCCCCAGAAAAGCTATTACTTATTGCTAGTAAAATTGCGATGGATTTAAAATTACAAAATAAAAATTCTATATCTGAAGAAAGAAATAATACATCAATTTTTATAAATGATTATTTTGAGATATATTGTATTGAATATGTAATTTTGCATGAGATTGCGCATTTTTTATATCCATTCCATAATAAAGCTTTTTATAATTTTGTTAGTATTCATATGCCTGATTGGCAAGAGCGGAAAAAGAAATTAAACTTAGAATTTAATGTATAATGGAACAAAAAACTTTAACAAGAAAACAATTATATGAACTTGCTTGGAAGAAACCAATGATGCATATTGCAAAAGAATTTGGTTTCTCTGATAGAGGATTGGGTAAATTATGTACAAAATATGAAATTCCAATCCCTCCACGAGGATATTGGATGCGATTAAAAGCTGGACAAAAAATTAAAATTCCTGCATTAAAGAAAATTGACTGGTGTTCTGATGATAAAGTAATTGTTGATTCAAAAACGCCAGAACCTAAAAATACAGAACTTTCTGAAAAACTAAAACAGGAAAAAGATACTTTGAGTACAATAATATTTGACAAAAAAGCTCAAAAATATCATCCACTTATAAAATCATGGAATGATGTTGATAAATTAAACAAATATATCAAAATAGATGTACGTGCTAGAAAGGTATTAAGTTTAGTCTTATTTGAATTAGAAAATAGAGGATATTCAATAAGTGAGTCTAATGATGACAGAAGGAGGACGGCGAAAGTAAGTTTGAATGAAGATTATGTTACTATCATAGTAACAAACTATAGCAAGACGTACAGACGAAAAATACAGCCATCCGATTGGCGCTGGACATGGAGAGAATCAGATAATGACTTAGTATATGTAACAGAAGAAACACCATACTTAAAAATTTCAGTATGGGGAACATATTCTTGGTCCTCTTGGGAATGCAAAGAAACAGAAGATAGCACAATAGAACAAGCAATAATAAAAGCTATTTTATATGTAATTAAAAAAATTGATAAACTAAAAGTTGAACGATTAGAGAAAGAACGGCAAGATAAAATTAGAAAATGTAGACAGCGCCAAGTACAAACCTACAATAATTTTCTTAAAGAACAAGAAAATATAAGGCAAGAATATATAAAATACGAAAACTATAAAAGACAAAAATTAATAGAAGATAGTAAAAAATGGAAAGAACTCTGTGTCGTAAAAGAATTTTTGGATAATCTAAAAGGCCAAAATGATGCCAGTGACAATGAATGGCTAGAATGGGCTTACAGCTATTTAAACGATATTAATCCTGCAAACAACAAATATTTCAGGAATTACGATCATTATGTAAAAGACTAAAACACATTTCTATTCCATTGGCAATTACGTCTCGTTTTTTAACAAAATCTCATTGCATTTTATTTAGAATACCAAGCACCACGACCTTTAGAATGGAGGACTAGGAGGTCTTTGTTTACAAGATTTTGCAGTGCTTTCTTAATGGTATTTCTGTTTGCATCGGTATATTCAACTATTTTTGCAATCGTTCCAGCACTTTCGGATGTAAAATACGTAAGTATTTTTTCTTCAAGCTCAGTTAAATTATCACTGGTGTGTGTTTTTACATTTATCTTTGATTTTTCCTCATTGTTAATTTTATACTCGAGCCTGATTTTTTGCTTTTGCAGCGTTTTTAAGAAAAATTCCAGCCAAGGTTCAAAGTCTGGCTCTGTATTTCTTAATGTTGTTTGAGTCTGTCTTAGTGCCCTATAGTAACCTTCTTTGTTATCCTCAATTACTGCTTCCATTGAGCTATAAGGTACATAAGTATATCCGGCTTTCAACAATAACAAGCAAGTTAAAGCACGGGAAAGTCTGCCGTTTCCATCTTCAAACGGGTGGATAGCAAGAAATTCGACAACAAATATTGCAATAACAATTAGCGGGTGAAAGAAATTGTCTTCAAGGTTTTTCCTTGTCCATGTTACCAGTTCTTCCATCTTTATTGGTGTTTCAAATGGTGTTGCTGTTTCAAAAACTATACCTATTTCTTTACCATCAGGGGAATATGCAGCGACTGCGTTTGATACTTTCTTATATTCACCTTTGTGTCTTTCGTCTTTTGATGAATATTGTAATAAAATTTTGTGCAACTGCTTAATATAATTTTCAGATAGTGGGATAACTTCCCAATCCTCGAAGATCGTATCCATTAATTTGGCATATCCGGCAACTTCTTGTTCATCTCTTGTTGCAAAGGATTGCTTATTTATTGATGATAAAAGTTTCTCAACTTGTGAATCAGAAAGCCTATTACCTTCAATACGGTTTGAGGATCCGACGCTTTCAATTGTAGCAACTTTTTTCAAACTTTTTAGTATTTCCGGAGTCATTTTACCCAATAATTTCCAGGTAATTTTGAATTCATCAATCTCGGAAATAGTTGTAAGCATTTGGTTTGTGATTTTAATGTCGTTTGTATTAATCATAAATTGGATATCCATTCTTATAATTTATATACCCAATTATACCCATTATTATCCATTTTGTCAAATTATAGATTTTAATATTTACCAATGATATTGTAAATTAGAATAAGCAATTACAGTATATCAATATTCTCAGGATTTTATATTGAAAATTTTATTTTTACAGTTACTTTTACAGTAACCTTTATAGTAACCTTTTATTTGTACAAAAAATTTTAACGAATCTTTGAACTTACCTTGTTTTGCGAATTAATATACGATAATATTAAAATTATGGACATTTTAGACAGATTAGCAAAATCAAAATTCAGGAGCAGATTTAAGCTTAGGGCAAAAGAGCTTGAATATATCAAAGACAAAGGAATGGATAAGATTCATTCCCACGCTTGTGATTTTATTCGAGATAGAGTTGCAATAGCAGAGCCGACAAATGATGGCAAACAAACTCCAATGCGCGGACATCCGGTGTTTATTGCTCAACACGCAACCGCAACCTGTTGCCGTGGTTGTATCGAAAAATGGCACAAATTCCCCCAACACAGAGAACTAACCAAAACCGAACAAGAATACCTCGTTTCTGTAATTATGGATTGGATAAATCGACAAATGCCCTAAAGTTTTTCTATATACCAATTCGAATTTCTAAAGTGTTTTCATATTTCCTCCTTGCATTGGGAAATACTTTAACTTCAAAGTAAACAAATAGCATTCAAATCTTTACATATCAACACATTAAAAGGACTTGAGCATAAAATTTATTACATGCAATCCCATTTTTTCGATTGTTTCTTTTGAGTATAGGATTACCAAGTTTCCATCCGGTGACATTTTTACGGGGATTATTTCATCAATTGGTGTTGGAGTAATAACTATTCTTATGGAATTTTTGTCAGAAGTTTCGACTTTTGCAACACAGTCGGAGCCATATTTTGGGATTAAATATTCATCAATAACTTGTTCGCATCTATTTTCGTCAATTTCGATACTCAAATCAGGCAAAGTGTCATTAACTTTTCTGGTTTTGATATCATGTTCATTTGTCCAAGCTACAATTTCGTTAACCAAACTGGAGTTTATGTTGTCTGAAACTTTAATTGAATCAAAATCAAAATCACATTTATCCGCAATCTCATCCGTTGTGGTAATAGTTTTGATATTCTGCTCTTTCGCAAGTTCTGATAATTGCGCATTAGTTTCTTGCAGCGATATATAAAAATCCTCGCCAAATAAATTCTTATAATATTCAGCAATTTCTATTGCACCATTTTTATCACCATCAGAAAGTTTTTTTGCAACTTCTCCGTTTGCACCTGATAGACAAATTAGCCCTTCTTTGTATTGTTCTAAAATATTGTGGTTGATGCGGGGTTTAATAATATAACCTTTTGTCATCGCAATGGAAGTTAATTTGCAGAGGTTATGATACCCTTTTTGATTTTTGGCAAAAAGTATAAGACTATAGAAATTCGTATTATATTCTTCTATATCGCCATCACAAATATAAAGTTCAGCTGCTTTCATACCATTAGGATAATCTATGTTCATAATCATAACCCTCCGATTAATTCCATTCTATTTGTAAAACCTCAATTTGCAAATCTTCAATCAGGTCTGCAATATTGCCCATATAACAGTTATATTCCTGATTAGTAGTTGAGCCATCCTCAAGAACTAAAACTTTATTAATTTTGGGATTTTTGGAATTTATTTTACCAATAGAATAAAAATCATTAATCAATTTTTCTTTATCCATTGTTTGATAAAGTGTCTGAATTTCTAAAATCGCACGTAGTAAAGTTTCACTTGAGCTATGAGGCTTAACTTGAATTATAAAAAGCTCATTAGTCTCTTTTTTGTATGACAAAATATCGATTTTACCCGCCATATCAGTTTCAAAATTATTTAAAGGAACTGATACGTCAATAATTTCGCCAAATTTATTTTTAAGAGAATTTTGTTCAAAGATTTTTACAAGTTCTGAGGTTGCAGAAGAAAATTCCTTATTTGTATAATATGGCGCTTTTCTTGTTATTTGTTTTATTTCAGTAAAATTATCTTTTTGAATAAATTTATTTTCATACAAAAATTCAGCAACGACTTCATTATAATCCCGCTCTGTATCTTTAGTTTTACCCGTTCTTTGAACTGTATCAGATAAATAAAACGTGTTGGCGCAGACGAAATCATCTTTTGTCCAACCGGCATAATCGACAATATCGTTTCCTGCCATATTAATAATTTGTTCTTCTGTATATTCCATAGATTTTACCCTTTTTTAATTTACCGGCATAACTATAATTTGCAGTTCATCAAGAATTTTAGTTATATTCGGGCGATTTTCTTGGTACTCTTTATAAGCATTTGAACCTTTCAAAAGAACTAACACTTTTTTAATCTGCGGATTTTTAGATGATATTGGAGAATCTTCTTTTGAATAAAAATCATTTACCAATTTTTCTTTATCAATTGTTTGGTAATGGGTTTGGATTTTCAATGCAGCACTTAATAAAGTGTTTTCTGAATAATACTGCTCAAACTCGATTAGGTAGAGTTCATCTGTATCTTTTTTGTATGTAATAAGGTCAACAACACCGGCTTTGTCATCAGGATAATTTCCAAGTTCGATTTCGGATTCAATAATCGTACCGAATTTTTCTTCAAGATGCAGTGATAAATAACAGGCTGCCGGAGAAAATTTTGTATGTGCTTGGTATGGTGCTTTTTTCGTAATTTGTTTTACTCCGGTAAAGTTATCTTTTTCAATAAATCCGTTTTCAAGTAAAAATGCGCCAACAACTTCCGTATAATCTTCGTTGGTATCAGATGTTTTACCAATTCTTGAAGCTGATTCTGATAACCAAAAAGTATCTGCGCCCATAAAATCGTTTTTCGAATTAAGATCCTTTATCCAGTTTCCATGTTCTGCAATGTCAGTTCCTGTCATTTCAACAATTTTTTCTTTTGTGTAATCCATAATTTTGTACCTCCAATTTTTTATCATATTCGTATTTTAATATTTATATGTGTCAAATATGGACGTATTATTTTTACTTATATGTAATGTCTCTAAATTATAGATTTGTCAAGACTTTTTTCAGATATTCTTTATATTTTTTCTTCAATTCTTTTGGCGCAATTATTTTTACAGTATCACCCCATTTGAAAAGATTCCAAATGATATGCTTATCACCGCTTGCTTTAAAAGTAACGGTATAACTGCCATCTTTTTCCCACTTACCCTTTTGAGTCGGGTGGAAATTATAGTTTGAAGCATCTTCTGCTGCGGTAGCATCAAAATTTAGTTTCACATTATAGATTTCGCCCTGAAAAACACCAAATGATTTTTTAGCAAATTCTCTTAAATCAAAGCCGTTTGAATCAAACTTTTTATTGGTTAATTTTAAATTTTGGAATCTGTGTAAAAGGTAAGTAAACGGCTCACCACCTTTATAATCCTCTATTGCAACAAGATAAATCTTTTCACCAAACAACAGACCTAAAGGAGATAAAATTTTATCTTTATCGTTGTATTTTCCGGATAATTTAAAACCACCCCTAATCGCTTCACGAATAGTGGATATTGAATCCAAATCAATTTTATAATTTGGAGATTGCTTAACGGCATAACCTTCACAATTAAGAATAAATTCGATTTCTTGCTCTAGACTGTTGAGTTTCTTTTGATTCAGAGTTTTTATTTTATTTGTAATTGTTGATAAATCTTTCTTGGAGATTTTATCGCAATTTTGTTTTAATTTTTCTAATGTAGCAATTTCATCTTTCGAAAAAGATACCAATTCATTCATTGAATAATTTATAAAACCCCAGCGTTTTACTCTTGAATCTGTCGGTATCTCACCAACCTGCGGAAGCAAATTAAGAACGCTATCCCTCATTCTTTCCGCTGTTCTTCTTGATACATCAAACTCTTCCTGAATATCATTCAGAGAAACTCCAGCAACTTTAGATTGCATCAGAATTATAAGTTCAATTATATCTGTTACTCTTGAGTATCTTGGTTTATCATCCATATTCATATCTCCATTATAAAATTATAATCTGTCAGATTTGGACATATTTAAAATTATTATAAATAAAAAATTTAATTTTTTGCAAGCATAGTCTATGCAACCATTTTTATCAGTTTTTGTAGGCTTAAATTATCATCCTGCGTTCCATTTAATATTTGTTCTGTTAGTGTAGGGGGTAAAAATCTTAAATTCAAAAGATTCCTTATATATTTTGAATCTTTTAGACCTTCTTCAGCTTGGAGTTTTTCTATGGTTGCACCTTCCTGTATGCGTTTATAGAAGTAATTACCTTTTATAACGGCATTTACAAGATAAGGATTCGGAATCGGGGTATTTTCATCATTAACTTTTATTATCAATATATTGCCGGATTTTGATGGCTGAGTTAATTTTATTTTCTTATTAACTATAAATGGTGTAACCTCTTTTTCTTCAATATTCAATTCTTCACCATCAGCAATCAGTTCTAACAATTTTGGTACCGCCTTTTCATTAAATGTAATTTCAACTGATTTATCGGAAACTGTGACTTTATTAACGATAGCCCTTATTAATTTTGGCTCTGCAAAATCTTCGATCTGTTTAATAGTATTTATCAGTCGTTCTTGCTCTTTTAAATCATAGGCTGATAAAATTCTATGCATTTCTTTTTTGTTATTTAAAAATTCTTCTACATTTTCTACAACAAATTTTTCAATCTCTCCGGCAGGGATTTTTGAAACCGAACCGGCTTGGGATTTTTTGTATTTTTTAATAGCCTGACTAATATAATATCTGTATCTTCTTCCATGGCAGTTGCTATGGGATGGTGTCATTTTATTGTTTTTATCATCAAATATTAATCCGGTTAATAAGGAATTAGAAGCACATTTGGTTCCGCAAATTTTATCCAATTTATTTTCATACAAAAGTTTTTGCACCCTTTCAAAAGTTATATTGTCAATAATTCCATCGTGTTCACCCTCATAAACATTCTCTTTGTGAACGATTTTACCGATATATACTTTATTTGAGAGCATATGGTATAATTCGCCTTTGAAAAATTCTTTATCAGAGCGTGTTCTTATATTTTCTGTTTTAAGATATTCCATTAATTTTGGAACACTTTGTAAGTCTAAATATTTATCAAAAATCAATTTTACTTTTTGCGCTTCTTTTTCTTCAACTATAAGTTTTTTGTTCTCTTTTTTGTACCCTAGAGGCGGACAACCACTCATCCACATTCCTTTTTTCTTTGATGCTGCAATTTTATCCCGAATTCTCTCTCCGGTAACTTCACGCTCAAATTGGGCGAATGATAATAATATGTTTAAAGTCAATCGTCCCATTGAAGTTGTAGTATTAAATTGTTGTGTGATTGATACAAACGAGGTTTCATGTTTATCAAAAATATCAATAATTTTTGAAAAATCCATTAATGAACGTGTTAAACGATCCACCTTATAAACAACGACTATATCCACTTTATCTTCTTCAATATCCATTAAAAGTTCCTGAAATGCCGGACGATTCATCCTGCCTCCGGAATAACCGCCGTCATTATATTCTTTTTTAGTAAGTACCCAACCCTCGTGCATTTGGGATTTTATATATGCTTCGCAAGCTTCTCTTTGAGCATCAAGCGAATTAAAATCCTGTTCTAAACCTTCCTCGGTGGATTTTCTTGTATAAATAGCACATCTGATTTTCTTCTTATCCATTTGCCACCTTGCTCCTGTGGGTTTCGGCACTTTGTGCCTGCAATCCTACGTCGCCATCGTTCAGTTCCGCACTACTCCGCCGGCTCACCGCCGCCGTGCGTGTGCTGCACTTCGGCTCACGCAATCCGAAGAATTTCTTACCGTTCCAATGAGCACCGGTTATAACATTTGCAATAGCGGAGAGGCTTTTGTACGTTTTATTTTTATATTTAAAGCCGTTTTCAATAGCGATGACTTCATGCTTTTCGCCCTTAAATTCTCGTATAAATTTTGTTCCGGCTGTTACTCCAAATTGCTTAACTTTGTTTATGTTTACTGATTTACTTTTAGAATATTCGCTAACTAATTTATCTATTCTTTTTTGCAATATATCAGAATTTTTACCAAATTCAATGCGCCAAAGAATATCTTTTATAAGAAAAGATTTTGTAAACCCCTCCGGAGCTTCCATATTAAAATATTCATAATACATTACTTGAAGTTCTTTTTGTGTAAGGCTTTGTAAATTTTCTTTAGTTAGCAGATTTTCGTTTTTCATTGATAAAATCCTTAATTACTTGTATTTACATTAATCGCTCTCAAAGCGAATTACATCAAGTATTTACAAGCAACAAAGACACATTTTGTATCAATAAAAATTAAAAGAAGTATTTCATATCAACTTCAAAAAATTGAGCAAGTTTATAAAGAGTTTTGATATTAACGGGGTGTTTGCCAAGTTCTATATTAGATAAATGGTCACGTGGAATATCTACTTCAAAGGCAACATTTTCTTGGGTTAGACCTCTTTCTAACCTCAAAGCTTTCAATTTTCTTCCAAGTTCATTCTGTATTTTCCTAATGCCCATGGGAAAATTGTAGAATGTAGTCAACAAAATATCAGTCGAATGTGTTCGACAAAATAAGTTAATAAAGTTGATATAATCAGTTTTTTAGTATATTATTTTCTTATGTAACAAGAATGTCCAAATCTGACGCAGATATATGTTAAAGTGTTAGTAACTTACAGATAAATCCTAATAAGAAAGGTGGTTTATATGGTTAAAGCAATAAATCCAAGAGCTATTGATGATGATTTTTTAAAAGAATTTTTAAATGGAAAATTAAAGAATCTTTTAAATGTTATTCAACAAGATGATAGTTTAATAATGTGTCTAAGAGGGAGTTATACTGATGTGTATTATCGTTCCTGCTGCATATTAGAAATTTCTCAATCCCTTAGGTTTTCTGTAAATAAAGATTATGGTATAAAGCTCAACCAATTAACAGGAGCAGTAAACTTTAGTGAAGATAATTGGATAAAATATTTTAAATTCGCAAAGCAATTGATAGATAATCATTCATTTAAAAAAAGAACAAAGAATACAGACAACTCAAAGAATGAAGAAAGAAATAAGGCATATAAACTTGAAAAAGATATCCAACAACTTATGTTTAAAGAAAATAGCTATAATAATATTGCTAACGAAACGGATTATTTTATTTTTGATATTGAATATGATAATGGTGAAATTGTTGAAAATATAGATGGACAAATTAAAAAAAGTAAACCACGTTTTGATGCAGTAGCAATCTGTTTACCTAATTATGACAGAAAATTTGGTAAAACTCCAAAGACAGTAAATCTTGCTCTTATAGAATTAAAAGCTGGTTTAAATGCAATAAGTGAGAGAGAAGAAGATGCTATAAATGAAGAAAATAATAAAAATGGGAAAAAGAAAAAAGCTGCAAGTTTGTCTGATCATTATAATGATGCCATAACATTTACAAAAAACACTGATAAGGAAAAGTTTTTGGCGGAAATGAAAAAAGTTTTCAAACAAATGGTAGATTTAGGTTTAATAAACATAAAGGCAAGTCCTGACAAAATTTCATTAAACGAAAAAAGTGAAATTGAATTTATTTTTGTATTAGCTAATTATAATGATCGTTCAAAAAAATTAGCAGTCGCATTGCAAAAAATGGATGAAAATGTTTCATTCAAAACTTATTTTGCAACATCTTCATTTATGGGATATGGTTTGTATAAAGAATGTATGATTAGTTTATCAGATATGAAACAAAAATATGA
Organism: uncultured Candidatus Melainabacteria bacterium; assembly: GCA_934726055.1. GTDB lineage: Bacteria > Cyanobacteriota > Vampirovibrionia > Gastranaerophilales > Gastranaerophilaceae > UBA6984. Next base: position 31,774 of record CAKVCZ010000002.1, read on the forward strand.
GGATAAAATTTAAAATGTCAAAATTAATAATACACAGAGGAACACAGGAAATTGGCGGAAGCGCAGTTGAAATAAATAATGGTGAGACAAGGCTGTTATTTGATTTCGGTGTGCCACTCGATTCAATGGTTAAGGATGAGTGGAAGCCTGAAGATTACAAACTGCCAATAAGCGGTTTGTATAAAGATGAAACTCCAAAATTTAATGCGGTATTTTTGACTCACGCGCATCCTGATCATTATGGATTGATGCAAATGATAAATTCTGAAATCCCTATCTATGTCAGCAAAGTAACTTATGACGTCTTAACTCAAATTGCACCTTTGTTGCCAAAACAAAATACGACAAACCTAAATCTTCATATTATTGATGGCGATATTGATTTTGGGAATATAAAAGTAAAAGCACATAGAGTGGATCATTCTATTGCCGGAGCAACTGCTTATGAAATTGAAACGGATGGAAAAACAATTGTTTATTCCGGAGATATCAGATTCCACGGAAGAGCATCTTGGCAAAGTTCCGTTTTTAAAAGAAAAATAAACAATCCGGACTATTTGATTATGGAAGGTACGACTTTAGAAAGAGAGGAACAAGATATTGTTAAAGAAGAAGATTTAGAAAAAGAATTTGTTAAAATTTTCAAGAGTGATAAACTTCCTCTGGTACAATTCTCACCTCAGAATATTGACAGGTTTGTAACTGTTTTTAGAGCCTGCAAAAGAACAGGAAAAACTCTTGTGATTGATCCGTATACGGCATACGTGCTTGAAGTTTATTCTTCAATGAGTGACAGTATTCCTCAATATGATTGGGATAATATTATGGTAAATTTTGCTCATAGCAGCATAAATCATAAATTGGCGGAAGAAAAAATTCTATTCAAATACAAAGATAAAAAGATAACAACAGAAGAAATTGTTGCAAACCCTGAAAAATTTGTTATCAAAGGAAATTGGGCAATAAACAAGCAAATTTTTGATGCAATTAACCACGATAAACTTGAAGTTGTATTTTCAATGTGGAAAGGATATTTGGATAGACCTAACCAATTTGATGATTATAAGGACGTAAAATTAACTCCGCTTCACACATCCGGACACGCATATATTGAAGATTTGCAAAAACTTGTTGAAAAAATGCAGCCTAAACATCTTATTCCGATTCATACTGAATGCAAAGATAAATATCAGGAATTGTTTAAGGCAAATATTATTACTTTGAATGATGGTGAAGAATTAAATTTATAAATATTAATTAATAATTTTTATTTGGTTTACGAAAATTTGTAAGCCAAATTTTTCGCATGTAAAGATTTTCAGAAAAATTTTACATTTTCTTGATTTTCGATATCAGGTCTTTCTTTATTGAATTTCAGAGGTAAAAACCTCTATTTTTTCTTGCCTGTTTATTAAGAAATGTGAAAAAAAACACGCAAAAAACGAGCCCTTTTTTGCGTGATGATGCCACCTGAAAATCGATACTAATATATAGGGGAAAATTTGTTACCCAAAAGGAGGCAAAAAAATGACAACAAATCCAGACCTAAAAATCGATTATGTGGACATTACGCACCTAAAACCTTATGAACGTAATGCCAAAATTCACACAAAAAAGCAAATTGCAAAAATTATCCAAAGTATGAAAACCTTTGGAGTCGTGACACCGATTCTCACAAACAAAAATTATGAAGTGATTGCAGGGCACGGCAGACTGGAAGCACTAAAAGAACTTGGTTACACAAAAATTCCGGTTATTATGCTTGAGCATTTAAGCGAAAATCAGGTTAAGGCTTATCGCTTGGCTGACAACAAAATTGCTCAAGATGCAACTTATGATGAAGAACTTTTGAAAATCGAACTCCAAGAACTGATTATTTCAGATGAGGTAGTCATAACCGATACCGGCTTTGATATTGCAGATATTGATGAAATCATTATTGACGGATATGGCGAGCAAAAAGATAAGTCCGACAAAGCTGATGAAATTGAAGATGTAAGCAAAATCGAAAAGAAAGTAAATTCCGGAGACCTTTGGAAACTTGGCAAACATCTGCTTTTATGTGGGGATTCTCTTAATATTGAAAGTTACAAAGCGTTAATGGGTAATGAAAAAGCCGGCTTGGTTTTAACAGATGCGCCTTATAACGTCAAAATTCAGGGACATGTTTGTGGTAAAGGTAAAACGAAGCATAAAGAATTTGCAATGGCTTCCGGAGAAATGTCAGATGCGCAATTTGAAAATTTTGTCTGCGATTTTATGACAAACCTGATTCAGTTTTCAAAAAACGGCTCGCTCCATTACCTTTTCATTGATTGGCGTGGGCTAAAAATATTCCTTAATTCCGGTGCAAAATTTTACGCCGATTTAAAAAATATCTGCATCTGGAACAAAATGAACGGAGGAATGGGCAGCCTTTATCGGAGCCAATACGAAGCAATATGTGTATTTAAAAACGGAACCGCACCACATATCAACAATGTAGAGCTTTGTAAGAACGGGCGCTACAGAACAAATGTTTGGAATCATAAAGGTGTAAGTGCAACTAATCCAAAATCGCTCGAATTATTGAAATTGCATCCAACGGTTAAACCGGTCGGGCTTTTGCATGAAGTTTTACTTGATGCATCCGCTCCCAACGATATTGTTTTAGATTGCTTTGGTGGTTCCGGAAGTACTCTTCTTGCATGTGAACAAGCAAAACGCAATGCCCGTTTGATAGAAATTGACCCGCAATATTGCAATGTTGCGATTTACAGATGGGAAAAATTAACGGGCAACAAAGCAGAATTTATAAGAAATATGCAGCAAACAAAGAAAGGAGAAGAAAATGAAGCCTAACGACAATGAAAAACAATACGAGGTAGGTTACAAGAAACCGCCTAAAAACCATCAGTTCAAAAAAGGTCAATCAGGAAATCCAAAAGGAAGACCGAAACTTATTAAAAATTTTGAAGATGACCTGCGGGAAGAAACGGAAGAAACCTTAATAATAATGGAAAATGGCAGAAAAATTAAGATAACCAAACAACGTGCATTAATAAAGAAAATAATTGCTTTAGCCTTAAACGGAGATAAAACCACAATGAAGCTTTTATCTGCTTTATTAAATAAACTGCCAATTAAGGCTGAAGATATTGAGGAAGATTTACCGCAAGACGATAAAAAAATATTAGAGGATTACTTAAACAGAAAGGAGCAAAAAAATGGCTAGGACGGAAGAAAAAAGAATTTTTGACGCTTTGTGTAGGCAAAATTTTTACACATTTGTTAAAAAAGCATTTAATGAAACACACGGAAGCGAACATTTTCACGATTCTTTTGCAATTGAATTAATTTGTGATCGATTAGAAAAGTGCATGTGGGGCGAAATACGAAAGCTTATAATAAATATTCCGCCTAGAAATTTAAAATCGTTTATAACATCAGTTTGTTTACCTGCATATCTCTTAGGAAAAGACCCGCAAAAAGAAATTGTTTGTGTGAGTTATTCTTCTGATTTAGCAAATAAATTATCTAGAGATACAAAGTCCATAATGGAAATGCCTTTTTATAAAGATATTTTTGCTACAAGAATCGGAAGAAAAAATACAGAAGATATGTTTGAAACAACAAAACACGGCTCAAGAGCGGCAACAACTGTGCAAGGAGCTTTGACGGGTCTTGGTGGTAATTATCTTGTTTTAGATGATCCTTGCAGTGCGGCGGATGTTCTTTCTGACGTAAAAAGAAAAAATCTTAATGACTGGTTCCAAAATACTTTTCTTTCAAGACTTAATGATAAAAAAGAGGGCGTAATGATTGTTATAATGCAAAGGTTGCATGAAGAAGATCTTACTGCGATACTCGAAAAACAGGGCGGATGGGAAGTACTATCACTTCCTGCGATTGCAGAAAAAGACGAAAGCTTTGTTCTTTCAGACGGAAGAATTGTTGGTAGAAAAGCAGGTGAAGTTCTTAATCCGGAACACGAACCTCTTGAAATCTTATTGGATTTAAAAAAGGCTATGTCTGAATATAATTTTTCTGCACAGTATCAACAGAATCCTATACCATTAAAAGGTAATATTATAAATTTTGACGATTTTAAATACTTTGAAAATTTGCCAACTGCAGATAATAGAATTGTTGTTCAAAGCTGGGATTGTGCGCACAAAACTGGAGAAAACAATGATTTTTCAGTCTGCGTTACTGGCGCAATCATTAACAATATTATTTATATTCTTGATATAAGTAGGTATCGGCTTGAATTTCCGGATTTGTTAGATGAAATAAAGAACATGCAATGTATAACCCATGCAAATGAAGTAGTTATTGAAGATGCAGATATTGGTTCCGGAATTATACAACAACTTGAAAAAGACGGATGTTATCCTATTCCTTTTAAGCCGGAAGTCGCCAAACCTGTAAGAGCAGCATGTGTTACAAAATTAATCCGAGATGGCAGGGTTAGGTTACTAAAAAATGCAGATTGGCTAGATAACTTTGCAAAAGAAGTAAAAGTGTTTCCTTATGGTGCTCACGATGATCAAGTCGACGCTTTGGTACAACTTTTAACAGAATTCAACAAGGGCACATTTGCATCTTCATCAGGCGTATATATTATCGATAGTTGTTTTGATAGCTACGATAATGACATTGACGATTTATACAATGAATTGTTTGATGATTTCAAAAGAGAAAATCCGGACTGGAGTTAACAGCAAATGTTTCTGAATGATACAGAATTGGGCTCTATGAGTTCCAATTCTGCTCATTTAGAGCGATTAATATAGTAACCGAAAGGAGCATAATATGGTTGAAAAAGACTACAAATTATACGGAACAAAAATTTTAAATTTAAAAACACAAGAAATCGGTTTACTGATCTGTTTATGGGAAAACAAATTCGCCGATAAAATCGTGGATTTTGCAACTTGTGTGGATAAAACCGGAAAACGCTACAATATTGAACTTGATAATATAAGAGGGTTTGAAGATGATTTTGAAAAATAAAAGAACAAAAGAGCGCATTCAACTATCATACACGGAATTTCAAATCCGCTTTGCAAAAGAAATCAAGACAGCACTTGAAAGTTTTATTCAAACAGATAATAACAAACCATATTTCAAATACAACAAAAATCCGGAAACCAATTTTTATTTCGACCTGCAATGGAACTTTAACCACTTTAGAAATTCCGATTGGTATATTGAAAAACTCTAAATTTACACATATAGCAATTTTAATTATTCTTGACTATTTGTTAACGTCTTTTGTTTAATTTTACTAGATAAATTATACAAAATTGTTGCAAAGTCATTTAGAAAAGTAATATCTACATTCTTACCATTTTGGTAATAATAGCGCCAGTTTATAAATGCATTTTTATTTCTTTCTAAATATTCCCAAAAACTATCTTCATTGAATTTCATATTTCTTTGATTATATAACATAATCATTGCCTCAATAATAGCTTGTTGTATTGAATTATCCAATTGTTCAAATAATTCTTTTAAATCATGTTTATAAACATCACCTATATAACTTTTTATGAATAATTCAATGGAAAGAGCAAGGTTAACTACGGCTGTTATTAATTTATAAAAATCCTCATTTGAGATATTGTGATTATTTTGAATTTTATTTATGCAAACATTGTAAATATTGGAACCTACTTTATAAAAAGCCATTGCTTCGTCTATAATTTTATATTTTATTGAAAACATTATTAACCCCCTTTTCTTTTATTTAATAAAAATTTTAATTCATTTTCAAGATTATAATATGAACTAAAAAAAGTTTCACTTTCTGCTTTGTCAAAAGGACAATTTTCAGGAGGAATTTGTAAATACAATCTTGCCATACTTTTATGCATTCCGGAATTGAGAATACTTTCAAGATGTTTCATTAAATCAGAATCTATATATAAAGGATAATATTTATAAATCGCATCAATTTCATGTTCTATATATTCTACACAATATAAAATCCATTCTTTTACAGTATAGTGTTCTTTTTCGGTTCCCATCCTATCTGGTTTTAATGCTGAAGTATAATCATTTTGTTTAATAGAACGAAATAAATTTAAGAAGTCTTCACTAGAAAAATTTTCAATATCATTACGTTTTAAATATAATTTTGAGATTCTTGTAAATAATTCTTCCATTTTTGATATGATAGTAAATAGTCTACTATTAATGCAGTCATTAGTATATTTTGTTTGTTTAACATTTGGTATATATACTTGCAGGACATAAAAAACGAAACTTATTATATAACCGATAGATAATTGAAAGAGTACGTTATAAATATCTTCCGCATATCTGAATAATTCAGGCATATCTTTTGTAATGATGTAAGATATGACAATAAATATAGCAAAAACAAGTATAATACTTATTAAAATATTCTTTTTAAAAAATTTAACCATTCATAATCCTATTATAACCCTATATACATATATCTTCATTATAAAACAAAAATAAAATACACTTTATTTATATTAACTTCCCTGCTAATTCCCTGTTAGGTTGTTTAGGGAATTTAGAGTAGAGAACTTTACTATTAGAGGGTTTACTATTATAATAATTTCGTGGAATCCCTGAAAATTTTAAAAATAACCCTGTAAAAATGGGGGTATCAGGGAATATCAAGAGAGCCTTTTGCTCACCGGACTAATTCCTCCACCAATAATGAGGGCAAGGTTTATCTTGTTCTCATTATTGGTTTGATGGTAATGGATGAGAACCTATTTTTAGGGTTCGGCGACTTGTGAGCAGAGTGCGAAGCCTTAAAGTCTTGAAAACTGTTTTTATTCAAGACTTTAAGCGAAGACACGTTTAATGCGAACAAGTCAAGACAACTCCCACCGTCTCCACCATTAATGAGAACAGAGTTTATTCTGTTTTCATTAATGGTTTGATGCTTGATTGGGGAGAATACGTAAATGGCGAGTTGCGTGAGCGAGATGAGGCTGGAGTGTTTTGTTTTGAAAATATCAATTTTTTGAAAAACAAAACACGGAATTGCAGTTAAATGCGAGCGAACAAGACCAACTTCCACTAAGAGTACATTATTTTAGCTAAACATATTGAAAGTACGTTTAACATTTTCAGAAATAACATTTTTAGCAGACTCGTATTCGGTTTGTAGTGCTTGATGTTCTGTATTTAGTTTATTCAATTCGTTATCAAGGATTTTTTCTTTAGTTTTAATTTTAGCGGATTTAGCATTGTAATCAGCTTCGGCTTGAGCATCGTTGCTCTTGTCGTGTTTAGTTGTGAAATGACTATCAGAACTTAAAGAAACTTGTTTTCCATCAGAGTCATATAATGTAAATGCACCCATCAATAGACCTTGAATTAAATAGTCAGAGTTTTCTTTGAATTTTTTGATAAAATCTGAACCATACTCAACAGATGTTTGTGATATTTTTGATAAATCATCTTCTGTTGCAATGTTTCCATTTTTATTCACAATTTCAACATTTCCTGCAGCGTATTCAGAATCAAAATTACTGCTTGTTATTTCTTTTTTATTATTTGGATTTTTACTTGCTAATAAATCATTTAATGTACGAACTTGCCCGTTAGCATCTTTGATAACATAATCACCGTTTGCTATTGAAGATATCAAGAAACTTTCGTTTTTATCGGCATTTTCATTATCTGTATAGCTAACCATAGCAATTTGAGATAATATCATGCTTCTAAACATTTGAAGATTTGCATTGATAATAGATTCAATGTTATTGTTCCATGTGTTTCCAGTTCTTGTTGTACTAGCACCATCATTTGCCATGGCTGCAGCCATAATTGATGTTAGATCGCTTGAAAAGCTGTTGTGAGAACCATTATCATTATACGCTGTATAACCAATATTTTGTGAATCAAGATTATTCGCATTCATATAATCTTTTATATTGTCAGCAAATCCTTTTGTCTCGAAACATTTAGTTCCATTATTAAGTACATCCATATACGACCACATAAGTCTTTCTTTTTCAGAAGAACCTAAAGAATTATCATTTAATATGTATAACGCATTATCGACAACACCAAGAGCTCTTTGAAGATCATGCTGATTATATTTGGAAATACTTGCACTTACATTATAATGTCCTGAATCTTCTCCGCCCCAATGGACATGTTTAGTCCCATCTGTACTAGTTGTGTAAACAGGGTTAACAGTATCTATTTGTTTTACAGGAGTTCCATCTTTTGTTTCAACAGTCCATCCTTTTGGTAAATCATTAATACCTACGTCGCTATAAGCCAAAGAACTTTTATATTGAGCTTTATATCCGGCTTGTTTTATGGTATCGTAATTTATGCCTGTTTTTCTACCAATGGTTTCCCCTTTGTTAGTTCTAAGACTGTATCCGTTGTCTAATAATCTGTCGATAGTTACCTCTTGATCTTGCATGTTTTGTTTTTTATCGAACATGGTAAGAGTTTCTTTATTTAATGCTTTTGAATAGTCGGCAGCAACTTGTTCAGATTCTGTTGCCAATCTGATTTTTTGGTTAGCAATTTGTTGCGATTTGAATTCAACATCGTGTTGACGCGATGTGATAAAAAGTAACCTTGCTTGTGATGCTGACATGCCCATAATCTAATTCCCTTTTTATTACTACTTACATGTGTTTTTACGGAATTTTTGAAAAAAACTTTAAATCATGATGATAGTTTGTTACAAAATCTTAATATTTATAGACTAATTATAACAAATGTATCAAAATTCTGCAAGCTGTAAATAATCTTTTTGGGTATGGTATAAGTACTTGAAAAATTTATATTCCTTTGTTTATGGTATGATTATTTTATACTAAAACAGTTAGGAGATATTTTAATGTATAGTTTGATATTAGCAGGTGGTTCAGGAAGCAGATTGTGGCCTTTGTCCAGAGAACTTTATCCAAAACAATTGTTAAATCTGAATATGGAACAAAGTCTTTTGCAATCTACTTTTCAACGATTGGCATGTTTTACTCCGTCTGAAAATATTATAAGCATTACCAATGCTAAACATGTATCTAATGTTAAATATCAACTTCAGGATATGTGTAAAAAACCTGTTGTTTTGGCTGAACCTGTTGGTAAAAATACCGCTCCTGCTATTGCTGTTGCAGCAAAATATATCAAAACTGTTTCAAAAGAGGATGATCCTGTTATATTAGTTGTTCCTTCAGATCATTTAATCAAAAATTTGGCTGCGTTTAAAACTACTGTTATGCGTGGTGAAAAGTTAGCAAAAGAAGGTTATATTGTAACTTTTGGTATTCAACCAAGTTATCCTGAAACAGGTTATGGTTATATAAATGTTGAAAATGAAAAACTTTTAGACGGCTATAAGGTTAAACAATTTGTAGAAAAACCTGATGCTGTTACTGCTCAAAAATATATCAATGAAGGTTCTTATTATTGGAATAGCGGTATATTTATGTTTAAAGTGTCAACATTTATGAATGAATTGCAAAATGCAAATAAAGAAATTTTTGAAAATTTAGATGAATTTGATTTCTCAAAATCATCTGAAATCCCTTACGTTAATTTTAATAAAATGCCAAGTATTTCCGTAGATTATGCTGTTATGGAAAAATCAAATAAAATAGCTCTTGTTAAATTGGAAAGTGATTGGAATGATTTAGGTTCTTGGCAAGCTATTTATGATGTTAGCGAAAAAGATTCTAACGGAAACGTTTTTGTAGGTAATATTTTAGATGAAGGCTCTAAAAATTCATTTGCATATTCTTCTTCAAAATTAGTTTCAACGATTGGTTTAGAAGATACTGTTGTTGTTGAAACAGAAGATGCAATTTTGGTTTGTAAAACAGATAACACTCAGGATGTAAAATTGATTTATGAACGATTGAAAAAAATTAATGATGATACGCATAAAGTTCATAAAACTGTTTACAGACCGTGGGGTTTTTATACGGTAATAGCAAGTGGTGATGGGTATTTAACTAAAAAAATTCATGTTAACCCTCATCAAAAATTATCTTTGCAATCTCATAATCACAGAGCTGAACACTGGGTTGTCGCATTAGGTGTTGCAACTGTGAGAAAAGGTGATGAAACTCTTGAACTTCAAGTTGGTCAAAGTGTTGATATTGCTATTGGAGAAAAACATTCTCTTCAAAATTTATCAGATAATGATGTTGAAATAATTGAACTTCAGCAGGGCAGTATCCTTTTAGAAGAAGATATTATCCGTTACGAAGATATGTACGGAAGAGTTTAATTTATACACTTTTTAATAATATTATAGAGGTGTGTAGTTTGAATAAACTAAACTTGCCCAATCTTTAAAGTAGCTGATTTGTGTTGCAGAGGCAGGTTTTATGTGTATTTTATATTGATGTTCAGGTGGAATACTTAGTGCGTTTCTTATAGTACTTTGAATAATCGACGGATGAGTTACAATGATAATTCTTCCGCTGATATTATCTTTTATTATTCCTGAAAGAATATTTTGAATTCTGTCATTAAATTCTTGAACTTCTTCTCCACCTTCAGGACAGAATTTTAATGGGTTTTTGTGTAATTCTTCAAGTAATGCAGGATGTTTTTTTTCTATTTGGTCAAAGGTTAAACCTGATAATATACCGCATTTTCTATTTGTTAACTCTTTTACTGTTTCAAAATCTTGCTTTAGTTCTTCTGCAATGATTTCAGCACTTTGAACACAACATATTGAAGGACTTGTGTATATCTTATTTAACTTTACTCCACGACCTTTTATGAATTCACAAATTTTTTCGATTTCTGAATATCCGTTTTCGTTTAACGGAGGATAATCTAATTTGTCAGATAGTCTGTTTTCTTCTGAATAAATTGTTGATCCGTGTGCTATAAAAATTATTTTACATCTTCTTTTGAACATATTTACCCCACTTCTGACATTATAACATAATTTTGTTTTTTGCTAAATGTTAATTAATGTAAAAAATTTAGTTAATATTTTTCATATTTTATCAATAATTTTCTTGATGATGTTTAATAAAAATATCTATAGGGGTTTTGTTTTCATGACAAAAGTTAGTGTGGTCGGAAAGAAAGTTTTAGTTACAAAAGATGCAACCAAAAAGGTTGAATCTGTTCCTATGTGTCCGCCAATACTTCCAAAAAACACATTGAAAACGGATGTTTTTGAAAGTTCTACCAAAGAAGAAGGTAAATCTTTTTTTGAAAAACTTAATGAAGTATTATTTAAATCGATAGATTTATTAGGTTCAAAAACGGTAGAAAAAGAGGTAGAATCGTCTAAAAATCCTAATAAAGAAATAGCAGAAAATGTATTTAAATATCTGGATAAAAATATTGCAGCTGTTGGTGATAAAAAATTTGAAGAAGAATTTGCTAAAATAAATACGAATAATATTGTTTCTGTGATGAAAGAGTATGACAAACTTTCACCTAAAATGTCTTTGATTGGTGCAATTTGTGATGAAAAAGCAAATTTTGGCAAAACAAGAAAAAAGAAAGTTGACAGATTAGTTGATTATCTTGTTATGGCAGGTAATAAGGTTGGGGTTCAAACTCCGCATTATAGCAATATCTTTGACAAAGAATTAGATAAGCAATTTGGTAAATTAACTCCAATAAAAGTTCAACAAATGGATAAAATATCAAAAGCTTTACTTCAAGCAATTGAAAATAAATCTTCTTTAACCCCTGAAGAAAGACTTGAAATAAAGAATGCTGATATAAAAACAACCCAGACATATACAACGAAAGCTCTTAAAGATGCTGCAAAGCGTGCGGAAAAATCAATGGAAAAGCAGGCTGAATATGATGGTTGGTCTGCAAAATTAGGTGAAAAAATTCGTAAGATTTGGCGTTCGGATAATCAAAAAAATCTTGTTCAAAATGATATAAATAAGTTTAAAGAACAAATTGAAGATTTGGATAAATTAATTGGTAAACCAGAATATAATAAAAAGTTTTATGAACTTTTTGATGTTGAGTATGACCCTGAATTGATTGCAAAATGTCAGGAAAAGGAAGAAAAATATACACTGGCTACTTTGTTTAGTGCTGTTTCTGAAACGTTTAATTCTTCAATGGAAGATGTTTTGCAAAATAAAAATTTGGAAGATAGAATTAACTATCCAAAAATGCCAAAAGCTCAACCAATTTTGTATGAAACAAGACAACAACGTTATAATAAAGCTTATGATGCTTTTGCAGAATTTGTAGGTCAAGGTGATATTGGAAATGGTAAAGCTCAATTAGATAAGTTTTTTCAAGAAAAAAAATTAGATAAGAATACTTCATTAGATAAAAAATATGAATTATTGCGTACGTTAGCTGTAAATTATTCAAAGATTTTGGAAAAAAATAAAGAGCATGCTTTGAATAAAAAAACTCTTGAAGAGATGAAGAAAGAATACGAAAATTCATATTATGCGGCTTTTGGTGTAAAAAATGATATTGCAAAAAGAGTTGTTGATTACAGAAGCTCGCAGATGTTTTCTGAATTACTGGTGCAAGATACAATTTTATGTGCAGCATCAATTCCAATTTTTGTATGTTCAGGCGGTATAGGATTAGTTCCAGCTCTAAAAATTGCCGGCATGCAATCTGCGGCTGATTTTATTGTATATGCATCAGACAGATTTTCTTCAAAAGAAGGAATGACAAAGGAGGCTTTGAAAGAAACATTTAAGTACATGGGTGTTGATAGTGCAACGGCATTTGCTAATATATTGTCTTATAAGGGAATTGAAGCAATCACTTCACCAATTGCTAAAATTTCAGGCAAGGCTGCCAAAATTACAGATTTTGCATTGTGTACTGCTGCTGATTTAGCTGTTGATTGTGGATTGGAATATGCTGCTTCAGGTAAAGTTACTTTACAAGGGGTTGTATATTCATTATTATTCTCATCAAGTGGATATATAATTGATATGAAAGTATCTGATATGAAAGAAAAGAAAGCCTCAAAGACAGCTACTGCTGTTGCAGGAACTGTATCAGAAGTTGTTCCTGAAAATCCGTCTGCTGAAATAACAAAGATTAACAATAAAAATTCAAAGAATGAAGCAAAAAAATTATATGAAGCAGGTGGCGAAACTTTTAATTATGTTTTATCAGACTATACTTCTTATATGGATAAACAAGCTTTGAAACAGCAAAAGCCATCAGTTTTATTGCCTGATGTAAGCGGTTTTGTTCCGGATGTAAAACCGGAATTTGAAAAATATATTCAAAAACAAGTACCAAAGAAAACTCCAAAACCAAATGTTGATACAAAAACTGTAACGGATATTTTATTTGATACAATAGCTGAAATTTCACCTGAAGTTTTAGTTTGCCAAGAAAAAAAGCATTAAAAGGATTTTAGAAAATTGGATAAAAACTTAATAAGAATTGCAGATAAAAAACTTTTAATCGCAGATAAATCAATCTCATTCATTAGTAAAATTGCGGATGTAGCAGTTTTAGAGGATGAAGTGGTGGTTATGTTAGATGTTCCAACTGAAGTCAATTTAAAGGAAAATATATATGCCGTTTCAAAAGATTGTGAAATATTATGGCAAATTCAGCCAATAGAAGAATTTAAATCGGATTTGTCAGAAATTTTGCCGTATGAAAATTTGTTTTATAATGACCAAAAACTCTCTGCTTCAGATTTTTACGGAAGAAAGTTTGATATAAATGCGAAAACGGGTAAAATAGAAAACTTTAAAATTTCAAAGTAATAAAAAATATATGCAGATACAAAAAATTGATAAAATTCAAATAGTACAAAATAAAACTCAGATGCAAAAAGAAGTTGATAATCATGAAAAAACTTCTTTGCCAAATCTTGATATTGTTTCGAAATGTGCAAGTGAAGCAATAAAAAATTCTGTTATGCCAAGAATAAAATTGCACAAAAGTATAACAATGGTTCAATTTGGGCATAGTTACAAAATTGATGGCAGATATAAAATTATAGAAAAAATTCCAACAGAATTGGCAAATGATGAATGGAAAAATAGAGGCTATATGGATTGTCCATATAAAAAAGGACAGCATGCAAATATAATTGAGTTAACAAAAGATACAGTATTTGTAAGAGTTTATGATAAAGAAAATTCAGGTATGAAAGGTTCATGGGTAATGAATTTGGATGATATAAAAAATAAAACCCCTGAACAAATTGCAAATGAATTTTCACTACCTAAAATACCGAAGTATATTTGTGATGTAAAATTACCAAAAGGGACAAGACTAAGAACAGGCGAATGCAATCCTTTATATGGTCATGACGGTGGTGGCATCCAGTATGATTTGATGGGTGAGCGTGTTGGCGAATTTAGTAATGAAAGATTAATACAACAAACTTAATAGTAAAAATTTTTAAAAGTTTAAGTATTACTTGAAAAAACTTAACAAATCATGCCAAAAATCAATAATAAAGGTTGACAATAGATTTTGCTTGTTGTTATATATAAGTTATGACACTTAGCTGAATTTTAGTGCTGAAGAATTCAAGCTAGGAAATAGGCGAAAAAATAATAAAATTACATATAAGGAGAAATTATGCCAACAATTAATCAGCTTGTACGTAGAGAACGTAAAAAGCTAATAGACAAAACAAAATCACCGGCATTGATGGAATGTCCTCAACGTCGTGGAGTTTGCACAAGAGTTTATACAACAACTCCTAAAAAACCTAACTCAGCACTTAGAAAGGTTGCCAGAGTAAAATTAACAAATGGTTTTGAAGTTACCTCATATATTCCTGGTATTGGCCACAACTTACAAGAACACAGTGTAGTTCTTATTAGAGGTGGCAGGGTTAAGGATTTACCTGGTGTAAGATATCACATTATCCGTGGTACTCTTGATACAGCAGGTGTTGCAAATCGTAACCAATCAAGATCAAAATACGGTGCTAAACGTGCCAAAGGAGGTAAATAATGTCAAGACGTTCTAAACCGGCAAAAAGAATTCCGGCTGCGGATCCTTTATACAACAGTGTTGACGTATCAAAATTCATTAATAGAATTATGCGTCGTGGTAAAAAATCTTTAGCTGAAAGAATTTTCTATTCTACAATTACAAGAATAGAAGAAAGAACTAACGAAAAAGGTTTGGAAGTTTTCCAAAAAGCATTAACAAATGCTACACCTTTGCTAGAAGTTAAAGCTCGTCGTATTGGTGGTTCAACATACCAAGTACCTTTGGAAGTAAAGGCAGATAGAGGTTTTGCTCTTTCTTCTTCTTGGTTAATTGCAGCTGCTAAGAACAGAAGCGGAAAATCTTTCATTGATAAATTAACAAGTGAAATTATTGATGCTTCAAATGGTGCAGGTCAAGCTTGCAAAAAACGTGAAGATACTCATAAAATGGCTGAAGCAAATAAAGCTTTTGCTCATTATAGATATTAATAAGTTTTCTTTATTCATAGTATTTAGGGATTGTGTGTGCAATCCCTTTTTGTTTTGAAATTTTGATAAAAATAAAAATCTTGATTAAAAATTTTTTCTATTATAAAATTGTATTATCAAGAAAGAGGTTTAATAAAATGGATCAAATAATCAAAATTGCATGGGATTTAAATGAAAATACAGAAAACAGATATCAATTAGTTTATGAAATATCTGAACTAGCAAAAAGATTGGTTGACGAAAATCAAGCAAGAAAAGCAAAAGAAGATTTGGGTTATGATGAATATGGCTTTGATACTTCTTATAAAAAAGAAAATCCTGTTGAACATGCAATAATGGTAAAAGCTTCTGAATCAGATGATAATGGTTTGGTTGGCTAATAATTTTGACGGTGTTATTTAATTAGGAGATATAATATGCAGTTACAAGATACGGTTGCGTACATTAACGAAAAAACAAATAATTTTACCCCCGAAATAGCATTGATTTTGGGTTCAGGATTGGGTGATTTTGCTGATGACTTCAGTGATATGGTAATTCCATACGGTGATATTCCGGGTTTTGAAGCATCAACTGTTAAAGGTCATAAAGGTCAGCTTGTGTTTGCTACAATTGCAGGTAAACGTGTTGTTATGATGCAAGGAAGATATCATTACTATGAAGGTCATCCAATTCAACGTGTTGTTTATCCAATTAAAGTTTTCAAAAAATTAGGTGTTAAAAACTTAATTGTAACAAATGCAGCAGGTGGTATAAACAGAGAATTTAATGCGTCTGATTTGATGTTAATTACAGACCATATTAACTTTATGCATGTAAATCCGTTGATTGGTCCAAATGACGAAGACTTAGGACCAAGATTCCCTGATATGACAGATGTTTATAAAAAAGATTTACAAGAATTAGCAATGGATGTGGCTAAGAAATTAAATATCAATCTTAAAAAAGGTGTTTATTTAGCTTCTTCAGGTCCAAATTATGAAACACCGGCAGAAACAAGAATGATAAAAATGTTAGGTGCTGATGCTGTTGGTATGTCAACTGTTCCTGAGGCTACTGTTGCAAATTATTGTGGCATAAAAGTTTTGGGTATAAGTTGTATTTCCAATGCCGCAGCTGGTATTACCGGAGAAGTTTTATCTCACCAAGAAGTTATTGATGCCGCAAATGCTGCAAAGAGCAAGTTTAAATCGTTGCTGTTAGAAATTATTAAGGGTATGTAATTTTTATAAAATAACAAAAGAGATAATGCAAATAGCATTATCTCTTTTGTTATTACTTGAACTTGTTAATATATGTAAAGAATTTTTTTCTCAATATAGAATTTAATTCTCGTTCAGAATAAAATTCTAATATGGTTAAGTTAAATGAAAAAGTTGATGAATTAAAGAAGAAACTTATTTTAGATACAGCGAGTGAATATTTTAAAACATTAGGATATGAAAAAACGCAGATAGATAAAATATCTAAAGAGTTGAGCATAGGTGTTGGTACGATATATGGCTATTTTAACTCTAAAGAAGGTTTATTTATGGCATGGTTCAAGCGATTGATAGAAAATGCATATTCAGAAATGAAAGAACATTGTGAAATTTCATCAAGTCCTGTTGAAAAATTAGCTTTAATAATAGATTATAAAATAAAATATTTTCAAAAAAATAAAATGATAATACAGGGATACATGGAAAATAACAGGTTTTTTATGAGGGGTATTTCATCACGTAAAGAACATCCTATGGAAAAGGTTTATAATTATTGTGCAGATATTATAAAAGAGATAAGACCTATGGCGAATGAAGAAGCTTACCTTTTGGCAAACATTTTTGATGCAATTATAAATAGTTACATTGAGTGTTCATTAAATTTTGAAGAACTAATTTATAAAAAAGAGGAAATATTTAAAAGATTTATGTGTGTTGTGGGGATATAATGAGAAATTTATTAGCGATATTTATAATATTTTTAGGTTTATCTTCAGATTTTGTATTTTGTGCGGAAGTGCAAAAGGGTGGAATTGAAAAAGTTTATTTAACTTTTGAGCAGGCGTATGAATTAATGTTAGAAAACAACAATTCATTGAAAGCATATAATGAGTTAATAAATAAAATGAAGTATGAAAAAAAATCTGCGATAGGTCAGTTTTTTCCGAAAGTAGCATTAAACGCTACATATCTGCATTTTTCAGAAGATATGACATTAACTTCATCAGGTTCGATGAAAATAGGGGCATTACCATTATCTTTTAATGCATCAACATTAATACAAGAGCGTAATGTATTTACAATGGGTGGTGTTGCTATATGGAATATATTTACAGGAGGTAAATTATTATCAAATCATGCTGCGGCACGAGCAAAATTAGAAGCTTCAAATGAAAAATATAGAGAAATAAAAGATAATTTAACGTGTGAACTTGTAAAAAGATATTTTGGTTTAAGATTTTCAAGGGATGTCGTAAATGTGAGGAAACAAGTTCTTGATGGTATGTCTAAGCATTTAAAAGAAGCGAAATTATTGGAAAAAGAGGGTATAATTTCAAAATCGGAAAGATTACATGCTGAAGTTGCCTATGCAAATGCATTAAGAGATTATAAATCTGCACTAAGGGATGTTAATGTTGCAGAAGAGGGATTAAAAACTCTTATAAAATCTCAGGATGCAAATTTAAAAGATGTTAGTGTTGAACCGGTATCGTTATTATTTATATATAATAAAAGTGATGTTGATGTTAGTGCTATGAAAGAAAATGCACTAAAAAATAATCCGCAATTAAATCAATTAAGAGCAAAACAAAAAATTATGACTGCAAAATATCATGCAAAGCTGGCAAATTATTCTCCTACTGTGAGTTTGGTAGCGTATGATATTGCAGCAGCCGGACAGTTATCAGAAGCTATTCCACGATTTGCCGTTGGTGCAACTGCAAATTGGCTTTTATTTGATGGCTTATCAAGATTAAATGATGTAAAAGCTGCTAATTGCGAAAGAAAAATGGTTAATTATGAAATCGCAGATGCGGAATATAATATTGAAAGTCTTGTAATTAAGCAATATCAAGAGTTGATGAAAAACAAAGAACAATACGAAAGTTCAAACTCTTCTATTAACAATGCACAAGAAGCATTACGTACAGCAACTTTAGCATTCAAAGAAGGTTTTGGTACTTCCTTACAAGTTACGGATGCTCAAATGATGCTATCAAAGGTCAAAATGGAACGTTTAAAATCCTTGTATGATTATGATGTTACCTTGACGGATTTATTGAAAACAAATGGTGATACAAATGAGATTTTGAATTATATAATTACATCAAAAACAGAAGATTTTTAAGTGAGGAAAATATGAATAAAAAAGTTGGATTAATTATATTTATAATAGCATTGTCTTTAGCGATATTTGGTTGTATATACGCTTTTATCAAAACAAATTCATTAATTTTGCAAGGTGAAGTTGATGTAAAAACAGTTGATTTATCATCAAAGATTGCAGGCAGAGTAAAAACAATAAACTATAAAAAGGGTGATAGAATTAAAAAAGGTGATGTTATTATATCATTAGATATTCCCGAAATAACGGCAAAAGCTTCACAGGTTGATGCAAGTTTAGAATTAGCACTTGCACAACAGGAAAAAATTAATAATGGGGCAAGAATTGAACAAAAAGCCATTGCAAAATCGCAAAGGGATTTAGCTAAAAAAACCTACGATAGGATGTATAGACTTCATAGTGAGGGAGTAATTCCTACACAAAAGCTGGATGAAGCAAGAGCTAAATATCAAGCTGCGGAAGAAAATTATGTAATGCTTGCAGAGGGTGGAAGAAGTGAAGATAGAAAGTTTGCTGCGGCAAATGTAAAAAAAGCGATTGGTGCAACACAAGAAGTTCAATCGTATGTAAAAGAAAATCAAGTTGTATCTCCAATAAATGGTATAATTACTGAAATAAATGTTGAAGAAGGGGAACTTGTAGGGGCAGGTTATCCTATTGTAAGTATTGTTGATGATACTGATTATTGGATGGTATTTAATTTAAGAGAAGATTTGCTTTCTAAAATTAAAAATGGTACGGAATTTAATGTAAATGTTCCGGCATTGGGTAAAAAAACTATTAGAGTAAAGGTTAATTATATTTCAGTAATGGGAAATTTTGCAAATTACAGAGCTACAAAAGCAAAAGGTGATTTTGATATGAAAACTTTTGAAGTTCATGCAGTTCCGATAGAACCGATTAATGATTTACGTGCAGGCATGAGTGTAATTTTTGATTGGAATAAGATTAAATAATGGCATACAAAGAGGTTTTAAAAAGAGAAATAAAACAAGTATATAAAAAGCCTTTATTTTGGACTTTAGCTTTTATAATACCATTATCATTATGTTTTTTGATGTGTATAATTTTTTCAAAAGGATCTCCGACAAATTTGCCAATTGCTGTATTAAATCAGGATAATTCAGAGATATCCAGAATGTTTGTGCGAAACATAAATGCGTTACCATCTTGCAGTGTAAAATACACGGTTACAAGTTTTGAGGAAGGTCATAAGCTATTAACAGAGGGTAAAGCGTACGGTTTTATTGCAATACCAAAAAATTTTCAAAGAGATTTATACAGATTAAAACAACCCAAATTAATGTTTTATTACAATAATCAAAGAATTTTAATAGGCGGTATAATTTCTAAAGACATAAATACTCTTGTTCAGACAATGAAAATAGGGTTAGATGTTATTATGAGAAAGAAAAAAGGTATGCCGACAGAAGAAGCTATTAAGCAAGCTAATATTATAACTGTTCAAGAGCACGTTAGATCAAATCCATATTTTAATTATCAATATTTTTTATCATTAGTTGCATTTGGGCATATTTTACAAATTAATTTTATTCTCACTATGCTATGGGGTATAGGTTCAGAATTTAAATACGGAACTACAAAAGTTTGGTTGAAATCGGCAGATAATTCCATTTTGACGGCATTTTTAGGTAAGATGACACCTTATTTATTTGTGTATTTAGTTCTTTTTGCTATCTTATATTTTGTGTATTTTGTAATTTTGAATGTTCCATACGTAGGAAATATCGCTATGGGTTTAATATCAACAATTGTATTTGCTTTTGCTTGTTGTTGTGTTTCCATTATATTTAGTGCAATAAATGGTAATTTTCGTTATGGTTTAAGTAATGCAGCGTTTTACGTTGCAATGGGGTTTGCTTTTGCCGGTGTAACATATCCTGTAATGGCAATGCCGTTGATAGCAAAAATATATAGCATGAGTATCCCGATGTCTTATTGGGCATCAATTATGATAAATCAATCATTAAGAGCAATTCCGGTTCAATATGATATAAAAAGTCTTGTTGCAATGCTGATTTTAAGCGGAATTGGTTTAGCGTGTTTACCAAGAGTTAAAAAATTAGCCATGGATGAGAGCAGGTGGTATCAAATATGATTAGAAGCTTGTTTGATATAATAAAAGAAGAAGGTAGAAGATTTTTTAAAGATTCAGGTGCAATGCTGATAATGATTGTTGGTGTAATTGCATATTCTATCTTTTATATGTTTCCTTATTCAACAGAAATAATAAGGGATGTTCCAATCGGTGTAATTGATATGGACAATTCTAACCTTTCAAGAGAATATGTAAGAAACTTAAATGCCACTGATTCAATTGATGTTGTTTCAAGATACAATGGTGTTATTCAAGCAGAAAAAGATTTTTACAGTAACAACATAAGAGCTTTTATATTAATTCCTAAAAACTTTGGACGGGATATTTTAAGAGGTCGTTCTGTCGATGTTGCTTTTTATGGTGATTCCGGATATCTAATTATATACAAAACTGTGTATTCTGCTGTTGTTCAGACTTCTGCTTATTTAGGTGCAAAAGTTGAAATAGGAAAATTATTAAAAAAGGGCGTTCCTATGCAAATGGCAAAAACACTAAAACAACCGTTTGAATTTGTGCAAACTCCATTGTATAATCCTGCTGGTGGCTATGCTACATATATTTATCCGGTTATTTTAGTTCTTATTCTTCATCAAACATTGCTTATTGGTGTAGGCTTAATGCAAGGTACGAAGAATGAGTTAAAAGAGGAATATTGTAAACAGAATGAATATTTACCAAGAGTTTTATTTGGCAAAGCCACATTTTACGTTATGTTATATTTGTTTTATTCAATATTCTATTTCTTAATATATCCGGCATTTTTGGCTTATCCTATGGCATATAATATTTTACCGCTATTTATTATGCTAACGGCTATGTTTTATTGTGCCATATTCTTTTCATTAGCTGTTTCATACTTTTTCAAAAAAAGAGAAACTTCGCTGCTTTTGTTAGTAGTAACATCATTAATTTTTATATTTTTACCCGGACTGATTTGGCCAAAAGAGGCTATTCCACAGTTAGTAAATTTATTTGCGTTGTTTATACCTGCAACGTGTAGTGTTGATGGAATTATTAAAATAAATCAGATGGGTGCAACTTTTTGGGATATAAGATACGATTTAGTATGGTTGGTTATCTTGTGTATTCTATATTTCAGAATTGCAATGGTTGTTATAAAAAAAGATGATTAGTTTTTATAATAATAATTTAATTCTGTGTTTAAGTCTAATAATTTGCCTTTGTTGTTGAAAATACCAAATTTTAAACCGAATTTTGCAAGTCTGTATAACAAACTAACTCCAAGGACTCCAAAACCATATTTGCAAGAACGCCAAAAATTAATTGAAGAGGCTTCTTTAAAGTATTTTGTAGGACATGAAATTTCACCTAATTTATATTTGTTATAAAGAATCAAGGCAAGAATCTCATTATCAAAAATAAAATCATTATTGCAGCTTTCTAAAGGTAAATTTTTTAAAACTTCTTTTGTAAAACCTCTAAAACCTGTGTGATATTCAGAAAGTTTTTCATTTAAAAAAATATTTTCAAATGCAGTTAGGCATTTGTTTGCAATAAATTTATAATGTGGCATGCCACCTTTTAGGGCAGAATTTCCGAGCATTCTTGATGCAATGACCGCATCATATTCTTCAAAAGCCATCATAGAGGCCATAGCCGGAATTAATTTTGGGGTGTATTGATAATCCGGATGAAGCATAATTACGATATCAGCATTTGCTTTTAGTGCAGCTTTATAGCATGATTTTTGATTTGCTCCGTAACCCTTATTCTCTTTATGGGTTATTGTTGTTATTTTCAAAGACTTAGACAGTTCCTTGGTATTATCCAAAGAACTGTCATCTACTAAAATTACTTCATCAACAAAATCATGATAAATTTCGTTGTATGTTTGTTGAAGAGTTTGCTCTGCATTATATGCAGGCATTATAACAACAATTTTTTTATTATTAAGCATTAGTCTTCTGAAATAGCTTCAACAACAATAACTTCGTCATCATCGTTTTCTTCAACATTATCTGTTCTGATAGAAGCTTTATTTGAAGATAATGATTTGTCTTTAACTTTTTTAACTTGTCTTAAAAGTTTATCAGAAAGTAAATCGATACTAGCATACATAGATTCAGCTGTTTCTTCAAGGTGAAGTTTTACTTTATCTAAACTGCATCTAACTTCGGCAATATGTTTTTCTGCTGCTGCAGGGTTTTTGATAACTGATAAAATTACTTCAATACCTTGAATTTGGTCATAGTGAGTAGCAACTTTACCAATTTTTTCTTTAACATAAGCCTTAATAGCTTCAGTAATTTCGATGTTTCTTCCGTTAACGTGTATACGCATTATAAATCCTCCAATGTTTTTAATGATAGAATACTAGAAACAAAAAAATAAATCAATTATCGTATTGAATTATTTGTAAATTAGTCAGCAATAAATTGCTGTAATTCGACATTAGGTGTTCCAAGAACTCTTACCAATTCCAAAACAGAGGCTTTCATTTGACATTTTTGTGATGAGCTTGAGAAGAAATCTTTGTAAAAACATCCTTCACAATTACAACCTCTTTTATAACAATCCAATGCAGTAGGTGTCCATCTTCTAACTGCTACCGCACGTCCCATATCACGACTTCTAAACAATGTTTATTTTCCTCCAAGATTTAATTACGAAATATAGACCTTTGTCAGGTATATGCATTAAAATCTTCTCCTGACATTTTCCCCAAATGCAAGCATTACTTGCTTAATTTCTATTGTAAAATTTAAAAGTGTTTTTGCAAGGGGCTTTTAGCCTTATTTTCACATTTCGCAACAATTGACTTAATCATGCATATAGTGCATGTTTCAACTATATCAATAACCATGACTTTAAACCTATTTCATGATTAGAGCGAGTTAAAACATGGAAACGCATGTCTAATGCATGTTTTCATGATTTGAAAAATAGTTAAGAAATGTAAATAATTTCTAAATCCCATGCCAATTTGAGCGATTTTAGGCATGCCTATTTTTATAAATAGCTTGAACTTATGATATATTTGGGGTATGCTAAGCATGTAAGATATAAGCTAGCAAAGGAAATATTATTTTGGATAACTTGGATAACGGTTTTATTGAGAATGGGTTTATTATAAACCTAAGCAATGCAAAAAATGCTGCGGAAGTAATTTATGAATTAAGTTCAATTCTTGAAATGCAAGAAGCGAAGAATAAGAAAATATGCTTAAAATTGGAAGATATAGAATTAACTCAATCGCAATTATTAAGTATAAAAGCATTGATTGAGTCTATGGATTCTACGGTTGAATTTATTGATTCAGTAAGTGAAGTTACAAAAAATTCTGCGGATGCTTTAGGAATAAAAATTTCAGAATTGAAAAATGAAATGGAAATTCCAAAAATTGAACCTACGGAAGAAGAACTAAAAAATCTTATGGAGGAAAAGCCAAAAGAATCTAAATTGTTTACGACAGATGAGCATAGTGATTTAGTTTTTCAAGAATTAGCTCATGAAGAAGGTTTGATTGAACAAGAAGAAATGAAAGCGTACGCAACAATGGATGAGGATGAAACTCCTGATTTAGAATTGGAAGAAGACAATGAAGTTGTGGAAAAACTTCCGACTTTGTATATAAATCAAACTTTACGTTCAGGTCAAACAATCACTTCAGACGGAAATATTGTTGTTGTAGGTGATGCAAATCCGGGTAGTGAAATTATTGCCAGAGGTGATATTATTGTTTGGGGTGTTCTTGGCGGAATTGCCCATGCTGGTTCAAAAGGAAATGAAAATGCAGTTATCAGAGCATTAAAATTGAATGCTATACAATTACGTATTGCAAATTTATATGCAAGACGTGTAAATACAGAAAATATTCCATTTGTTCAAAAAACAACTTCTTTCACTCCGGAAGAAGCAAGAATCGAAGGAAAATCAATAGTTATAAATACAACATACGAAAGTAAGGAGATATAATGACAGGTAGAGTACTCGTAATTACATCCGGTAAGGGTGGTGTTGGTAAAACAACTACAACAGCGAATATTGGTACTGCATTAGCAAAAGCCGGTAATAAGGTTGTTTTAATTGATACAGATTTAGGTTTAAGAAATTTAGATTTACTTCTTGGTTTGGAAAACAGAATTGTATATACAATTGTAGATGTTGTTGAAGAACGCTGCAAACTTAAACAAGCTTTAGTAAAAGATAAGAAGAATCCTAATTTATGCTTGTTAGCCGCAGCTCAAACAAGAGATAAAACCGCAATTACAGGCGATCAATTAAAATCTATATGTGAAGAATTAAAAGAAGAGAATGATTTTATTATTGTTGATTGCCCTGCCGGTTTGGAACAAGGTTTTGAAAATGCAACTGCTGGTGCAAGTGAAGCAATTGTTGTTGCAACTCCTGAAATGTCAGCTGTTCGTGATGCTGATAGAATTATTGGATTGTTGGAATCTAAAGAACATATCAAAAAATACAATTTATTATTAAACAGAGTTCGTCCAAATTTGATTAAATCCAATGATATGATGAGTGTTGAAGATGTTGTTGAAATCTTATCTTGCGATTTGATTGGAATAATTCCTGAAGATACGGGTATCATTACATCAACAAACAAGGGTGAACCTATTGTAAACGATGAAAAATCTTTAGCCGGTCAAGCATATCAAAATGTTGCACAAAGAATAATGGGCAAAGAAGTTGAGTTTTTAAATATTGATGAGCCTCAAGACTTTATTTCAAAAGTAAAAGCATTTGTCTTAAAACTTTTAAAAAAGGAGTCTTAGTTAAATGAAAGATATATTTACAGATTTATATAATAAAGTTGTTGAATTTTTTACAAAAACTGAAGAAAAAGAAGAAACAAAAGATGTTGCAAGAAACCGTTTGAAATTGGTTTTAATGCAAGATAGAACAAATCTTAATCCAAGATTATTGGAACGCTTGAGAGGAGAAATGATAGAACTTCTTTCTAAATACGTTGTAATGGATAAAGATTTGTTAGAGTTAAATTTTACACCTGAAGATGATCAATTGGCATTAATGCTTTCAATTCCTGTAATTAGAGCAAAAGATGAGGATGAAATTGAAGAAGCAATAAAAGCCGAAGATGCAGAAAAGGAAAGAATTGCGAAACTTGTAGAAAAAGCAGAGTCTGAAGAATCTGATGAATCTGATGAAGAAGATGATGAATCTAATGATAACGATGAAGAATCAGAAGATTCATTAGAAGAAGATTCAGAAGAAGAAGTAGTAAGCGAAGAAACATCTGAAAATTCGGAATCATCTGAAGATTCTCAAAATGAGAATAAAATAGAAAATACAAAAAAGAAAAAGAAGAATAAAAAGAAAAAACATAAATCTGCCGAAAACGAGCAAGGTGGTGATTCGGCAGAAATGTCCGATAAGGAAGATGAAATAGTGCAAAAGCTTGAAGAAACTTCTGAGGATAAACAAGATTCAGATAACAAAGAGGAACAAAAAGATGAAGTTTAATCTTCATCTTTTTTTGTAAGAAAGGATAAAAATATGTCTGAGCATGAAAAGCAATTAAGTGGTGAATGGTATAATTCAAATGTTCCTGAAATTATAGAATTGCAGAAAAAATCAAGATGGTTGATGAGAGAGTTTAATGCTGAACTTGATAGAGATAAAAGATTCAATATTATGAAAAAATGGTTTAAAGAGGTTGGGGAAAATTCATATATAGAGCCTAATTTCTTTTGTGATTTTGGTTGTCATATAATTTTGGGTAAAGGTGTTTATTTTAATACAAATTGTACAGTATTGGATTCTGCTTATGTAACAGTAGAAGATGATACTTGGATAGGTTCAGGTGTTCAGTTATGTACACCGACACACCCTATACATCCTGATGATAGAATGGTGCAAGCAACATCAGAAAAAGCGAATGCCATCAAAATAGAAAAAAGATGTTGGATAGGCAGTGGAGCAATTATTTTAGGCGGAGTAACAATTGGCGAGGGTTCTACAATTGGTGCGGGAAGTGTTGTTACAAAAAATATTCCGCCATATTCAGTTGCAGTTGGAAATCCTTGTAAAGTAATAAGAAAATTGGAAAAACGAAATTAAATAGGATTTAATCAACTTCTTTCATTAATTCAAGGGTGTTATCCAATTCTTGGAGCAGATATCGCAATTGATTATTGATATATTCGGGATTATACATATAACCTTCCGATTGATAAGGTAAGTAGGCACTATAAACTTTAGCTTCATTTCTTATAGAAACGATGGATTTGGTTCTGTTGCTTACTGCAATAAGTGAATTATACGCAGGGTAATATTTTTCGGGTTTATCTGCATATTTTCTTCTTACATATTCTGCATTGTCGTATAAAGAATTTGCTCTTGCTGCGAACATTTGTTCGTTTTCATCATTTTTAATAGACCATATAACTTTTTCGACGATAGGTATTACATAGTTAATGTCGTTTGCAAATTCAGACATTTTGTCTTTTTTCATAATAACATTTATATAAGCCGGATTATCTCTTGGAATTGGTTTATATCCGGTTGATTTATTAAATGCATCAACAGAGTCGAATTTAGGTCGTGCAGATTGTGGCAGAAATTTTTGGAATCTTTCGGTAACTTCCGGTAAAGTTCCTTTGTACCCTTTAATTTCTTCTCCGGTTGCTGAATCATACGCACAAAAACCGACCTGGGCTGTTAATAAAATTATTAGAAGTGTGTAAAAAACTTGTTTCATATATCAAAATTATACTTAAATTTTGTAAAAAGTCATACATTATAAAGTTTATTTAGTATAATAGAAGTATGAAAATTTGTGTAATTCCAATTGATAACAGACCTGTTTGCTATAATTTGTTCAAAGATATTGCAAATATTGACGAAGATATAGCGTTGTTAATTCCGCCAAGAGATTATTTGGGAGATTTGAATAGAAGTGCTGATATTGAAAAATTATTTGATTGGTTAAAAAAAGTTTCGGAAGTTGATGCAATGGTTATTTCTCTTGATACTCTTGCTTATGGCGGATTAATTCCATCAAGAAGATGTCCTGAAACATTTGATGAAATAAAACAAAGAATTGATTCATTAAAAGATATCTTGAAAGAGAAAAATGCAAAGATTTATGCCTTTTCAAGCATAATGAGGATTTCTAATAATAATTATAATGAGGAAGAAAAAGAATATTGGAATAAATACGGAAAATTGATTTTTGACTATTCTTTCCATACTCATAAAGCAGGATGTGAAAGTTGTGTTGAAAGATTGATTCCGGATGATATTTTAGACGATTACTTAAACACAAGAAAAAGAAATTTTGAAATTAATAAAATTTATTTGCAATGGCAAAAAGAAGGTCTGTTTGATACATTAATATTTTCAAAAGATGATTGTGCGGAGTATGGATTTAATGTTCAAGAGGCAAAAGTGTTAGAAGATTTAGGCGGATTTACAAAAACAGGTGCTGATGAAATTCCTCTAACACTTTTTGCACGTGCAATTAATGGTAATGTGAAAGTAAAAATAAAATTTCTAGAACCTGAATACAAAAATTTAATTTCAAATTACGAAGATATTTCAATTGAAAAATCAGTATTTGGTCAATTATCACTTGCAGGCATGGAAGTTGTTGAAAAAAATGAAGATATTCTTTTAGTTGTCAATAATTTCAAAGACCATCAGGGTGAAATTGTTATGAAAAGACCAACAGAGCAGTTTTGCGGTAAGTTTGAATTGCCTGAAAATGCAATGATAGCTGATGTAAGAAATGCAAATGGTGCGGATAATTTATTTGTGGAAACTTTTATAAATCAACAAATGCCTGTAAATTTTTATGGATATTCTGCTTGGAATACGAGTGCAAATACGTTGGGTAGTCTTTTATGTGCCGCAAAAGTGAAGTTTTTGGCTAAAAAATATAATGAGAAAGCTTTTAAAAAGTTGCAGGTAATAAGGTTACTTGATGATTGGGCATATCAGGCAAATGTTCGTCAAACTTTAGATAAGCCAAGTGAAAATTTAAACATGTCTGAATTTGAAAAGAAAATAGCTAAATTTGTCGGTTTAGAATTTAAAGCAGATTATAAGTTTCCATGGAATAGACTGTTTGAAGTTGAAGTTGATATAAAAAAGGTTTAAGTATGAGTTTAGTGTCATTAATACTACTTGCGATAGCTCTTTCTATTGATGCTTGTGTTGTATCATTTGCACATGGACTTATATTATGTGATTTAAGACTCAAAAATTCATTGTTATTAGCAACTTTTACTGGTTTTGCTCAAGGAATTATGCCGACAATAGGGTATTTTGTAACACAACCTTTTTATAAAATGATTTTGCCTGCGAGTAAATGGATAATCTTTGCGATATTTATGTATTTGGGTATAAAAATTATTCAAGAATCATATAGAAAAGATAACGAAGTTCCTCTATGTTTAACACTAAGTTGTCTTTTTGCAATCGCTATTGCTACCAGTGTTGATGCACTGGCTGCAGGGGTTACTTTGGCATTAGCATCTATAAATATATTAAAAGCAGCAATTTTGATAGGTTCAACAACATTTATGTTTGCGTTTGCAGGTTTTTGGTTAGGATGTTCATTGAAAAACTTTTCTACAAAGTATATGGAGATTTTTTCAGGACTGATTTTAATATTTTTAGCTATAAAATCATTATTCTAAAAATAATAATCTCGTAAAATATCTTAGGATAATTGCCTTTTTTTATAAATCCGTTATTATGTAAATATGTCAAATGAACAAAAGAATTATTATGAGATATTGGGTGTTAGTACAAGTGCGAGTGCAGAGGAGTTAAAATCTGCATACCGTAAGCTTGCCAGAAAATATCATCCTGATGTTGCAGGAGAAGAGGGTGTTGAAAAATTTAAAGAGATAACAGAAGCCTATGAAACACTTTCTGATGAAACATCTCGTAAAAGGTATGATATTTTAAGAGGAATATTCAATTATAATAAATCAGCTTCTGATAAGACTACTCAAAAAGAGGCACAAAAAGCATATTCGCAGTCAAAACAGCAAGAAGATTTTATAAAAGAAGCTCAAAAAAATAAAGCTAAAACAACGAATAAGAAAGAACAAAATCCTCAAGATTTTGCAAATATTTTTAATGACTTTTTAGACGGATTAAAAAAACAACCAAAGCAAGAAAATAAAAAACAGGAAAAGAAAGAGCAAGCTCCAAAATTTGATGGTGAAGATATTACAACAGATGTTGTGATTACAATGATTGAAGCAGTAAGCGGGGTTTCAAAAACTGTTAACGTGCTATCAACGCAAGAATGTACAAATTGTCATGGCAGACCTTTTGTAAACGGAATGCAATGTCCTGTTTGTGGCGGAAGTGGAGTTATTTCCCGACATAAAAAAATAACAGTTAAAATTCCTGCAAATGTAAAACCAAATTCAAAAATAAGAATTCCATCAGAAGGTAATGAAGGTTTTAACGGTGGTAAAAACGGCGATTTGTATTTGAATATTGTGATAGAAAATAATTCAAACTTTAAATACGATGATTTAAATGTACTGTTTACTATACCAATTACTCCACCGGAAGCTGTTTTGGGTACTTCTATTAACGTTCCGACAGCAAATGGTAATGTGTTAATGAAAATTATGCCAAAAACAAGTTCAGGTCAAAAGTATCGTCTTGCGGGGCAGGGTTTAACTAAAAATGGCAAAACAGGCGATATGATTGTAACTGTTAATATTGAAATTCCAAAGAATCTCTCAGATAAAGAAATTCAACTATATCAACAATTGAGAGATTTATCCAAAGAAAAAGTGTAATTCAAATTAATTATAAAAATTCTATCCCATTTCAAATTTTATTTTTAAAATAAAATGATGTTTGTTTTTTTTATGCTTGCAAAAATTTACATTATTATGTATAATAGATTTGTATTCAATATTCATAAGCTATGGCTCAAGTATTTGAGCCATTTTCTCTGTCTAAACCTTTATTTAATGTTTGTCTAATTATAAATTATGAATAGCTTTTTGGCTATCTTCGGTTTCTTCTGTATTATTAGCTGATTGAGCTTTTTTGAATGTTTTTTTGCCCTTGTGCCATAGTACAACAAAAAACAGTACAATAATTGCAGATACAACAATTATAACTAATTCAAGATATTGTTTAATCCATTCTCCACAAAGCATTAGAACAATGCTTACAACAAAAAATCTGCCGGCTCTGCCAAAAAAGCTTGCTAGTGCAAATTGCCACCAGTTCATATTCAAAACACCGCTTGCAATTGTAAATACTTTATATGGAATTGGGGTGAATCCTGCAAAAAATACGGCAATTGCACCATATTTGTTGTAAAGTGCTTCAACTTTTTCAAACTGATCGTGATTTTTTCTGAAAAACCAGTTGAATACAGGTCTGCCACCAATTAAGCCAATCAAATATCCAACTAATCCTCCAAGTACAGATGCAAAAGAACAAATTGTTGCATACCATAAAGCTTTTTCAGGTTTTGCCAAATCCATTGCAATAAGCAAAAAATCAGGAGGTGGAACAAGGAAAAAACTTTCTATGAAAGAGTTTAGAGCAAGTCCCCATATTCCTAAAGATTGAAAGTATGTATTCATATTTGTAAATAATTCGTGCATATATTTAGTCCTCTATTAATTCATATAACGTGCTTGATTCTTGAATGCTTACATTATTTTGAGGGATTACAAGAACTTTTGCTTTAACAGTTCTGTTATGATATTCAATTGTAATAATATCACCAACTTTTAGTTGTTTTGATGGTTTTGCCTGATTGTTATTCACCAAAACCCTTCCCATATCAGAAACTTCATTGGCAACGGTTCTTCGTTTTATTAGTCTTGAAACTTTTAAAAATTTATCTAATCTCAAAAATTTATCCCCTTAGTTAAATATTATCATAAAAGTTTGCATTTTTTCATGGTATATTATAAAATGAAACAATAAGGAATTATAAAAATATATGGACTCGACTGTCAGTACGATATTTAATCTCTTAATAGTAGCGTTTTTATTACTATCGAATGCGTTTTGTGTTGCATCAGAATTTGCAATGGTAAGAGTGAGAAGAACCAGAATGGAAGAATTGTCTAAACAAGGCAATAAAACTGCTGAATTGGTTCTTGAACAAATAGAAGATATGGATAGAATTGTTGGTGCAGCTCAACTTGGGGTTACAATTTCCAGTGTAGCTTTAGGTTGGGTTGGAGAAGCTACTATCGCAGGTATTGTAGAACCTCTGTTTAGTTTCTTACCACAAATATCTCAAAGTATTGCAGTTCATACATTCTCAGCTATTATCGCATTTTCATTAATTACATTTTTACATGTTTCTTTGGGAGAACAAGCTCCTAAACTGATTGCTTTGCAATATACAGAAAAAATAGCTCTATTTATTGCTCGTCCAACTGCTTGGATGGCTACAATTTTTAATCCTTTGGTTATTTTACTAAATGGTTTTTGTAATCTTTTATTAAAAATGCTACACATAGAAAATCCAAAAACAACTTTTGCTCATTCAACTGAAGAATTGGACATGCTTGTTGATGCAAGTTACAAAGAAGGTGTTTTGAATGAAACAGAAAAAGAAATGCTGCACAATGCTTTCAAATTTTCTGACTTAACTGCAAAAGAAGTTATGATTCCACGAACAGACATGATTTGTATTCAAAATGATATTGGTCTAAGCGAATTGAATGCTTTCGCTTGTGAAAATCAATATACAAGATATCCTGTATTTGAAGAAGATTTGGATCATATCAAGGGCTTTTTACATGTAAAAGATTTATATACATCTTCTATGAAAGAAGAAAATTTTGATATAAACAAGTTGATTCGTCCGATATTATTTGTTCCTGAAACAATTACATTGGATAATATTGTTAGAGAATTTAAAAAGTGTCAAGGACAAATTGCAATTGTAATTGATGAATATGGCGGAACAGCAGGCCTTGTAACATTAGAAGATGTTTTTGAAGAAATTTTTGGCGAAGTTCAAGATGAATTTGATGAAGTTGAAGAAGTTGATATAAAAGAAATTGGTGAAAATTCATTTGAAGCTAATGCTATGTTACGACTTGATGAAATGGCAGAATTCTTCGGACTAAACGGTGAAGATTTTGAAGAAGAGGATGTTGACACCGTTGGTGGTGTTGTTTTAAAACTTTTAGGCAGAATCGCACAACTTGATGATTCTGTTGAATGGAAAGATATGACACTTCAAGTAAAAGAAATTGACGGTGTTAGAATTACAAAAATTTTAATTGTAAAACATCAAAAAGTTGAAGAAGAAGATTTAGAAAAAGCTGAATAATATTAAAAATTTAGATTTATTTATGTTGACATGAATAAAAACATCATTATAAACCAAATGGGGGATATTTACTCTACTCCCATAAAAATTAAGTCTGTTTGGTCGATAATAAATAGAGAGAAGCGAGGTAATATAATAATATGTTTTCCCCTATGATTCAAAGTTTAATATCATCCGGAGGTCAGCAAGCTGCAATACAACGTAGTGTGCAATTGCAAAATTATATTAACAGACCTCAAATACAGGAAGTTAAAAAACCGGATGCACCAAAATCTTTTGCAGAAGTTTTAAAAACTTCACAAGCTCAACAAACAAACAAAACAGGTTTTGGTAATTTAATATCAAAAGCGACATCAGAAAATGTTAAAGCACAAGTTGTTGATTCTAAAGGCGGTGCAGGTACAAAAGAAGTAGCAGGTTCTGTTGCTGCTGCAAAAACAGGAAAATTTGGTGCTTTAACGGGTATAAAAAATAAATTTGGTGCATTAAAAGTTGCCAAAAGCGACATGGAAATTCCTGAAATTTCTAATAAAGCTCCTAAAGCACAGATTTTATCTATGATAGACAAAGTTGCACAAAAGCATGGTGTAGATGAAAAACTTGTAAGAGCGTTAGTAAGACAAGAATCAGGATTCAATCCGAATGCTACATCTCATTGTGGTGCACAAGGTTTGATGCAATTAATGCCTTCAACTGCAAAGGGATTAGGAGTAAAAGATGCGTATAATCCCGTACAGAATGTTGAAGGTGGCGTAAAATATCTTAAGAATTTATTAAATAAATATAATGGCAATGTAATATTAGCACTTGCCGCATATAACGCAGGTCCTGGAGCTGTTGATAAATATGATGGAGTTCCGCCATACAAAGAAACTCAAAATTATGTAAAATCTATTTTGGCAAATTATCTGTAAGCATCAAAAAATCAGGCAAAAAATGTAAATTTTGAAACCTCAAAGATGTTTTTGTAAATGTCAAATTATAAAACAAATTGAAATTATCTTCTATTAAAGAAGATAATTTCAATATTATGGTGCGATAAATTATGAGTTTGATTGTCAATATTACTTAAAACTGTGAGGTTTTGTCTGTACCCAAGTCTAATTGTTTATTGGAATCATGTTAGCAAGATTTATATTTTTTAATAATGTCTTTTTTTGATATAATCCCCATGATAAACTGTATATATGTCAAATATTCCATATGTACCACTACATTTGCATACAGAATACTCCTTGTTGGATGGCGCAATCAGAATTGATAAATTGTGCAAATTTGCGTTAGAAAACAATTTTCCGGCAGTTGCCGTTACAGATCATGGTGTTATGTATGGTGATTTGGAATTATACGAAACAGCATTAAATTTAAGCAATGAAGAACAAAGGCTAAAACCTTTATTGGGGTGTGAGTTTTATGTTCATAACGGTGATATAGAAGAACGTGATAAAATGAATAATCCTTGTTATCACCTTGTTCTTATTGCAAAAAATAATACCGGATATCAAAACCTTATCAGATTAACCTCTGTGGCATGGTGCAAAGGTCGTTATGTTCATCCACGTATAAATTGGGAATTATTGAAAGAACACCATGAGGGTGTAATATGTTTATCTGCTTGTTTGGGCGGTGAGGTTTTGCAAAATTTATTACATCATGAACCTGAAAAAGCAAGAGAAGTCGCAAAACAATACAAAGATTTATTTGGCGAAGATTATTATATTGAATTGCAAGACCATGGGCTTGAAGAACAAAAGAAAACAAATCCTGAGTTAATTAAAATTGCACAAGAATTAGGCATTGAGATGGTTATTACAAACGATTCTCATTATCTAAATAAAGAAGATGCAGATACGCATGATACTTTATTGTGTTTAAATACTAATTCTGATAAAGATGATCCAAACCGTTTTCATTTCCCAAGTAATGAATTTTATGTAAAAACTGCCGAACAATTGAGAGAAAGTTTCTCTTGGATGGATAGGGAACTTTTTGATACTTGTATAGAAAATACAGTAAAAATTGCAGAGAAATGTAATGTAGTTGTTAAAAAAACGGATGCACTTCCTGCTTACGAAGTTCCAAAAGGGTTTACGACAGAAACATATTTAAATAACCTTGTATATAACGGAATGAAAAAGCGTTATGGTAAAATTACCGAAGAATTACAAGAAAGAGCTGATTATGAATTAAAAGTAATTGAGGATATGGGATTTGCTGCATATTTCTTAATTACATGGGACTTTATTCATTTTGCAAAAACACATGGAATCCCTGTTGGTCCTGGGCGTGGTTCAGCAGCAGGGTCTTTAGTTGCGTATGCTCTTGAAATTACAGATTTAGACCCAATTCAGCATAAACTTTTGTTTGAAAGATTTTTGAATCCTGAACGTTTTACAATGCCCGATATTGATATCGACTTTTGTATTGAACGTAGAGGAGAAGTTATTGATTATGTAACTCAAAAATACGGTGAAGATAAAGTATGTCAAATCATTACATTTGGTACTTATGCAGCAAAAGCAGCATTCAAAGGTGTTGCACGTCTATTTAAAGTTCCTTTTTCTGAAAGTAATCGTTTAGCCTCTTTAATTGATCCTGCAATTGAGGTTGCTCAATCTTTCAATGAAAAAGCAAAAACTCTAAAAGATGCAATGCAATACGATGGTTCAGAATTAAAAACCCTGTATGATAATGATGAACAGATTGTTGTTGATCCGATAGAAGGAAAAACTGTCGGTTTAAAGAAAATAATTGATTTAGCAATTGGTGTAGAAGGTATAAAAAACAATACAGGTACACATGCTGCGGGTGTTATTATTGCACCAAAACCGTTAGATCAAATTTTACCTGTGCAACCGTCCAAAGATGGCATTGTACAAACAGGATATCCACCTCATGCTGTTACAGAGTTTTTAAGCCTTTTAAAAATGGACTTTTTGGGATTAAGAAACTTAACTACAATATACAAAACTCTTGATGCAATCAAGAAACGTCAAGGTATTGAAGTTGATATTAATAATATTCCACTTGATGATAAACAAACATATGAAATGTTGATGACAGGGGATACGGATGGAGTATTCCAGTTAGAATCCGCAGGAATGAAAAACCTTGTAAAAAGATTAAAACCGGACGTATTCGAAGATTTGGGTGCGTTGGTAGCACTATTTAGACCGGGGCCGTTAGATTCGGGCATGGTAGATCACTTTGTAGATAGAAAACATGGTCGAGAACCAATTACATACGCTCATCCACTTCTAGAACCTGTTTTAAAGGATACGTATGGCACGATTGTATATCAAGAGCAGATTATGCAAGTGTTCCAAGTTCTTGCAGATTATTCACTCGGTAAAGCCGACAAAGTTCGTCGTATGATGGGTAAGAAAAAAGTTGATGAAATGGAACAACAAAGGGGCTTGTTTATTGAAGCTTCTGCTCGACATGGTATGACAGCAAAAGATGCAGAAGATTTGTTTGAACAAATTCTTGCGTTCGCATCATACTGTTTTAACCGTAGTCATTCCGCTGCGTATGCTTTTGTTGCATATCAAACAGCTTATTTAAAATGTCATTATCCTGTTGAGTATATGTCTTGCTTGTTATCAAGTGTAGCTAGCGATCAGGAAAAAACACAATTATATATTGAAGAGTGTAATAAAAAAGGTATAAAAGTTTTACCACCAGATATAAATAAGTCTTATGCGGAGTTTGCACCAGATGGTGATAATATTAGATTTGGGCTTGCATCTGTAAAACAAGTTGGTGAAGTTGTTGTAGAAATGATAATCAAAGAACGTGAAGAACATGGAGAATTTAAATCCATTTATGATTATTGTAAAAGAATTGATCCAAAAGCAACAAATAAACGTGTTTTAGAAGGTTTAATTAAATCAGGTGCATTTTCAAATATTGAAAAGAGTCGAAAGCAATTGCTTGAAAATATTGAGTACATTGTTAATACTGCATCAAAAGAGGCAAAAGCAAAAGAATTAGGACAAACAAGTTTATTTGCAGGTTTGGAGGGCAATAACGATTTTGCTGAAACTCAGTTCCATTTAGCTGGTTCTGATGAAGAATTTTCAAGCAAAGAACTTCAAGCTTTTGAAAAGGAATTTTTAGGTTTTTATATTTCATCTCATCCACTATCTTCAATAATGGATAAAATGCCGTTTTTAGAAACTCATAAAATTTCCGAGATAAAAGAATTGCCAGTGGATAAAACGGTTACTATTTGTGGATTAATTACGTCAGTAAAACAAATTCCATATAAAAAAGATCCTTCCAAATTTTTAAAAACAATTGTTTTGGAAGATTTATCAGGAAAAATGGAAGCGTTGTGTTTTCATCAAAATTTAGTAGCATTTAATGATTTTCTTCAGGCTGATAACAAGGTAATTATTACAGGTAAAACAAGTTCACGTTCAGAAGATAGCATGAATATTATAATAAATGATGTCAAACCTGTTGATAATGCAAATATATTTATGATATCAATAAATGACAGAGTTCCGTATGAGGAATTGGTTGCTATGAAAGATATTTTAGCGAAATTTCCCGGTTCTGATCCTGTTATAATAAAACTGGAAGAAGATGGAACAGAAACAAAAATTGCATCATCACCTACATTTTGGGTAAATGCGACGTATGATTTGGAACATTCCATTAAAAAATTTATACCAAGTAAAATATCAGTTGAGATAAAATCAATAGAAGAAAAAATATAAATACAAAGAATCGGCAAATTTATTAATATTTGCCGATTCTTTTATTATGCTAAGTTAGTTTATTCTTCATCAAATTCGTCCATATTTGTTTTATATGTTTTTAAAAGAACTCCACGTTTAGAAGATTGAATAAAATCAATCATTTTTTCAATATACTGATTCATTGGAATTTCTGCTTTAATTTTTTCAATTGCCTGAGTTGTATTATATTCGTGAGATACAAGTATTTTGAATGCAGCATTAGTATTTATTCTATCTTCTTTAGAAACTCCGCGTCTTCTCATAGCAACAACATTTAATCCTTTTGGTACAGGAGGTCTGCCTTCACCTTTAGAATAAGGAAGAATATCCATTCTGGATGCTGAGAATCCGCTAATAATAGCCATATCACCAATTCTAACATTTTGATGGAATACTGTCATTCCGCCAAGCCAAGCACCGTATCCAACGTGGCAGTGTCCGCCAAGAGTTGCAAGGTTTGCCATAATAACTTCATCTGCTAAAACGCAGTTGTGAGCAACGTGAGCTCCTGCCATAAGCAAGCATTTATTACCAATTCTTGTTGTAAAATCTCCGCATGCCGCACCTCTATGAACCGTAACATTTTCCTTTATAATTACGTTATCTCCGATAACAACTTTTGTAGGTTCTCCTTTGTATCCCAAATCTTGAGGTTCAGAACCGATAGTTGCAAATGGACTGATTGTACAGTTTTTACCGATTTCAGCAAATTCAATAAACGCATTTGCAATAACTCTTGTTCCGCTTCCGATAGTAACATTTTCTCCGATTACTACGTGTGGCCCTATAATTGCATCATCTGCAATTTTTGCACTTTCGTGTATCACTGCTGTTGGATGTATCATTATATTTTTATCTCCTCTGTTGTTTATTCTATATTATAAATAATATAATAAAAACTGCATATTTAAAAAATTTTTATATAATTTTAATATTAAAATAAACATTTTTTTGGGTTGTTTGGCAATATTTATTTTTGATTAATAGACAAATTGAAAATAAGTGATAAAATATATAACTATGAAAATACTTTTTGTTACTGATTTGTACCCGATAAGTGAAGATGAAAACGCGACACCAAGAACTTTATTTGATTTTGTAAAATGTTGGATGGAATGCGGGCATTCAGTTGATGTTTTAAAACCAAATTTTTTGTTTAATTCTTTTGTCAGAAAAAAGAAATTTTATAAAACAGGTTGGTATAAAAATGTATTTAATGTTAATTATTTTACTCCGTTTTGGTTTGATGTTGCTCAAAAAATACCAAAAATTTCATATGATGTAATTGTTGCACACATGCCATCGGGAATTATTTTTGCAAATAAATTAGATGGAAAGTTGATTTGTGCCGTTCATAATTCAGATATTGAAGTTTTAACAAATCCACTATATTCCGTTTATTTCAAGTCGGAAATGGAAAAGGCATACGAAAAATCAATTGGAATTGCTTGCAGAAGCCGGCAATTAAAAAAGAAATTTTTAAATTTATATCCACAATATGAAGAAAAAACTTTCTTATGTGAAAGCGGTATTAATTTTGAACCTATTTTAAGAGAATCGGAAACTGTTAAAAATATTGTTGTTTGTGCGAATTTAATAAAAAGAAAAAATGTTGATAAATTAATTATGGCGGTGAATGACTTACCGCAATTTAATTTGACTGTTATTGGTGATGGAAAAGAGTTAAAACATTTAAAACGTATTGCAAAATCAAATATTTCATTAGTTGGAAGGAAATCGAACAAAGAAGTTTTAGATATAATGAGAAAATCGGACATATTTATTCTTCCAAGCATAGATGAAACCTTTGGTATGGTTTATTTAGAGGCTATGGGTTGTGGTTGTATAACGGTAGGCATAAAAAATGAAGGTATTGACGGAATTATAAAAGATAGTGAAAATGGGTTTTTAATAAAACCTACAATTAGTGATATACAATCAGTTCTTAAACAAATTAATTCAATGTCAGTCCAACAGCGAAATTCCATATTACAAAATTGTTACAATACTGTCAAATCTTATAATATAAAAGATTGTGCCAATAACTATGTAAAAATCGTATTGCAACTGCTATATAAATAGCAATGTTTCTGGTATAATTAAGCTACGCAATGTGGGATTTTTGCGTATAGCAAAGAAGTTAGGATTTAAACAAAATGAATAAATTATTGTTATCACTTATGGCATTGATGCTTACATCTCAAAAATGTTTAGCATTAAACATTGATGCGACTTTAGATAGATATGTTGCACCAATTTCTGATAAAATTGCAAGTTGGATATTTTTTCCGATTCCTGTTTGTGGAACAGAAGTTCCAATAATCATTTTCTGGATTCTTTTTGCAGGAATTTTCTTTACCTTTTATCTAAGAGGTATTGCAATATGGGGATTTAAACATTCAATTGACATATTAAGAAAACCCGTTTCTAAATCAGATGATAACAATGGTGAAGTTTCATCTTTTCAAGCTTTAGCAACGGCTCTTTCAGGTACAATTGGATTGGGTTCAATTGCAGGTGTTGCAATTGCGATTTCTTTAGGTGGTCCGGGAGCTGCATTTTGGATTTTTATTGGTGCTATATTAGGAATGTCTTTAAAATTTGTTGAGGCATCTTTAGCTGTTAAATACAGACGCTTTAATTTAGATGGTTCTATTTCAGGCGGACCAATGCATTATATGGCTCATGGTTTAACAAGAAAGAAAATGCGTTGGTTAGGACAGCCTTTGTCTGTTATTTTCGCAATTCTTTGTATTTGCGGTGGTATAACAGGTGGTAATATGATTCAAATAAACCAGACTGCACAGCAGTTTGTTGATATAACAGGTGGTCAGAACAGCTTTTTCTATGGTCAAAACTGGATTATAGGTCTTACTGTTGCTGTTGTTGTTGGTTTAATCGTTGTTGGTGGAATTAAAAGTATAGCAAAAGTTACTGAAAAAATTGTACCATTTATGTGTGCAATTTATATAATTTCAGGCTTAATTGTAATTTTTGCTAACTTTATGTTAATTCCGCATGCTATTGCAGTTATTCTAAAACAGGCATTTTTCCCTGAAGCTGTTGCAGGGGGAATTTTTGGAACAATAATTATGGGGTTAAGACGTTCTGTTCAATCAAATGAAGCAGGTACTGGTTCTGCTCCGATTGCTTATGCAACTGTTAAAACAAATGAACCAGTTTCTCAAGGTTTCGTTTCTTTAATTGAACCGTTTTTAACAGGTTTGTTATGCCTATTAACTGCGTTTGTAATTACAATCACAAACACTTACCATTCAGGTGCAGGAATTTCAGGCGTACAAATGACTTCAGAAGCATTTTCTACGGTATTACCTATATTCCCTTATATTTTGGCAGTTGTTGTAATTTTATTTGCTCTATCAACAATAATTTCTTGGG
The DNA here is from genome assembly GCA_934726055.1 of uncultured Candidatus Melainabacteria bacterium. Classification (GTDB taxonomy): domain Bacteria; phylum Cyanobacteriota; class Vampirovibrionia; order Gastranaerophilales; family Gastranaerophilaceae; genus UBA6984. The sequence continues at coordinate 73,018 of CAKVCZ010000002.1, forward strand.
CATATTACGGACAAAAGGCTTGGAATTTTATGTTTGGTGAAGGTAAAAAACGCACGCTAGCTTTCCAATTTATGTATTGTGCATTTATCATAATTGGTTCAGTTATGAATTTACGTTCAGTAATTAACATCACTGATGCGATGATGATTTCTATGTCTGTTCCAAATATTATTACGATGTATATTTTAGCACCGGAAATCAAACGTGATTTATGTGCTTATGCAAAATCTAAAAAACTTGCAATGGCATTGAATAAAAATTGGTACAAAAAACTTAATGCATAAGATTTGTATGCTCAAATGGTGTTGTTAAAACAAAATTAAAATATCATAAAGGAGCAAAAGCAGATGAATAAAGGAATACAGCTAGGAAGTGGGCTAGAATCCAATAATAGCAAGGATTCTAATAAATTTAACTCTTTTCTAAAAAATACAAAGAAATTTATAGCATTTACTCTGGCAGAAACCCTAATCGTAATGGGTATAATTGGTGTTGTAGCGGCTTTAACAATACCGAATTTGAATGGTTCAACAAATGATATGGAAAAAATTGCCAAAGTCAAAAAGGTTTATGCAAACTTAACTGAGGCATTTGATAGAGCAACTGCTGTTTATGGACCAATTGAAACTTGGTTTGTGAATGATGGTGTGGACGAAGCAAAAAGGACAAAACGTTTAACAGAAAGACTTACTGAGTTTTTAAAGTTATCAAGAGGTATTGAATATAAAGGCAGTTATAGTGGAAATATTGTCCTTGCTGATGGTGCTTATGTAGAAATATATATTCCAGATGTTGGTTCTATGGGTGGTACAAGTTATTCTTTACCAAGTCATAAATTTTATGCAAATATATATGTTGATATTGATGGTAAGCAAAAGGGTAAAAATAAAGAGGGTTATGATGAGTTTACTTTTAATATAACATCAGGAGGAATTATTCCAGAAAAAGATGTATCGTTAACTGCTGATGCTGGTCGGGATACAAGTTTTTATGATCCTGGCAATTTTGGAGAAATTGTTGCTTATACAGGTGCAGCTTATTGGATTATACAAAATGGAAATATGGACTATTTAAAAGTAGATGCAGATGGAAAGTGTCCAAAATCGGATAAGGTTTTGTCTTGGTCTAACCCTAGTTGCAAATAGTTTTATTTTTTATATGAGTATGGCGGAGTATTTACTCCGCCATACTTAATAGTTTAAAAATTTTTTTATTCGGAAATCGCATCTTGGCATTCTGCACAAATACCATCAGCATTAAGTTCTCTGTATTTCCAACAACGAGAGCATTTTTCACCGTGTGCTTTTGTAACCCAAACTGTGCAATTGTCTTCTGTATATTCATTTAGAACATCCGCAGGTTTTTCTTCTGTTACAAAGGCTTGTGAAGTGATGAATATGTTGCAAAGTTCACTTTCACAAGATTTTAATAAGTCTTTGATAGTGTCGTCTTTAACATAGACTGCAACTTCTAATGAACTACCAACTTTTTTGTCTGCTCTAAGCGGTTCAATTGCTTTTGTTACAATTTCACGAGTTTTTAAGATTTTTTCAAATTCTTGTTCAAGTTTAGCGTTGTTCCATTCTTCTTTCATTTCAGGCCAAGAAGATAATAAAATACTTTCCAATCCGCCTTTTTGTTGTTGTGGAACATTTTGCCAAATGTCTTCCGCTTGATGTGGCATTACAGGCATAATGATTCGAACTAATGCTTGCAAAATTTCGTGCATTACTGTTTGACATGCACGTCTTGAAAGTGATTTTTTGCCGGAGGTGTATAATCTGTCTTTTACAATATCAAGATAGAATGCACTTAAATCAACTGCCGCAAAGTTTTGTAAGCATTGGAAATATTTATAGAATTCATAACCTTCAAATGCCTCTGTTACGTTTTCAATAAGGTTGTATAATTTGTGTAGTGCAAATTTATCCAAGTCTTTCAAGTCTTTGTAATCAACGTAATCTTTTTCAGGATCAAAATCAAATAGGTTTCCGATTAAGAATCTTGCGGTATTTCTTGTTTTCTTAAATATTTCAGCAAGTTGTTTAACGATGTTATCACCAATTTTGATGTCGTTTCTGTAATCAACAGATGCTGCCCAAAGTCTTAAGATGTCTGCACCGTAATTTTTAATAATATCATCAGGTCTAATGTAATTACCTAACGACTTAGACATTTTTCTGCCATCTTCTCCAAATACAAATCCGTGTGTTAAAACTTGTTTGTATGGAGCTTTACCTTGAGTTGCAATTGATGTTAATAGTGAAGATTGGAACCAGCCTCTGTGTTGATCTGAACCTTCCAAATACATATCAACAGGAGTGTGATTTAATTCATCAGCTCTTTTATCAACAACTGCTCTCCAAGATACTCCTGAATCAAACCAAACGTCCATAATGTCTTTTTCTTTTCTGAAGTGCGTTTTTCCACATTTTGGACAAACAAAGCCTTCAGGTAAAAGTTCTTTTTCTGAATATTTAACCCACGCATCAGAAGTTTCTTTTTCAAATAGTTTTGCTACGTGTTCAATAGTTTCATTTGTAACAATAACTTCCCCACAGTCTTCACAATAGAATACAGGAATTGGAACACCCCATGCACGTTGACGTGAAATACACCAATCAGTACGACCTTCAACCATGTTGGAAATCCTTGCTTCACCTGATGCCGGTATAAATTTTACACCTTTGATAGCTTTTAGTGCTTCATCTCTGAATTTGTCAACTTTTACAAACCATTGAGGTGTAGCTCTGTAAATTACAGGATGCTTACATCTCCAGCAATGTGGATAACTGTGTTGCAAATCTGCTGCTGCAAGTAATGCTCCACAGTCTTTTAATTTGTCTATTACAATAGAATTACCTTTATAGTAAGGTATTCCTGCTAAATCGCCTGCTTCTTCAGTCCAAACACCTTTAGAGTCTAATGGAGAATATACTCCAATTTTGTATTTGCAACAAACTTCATAGTCCTCTAAACCATGTCCCGGTGCAGTATGAACTGAGCCTGTACCTGCGTCAAGTGTAACGTGTTCTCCGCAAATTACTGTTGAATTTCTGTCATAAAGCGGATGTTTTGTATTTAAAAGTTCTAAATCTTCACCTTTGCAAGTTCCTAAAATTGTTATGTCTTCTTCTTTCCAGTCAACTCCGTTTAAGAAATTGCCTAACAATCCTGTTGCTGCATAATAAACATCGTTGTTATATTTAAAGAAAGAATATTCAAATCTTGGATGAACGCTGATAGCTAAGTTTGATGGAATTGTCCAAGGAGTTGTTGTCCAAATTATTGAATAAATATTGTTTTCAGATTTTAGAAAATCAAATTTTTCTTTTAATTTGTTTGTGCTTTCTTCATCAAACTTAAATCTTACATAAATTGATGTTGATGTATGATCAGCGTATTCAACTTCTGCTTCTGCCAAGGCTGTTTCACAAGAAGCACACCAATAAACGGGCTTTAAACCTTTTTCGATGTATCCTTTTTTGTACATTTCACCAAATACTCTGACTTGTTCAGCTTCATATTCACCATCAATTGTTAAATAAGGGTGCTCCCAATTTCCTAAAACGCCAAGTCTTTTAAATTCGGATTCTTGACCTTTTAAGCTTTTGTGTGCATATTCTCTGCATTTTGCTCTTAATTCAGCCGGAGTAACCGCATTTCTTCCGCCTTCAATGTTTTTTACAACTTTGTTTTCAATAGGAAGTCCGTGTCCATCGTATCCGGGAACATAAGGAGCATAGTATCCTCTTTGAGTTTTATATTTTATTAAAATATCTTTTAATATTTTATTTAAAGCTGTTCCTACGTGAATTTTTTCAGAACTTAAATATGGTGGGCCATCATGTAAAATAAAGCTGTTAGCTTTATCACGATTTTCTGTCATTTTTTTGTATATTTGTTTTTCTTCCCAGAAATTTTGAGTTTCAGGTTCTTTTTTTGTAGCGTTAGCACGCATTTCAAGAGTTGTTTTTGGTAGATTTAAAGAGTCTTTAAAATCTTTTTTTTCATTTTCTTGTGTCATTTTTTATCTAATCCTCATTTATTAATTGTAATTTTGTTTTTTTTTTCTGAAAAGTATGCAAGTAATTGTTTTCTTCGTTTCCCTTTAGAAAGAAATCTGTTCATTTTTTCATCATCAAATTGACCTTCCCAGCGTGCAATTGCAATAGTTGCAACGCAGTTACCAATTAAGTTGGTTGTTGTTCTTCCCATATCAAGAATGTGGTCTATACCAAGTAATATGGCAACCCCAATAATAGGATAATTGAAGGTCGTCAATGTACCTGCAAGTACGATTAATGAAACTCTTGGTACACCTGCAATACCTTTACTTGCAAACATAAGTGCAAGCATTATTACAAGTTGTTGTTCCAAATTCAAATTTATACCTACTAATTGCGTTGAAAATAAAACTGCCATTGCAACACCAAGTGTTGAGCCGTCCAAATTAAAAGTATATCCTGTCGGCATAACGAAACTTACTATATTTCTCGGAACACCAAATTTTTCCATAATTTCCATTGATTTTGGAAGTGCAGCTTCAGAACTGGTTGTTGTAAACGCAAGCAATATTTGGTCTTTTAGTGCGTTCATAAGTTTCCAGAAAGGAACTCTTGCAAACGCACAAATACTGTATAAAACAACACATATAAATATAGCAATTGCTGTATATAAACAGAATACAACTTTTGCATAATTCTTTAAAATACCTATCCCATTTGTACCGATGGCAGAAGATACCGCACCAAAAATACCTAACGGAGCAAAATACATAACGTATTCAGTAAATTTAAACATTATTTTAGCAGTAGAATTAAGCATTTCTAAAACAGGTTTTGCGGCTTTTCCTACTGCACAAATTGCAACAGCAAAGAATACTGAGAAAATTACAATTTGAAGTAAATTTCCATCAGCCATTGATTTTATAACAGAAGTTGGAAACATTCCAACAATCATATCACTGATGGAGTTGTTTGGGTTAATGGTTGCAAGATGTTGAGCGGCTTGCATATCGTGAGCATTTGTTGTAACGCTAAAACCTTCACCCGGTTTGACAATGTTACCCATAGCAAGACCTATAACTAAAGCCAATGTTGATACTATTTCAAAGTAAACTAATGTCTTTAACCCGATTTTGCCAAGGCTTTTGATATCACCGTGTCCAGCGATACCGACAACAAGTGTTGAAAATATCAACGGTGCAATAATCATCTTAACCATATTTAAGAAAATTTTTGCTAACGGTTCTGTTTTAACTGCTAAATCCGGACAAAGCCATCCGAACAAAATACCTACAATTAATGCTCCGAAGATAAATACTGTTAAGTTTGAGCTTTTCAATATACTTCCCCTATAATAACTGTAATCATAACACTTATTATACTACAAACATGGTAAAACATAAAGAATTTTGATATTATCTTAATAATATTGTAAATATAAAAAAGGATTTGATAGATTCTATCAAATCCTTTTTGGTATTTTATTTAAAAAATTTATTAGTCATCAGCATGACCAGCTGTGCCTAATACATCTCTCATTTTGTGCATAACCATTTCTTTAACGGCAGTTCTACCAGGTCCCATATATTCACGTGGGTCGAATTTTTCAGGATGTTCAATGAAGAATTCTCTGATAGTAGATGTCATTGCTAATCTTAAGTCTGTATCGATGTTAATTTTAGCAACACCGTGTTTAGATGCGTAATTTAACATATCTTCAGGAACACCTTGAGCATCAGGTAAGTTACCGCCATATTTATTACATTTAGCAACAAATTCTTTAGGAACTGATGATGAACCGTGAAGAACGATTGGATAATCACCAAAACCAGCTTCTTTTAAAGCATCTTTAATTTCTTTTAGTCTGTCAAAGTCTAATTTAGCTTCACCTTTGAATTTGTATGCACCGTGTGATGTACCGATAGCAATAGCTAAAGAATCACAACCTGTTTGTTTAACAAATTCAACAGCTTCTTTAACGTTTGTATATTTAGCATCTTTAGCATCAACGTTAACGTCATCTTCAACACCTGCTAATTTACCAAGTTCTGCTTCAACAGAAACTCCTCTTTCGTGAGCGTATTCAACAACTTGTTTTGTAACTTTAACGTTTTCTTCGAATGGGAATCTTGAACCGTCAATCATAACAGAAGAGAAACCACCGTCGATACAAGCTTTACAAATTTCAAAATCAGCACCGTGATCTAAGTGTAATGCGATAGGTACTGTTGTTGTAGCTAGAGCTGCTTCAACTAATTTAATTAAATATGTTTGGTTTGCATATTTTCTTGCACCTGCAGAAACTTGTAAAATGATTGGTGAACGAGTTTCTTCAGCTGCTTCTGCAATACCTTGTAAAATTTCCATGTTGTTAACATTGTAAGCACCGATAGCATAACCGCCAGCTAATGCTTTTTTGAACATTTCGCCTGTTCCTACTAATTTTCTTTCACTCATTTGAGTTCTCCTTTTTGTGTAAATTTCATACGCAATAATTGTAATACAAAAAAGATTTTATGCAAACAATTAAAAATTTTAAACTTGGTTAAAACTTTTTTAGGCAGTTAAACTGTTTGTAAAAGTTGGAGCTTGGTATATAACTATTATTCTACACAGATAAATGTAATGCAAAAAAGTAATTAGCGGAGATGGCGAAGTTCAAAGCTGTAAATAAAATCCTCTATTTAAATGATGTTACTTTACTGTAATGTAGTTATGCTATATACGGGTAGTAATATATACTGACGGGATTTTATTTGGGGAAATGACAGCAGATTTTAATACCACAACAAAAGAAATTTTAGAACGTTTTGATTGGTATAGTCAAACTTTTGACGGTGCTGTTCAAAGTGCATCTAATGATTTTTTGCTTGATGGATTAAGTGTAAAATTAGTTTCTGTCAGCAAAAATATGAATGCTTTATTTTTGGAAGAAAGTTATTTTGTAACCAAAATAAAAGTAGATCCTCAAAACGAGGTTTATTTGAGATCATCTGATAAAGCTGTGAAAATTATATTAGAGAGAGCTTTAGGAAGTTCTAAAAAGCCTTTTGTTTTAAATAAAATTACCGAATTGGAAGCAAAAATTATCACAGGATTCAACGATAATTTATACAATTTTGTTTGTTCAAATTTTATAAAAGGTAATGGTCAAAACAGGAAAATAGATGTTACGCATTTAACTTTCTTTATAAAGGATAACGAAACATCTGAATGTGGAAAGGTTATTTTAACTGTTCCAAGTCCATTATTAAACCCAATTCCGATAGAAATTCATGAAGAAAAGTTTAGTTTGGATTTCTTTAATAAAAGTTTGGTAGAAGTTGATTTAAAAATAGGAACAACAGCGTTTTCAGTTGGAGATTTAAAATGTCTTGAACCTGAAGATATAGTTGTTCTCGATAATAGTAATATTCAGACAATGAGGTTGTTGTATAAGGGGTATGAAAAAGAATTTAGAATTGCTCCAAATCCGGCAATTATTATGTCAGTAGATAGTGATGGAGGAGAAGAAATGGCTTCAAATATGCCACCTGAAAACCTTTGGGATAGTATTCAAGTTGAAATGGGTGCTGAATTTGATAAAGTCAAAATTTCGCTTGGAGAATTAAAAAATATAGAACAGGGTTTGGTTGTTGATTTGGCATCTGTTTATAGCAACAATATAACTTTAAAAGTAGAAGAAAAAGTTATAGCAACAGGTGAGTTGGTTATTGTAAATGACAGGTATGGGGTAAAGATTAACAAAATCTTTGCAGAACCAAAATCTCAACCGCAACAACAGGTTCAGGAAGAAGTTTACAACCAAGAAGAAGTTCAAGAGGAAGGTCAAGAGCAAATAGGTGAATCTATTGGCGAACCGATGGGAATGGAAGAAATGCCTGAAAATTCTGATGGAGAATTGGATTACAGCGATTTTGAACTTGAAGATGAAGATTTATAATAATAAAAGGATAATATAATAAAATGGGACACTATATAGCAAGTTTTGCAATATATACAATGGCAATGATAGGGTTAATATGCTTTGCTTTGTTTGTATATAAAAAGTTTTCAATTACCAGTTTCAATTCAAAGAGAAAAGGTCTTTTAAATGTTGAAGATGCATTAGGACTTTCCCCAAGAAAGACTTTATTTATAATAAAAGCGGGTAATGAAAGATTTTTAATTGCCTCTGATACAGAAAGAACAACTCTTATTTCAAAATTGGATTTAAAAGATGACGGAATTGTAAATCTTGATGCGATAGATGAAATGAATAATTTGTAAATAAAAGAAGAAGGTAGTAATATGGCAGATATTTTTAAGGACATAAATCCGGTTATACAAATGCTTGTAGTAATGTCGATGTTTTCGATATTACCTTTTGTATTCAGTTGTATGACAAGTTTTTTACGATTTATTATTGTTTTTTCAATGCTAAAAACTGCGATGGGTACACAATCTGTACCTCCATCTATTGTAATTATAGGTTTGTCAATGATTTTGACTTTTTACACTATGGGACCTGTTTTTCAGCAGTGCTATGAACAAGGGCAAATTCCTTATAATAAAACAAAAAATGTGCTTTTAGCTATTGAAGCAGGTTCAAAGCCGTTAAAAGAATTTATGTTAAAACAAACCAGAGAAACTGATTTGGCTTTTTTTGTTGAGTTATCCGGAAATGATAGACCTGAAACTCCTGATGAATTAACGATATGGCAAGTTGCTCCTGCATATATAATTAGTGAATTAAAAACGGCATTTGAAATAGGTTTTATTGTATTTGTACCGTTTATAGTTTTGGATTTGGTTGTTGCAAATGTACTGTTGGCACTAGGTATGTTCATGCTGTCGCCTACAATTATTTCGCTGCCGTTTAAACTGTTGATATTTATTGCAGTAGATGGTTGGGCTTTGATAGTTCAGGGGTTAGTCCAAAGTTATAATTAGTTGAAGAATATTAATTTGACGAAATTTAATAAATAATTAATATTATTTAAGTATCAAACAAAAGAGGAAATACACTATGGAAATGTTAATGGAATATATGGCAAGAGGATTTGTGGCAATGCTTTCTATATCAATGCCTTGCGTACTTGTTGCCGCAGGAATTGGTTTAGTTGTAGGTATTTTACAAGCCGTAACTCAGGTTCAAGAACAAACTATTGCTGCTGCACCAAAAATTCTAGCTGTATTTTTAGTAATTATAATAGGTGGAGTAGGGTTTGTAAGAATTTTAACGAATTTGTTCACTGATGGTATGGCATTGGCATTTAATGTAGTTCCAAAAAATGACAGCTATGTTTTGCCTCCAAATTATTATAAATATACACGACCATTTGCTGCTGAAATGAAACAGGGTCCAAATGAACCGGATAAAGATGGGTTTAGACGTATGACACAAGGAAAACCAACTTCACTTGGCAGATCTCAAATGGATTCAGTTAAAAATAAAAAAGCAGGAATTTTCCAACCCGGAACTGATTTTCTTGAAACACAAAGAATTATGCAAAATGTAAATGGTAGATGATAAGTTAAACAATTATGAAAAAATATAGTTTTATATTAATTTTAATACTTGTTTTACTGTGTCAGTATTCTGTAATTGCTGATACAAAACTTTCTGATGAAAATAGCAAAAAAGAAACTGTAAAAACGGATGAAATTATTCAATTTCAAGATTATATAATGCTTAGTCAAGAGGCAATAAAATTTATAAAATCCAGAAATGAAGATGTTGTAAAAGCAAGTATTATGACAACTATTAAAAATCGTCGTGATACGGTTATTTTAGAGGCAAAATCTTGTGGGAATACAAAAATAGATGTTCAAATCGGAAAAGAAAAATATGAAATTTGTGTTAGAGTGAAAAAATCTAAAACAATAATTCATACCAAATGTAAGTTGTTTAATTTCGTAAGTTTGGATAAACCTGATGGAGTAGCTTTGTTAAAGGAGAATAAAAAATAATGGAAAGTTTTATTCTTCAACTAAATTCACTAATTCCGGGATTTGTTTCTCACATGAGCGGCGGACTTGTTATATTTGCAAGAATGATGGGCTTTGTAAGATTCGCACCGGTTTTAAATCGTAAAGAAATGCCGACATTGATGAAGGTAGGTTTAGCATTTATGCTTACGATTATTTTTGTAATGTTGCTTCATCCTCGTGAACTTCCATCTGATGCAGATTTGCTTCTTGCTTTAATTTTGAACATTGCTGTTGGTGCAATGATGGGTTATATGGCACAGCTAATATTAGCCGCGGTTGAAGCTGGTGGAGATATGATTAATATGCAAATGGGTTTGTCATCTGCAATGGTTTTAGATCCAACAACATCAAGTCAAGTTTCACTTTTGGGTAAATTTTTTGGTTTAATTGGTGTTGTAATATTTTTGAAAATAGGCGGTGCATATTGGTTATTTCAAGCATTTGCAAAAAGTTTTGAGATATTTCCGATTTATTCAACGTCTGTGCCGTTAGCAAAAATTGTTAATATGGATTATTTAATAAGTATGTCCTCAAACGTATTGTATATGGGGTTACAAATAGCCTCTCCGGTTCTTTTAGCAACATTAGGACAAGATATTATTCTTGGGGTAATTTCAAAAACGGCACCTCAAGTTAATGTATTTCAATTATCGTTCCTTTTTAAACCGGTATTTGGTGCTGCTATTTTGATTTGGATTTTGCCAATGTTAGTTAATGTTATAAGTGATTACTTCATGACTTTTTCTCATATTATTTAAAAAAGTTTAAAAAAACAAAAACAGCCAACTTAAAATGGCTGTTTTGTATGTTGTCAATTACTACATCTTAGTATCTTGCAGGAACTGCAGCGGATACAACCTTTTTCATACTTCCATTCACTATAACTCTTGAATTTAAAGCTTGTGGAGTAGCATTTTGTACATAGCTTTGTTTTTGAACAGTGTTAACTTGTGGTTTTTGATATTGTTGTTGGGCTTGTTGTTGCATATTAGTTCTGAATTGTTGTGTTTTTTGTTGAGCGTTATATGCTTGTTGTGCAGCGTATGCTTGTTGTTGTGCCGCAAATATTTGTGCTAAAGATTGTTTTTGTGGTTTTGCTTGCGGCATTTGAGTTGTTTGTTTTACAGTTTGTTGTACCGGTTTTTGAACCTGTGGTCGCATTTGTGGTTTTACAGCTTGTTGTTGTGCATAATAGTAATTTAATTGTGCAGTTTCTGTTTTGCGTTTTAAATCACAAAGTCCTGTGCAAACTGAATTGTCATCAAAAAATTTTGTTAAAAAGTTTTCCATAATTTTCATCCTCATCTCTCTTATTGCTTATGTAGTATCGTGTAATCTATTTAATAATAATTTTTGAAAAGTCAACATTTTTTGAAAAATTTTTAAATATTCGATTATCTTATTTAAAAAATCATTTATTTGTTATATTATGTATTTAATAAAAAGTTATAAAGAATCAAAAATTTAATAAAAGGAGCGTAAATTATGGCAAAAATTACAAAAGAAATGGGAATTATGGAAATTGTACAAGAATACCCTGAAACAGTAGAAGTGTTCCAAAAATTTGGAATGGGTTGTATTGGTTGTGCTGCTGCTCATTTCGAAAATTTAGAAGCAGGTGCAAAGGTTCATGGCATTGATATTGATGCTATGGTTGATGCTATGAATGAAATTGTTGGAGAATAATTATATGATTCTTTGGCAGTTATTTGTTTGTATTGGTTTTGCCTTTTTGATATTAGAAATTATAATGCCGTTAACTTTCTTTTTAAGTTTAGCAATTGGTGCATTTGTAACAGCAATAGTTTCAATATGGATTTTATCTAAATTTGTATTAATTCCAGTATTTGCGGTGTTATCAATAGTTTCATTGTTAATATTCAGACCATTTTTAGCTAAAAATAAACAAAATGGAGATACACAGGAAACAGGTATTGAAGGCAAATATATCGGAAAATCGGCAAAGGTAGTAAAAACAACAAATCAAAATGAAGGTGTAATTTCAATATACGGAGAACGTTGGGAAGCAAGAAGTGATATGGAGATTCCTGAAGGTTTTGAAGTTGAAATCGTTCACAATGATGGTCTTGTTATGTATGTAAAGAAAATAGAAAAATAAGGAGCTTAGAATTATGTTTTGGTTATCAGTATTATTAGTATTATCGGTGCTATACATCTTAAAAGGTGTAATTATAGTACAACAAATGGAAGAAGTTATAATAGAACGTTGGGGTAAGTACCACAAAACTTTGACTCCGGGTTTAAATTTTATTATTCCATTTATTGATACTCCATGTGGAATTGTTTGGAAAATAACTCAAAAAGGTGTAGATGGTCAAACTTATTCTTACACAAGATTAATGACAAAAATTGACAAACGTGAAACTGTTTATGATTTCCCTCGTCAGAATGTAATTACAAAAGATAACGTAACAATTAGTATTAATGCATTGTTATACTTCCAAATTGTGGATTCAAAATCTGCGGTATATGAAATTACAAACCTAATTGATGCAATAGAAAAATTGACTCAAACAAATTTAAGACAATTAGTTGGTCAATTGGATTTAGATGAAACGCTTATTTCTCGTGATAAAATTAATCACGAATTAAGAGAAATACTTGACGAAGCGACAAATAAATGGGGTGTTAAAGTTAATCGTGTAGAATTGCAAGATATTAACCCACCTGCAGATATTCAAGCTGCAATGGAAAAGCAAATGAAAGCAGAACGTGAAAAACGTGCGGTTATTCTTGAATCAGAAGGTATGAAACAATCTGCAATTTTGAAAGCTCAAGGTGAAAAAGAAGCTGCAATTAATAAAGCAGAGGGTGAAAAACAAGCTGCGATATTAAGAGCAGATGGTATAGCACAAGCAAGAGTATTAGAAGCTGACGGTGAAAGACAAGCTATTGAAAGAATTATAAATGCGATAGGTGATAAGGGTAAACCTGATCAATACTTAATTGCAATGAAATATCTTGAAACATTAAAGAATATGACAGAAGGTCAAAACAACAAAGTTGTTTACATGCCTTATGAAGCAACAGGTATTTTATCATCAGTTGATGGTATAAAGCAAATGTTTGACAGATAATTTTTTAAGTGTATAAAACTAGAGGTTAAGCTATTTTCCGAAAGCTTAACCTTTATTTTTAATTTTACAAAAAATTTTCATTATGATAATATAAAAGAAAAAAGGAGAAATAAAATGGCAAGACTTGTAAGACCGACTTGGGCAATCAGATGTACACAATCAGGCTGTAAACAATTATTTGAAGTTGCAATATTAGAAGATGGAAAACAACAAGAAGTAGTTTGTCCAAATTGTGGTGAACATTATGTATATCCTATTTCAAAAGAAGATGAAGAAAGAGGAAATAACTAAAGAAGTTTAGTTTAAATTGAATTATGTTTTTCAATGGAACGGAAAAACGCTATAATCAATTTAGCGAATATTTAAAACAAAAATTCGGCGTTAAGGTATATAAAATAACACTTGATGCCGGATTTTCGTGTCCAAACAGGCAAGATGGAAAAAAGGGTTGTATATATTGTGATGCTGGCGGAAGTTTTTCGCAATCACATTCTGCGGACATGACAATAAAAGAACAGTTGGATTTTGGTGCTCAATATCTTACGGAAAGATTTAAGGCAGTAAAATACATGTCGTATTTTCAATCTTTTTCAAACACATATAAGCCGGTTGAAGAGTTAAAAGAAATTTACGATGCGGCATTGGATCATAAGGATATTGTAGGTATTTCTATCGGAACTCGTCCGGATTGTGTTGATGGTGAAAAATTAGATTTGATAGCAAGTTACAAGGACAAATATGAAACTTGGATTGAATATGGCTTGCAGTCAATGCATAAAAAGACTTTAGAGCGTATAAACAGAGGACACGATTTTGAATGTTTTTTGAAAACGTATGAAGAAACAAAAAAACGTGGAATAAATGTTTGTGTGCATGTGATTTTTGGGCTTTGGGAAACGCATGACGAAATGATGCAGACAATAAAAGCTTTGGCTGATTTGAATATAGATGGTTTAAAACTCCACATGATTTGCGGTTTAAGAGGTACAGAACTTACTGAAATGTACAAGCGTGGCGAATTTGAATTTATGAGTGAAATGGAATACGTAAATCTTTGTTGTGATGCGATAGAACTTTTACCTCCGACAACAACATTACACAGAATCGCAGGCAGTGGCTTAAAATCAACTCTTGTAGAGCCAAAATGGATTGGTAAAAAATTTGAATGCTTAAATAAAATTGATGCCGAATTTGTCCGTCGCGATTCTTGGCAAGGAAAACTATACGTACCATCAGGTAATATGGTTTCTGCTACTTGAAAAGTTATTTGATTTGTAATAATATCGTTTTATGGCAAAGATAATTACAGTACAAAAAGGTACAAAGGATATACTTCCTACGGAAATAGACAATTGGCATTTTATAGAAAATGCTGCGAATGAAGTTTTTTCAAATGCCGGGTATAAAGAGATAAGGACTCCAATTTTTGAAGCAACCGAACTTTTTGCTCGTGGTGTTGGAGATACAACAGATATTGTAAATAAAGAAATGTACACATTTGAAAAATCTGAACGTTCTTTAACATTGCGTCCTGAGAATACCGCAGGTGTAGTTCGTTCTTATATTGAAAATGGTATGCACAGACTTTCTGCTCCGGTGAAGTTGTGGTATAAAGGTCCAATGTTCAGATACGAACGTCCGCAAGCAGGTCGTCAAAGACAATTCCATCAAGTAGGAATGGAAATGTTTGGGATTGCACAACCGACAGCAGATGCAGAGGCTATTTCTTTGGCTGTAAATTATTTAAATAAAATCGGATTAAAGGATTTGGATGTTGAAATCAATACGCTTGGATGTCCAACTTGTAGAGAAGAATACAAAACAAAATTAAAAGAAGTCTTAAAACCTTACTTATCAGAACTTTGCCCTGATTGTCAAAAAAGATATGAAAAAAATCCGTTGAGATTATTAGATTGTAAAGTTGAAGAATGCAAAGCAATATACGAAAAGCCGGAGGTTAAGGCTGTCATAACATCAGATTTTGTTTGTCCGGAATGTCATGAACATTTTGAGTCAGTTAAAAAATATTTAGACGTACTAGGTATAAAATATTCTGTAAATAAGCTGCTTGTAAGAGGTTTAGATTATTATAACAGAACGGTTTTTGAAATAAAATCAAACAATTTAGGTTCTCAAAATGCGGTTTGTGGCGGCGGTCGCTATGATAGTTTAGTTAGAAACCTTGGCGGTGAAGATACTCCTGCTGTTGGTTTTGCAATGGGTATGGAAAGATTAATTTCTTTAATTCAAAAGCAAGAGGAAAAGAAATTAGATGCGTATGTTGTATCAACAAATACGGAAGAAGCTATAAAACTTGTTAATGCGTTGAGAAATGACGGAATAAAAGTTGATTTTGATATGACAAATAAAAAATTCACAAAGCAGTTGGAAAAAGCATCGAAGCTTGCAAAATATGCTCTTATTTTGGGTGAAGATGAAATTGCAAATGGTGTAGTATCTGTTAAAAATCTTGAAAATTCAGAACAAGTTTCTGCAAAAGCAGATGAATTAAGGAGTCTTTTGGCACATGCCTAATTCTGTTGACGATATAATCGTCGAATTAATAAAAGATATGAAAAAATCATTTTTTGATTTTAGAGGAATATATATTTTTGGATTGTTTTTAGATGGAAAAATGCATCAAGATGAAGACATGGAGCTTGTTGCAATTTTTGATAACGAACAAGATAAATCAAAACGTGAACAAATTTGGCGTATAATTGGAAAAATAGAAGAAGATTTTGATGTATATATAGATTTACACCCTTTAACTATAAAAGAATTCAAAAAAGATGAAGAATTTTATGAAGAAGTTACGCAAGAGGGTATCTTCTTTAATGCAGAATTGTTTTAGAAAATCAATATTTTTGAATTTATATCAAGCATAGTCAAACAGCCTTTCAGTTGGAGGAACTTTTTCTAAAAAAGTTTCCCTGTTCGGAGGACTGTTCTGACAAAGTCAAAATAAAATTTTACAAATGTTTTGCAAATATTTTTTTGTTTTTTTATTAAAAATATTTGCAAAACATGGAATTTGGGTATATAATTATTACGTAACAAAACAGAAAGGAGCAAATGCTCATGAATAAAGGAACACAGCTAGGGAGGGGGGTAAAGCTTAGTAATAATAATGGTTTTAACTTAATAAACTCCTTTTTTGACAGATATACAAAGAAAATGTTAGCATTTACTCTTGCGGAAACCCTGATAGTAATGGGTATAATTGGTATTGTTGCGGCATTAACTATTCCGAATTTGAATAGTTCCACGAATAATATGGAAAAAGTTGCGAAAGTTAAGAAGACTTATGCTCAGTTAGTAGAAGCACAAGATAGAGCAACAGCGATATATGGACCAATTGAAACATGGTTCAAAATAACAGATGGCGTTGGTGCTGAACAGGTTCATACAGGAGCAAAAAGGTATCTTGAAAGAATTGAAGAATTTTTAAAAGTTCAAAAAACTTGTATGTATCCTACGTCAAGTGCTTGTACTGTAAATGCAAGTGTCAAATCATTAAATAATGGCACTGCGGAAAATTATTATAATAGTCGTCCTCAGGCAATTTTGGCTGATGGAGTTACATTGGATAAAATATATATCTCTAATTGGTCTTGCCAAGACCAACTTTCACCTTATAAGACATTAAAAATAAAATGCGGTTATATAGATTTTGATATAGATGGTGCTAACAAAGGTAAAAATACTTGGGGTGTAGATATATTTAGAGTTGCAATAACAAAAGAAGGTATTGTGCCTTATTATCCTGAAGAAGAATTGACTAATAATGCAAATTCAATATATCAATGTACTCAAACAGGTTTTGCTTGCTTGGTATGGGTATTAGAAAAAGGTAATATGGGATACTTGAAAGTAACTCATGATGGAAATGCAAAGTGCCCTGATAATACTAAAATCACTTGGGAACGAGGAAGTTGCAAGTAATTTTACCTAAAAAAAAATAAAAAAGCTGATTATATAATCAGCTAAAAACATTTTTAATAGGTAGTGTGTGTAAGTGTGAGTTAGTAGTAGTTAGTAGTAAAACTTTTTAAAAACTTTTTTGTTTCTTAACTTATTGCAATTTCAAATCAACTTTGTTGTTGTATGCAATCATATTCATATAAGAAAATAATACATCTGATCTGTCAACAAATTCAGGTTGTTCTACTGTTGGTACAACTGCACCGTCAACGGTTTGGTCATTCAACTTCAAATCTTTTACTGCCATAATCATACCTCTATCATAATTACTCACTCTTACTCCTATATAAAGTATTTTTGATTTTTCTGATTTCAGCATGTGTAATTTTTGTTACAATTCTTAATAAAAACGTGAAAACCATGATAAATAGGCAATTTTCATGGAAGAAATGTTTTTATATAGATAAGTTATAAGGAAGAAAATGGTTAGTAACGTTAATTTAAATACAAAGAATTATGCATTAAAAGATTTAATTAATCTTTCAAAATATGCAAACAGAGTTCCAATTACAGATGATGCAGATAAATTGACAGTTAGTCAAGTTGTATCGTATCCTTCAATGTTATGTGCGTATGAAGGATTTCATTGGTTAAAAAATAACAAAGGTCATTATAAAGCATCATTTAAAGAAGTTGCAGAAAATGGCAAAAAAGCACACGAATTGTTAAAAACATCAGGTGTTAGCGGTGTTTTAAGAGTTGCAGATGCAAAAGAAATTTTGGCAAAAGTTCCTCAAACAGAAGCATTGAGTAAATTATCCGCTCCTGTTCAAGATTTATATAAAAAAGCTGCAGAAGTTGCAAGAGCAGCAGAATTAAATCCGGTAAATAAAGAATTAATAAAAGATGCATCAAAAACAATGGCTCAAGCAGAAGCTAAAGCTTATGCAGAAATAACAAAAGATGCAAAAGGACTTTTCCCAAGTATAAGTAAAAAATTGGGTATTACAAAATTAACTCAAGCAACAAAAGATTTAGAAACAAAATCATCAGTATTTAAAAAATGCAAAGATGCTTATGATAATGAAGCCGGTACTTTTATGTTGGTAATTAACGGTATTGTAGAGGCTACATCAAATGTAATTCCGACATTCAAACAATTAGGCTTTAAAAAAGGTATGAAACAATTAGGCAGATCAGCAGTTAAAACAGTTGCAAATGTAGCCGGTTGGGTAGCAGGTTCTGCTGTTGGAACAAGAGTTGGACAAATATTAGGTGCTGCAATTGGTAACACAAAAGTTGGTGCTGTAATTGGTGCAGTTGCAGGAAAAGTTGGTTCATACGCAGTTGGAACAATTGGTGAACATTTAACAAACAAAGGTGTAACAAAACTTTTGGGTAAATCTGAATTGGAAAAAGCAGAAGAAGAAAAAGCAATTGCAATAGCAAAAGAAGCTCAAAACAATCCAGAAGTATTTGATGCATTAGTTCAAAAAGCTGCTGAAAGATTATATGAAGAAGGCGAAGATAATGCTGAAGGCAAAGCAATTAACCAAACATTAACAAATTTGGTTATGCAAACGCAAGGTCAACAACCTCAATACCAAACTTCAGAAAGAATGACAAAAGAAGAAATGAAAGCATACGCTGACAAATTAAAATCAGAAGATGCACAAACTCAAAAAGCTCCTGCAAAGCAAGAATACAAAGGATACATTCCTTCAGCAGAAGCTGCAAAAATTAAACCTGAAACAGTTGAAGTATCTTCAGCAATTGCAGATGTTTTAGCAAAAACAGACAGAACAATTGAATATTGCAACAAATATGTACTAAAATAATAATTTAAAAGTTTAATATTATAAAAATCTCAAAAATATTTACCGATTAGGTTTTTGTTTTTGGGATTTTTTATTGTGAAAAAAGCTTTATTATGGAATTGGAAATTTGGATTATGTGTAGATAGGGAGAGATATGGGCAATAAAATAAAAATAATGTTAGTTGAAGATCAAAAGCTTATGCGAATGGCGATAAAGTCGTTATTTGAGGGACATAGTGATATGGAGATAATAAAAGAAACCGAAAGTGGTAAAGAGGCGATAGAATCAGCAAAGATATTGAAACCTGACGTGGTTTTAATGGATATTGGATTACCTGATATTAATGGAATAGAGGTTACAAAGAAATTACTTGAAATAAATAAAGATATAAAAGTTATAATGCTGACATCACATTTGACAGAGCAAGAGGTTTTAGATTCTCTTAAAGCCGGTGTTAGTGCTTATATAATGAAGGATTTTGATACAGAGAATTTTATTGTAATTGTAAGAACAATTCATAAAGGTGCAATGTGGTTGGATTCAAAAGTAGTTCCACTTATTAGAGATAAAAATTCTAATGTAATTCCTGCAAAACAACTAACAAGAGCGGCATTTAGAGAACAGCATGCCAATTTAACACAAAGAGAATATGAAGTTTTAAAACTTATTGTTGATGGCAAATCAAATAATGAAATTGCAAAAGTTTTGACAATAAGCGAACATACAGCAAAAGCACATGTTTGTAACATTATACAAAAGCTTGTGGTGGATGATAGAACTCAAGCGGCAGTAAAAGCATTAAAAGAGGGGCTAGTGTAAAATGTTATTGATAAAGATTATAGTATTATTATTTTTTAGCCATTTGGCTATATTAATTAATAATAACGTGTCGTATAAATAAGATATGAATGAATTTGATAGGGTATTTTTAAATGTCGATGAGGCATTAGAGCAGTGTAAGGTTTGTTTGGAGAAAAAGGGAAAATGCCATAGGATATGGAACAGACCTGAAATTTTAAAAAAAATCAGTAAAGAGAAAAATATATTGTTAATAACAGAAAGACTGGATAATCATTTGAATTATAGTGATTATCTAAATTTGTTAGCACACTATTATTATTGTCAATTTAGCAAATATTCTTATTTATTGTCAGAATTACCCAAAGATATTTCTATGTATAGAATTTGGTCATTTTTTTATTGTCCTAAATCATGAGCTTTTTGAGTTGTATTTTTGATTATTTTATAAAACAAATCATTACTTTTTAAGTTTTTCATTGTGTTAATTCCAACTTCAGTGCAACCTCCTTTAGTTGCAACACTTGAGATTAAATCATTTACTGATTTGGTTCTGTTAAAAGTCATTTTTGCAGAACCTAAAGCTGTTTGAACAGCCAAGAGTAGTGATTTGTCGTAGTCAAGGCCGAGTTTTACTCCTGCTTGAGCCATATCTTCAAATATTTGATAGAAAAATGCAGGACCGGAGCCTGAAATAGCAGTTACGATATCAATTTGACTCTCTTCAACGCTAATAACTTTGCCGATTTTGGATAATATTTCCTGAACAATATTTTCGTGTTCTTGGGTTGCATAAGTTCCTTTTGCGGTTGCACTTATGCCTTCTTTGACAAGTACCGGTGTGTTTGGCATGACTCTGATAACAGGCGATAAATTAGTATATTGTTCGATTTTTTTAATGCTAATTCCTGCTGCAAGTGAAATTATAAGTTTTTCGTTTGTCAATTTTTCTTGAATTTCTTGTAAAACACCTTCTACTTGGTTAGGTTTTGTTGCAATAAAAATAATATTTGCAAAATCTACAATTTTTTTATTATCCGTTGTAACTTGAATACTAAGTTCTTTTTGACTATTTTGTGCAGATTCAGGAGTTCTTACAGAGGCTAAAATATCTTCATTATTAACAAAATCTGCTGACAAACAGCCGTTAATAATAGCTTTTGCCATTTTTCCGCATCCTATAAAACCTAATTTGTTACTCATTGTTACCCTACCTTGATTTGCTAGTTGACTAATAATTATTTTTAAACTACGATAATTATAATAATATAAATATAAGCGAAAAGGAATAAAATCATGAAACGCACATTGGAAGGTACAAAAATTAAAAGACAACATACAAGCGGTTTTAGAGCAAGAATGGCTACATCTGCCGGACAAGAAGTTTTGAACAGACGTCGTGCAAAAGGAAGACATAAATTAGCAATTACAGCTTCAAAACGTGCTTAGTAAAGAGTTTAGATTAAAAAAGAATTCAGCATTTACAGCTACATATAGGATAAAAAATTCATTTTATCTTAATGGTGTGGCTGTTTTTGTCGGTTTAAGGAAGAAAAATTTTGATGATGTAACTCGTGTGGGTTTTGTTGTGAGTAAAAAAACGCATAAAAGAGCAGTTAAACGAAACAGGCTAAAACGCTTGATGAGAGAGGGTTATAGAGTACTTTTAAAAGAAAATAATATTGGAAAATCCAATGAATATATGTCATTAATATTCGTAGGGCATGAAAAAGCTTTGGGGTTAAAATTTAAAGATATAAAACAAACGATTGAGGAGTTGTTGGGGAAAATAGATGTTTGAGGGTTTTTTAGTTCCTGATTTAAAAGATTTAGATTTAGTCATGCCACATGCACCTTATCCGATTTATCCCGCAGGATTGAAGGATTCTGAAAAAAGTCATGTTCGATATGCTGCACCATCGACGCAAAAACCCACAATAACTTTGGTTGATGCTATATATGCAGCGGATGGGACACCGGTTTTATTACCGGGGCATTATACATTGGATATAACTGCAAATATGGATTATTTGTTGTTTATACAATCTTATGATGTTATAGCAAGAGTTCCTATATTTAAATTAGAAGAAGACAAAAATGAGGTACAGAAAAAATATGATAAAAAAGAAAAGAGAAAAGCAAGAAAAAAGAAGAAAGAAAGAGCAAAAATTCAGAAAAAATATGATGAATTTGGGATAAAGCAAAAACCTGAGTACATATATTCAAATGCGGAAATAGAATACGTTTCGGAGAAGAAGTTTTATTTAATAAAATATGAAATGGGTTCTGTTAGAGCATGGGCGGCTATAAAACAATAATTTTTAGATAATTTAAAAATGAAATTATATGTAACTTTTGTGTTCTTATTGTATAATAATTACAATAT
The DNA here is from genome assembly GCA_934726055.1 of uncultured Candidatus Melainabacteria bacterium. Classification (GTDB taxonomy): domain Bacteria; phylum Cyanobacteriota; class Vampirovibrionia; order Gastranaerophilales; family Gastranaerophilaceae; genus UBA6984. Next base: position 95,022 of record CAKVCZ010000002.1, read on the forward strand.
AGAACGAAATAGCAATAGGAGAAATTATATAAAAGAATAAATAGATAATGGGAAGTAAGTGTTTATATGAGAAGAGGAGAGCTTTATATTAACCTTAAGGAGGAAAGTAATGAAAAAGATAAAACGTATAATTTTAGTAATATTATTGTTAATGTTTATGCCACAGGTGATGGGGCAAGAAAATAAGTTAAATTTTAATGAGATGAAATTTAGTGAAACGGAGAATCCGATAACATACAAATATTTTCAAGATTATGCGGATACGTTGAGGGGAAAAATAGACTTTGCGAGATATTTTAGATATTGGACAATTGGATATCGTTTTGTTTTGCACAAAGATGGAGTAATAACTAACATAAAGTATTTACCTTTCACGAATGTTTGTTATAGGAATACGGATGTAGCAAACCATGTAAATGAAATTTTTTTAAAAAATACACCACCACCATATCCAGAAGGAATGGAAATTGACGACGTGTGTGTAGAATTGCATATTACACCGTGGAATAAAGATGCAACAAAGATTTATTACAGCGAAAATTCAAAAAATTACATTAGAAACACTGTTACAATATATATCCGCGGCAAATCACGGCACATTATTTGGTAAAGGAAAGAAATATGAAACGAATAGTTATAATATTGTTAATATTTTTTAGTATGTTATCGATAGTACAGGCACAAGAAGACCAAAATCTGGGCTTTTGAGGGATGCAATTTAGTGAAACAGAGAATCCGATAACATACAAATATTTTCAAGATTATGTGAAAATGTTGAGGAGTAAAATAGCTTTTAAGCGTTATTACAAGTTTTGGTTAATGGAATATAGTTTTAAATTGCACAAAGATGGAACAATAACGGAAGTGGAGCATATGCCACTGTGTGAAGTTTATTATGAGGATAAAAAAGTAGCAAAATATGTAGACGATATAATAAAGAATAATCCTCCACCACCATACCCAGCAGGAATGGAAATTGGTGATGTGTATGTAGAATTACATATTGCGTTGTGGGATGAAGATGAAACAAACATTTATTACCATATAAAATCTTCCGATTACGGGGTAGATTTGATAAGAATTTTTCTTAGGGGCAAATCACGGCACATTATTTGGTAAAGGAAAGAAATATGAAACGAATAGTTATAATATTGTTAATATTTTTTAGTATGTTATCGATAGTACAGGCACAAGAAGACCAAAATCTGGGCTTTTGAGGGATGCAATTTAGTGAAACAGAGAATCCGATAACATACAAATATTTTCAAGATTATGTGAAAATGTTGAGGAGTAAAATAGCTTTTAAGCGTTATTACAAGTTTTGGTTAATGGAATATAGTTTTAAATTGCACAAAGATGGAACAATAACGGAAGTGGAGCATATGCCACTGTGTGAAGTTTATTATGAGGATAAAAAAGTAGCAAAATATGTAGACGATATAATAAAGAATAATCCTCCACCACCATACCCAGCAGGAATGGAAATTGGTGATGTGTATGTAGAATTACATATTGCGTTGTGGGATGAAGATAAAACAAACATTTATTACCATATAAAATCTTCCGATTACAGGGTAGATTTGATAAAAATTTTTATTGATGGTAAATCACGGCACATTATTTGGTAAGCTACAATTCAGTCTTAATGCATTCTTTCACGATTTTTTGTCCGTAATATTACGGACGTAAAATTACGTACGTAATTTTACGCTCATTTTTTTCAAAAAAAAATGTTATACTCATATTTGTATTGTTGTTATGAAAAAGAAAGGAGTAAAAATGACTGAAACAACATTCAATCTTCATGCAGAAGTAAACGAGTACAAGAATTTGAGCGCTATTATGGGGGATGTATTTACATTTCGCGGTGCTGATATTCCGGATGGGTACACTTTACTTAAAAGCGAAAAAGGGAAGGATAATTTTAAGGCAGCAGTTTTTAAAAAGGGAGATAGGATATTTATTTGCTATCAAGGAACTGAGATTAAAAATATCCATGATAATGCTACAAATATCAAAATGGCTATCAAAAAATAAGATTTTAAAACACTATAAAGCTGAGCAATCTGCAATGCGTGGCGAATTGATAAAAGTGAATTCTTATACAAGAGATGATGGAACACATGTTGATAGTTATTATCGAAGACTTCCAAACACAGCAAATTAAATTCGTTTAAATTTTTATATGTTTTTTTGAGAGCTTTACACATATTGATTTTAATTTTTCTCTATGGTACGATTATTCCATAAATAACAGACATGAAAACTTGAAGGTGGTGAAAAATCGATGCCAGAAGTTAAAGTAGGTGAAAACGAATCTATCGAAAGTGCTTTAAGACGTTTCAAGAAAAAGATTCAAAAAGCCGGCGTTTTATCTGAAGTAAAAAAACGTGAACGCTATGAAAAGCCAAGCGTAAAAAGAAAACGCAAATCTGAAGCTGCTCGTAAAAGAAAAGTATAAGATTTTTTAGGAAAGTATAAAAATAAAGAACACTTGAGTTTATTGATTCTCAAGTGTTCTTGTTTATCTGCTTAAATCAGGTAACTTGTTTATGAAATCTGCAACACCGTTATTATTTGATTTTGTTGGTGGAGTTGTTGGATTCGCTTGAATTGGAGTATCTAATACTTTGTTTACCGAATTTTGAATCTGATTTTTTGCATTATCAATTGCCTGTTGAAGAGTATCTTGTGCAGTATTTTGCTTAGAAGTTGTTGTAGTTTGAGTTTGACTATCAACTTTAGGAGTTGCTAACCATTTGAAATATTTTACGGATGATGTGGATTCAACAGAACCGTCAATTGCCGCTTTGTATATCTTTGTATTTGCTTGATATGGTGTTAATTCAGGAAGATTAGATATGTTTTCTCCGTTTGGATTTGTTGTGATTTGATTTATTAAAGATGCTGTTACTTGCCCTATTTTCGGAATTGATGCAATAAGACTGTTTACAGAGAAAGAACCGATTGGTCCTAATACAGAAACTACTTCATCTGAAACTCTGCCTAAAATTATTAAATTTGCATTATTGTTCAAAATGTTATATTTTCCTTTTATGTACATACTCATTGCAGAACCGGATATTTGAATTTTGTCTAAGTTAGCCCAACCGTTTGAAAGTTTTACCGTGCCATTGATATATTTAAAATCACCGGTTTTTTTAACTTTTACAGCACCAATGATTGTTCCAAGTGTAGTTTTTAATATATTATTTGCTAAAATGTTTTGTGCATATAACAAGTTTTCTAACTTTCCTAATGTACCCATCTGTCCGTTTGATACAATAAAATTAACAGTTCCGTTTAAACTTTTCATAATTTGAATTTCTGTAAGTCCTCTGGTTGTAAGATTAAACGCATCAAAATTTAAAGTTCCGTTAATAAAATTTTTAATGCCTGTGCATCCGTACATTGCCGTTTGTGCATTCAAATTCCTGCCTTGTAAGTTTATATTTGTGTTGGAATAAAGCATATTGTATGTCGCATTTCCTACAACTTTTCCGCCATAGGCAATTGCTTCAATATTATTTAATTTGAATAAATTATTTTTCATATTAAAATCAGAAGTTACATTTGTAACGACAATTGTACCTGATTGTAATCTTTCAATTTTACCCTTACCATTTGATATTGACAATGCTGCGTTAGTTCCTGGTGCAACTGTGTTTTGCGGTAGTTTTGCAACCATTTCACAAAGAGTATCTACATTCAAATTTGTAGCATTAAATAACATTGATGTAATATTGATTCCGTTTTTGAAATTGTTATTTATTGTCGCTGCAATATTAATGGAAGAATCGGCAATGTTTAGCTGATTACAAAATATGTCAATAATATTTTTAGTCGTATTTATTGTAATATTTTTACCGTTAAATCCAAGTTGCGGAATAGATACAAACGGTATGTTTAGCATCCCTGTAATAATAGGATTTAATGTTGAGCCTGAAATATTTAAATTACCTTTAAGTTGAACTTTTGAATTAGTGTAATCAGGGATGGCAAATGTAATTTGATTTGGTATAGATATATTTATTCCTGACAATTGTTGATATTTAGCAGACAGATTGTTGATATTTCCCTTGATAGACAATACTTTGGTTGAATTTGCCAAATTGTTTGCAAAATTATCTGTCAAACTTTTATTTGTTGAATGTGAATTTATGCTAATATCATCAATTTTTAAATTGTTGTTTTCTAACTTCATAGAGGCATTAACCAAAGAAGTTTTGCCTGATAGGGAACTTATATCAAGTAATGATAAATAGTTAGAATTATTTGCCATAACTTGACCGTTGATATTTTGAATTTTATGGTTTCCTGTAATGCTTATAGCAATAGGAAGTCGTCCTTTCGCTTTTGTAAGATTTCGGATGTTTTTGTCTAAAGAATTCCTAATATCGTTACAATCAACCATTCCGGCTGCGGTTATGTTGATGTTTGTGTCTGCATTTGAATAGTCTTGGATTGTGCCTAATAAATCTATTTTAGAATTATTTACTTTTACATAAACATCATCAAGCTTTATATCTTTTTCATTAAAGCTTATTTTGGAATTTGGAACGGAGAGTGTTGGCAGTCCTTTTATGGATATTTTTAGTCCGTTTATTAATCCGTTTCCGTTTGTTTTTAACCCTGTTGTTTGAGCATTGATTGTTGCTTTTGAAAGTATAATATTCGCATTTGATGGTTTGTTGAATAGATTGATATTATCTGCATTAATATTTATTTCAGGTTTTACTTTGTTTAAATTCCCTTTGATTATTCCATTTAAAGTTATAATTCCTGAATTGATGTTATTTTCTTTTAGCAAGTTGAATTGTCCAAGTGCTGCTATAACAGCTTTTAAAGGAATTCTGTCAGCCAAGATGTTTATATTCGCATAAGCATTAGAATTTACTGCACCTGTCAAATTTAGTGGTGCTCCATTGCAAATGGCACTTGCTCGATTGATATTAATTTGATTCCTTGAAAAATCAATGTCTGCTTGAATACTTTTTAACGCTATGTTGTATAAATTATAATATAAGTTTGCATCTGTAACTTTTAAATATCCGGAAGAATTTATGGTTTTAAAATCACTTTTTATGTTAAAATCAGCCTTTATTAATCCATTTGCACGAATACCTTCTATATAAGTTATATCCAATGCCGGTAAAATAGTATTTATTATTGAAAACAAATTACTTAAAGCTAATTCATTATTTTTTACACTCAAATCTATATAAGAGTTTTTTCCGTATTTAAAATACCCGTTAATAGTTGTTTTCTCATCTTTTGCTGTATATAAATCTGATAAAATATTGATTTTATCATTTTCAATATTCAAGTTAATATTACTGTTTGGAAGTTGTTGAGTATTGATTTTACTTGATAGTTCGCTAATATTTATTTTGCCGTACGGTTTTGCACTACCATTGTCATTTTTAATTTTTATATCAGCAAACAGATTTGCTTTTAGATTGATTTTATCAATATTTCTAAGAATTGATGCAATATTAAATTGATTAGTGTTTTGGGAATTCTCTTCTTGACTTATTAGTTGAGGAATAACGAATGAATGAATATTTAAATCGTACTTAAATTGTTCATTTTCTCCAAAAAGAATTTTTCCTATTGTTTGTATTCTGATTTTTTTGTTTAGGTTAAAATCTGTAATTTTAAAAGAATTGCCTTTTAATGCATATTTATTATTAATAGAAGTATTAGTTAATAATAAAGAATATTTTTTTATTTGTAAGTCAGGCATGTTTTCGGAAAATTGCAATCCGTAAGGAATTTCAAAAGACGTATTTTGATTACTATTTTCACTAAGTGGAATATAATCTTCCAATTCAAATTTTCCGTTTTTATCAATATCAAGATGTGCAATAATCGAATCTATGCTGATTTTATCAAATTTGATTTGCTTTAAAATTAGATATGGTAATGAAACAGAAACTTTAGCGTTATCCAGTTGTCCGAATTTTTCTCCGCTTTTATAATATGCGTTAATTTGTTCAACACTTGCCCCGACAGATAAATTCCAAGTGGTTAAAAGTTTAATATTTTCCGCTTTTATTATTACCCCTTTTTGAGAGTTTTCTTTATCTTCAAGTTCGTATTGATAATTATCTAATTTTAAAACATTAGGCAAAATAAACAAAAAAATTAAATAAGATGAAATTAACACAACAAATAAGCAAATAGAAAAGATTTTTAATACTTTCATTTCATCTCCTTATTTTAAAGATTTAACTCTTGAAAAAACTTCTACATTTGCATCATCAAAACTATTTGTAAAGAAATAGGCACAAGATGCCACCATAGCAGCATTGTCAGTACAAAATTTCATTTCAGGTGCGTTAACTCTAATATTATTTTTTTCTAAATCAAACATTTTACGTCGAATTTCGCTATTTGCAGCTACTCCACCTGCAATAACAGCTTGTTTATAGCCTGTTTCATCGAGGGCTTTTTTAACTTTTTTAATCAATGTTGAACTTACGCATTCTTGAAAAGATGCACAAATATCGTTAATAGGAAGTTCTTTTCCGTCAAAAGATTTAACTAATCTCAAAACGGCAGTTTTTAATCCGCTAAAACTAAAGTTATATCCGTCAACCTTTGCTTCAGGAAGTTTAAAAGCTTTTGGATTTCCTTCTTTTGCAAGTTTATCAAGAGTTGCACCTCCAGGGTATGGCAATCCCATTAATCTTGCAACTTTATCATAAGCTTCTCCAACTGCATCATCAATAGTTTCGCCCATAATAATTGTTTCAGAATTTGATTTTACATTAATAATTTGTGTATGTCCTCCGCTAACAAGAAGTGCAATAAATGGAGGTTTCAAGTCTGTGTTTAAATAGTTTGCACTGATATGAGCATTCAAATGATTAATTCCGATAAACGGCTTATCGTAGATTAATGCCATTGTTTTTGCTGCGTTTAACCCGACTAAAAGACATCCTACCAATCCCGGACCTACTGTTCCGGCATAAGCATCAATGTCGTCAGCAGTTAAATTTGCTTGTTCAAAAGCTTCTTGTATAACAATATTGATTGCATCCAAGTGTTCTCTTGCTGCAATCTCAGGAATAACACCGCCATATTTAGCGTGAGTCTTAATTTGAGAAGCTACTACATTTGATAAAACTTCTCTGCCATTTTTTACAATTGCACAGGCTGTTTCATCACAGCTGGATTCAATTGCCATTATTATATTATTATTGCTTTCACCAATTTGAGTATCTTTACCGCTTAAAAGAGTTTTTTTGTTCATATTTGTATTATAATACAAATATGAATTATATAGATAAAGCAAAAATTAAAGTTATTTCAGGACGAGGCGGTAATGGAGCAGTTGCTTGGCGTCGTGAAAAATTTGTAGATAAAGGTGGACCTGCCGGTGGTGATGGCGGACGTGGTGGTGATATTTATTTAATTGCAGATGAAAGTTTATCTACATTGTTAGACTTTAAATTCAAATCCGTATTTAAAGCTCAAAGCGGAGAAAACGGCAGAATAAAAAATCAACATGGAAAGGGCGGTGAAGATTTAAGAATAAAAGTTCCTGCCGGTACTGTTGTAAAAGATTTAAAAGATGATAAAATTATTGCTGATTTAATTCATGATGGACAAGAGGTTTTAATTGCAAAAGGCGGACGAGGCGGAAGGGGAAATGCTAGGTTTTGCACTCCTCAAAAAAGAGCACCTCAGTTTTGTGAACCGGGAGAGCCTCCAATAGAAAGAGAATTATCTTTAGAGTTGAAATTAATTGCAGATGTGGGTTTATTAGGTATGCCAAATGCAGGAAAATCAACATTTATAAGTGCAATTAGTTCGGCAAAACCAAAAATTGCAGATTATCCATTTACAACATTAGTTCCAAATTTGGGTGTAGTCAAAAAACCTACTGGAGATGGTTATGTAGTTGCAGATATTCCGGGATTAATTGAAGGTGCATCTGAAGGAATAGGCTTAGGACACGACTTTTTGCGACATGTGGAAAGATGTAGATTTTTGGTTCACATAGTTGATTTAACTCAAGAAAATCCTGTTGAAAATTATGAAAAAATTAATCAAGAATTAGCTAAATATTCTGATAGATTGGCAAATTTGTATCAAATAATTGCTCTAAATAAGATTGATGCAATTGATGAAGAAACAAAAAACAAATATTTAAAAATATTTAAAAAGTATGCAAAAGACGTATTTTTAATCTCTGCCGTAACTAAGGAAAATGTTGATAAACTGACTTACTTGATGGCACAAAAAGTCGATGAAATTGAAAAACCTGTGTCAGATATTGTTGTTGAAGAGGATACTGGTGCTTATGACAATGATGACAGTGGATTTGAAATAGTAAAGGCAGCAAAAGACACATTTATTGTTATGGGAGGAAAAATCAAACGTCTTGCTGCAGTTACAGATGAACGAAATCGTCAACAAATTTTGAGATTGCAAAATATATTAAAAGGCATGGGTGTTTTTGACGAGCTACGCCGACAAAATATTCAAGATGGGGATACAGTTATTATTGGTCATCTTGAAATGGAATTTTATGACGACGAGTACTAACATAATGAACCTTTCAGTGTCGAGAAGTTTTCAAAAGCCACACCTTGAATTGCGTTTGTAATTTTAAATTTTATTTCAATTATTCTATTCTAAAATTATCTTCTTGAATGCTGTTATCTTGCGGATAATTATGTTTTAGAGGATCATATCCGCCGTTTGTTTCTGCTCTAAGTTTTTCCATATAAATCTGACCATTTTTAACAAGTTGTTGGTGTTGAGTAAGAGTTGATTCTAAACTTGCTAAAACTTGTTCAGCATAAGTTTCAGCACCTTCTCTTGTTCTTATTGCATCATCATGTGCCTGATTTCTAAAGTTTTCAGCATCTTCAATAGCTTTTCTCTTGATTTCTTCGCATTCTGCAATAACCTGCTCTTTAATAAGTTCTGCTTCACTTTGAACTTTTCTTAAAAGTTCAGATTCACTTAGCAATCTTGCAGCTTCATTTTGAGCGTCTAAAACAATTTTTTCGGCTTTTTGTTGTGCTTCCATCTGAAGTTCTTCTTTTCTTCTAAGTAATCTTCTTGCTTCTTGAACTTCTTGTGGAAGTGAACCATAGATACTGTCTATGATTGCTTCAACCTCTTTTAATTTTATTGCAACCAAATAGTTTGGTAATATTGGAAAACTTTTTTCTAATATAATTTCAAGTCTTTTTAATAAATCATATATTTCGCTTTTTTGAACGCTCATTTTTATAAATAACCTTTCAGTGCTAGTGTAATAATTTTATTTTACAACAGTCCGAATTTGATTGTCAAATCATGTTTTTAGACAAGTTGAAACTTGTTTTTCAGATATTCATTTACTGGAGTTGGTACAAATTTTGAAACATCTCCTCCAAAATTTACAACTTCTTTAACAGAACTTGAAGAAATAAAGTTATATTTTGGTCTTGTTGTTAAAAATATTGTTTTAATATCTTTATCCAAAGCACTGTTTGTTTGTGATAGTTGCATTTCAAATTCAAAATCTGAAACAGCTCTAAGTCCACGGATTAAAACTTTTGCATTTTTTTTCTTTGCATATTCAACCGTTAATCCTTCAAAACAATCAACTTCTACATTTTTAAAGTCTTTAATACTTTCTTTAATTAATTCAACACGCTCATCGACAGTTAGCAATCCGGAATTCTTTTTTTGCGGATTGTATGCAACTGCAATGATAACTTTTTCAAAAATTTCGGAACTTGTTTTTAGTACATCCAAGTGCCCGTTTGTTATAGGATCAAAGCTTCCGGGGTATATTGCCGTTGTCATTATAATAACCTTTCATATATTTATTACATGAAAATTATACGTCAAACATGAAATATTAATATTTTGTTTATTTTTTCAAGAATTTGCCAAAAAAGTATTAATATAATATGTGTAAAGAAAGATAATAAAAATTATAAGCAATTAAATAATAAAGAAAGGCGAAAAAAATGGCAAAAACAATTGGTATTGATTTGGGAACAACAAACTCAGTAGTTGCTGTTATGGAAGGTGGTAAACCTACTGTAATCGCAAACGCAGAAGGAACAAGAACAACTCCTTCAATCGTAGGTTTTTCAAAAACAGGTGAAAGACTTGTAGGTCAATTAGCAAAACGTCAAGCAATTCTTAACCCTGATAAAACTATTGCATCAATTAAAAGACACATGGGTGAAGATTACAAAAAAAATATAGATGGTAAAGATTATACTCCTCAAGAAATTTCAGCTATGATTTTAAGAAAATTGGCTGAAGATGCATCAAATTACTTAGGCGAAAAAGTTACATCAGCTGTAATTACTGTTCCAGCATACTTTAATGATGCTCAACGTCAAGCGACAAAAGATGCAGGTAAAATTGCAGGCTTAGATGTTCTTCGTATCGTAAACGAACCGACTGCCGCAGCTTTGGCTTACGGCTTAGAAAAAGAAAAAGCTGAAAAAGTTTTAGTATTCGACTTGGGTGGTGGTACATTTGATGTTTCTATTTTGGAAATTGGTGATGGTGTTCACGAAGTATTATCAACATCAGGTGATACTCACTTAGGTGGTGATGATTTTGATGAAAAAATCATGAACTGGATTTGTGATGAATTCCAAAAAACTGAAGGTATTGATTTACGTTCAGATAAACAAGCTATGCAACGTATTAAAGAAGCTGCTGAAAAAGCAAAATGTGAATTGTCTTCAGTAGTTGAAACAACAATCAACTTACCATTCATCACAGCAGATGCAAATGGTCCAAAACACTTGGATATGCAATTAACACGTGCAAAATTTGAAGAACTTTCTCACGATTTGTTAGAAAGATGTAAAAAACCGGTAGAACAAGCTATTAGCGATGCAGGTATTTCAAAATCTGACATCAACGAAGTTGTATTAGTTGGAGGTTCATCTCGTATTCCTGCAGTTCAACAATTGGTTAAAGATTATACAGGCAAAGAACCAAACCAATCAGTTAACCCTGATGAAGTAGTTGCGGTTGGTGCTGCGGTTCAAGCCGGTGTACTTGCAGGTGAAGTTAAAGACATCGTTTTATTAGACGTTACTCCATTAACTCTTGGTATTGAAACATTAGGTGGTGTTATGACTGCTTTAGTTCCTCGTAATACTACAATTCCGGTTTCAAAATCACAAGTATTCTCAACAGCTGAAAACAATCAAACTGCAGTAGATATTCAAGTTCTACAAGGTGAAAGACCAATGGCTAAAGATAACAAATCTTTAGGTATGTTCAGACTTGAAGGGATTGCTCCTGCTATGCGTGGTATCCCTCAAATCGAAGTTACTTTTGATATTGATGCTAACGGTATTGTAAATGTTTCTGCTAAAGATAAAGCAACTAACAAAGAACAAAAAATTACTATTACAAATTCTTCTAACTTATCTGAAGAAGATATTGATAAAATGGTTAAAGAAGCTGAAGCAAATGCAGCAGATGATAAACTTAAAAAAGAAGAAGCTGAAATTAAGAACAATGCAAATTCATTGATTTCTTCAGCAGAACGATTAACTAAAGATTTTGAAGGTAAAATTGATAAAGCTGATGAAGATAAATTAAATGAACAAAAAGCAAACTTGCAAAAAGCTTTGGATGAAAATAAACCTGCTGATGAATTGAAAAAATTGTCAGAAGAATTACAACAAACAATGTTTGCAATTTCTCAAAAAGCATACGAAGCTGTTCAAAAAGACGAAGCTGCAAATGCAGGTTCTTCTGAATCAGCAAGTTCAGATTCAACAGCATCTGATAAAAAAGATGATGATGTAATTGATGCAGAATACACAAAAGAATAATTGAAAGTATATTCTTAAATAAAAAATATGGCGGTAAGGATTAATTTTCCTTACCGCTTATTGATTCAAGTTTGTTTAAGCCGTTTTCTGCTAATTCTTTAATCGTAATTAAATTAGGTATATCATGCACGTTTGCACTGATTATCATTAAATCAGTTAGTCCTATTATTTGTTTAAAATACATTCTGCTGTCATTTAATGTATCTTCAATTGTTATTTTTGTTTTAGTTTTTGGCATATATAGCCTCCTCAAAAAATGTTAGAGTTTTTAAAAACAAAAAGAGGTATCGTTATATGTACCTCTTTCTATTTAAACTTAAATTTTTATTTATTATGCAACGATATTTAATCTTTTTGCATTAGCGTTGGCTTCTTCTTTTTCTTTTAGTTTTAAATATCTTGCACATTGTTTTGTTCTATCATAACCTAACAGAGTTCCTAAAATAAAATCCTGTTCGGGAGTGAACTTACTCATTGGAGTACTGCCAAATGTTTTTACAACATTTATACAGTCCTTATCGCCAAGATAAACATTCAAATTCTTTCCATTTGGAGATGGTTGCAAATGATAGTTTAATTTATCTTTTTTTAATCTTGCTTCAATTGCATCTTTGTCTTTAATTTGCATAGTTTGTAGAACAAGCGGACGAATTCCGTGTTTGTAACCATAGATTTGTTCATTTAATACTGCAAATTGATTGTTTTTAAAATCAAATTTTGATACAGGTTTTACGGGTGAAACTGAGACCATTTTTTTTCCCTCCTATTTCCATTGTCGAAAAGTTGTGTTTATCAATTAGTCATACGATACGCAAAAAACTAAAATATAAAAGAGGCAATATATTTTTATATCACCTCTTTTTGAAAATTTTATAAAGCAGCTTTTGCTGTTTCAAGAACAACTTGGAAAGCTTCTTTATCGTTTACAGCTAAATCAGCAAGCATTTTTCTGTTTACAAGGATGTTAGCTTTTTTGCATGCATTAACGAATCTTGAGTAATTCATGCCATTTTCTCTAACAGCAGCATTGATTCTGATAATCCATAATCTTCTCATGTTGCGTTTAGTAGCTTTTCTATCTCTGTAAGCATATTTTAATGCTTTCATAACAGCGCAATTAGCAACTTTAAATATTCTGCTTCTTGCACCTTTAAAACCTTTAGCTAATTTTAAGATTTTTTTATGTCTGTTGCGACATACATTACCGCGTTTTACTCTCATTGTCCACTCCTATCTTGAATACTTCTTGTATGGTAACTCTTTTGAAACTAAATCTACTTGTGAAGCAGCAATTTCAGTTGTTTTGAACAACTTTCTTTTTCTGCTTGAAGATTTGTTTGCAAGTAAGTGGCCAATTCCGGCTTTTCTGCGTGTAATTTTGCCTGTGCCTGTTACTTTGTAACGTTTAGCACCAGACTTGTGTGTTTTCATTTTTGGCATTTTGTTTCTCCTTTTTACTTCGTGATTTAGAGGAATTACCTCTGCACTTACGCAAAGCATGGCATACCAACGCCATAACTTTCGATTTACAGTGTACGTTTATGTTACTACATACATAATTTTTTTGCAACATTTATAGATGTTCTTCTTTTACAAAAATTAAAAATGGTAACAATCAGTTGTTCTTGTCAGCTTAACATTTCGACAAAAATTTGATTTTTATGATATACTGTTAATATTGTATAATGCAAAATTGTAACTATAATTTGAAAAAGGTTTGTAAAGAGAAAATTCTTATACAACGAGGAAGTTAAGGAATGGCAGACGAACTAAATTTGGATAAAATAAACACAAAACTTTCAGAATTATCTGAATCACTTGATGCTATTAAAACCCAAAGTGCATTAAATATTGGTGATACAAGCCGAATTTTAAACAACCTGGGTATGAAACTTGAAAATATTGAAAAAGCAACAACTGATGATGAAATCCAAGAATTAATTGCAGATGTAAAACACAGTTTGTCTGATAAATATTCTTACGTAACAGTAAAATTTACTGAGTTGGAAACTGCAATCAGAGATGTTGTGAAAAACAATGACGATTTAGCAACTATTCCTCAGATAAAAGAACTTTTTGATATTCTTACAACAAACATTTCTGTTTTTTCAAAACAGGTTATGGCTCAAGGTGATATTCTAAACGAAATTACATTGAGAATTGAAGCGTTAAGAACAGATGATACAAAAAAGCACGAAATTATTAAGAGTATCAATTCAGTAAAAGCTGATATTGAAAAGTTTAATAATGGATTTGAAAGTATTATTTTAAATGTAAATAATAACTTTGAAAGTACTTTAGAACATATTTCAAAGCTTGATCCGACAGCAGAAGTTTCAGCAATGTCAAAAGCTATTTCTGATATGAAAAATACATCAGATTCTATGATGACAGCTGTTCAAGTAGTTGATCAAAAGCAAAATAAGTTGAATGATGCTATTGATGAGGTTGTTGTTCAGAATACAAAAATCAATGCAAATATAAAAGCTTTAGCAGGTCAAAGTGATTTTGATGGCTTAGTAAAGAAAATAGAAAGTTCGATAGAACTTATTAATACTTTGAAAACTACTTTAACTGATGCAAATGAACAAAGTCAAAAATCTCTATTGGTTCAATTGGATAAACTTTCAGTTGTTGTTACTAAAATTTTAACGGAAGAAGATTTTGCTGTATTTAAAAATGAGTTATCCGAACTTGTAAACAATGTAATAGAATCAACAAATGTTTTGCGTGGTGATTTACTTTCTACAACATCTGAATTTAATTCTTTAGTAAAGTTAGTTGAAGAATTAAATTTAACAAGTTCTTATGATTCCTTACGTTCTTTAGTTGAAAGTTCGACAAGAGAAATTAAATCTAAATTTGCAGAAGTCTTAACAGTATCAGGATTAGAACCTTTAAGAAATGATTTGAGTACAATTGTTCAAAATATTGAGCAAATGAAGGCCACACTAAATTTTTCAATAGATAAAAATGCAGATAGTTCTGATGAAAAATTAAATACAGTTTTAGATTTGGCAGATAAAATTAGAGAAGTTGTTACAACTTTACCGGATACAATAAAACAAAATCTTGCATTTTCTGATGCAGGCAGAAAAACTGCTTTAGAATTGTGTTCAAAAGATATATCTTCTGTTTTGACAAAATTAGGTGAACTTCAACAAGAATTATCAAGATCATTGACTCCTCTAAGCGGAAAGTTAGATTCTGAAGTTCAACAGTTAAAAGATATTGCTTTGGAACTAAAAAAAGTTATGGCATCAAATGAAGATGTTATAACAAGAATGACCGGTCTTGAAGCGTTATTAGGCAGAACTGCCGGAGATTATGATGTAGCGTTACATTCTATGCAAAAAACTCTGTTAGATTACATGGCAAAAATAAAAAATGATTGTGAATCTGCTGATATCAAGATGAATAATTTTGCATTTGAATTCAATTCATTAAAATCTCAGTTTGACAAATCAATGTCTGATTTTTCCAATTCGATTAATGGTAAAGATGAAAGATTTAATCAGGTTTGTAACGCAATAGCTTCAAAATTTGAAGATGTAATGGAAAAACTGGATGTTGTTGTACAACAGCCACAATCAATTGAAGGCATTAAAAACGATTTTGATGATGTACAACATACAATGCAAGATATATTGTTAGTTTTATCTGATGTAAAAGTTCGTATGTCATCAAGCAGCAGCGTTTCAGATTCAGAAAATGCTGAAATTGGTAACATATCTGATGAAAGTTTTGTTAAATTTGAAAGTAAAATCAATAAGATAAAAGATCAATTGAATTTTGTATCATCTGATATCATTCAAAATCTTTGTAATAATGCAGAAGCAATACGTAGGGATTTAGAACCAATACAGTCTGCGGTTCATATTTTTGCTGACATAGATTTTCAAAATGTTGCTCAAGCCCTTAAAGAACAAATTGATTTATATCATCAGGGTTTGGATAAATTATCAAAAGAAGTTGCAAGTGATGAATCCAGACCAATATTAAATGATATTTTTGCTGGATTTGGTTCTTTAGAAAATAAAATGATTGCTATGGAAAAATCCGTAAGAGATTTTCTTGCAAATTCATTAACAGAGGTAAAATTAGCATACGAAAAAGCAAAATCTGTAACTCAAGGTCAGTATAATGTAGAAAACGGAGCGTTGGGTACTGATATTGAAGATTTACTGGATTCAAAAATTGTTGATTTGAAAGAAACTCTGTTTGAAAGATTTGAAAATGTTCATCATCATTTAGATAACGTTGTTGTTCCTAAGTTGGATGAAATTAAAACCCAGCAGGATGATGTTTTATCAAATCTTACAGATGCAAAAGAACAAATTAACTCTGTAAAAAGCCAGTTAAATGAATTGTTTGGTAAAATTTCCGGAGTTCAGGAAGATGTTTTAAATTCTCAATTTAGTGTAAATCCTATTCCTGAAGAAAAATTAGGAAATATGGGTGAAGAAGAAAAGTCCATAATTGTTGATTTTACAAATAACTTAAGTGAATTAGCAAATTTAGTAAAATATACTTCAGATAAAATTGATGAACGCATATCAAGAGCTTTTTCTGAAAACTCAATGCAATTTGATTTTGAACAGTTCAAAACAGAAATATCTCAAATGTTATCTTCTGTTCAAACAAAAGCAAATGTAATTCCGACTGATGTTGAAAGTGTTCAGGTTGAATCCGGTTTACAGGGAAAATTAGAAGAGTATAAAGCTCAAATATTGTATGCAGTTCAATCGGTTAAAGATATCGTAAGCAAAATTAATATTGATTCTGATGTTGCTGAAAATATTAGAATAATTAGCCAAAAAATTGATTTGATTTCAACAAATGACGATTATAAATCAAGTATTGATGCGTCTTTACAGGAAATTAGAAATACTGTTGCTGATCAAAAGAAATTTTTAAATGCGATTAATATTTTAGAAGTTTTGGCAAACTTAGAAGATATAAATAAATTGAAAGGTATTGAAAATTTATCAAAACTTTCAGAAATTATCAGTGTTGAAAAATTAAACTCTTTAAATAAATTAAACTTACTGGATAAGTTAAAGAATCTTGATTGCCTTGATGAATTACAAAAAATTCCAAAGCTTTCCGGCATGATTGAGTTGCAAGAAGAATTAAGAGGTGTAATTACAGGTTTAGATCAGAAATTAAATCTGTTTTCAAAAAATTATTCAGCGATGGATATTTTTGCAGAGGAATTTAAAAATGAATTAACTTCTGCAAAAACAGCAATAATGAAACATGTTTTAAATGTTTTTGAACAACTGTCATTTGTTGTTGAAGGTGAAGAAATTAAAGATTTTGTTGATGAAAAAGCACAAAGTATCTTAAATGCGTTATCTACAAATAACAATGAACAATTAAATCAAGAAATTAAAACAATAAAACATGCAATTGATTCTCTAAAACCTCTTGAATATAAAGATGTTGAAGAAAACATAAAAACATTAAATACTATTTCTGAAAAAATTGACAGTGTTCCAAATTCATTGGAAACACAAGTTAATATTATGAAACAACAATTGAATAAATTGAGAACGGGTTCAGAGGATGATGATGACAGTTATATATATTCAATGCAGGATGTGGAATCTGATATCGCACGTTTAAGAGTTGCACTGGACGAAGTTAAAAAAGTTGTTGAAACTAATTCGTTGAAAGAAATTGCAGATTATGTAAATGAAATTGTACGTCAAGTTGACAGTATGAAATTTAATATCAATCAGGACGACATCTTTAAAATGAAGGTAGATATTGAAAGAATTACGTCTGATGTTGTGAGTATAAGTTCTCGTACAAATAAGTTGCTACTGGCTTCTGATGAATCTGCAAATGCCTTAAATTTATCTATGCAATCATTTAGAGATACAATTTCTGATTTGTATGAAGGCTTGAGAAAAATGGATTATTCGGAAATGACTGAAAAGTTAGAAAAAATGGATAATTCAGTTATAGAAAATACAAAACAACAAAATAATACACTTGAAGCTGTTGCAAAATTGACGATATGGTCAGAAAATGCAGAAGAGAAACTTAGTGATGTATCAGAAACATTAAGCAAGTTAAAAAAATCCATGCCATCAAATGAAACTGTTTTGGATGAGCTTGAAACAAAATTTGCAAAACAACAGCAAAGAATTGACAGTTTAGAAGAAAAACTTGATGAATTATTGTCTATGTCTAATGACAGGGATTCTTCAGTAATGTCTAAAAAACTTACAGATATAGAAAAACAATTAACAAGATTAAATAGAAGTATAGAGCGTTTAACTTCTTATGTTGATGAGGAATAATATGGATGCAGTTGTAATTTTTTGTACAGTTCCAAATAAAGATGAGGCTAAAAAAATCTCAAATGCTTTAGTGTCAGAAAATTTAGCAGCTTGTGTAAGTACAATAGATAAAGTTAGTTCTATTTTTTCTTGGAATGGTGAATTATGCAGCGAGAATGAATTATTGCTTGTTATAAAAACAAGAGCTGAGCTGTTTGAAAAAATAGAAGTTGTTATAAAGGCATTTCACTCTTATAATGTTCCAGAAATTATTGCATTGCCTGTAATGATGGGTTCACATGAATATTTAGGTTGGATAGAGCACGAAACAAACACATAAATACTTATGCTTACAGAGTCAAATTTAATCAAATATTTTAAAACTTTAGGGTTAGAGGTTAATACAAAAACAAAAGCAAGAGGTCATTTGGGATTTTTTCTTGACGGAAGAATTGATATATCAAAGAATCTTCCACAAAATCGTATTATACCGACTCTTTTGCATGAATTTTCACACTATATTCATTCAAAAATTGAAAAGAATATTTCTAAAACGGGTGGGACTTTAAAAGTTTTGTTTAATTCTTTTGACTCGTACGAAGATGAATTAATTGCTGTTACAAATTTTGTTGATGAACATTCAAAATGTGAAACCCTGTTTAAACATAAGGAAATGGTTAAATCCGAAATTAAAAAATTAGACAATTTAATCAAAGTTGATTATCCAAAATTTCAGCGTTCAAAGAAATTTAAAGAATTTGATAAAGCAATTCGCGGAACAAAGTTAAAGTATTTATTAAAATATGATAGAGTTAAAATAATGCCGTGGTTTATATTTGGAAAAGAAGAAAGTATCTCTATAAATACATTAGAACAAGATTTCCCAAAATTGAAGAAAGCTTTTGTATATTATTTAAAACTAAAATCTTTACAGCGAAAACAAAAACGAATTTCAAACAGGATTTCAAAAATTCAAAGATACTACAAGCGTCCGACAGAATTATTTGCCCGATTTGTGGAGGGTTTGTATATAGACAAAGATGCTGTTGCTAAAAAAGCTCCAAATGCATATCGTCGTTTTTATGAATTATTAAACGAGGGATATTTTTACGAACTAAAAACGGTATTTAGCCAAATATAGTAGATATTAACCAAGAAGTTATGGTCGTAATATTGATATTACTGAAATATCGTTAAGATATTTTCTTGCTATATCTTGTAATTCTTGAGCTTTAACATCTTTTACTTTTTGAATTAATTTTTGTTTAAAGTCAAAGCCTAAGCCCATAATTCCGAAATAAGCCATAGCAGTTGCTTGTCTTAAATTAGTTTCTGATAAAAATTCTTGTTTACCAATATAATTGTTTTTTACATTTGTTAATTCCGGTTCTTCTACAAGAGTATCTTTGATTTTTTGAATTTCTTCGATAAATCCGTCAAGAGAAACTTGTATATTTTTAGGCTCGGTTGCTATATAAATATTAAAGTTTGCACAAGTTCTATATCTTTCATAAGCACTTCTTACAGTGTATGCGAGTCCTTTTTTATCTCTTAGTTCACAGAATAATCTTGAAGAAAGCCCGCTAGAGCCAAGTAATGTGTTTAATACAATAAATGCAGGATATTCAGGACTATTGAATGTTGGAACCAACCATCCTTGAAAAATTTGAGCCTGATTAGCATCATCTTTAATATATTCTACGGTTTGTTTTTCTTTTAAAATTGGTGCAGGCATGTTCGGTTTTTGATTTTTACTGTTTTCCAAATCACCAAAATGTTTATTTAATAGAGTTTCTACTTTTTCAAAATCTTCATCGCCAACAAAAGCGAATACTTTTTCACCGGTTGTTAAAATTTCATTAAACGCTTCAACGACATCGTTTTTTGTTATATTATTAAGATTTTCCAAAATTTTTGTATGGCTGTTTCCGTAGAAATGGTCTTTAAATATTGTTTTTAGGTAGTTATCCAAGGCTCTTGTCTTAGCAGAGTCTAATTCTGCGGGGATTTCACCTTCTAATTTGTTTTTTTCTTTATCAAATTCTTCAAAAGTAGAATTTTTGATAATATCTTCTAATAGTTCAAAAGCAAGTTCTATATCCTCATTAAGGCATACAACGTGAAATGCCAAAAAATCTTGTTTCATTTCACAAGAAAGTTCAATCGCGTTTTCTTCCAATTCATTAGCCAATTGTTCAGAAGTTCTGTTTTTTGTTCCTTGTAGCAATAATCTGTTCATAAGTGAATAAATACCCGGAGTTTTTTCCGGTTTATTTATTGCAACATCAAGTGCTAATGCTATTCTTGGAGTGTTTTTATTTTGTTTGTAAACTGATTTTATCCTGTTTTTTAATTCAAATTCTTTCACGCTATCTCCTTTATGTTATAATAATTTTACCATAAAAAGATTTTAATTTGTTAGGAATTTTTATGAAAAGCTTATTAGCAAGGTATAAGTATGATATTGTATTTTTAATTCTTATTACAATTATCTTTTCAGTTTTAAGTTTTTTTATTCTCTGAATATTATGTAAATATGTTGATTGATACCGGTAGAGAGGCTTACTTGCCGGAATTAATGCTTAAAGGTAAATTGTTATACAAAGATTTATTTAACATTTTTGGACCTTTAGCTTATCAAGTTAATACTTTTTTGTATGAAACCTTTGGAAATAAATTGTCAACACTTGGCATTGCAGGGAATATATGTTCTGTGCTGATTTTATATTCTACGTATTTTATATCGAGAATGTTTTTTAGTACAAAATTGTCAATTTGTACGTTGTTTTTGGTTCTTGTAACTTGTGTATTCTCTCCAAGTGTTTTCAATTTCATTTATCCGTACTCATATTCGTTGGTGTATTCTTATGCGGCTTTTATGTGGTCAGTTTTATTATTTTTAGTTGCGTTTAAAAATAGGCAGAATAATATTAGTTTTTATTTACTTGGTTCATACTTTTTAATGGGAATTTCTTTATCGGCAAAAATTGAGTATTTGCCGTTTGCGTTAATGCTTATTTTATATAGTGTTTTTGTTTATAAGCAATCATTATTAAAAATAGCTGTCAATATATTGGTAATGTTGATTGTTCCTTTAATATGTTATGGCTATTTGTTTTATCAGGGTGTTACCATAAATGACTTTATGAATAATTTTTACTATTTAAAAAATATGCAAGTTCTCCGACATTACATTATTTTTATAGTCATCATGTGGGTACTATGTTTTCTTTTGTTTTATTTAAAAAAATTGTGCTGCCTGAATTCTTTAAAACGTTTTTGTTTATAGTAGTTTATGGGTTAAGTTATGTTGCGGTAGCACAATCTACGGATAAACCTAAGATTATAAAACCTGAGTATATAGTTATGCTTGTGGGTTTGTTTTGTTATAAATTAGTTAATCCTCTCCAATTATATACTTTAGTACCTTATATTATCTATTCTATATTTATTTACGAAGTAATAATCAAAATCAGAAACAAACAATTTGACATAAAAAATGATATATTCTTTGCGTTTATTACAATTTCTATAATATCAATGCTAAAAACAGCATTTATATTAGATATACGTGAATATGGTTCTTTTACAATTACGTTTTCGATGATTACTATTCTGGTATTTATTTTAAACAACTTACCAAAATTTGAAATTAATCTTTTACGCAAAGATATAGAAAACTTATTATCAACTTTTCTTGTGATATTTACGATTGCCTTTATTCCATTGCAGTATAATTTTGTGTATGATACTTTACAAATAAATTCTGAAAAGGCAGTATTTCATTTATATCCAAGTACAGCAAGGTATATGAATGAAATATTTGATTATATTAGAGAAAATGTGAAACAAAATGAAAGTGTTCTTTTAGTTCCTGAGGGAAGTTTTGTTAATTATGCTACTAATTTGGATATGAAATTGTATAATTATCAATCGTTAATGCCTCCATACATTGATACATTTGGTATTGATAAAATAATAAAGGATATAGATAGTGCAAAAATAGATTATATAATTTTATCGCCGCGTTCTTTGGATGAATATTCTGATGGTTATGTTATGTGTGCAATCAATCCGAAATATGAAGAAAATGCAACGCAAGATTGGAAGAAAAGCAGTTCTGTGATTATATTAAATCCGCCTATGATGTTATGTATGTAAAGGATTATATTGCAATTTTAAAGAATAAAAATAAATAGTGTCAGTTATAAAGATGTTTTATTAAAAATTTATTAAAATCCATAAAAATATTAAGATTTCAACACAAAACTATTAAAAACGCTTGAAATTAAGTATCTTTGTGATACAGTCATGTTAGAAAACACAAATATATGGCTATACACAAATTATTACAAAAGGAGAAAAAAATGTCAGAAAAACGTGTATACCTTTTCAGAGAAGGTAACGCAAACATGCGTAATGAGCTTGGTGGTAAAGGTGCTAACTTAGCAGAAATGACTAACTTGGGTTTACCAGTACCTCCAGGATTAACAATCACTACTGCAACATGTATGGATTACATCAACAATGGTAACAAAATGCCTGAAAATTTAATGGCAGAAGTTAAATATGCATTGAAAGATGTTGAAGAACAAACAGGTAAAAAGTTTGGTGATAAAACAAATCCTCTATTAGTTTCAGTTCGTTCAGGTGCAAGAGTTTCAATGCCTGGTATGATGGAAACAATCTTAAACTTAGGTTTAAATGATGAAACAGTTGAAGCAATGGTTCAATTAACTCAAAATCCACGTTTCTGCTATGATTCATATCGTCGTTTCTTAACTATGTTCGGTTCAGTAGCATGGGAAATGGACAGACAAAAATACTTCGAATCAGAAGTTGAAAAATTAAAAGCAAAAGAAGGTGTAAAATCTGATACTGAAATTTCAGCAGAAGGTTGGAAATCTTTGATTCCAATTTACAAAAACGTAATTAAAGAAGTTACAGGAAAAGAATTCCCACAAGATCCGTTCGTTCAATTACAAGAAGCTATTGAAGCAGTATTCAGATCTTGGAATATCCCTCGTGCAGTTGCTTACAGAAATATGAACAAAATCGACCATAACTATGGTACAGCAGTAAATGTTCAAACAATGGTATTTGGTAACATGGGTAACGATTGTGCAACAGGTGTATCATTCACAAGAAACCCTGCAACAGGTGAAAACAAATTCTATGGTGAATATCTTGTAAATGCACAAGGTGAAGACGTAGTAGCTGGTATCAGAACTCCAAAACAAATTGCTGAATTGGAAACAGATATGCCTGATATTTACAAACAATATGTAAATATTGCAAAACAATTAGAAAAAGGTTACCACGATGTTCAAGATATGGAATTTACAATTGAAAGAGGTAAATTGTGGATTCTACAAACTCGTAACGGTAAAAGAACAGCAAAAGCTGCAATCAAAATTGCAGTTGATTTATACAACGAAGGTATCGTAACAAAAGAACAAGCAATTCAACAAGTAGATCCATATTCAGTTTACCAAGTGTTGTTACCTTGCTTCAATCCTGCAGCAGTAAAACATGCTCACAAAGTATCAAAAGGTGTAAACGCATCTCCTGGTGCAGCTGTTGGTAAAATTGTATTCGATACAGAAGAAGCAGCTCAACGTGGTGCAGCCGGTGAAAAAGTTATCTTAGTAAGAATTGAAACTTGTCCTGATGATATTCACGGTATGGCAGTTGCTCAAGGTGTATTAACACTTAGAGGCGGTGCTACATCTCACGCAGCAGTAGTTGCAAAAGGTATGGGTAAACCATGCGTTTCAGGTTGTGAAGATTTAACAATCAACTTGGAAAACGAAACAATTACTTGTGCAGACGGAACTGTATTCCACAAAGATGATATTATTTCATTAGACGGTGGTACAGGTGAAGTTATGGAAGGTGCTATCGAATTAGTTGAAGCTGGTATTGATAAAGATTTCGAAACATTCTTCGGATGGGTTAACGAAATAAAAACATTAACAGTTGAAGCAAATGCTGATACTCCAAAAGATATCGAAAATGCTAAGAAATTCGGTGCAGAAGGTGTTGGTCTTTGCAGAACAGAACACATGTTCATGGATCCTGAAAGATTACCTTGGGTACAAAAAATGATTATTGCAGGTACTCCTGAAGCTAGAAAAGAAGCTTTAGATCACTTATTACCAATGCAATACAACGATTTCTATGCAATGTTCAAAGGTTTAGGTGAATTGCCTCTAACAGTTCGTCTATTAGACCCACCTCTTCATGAATTCTTACCTTCAAAAATCGAATTGGTTGAGAAAGTTGCAACTAAAAAAGCATTAGGTCAAGATTATTCAGAAGACCAAAAAATGTTAGAAATTGTTGAAAACTTATCAGAATCTAACCCAATGATGGGCTTACGTGGTTGCCGTTTAGGTTTAACTTACCCTGAAATCAATGAAATGCAAGTAAGAGCAATCTTCAGTGCTTGCTGTGATTTGAAAAAAGAAGGCGTAAACGTAAAACCATACGTTATGATTCCTCTAATCGGTCATGTAAACGAATTAAAAACAGCAAAAGACATCTTAGTTCGTGTAGCTAATGAAGTTATGCAAGAAAAAGGTGTTACTGTTGAATATAAATTTGGTACTATGATTGAAATTCCACGTGCTGCTTTAACAGCTGATGAAATTGCAGAATACGCAGAATTCTTCTCATATGGTACAAATGACTTAACACAAATGACATTTGGTTATTCAAGAGATGATGCAGAAGGCAAATTCTTGAAAAACTATGTTGAACAAAAAATCTTGCCTGCTAACCCATTCATCACACTTGATCAAAAAGGTGTAGGCAGATTAATTGATATGTCAATTAAAGAAGGTAAAAAAGTTAATGCTTCATTAATTGGCGGTATATGTGGTGAACACGGCGGAGATCCTGATTCAGTTAAATTTGCTCACAAAATTGGCTTGAATTATGTATCTTGCTCACCATATCGTGTACCTCAAGCAAGATTGGCAGCAGCTCAAGCTGTTGTTGAACAAGGTGCTTTACTTCACGCATAATTGAAGTAGTATCTTAAAATAATTGCAAAAGGCGGCTTTAAAATTTTTTAAAGCCGCCTTTTAATTGTAGAGTAATGCAAAGTGTCAATAATTACTAAAGAACTACCCAAAAGGGTCGTTAGAGTAAAGTGTAAGTTTTTTTGTGGCAAAGCAGTGTAACAAACAGTTTCTTACATCGTTTGTCAAAATTTAGAAGATATTAATACAAACAAAAAAGCAGGTTATAAAGCCTGCTTTTTCGTTTAATCTTTTTTTACAAATGTTTGACTACCCATGCAGTTATTTAAAAAATTCAGTGTTTGCATTTTTTCTTCATATAAATATTTAATAAAATCTAAATAAGAAGGGTTATGCGAACTTATTTGCATGTTAATTTCAAAACCATCGGAGCAAAAAGGCTCATAATCATAAACGACATAGCTGTTATACTTGCTTTTCCATTCTTTCTTTTCAATCTTACCTTTGTTTTCTTCAATGACATCTTCAAGCCAACTAACCATGTCCTTGTTGATATTTTTCATTTCTATTCTGTTGTTTGCGTTATTTGAACTTTCCATATCAAACCTTCTTGTTTATATATATAAATTGTAATTCTTAAATTGAGTTAAAAAATTCCCTTTTAGTATAGTTTTTTAGTCGTCATGGATTAGTCAATTTTGTTGATATTGTTGAATCTTTACATGGATATAAAGATTATGTAAGGATTTTTAGAAATTTAAATTTTAAAGTTATAATAAAAATATAGAAAAGAAGGTATGGAGAAAAAATAATGCAATTAACAGAAATTTTAGAAACATTAGACAACAACAACAAAAATGAATTAGAAAATCAAATTGTAGAAATGGGTGTTAATGCGGTTCCTGTTTTAGTTGAACAACTACAATGCTCAAAAGGTTTAAAAAGAGGTGTTGTTGCAATGTCATTGATTAGAATTGGTGAAAGTGCAATTGATTCTTTAAAAGCAGCAGCTGATAAAAATTCTGAATTCACTTGGGTTGCTAATTATTTGATTAATGAAATTAACTGTTCAGTTGCAGCGTAATTTATATAAAAATTTTTAAATCAAATTGAGTGTAGAAATTTCTTTCTGCACTCAATTTTTATATTTACACTATTAATAGGATTAAATTATTTTAAATAATGATAATATATTTATATGTTAACATGCGAGATAGTAGATGCTGATTTAAAGAAAATCGGTTTAGAGTTGATGTTTATGACACCGGAAAAGTGCTCACACGAAGATGGTGTTACTGCTGTTGAACTCGCAAAAATGGTTGATTTGTCTGTGGATATTGTCAAAAAGAAACTAACTATTTTGAAAGAGAAAGAAATTGTTCAGGTTAAGGGGATAAATCCAAAGTTTTGGAAATTTGATGATTATAATTTTCAAAGAATGGATGAAGAAGATGATGTATATAAGTTACTGTGTAACTTTGACGATGTAGATTTTGACAAGTATTTTCAGTATTAATTTATTTGAATCTTTTTAAGAATAAATCGAATGAATTAATCATAAATTCAATAACGTCTTTGATACTTAGTTTAGATTTGCCTCTGGTTCTATCAATAAAGTTTATTGGTATTTCATAAGTTTTTGCACCAAGCTTTACACATTCAAACAAAATATTCATTTGAAATGCATAGCCGTTAACTTTTAAATTATCGAGGTCAATTTGTTTTATTAGGTCTGACTTTATGGCTCTAAATCCGGAAGTACAATCCTTTACGTGAAACAAACCTGCGATAAATCTTGCAAAAATATTTCCGTACTTACTGTTTAATTTTCTAATAAGAGCCCAATTATCAGGAATAGAACCGCCTTTTATGTATCTTGAACCGATTACAAAATCATATCCTTGAGTTATTGGCACAAGCAGTTCTTTGATTTTTTTAGGATTATGCGAAAAATCAGAATCCATTTCCATTAAAATATCAGCATCAAGATTTTCTATTGCATACTTAAATCCTGATTTGTATGCATTACCAAGTCCTCTTTTGTTGTTATTTAAAAGATAAATTTTGCTATTGTTTTTTTGTAATTCTTTTACTATGTCAGCGGTTTTATCCGGAGAATTATCGTCAACAATAAGCGTATTGATGTTAAAACCTTGAATTTTCTCAATTTCTGTATAAACTAAATTAAGAAAATCTTTAATATTTTCTGCTTCGTTGTAAGTCGGTAGGACGATAGTAACGTTCATAATTTCCTTTTAAAAACAGAGTAACCCGTAAGCCGTGTTCTGTTTTAGATAATCATCTGTCTGGGAATGCGATTACTCGCAAGCTCTAGCGATTTGTCTGAAGTTGGCGGACAGCCTTTATAACCTTCAAGTTAATCTTGCATTCGACCGGGGTTTACCTGACCAATAATTCTCATTATTGTCGGTGAAGCTCTTAACTCACCGTTGCACCATCGCCTGTGATATAAAATCCATCGGCAGTCTTCATTTCTGTGGCACTATCCACCGACTCGCGTCGTCCGAAGTTTCTTCGGCGGTCTGTCCTTGAATGCACGGACTTTCCTCACATTTCTGCGCAATTATCCGATTACTCTGCTACCTTATTTTAGCATGAATAAAACAAATCTGTTGACAACTTTTTCTATCTGTTTTAGCATGGAATATGTATAATAAAGACTTTTAGGATATTATGAACTTTATTAATTTACATATCGGACAGATTATAGAATGTATTACAATAATTTTGGTTACTTTTTTAAGTATCAAATTTATTGATTTTATTACGCAAAAAATTAAAAATAATATTGTTCAACGACACCAAAATAGTCAAAGGCTATTAAGTTTTTGTCCTATACTTAGCAGAATTGCAAAAATTTTAGTTTTGTTTATTATTGTTGCATCAGTAATGCAGGCTCATGGTTATTCAATGACATCCTTAATTGCCGGCTTTGGTATTATGGGTATGGCTGTCGGCTTTGCTGCTAAAGAAACAATTGCAAATATTTTTGGATCATTTGCTGTTCTTTACGATAAAATTTTTGATATAGGCGATTATGTTTCTATTAATGATTATGAGGGCACTGTTGTTGATATAAATTTGCGTTCTACAAGAATTAAAACTTTGGATAATTCTATTATAACAATTCCAAATGAAATAGTTGCAAATTCGATAACAACAAACTATTCTGCAATTGATAAGCGAAGAATTGATGAAGTAATCGGAATTGTGTATTCTACTTCAAATGAAAAAATTGATAAAGCTGTTCAAATTATAAAAGATATTTTAAGAGATAATCAAGAAGTTGAAACAAATGACAATTTAGTTTATTTAGAAAAACTAAACTCAAGTTCAATTGATATCCACATGCAAGCGTATGTAAAATACGGTGATGTGCATAATTTAAGGCGAATTAGAGAAAATGTTATAAAAGAAATTATAAGACAATACAGAAATGAGGGTATAGATTTTGCGTTCCCTTCGCAGTCTATATATTTGACAAATGAAAATTAAAATTATTGCATTAGGAAAAGTTAATGAAGCATATTTAAAGTATGGTATAGATGAGTTTTTAAAAAGGATTGCACCATATACAAACATTGAAGTTACTGAATTGAAGCCTGTTGAAGTAAAGGATGAAAATTTAATTCAGCACTCTCTTGATTTAGAGGCAGAAAAAATTTTGAACTTAATAAAACCGTCATCTTTTGTTATAACTTTAGAAATTGGCGGAAAAATGATTTCATCTGAAGATTTCGCTTATGAGATTAATGAAATTATAAATTCAGGTGTTAACGAATTGATATTTGTAATCGGATCATCTCATGGCTTATCGCAATTGGTTTCAGAACGTGCAGATTATAGATTAAGTCTTTCAAAAATGACATTCTTACATAATTTTGCAAGACTTATTCTTGTTGAGCAAATTTACAGAGCCTTTAAAATTATTAAAGGCGAAGTTTATCATAAATAAATTTTTTCACAATAAATAATTAAAACGGGTATCGTTTTTTTATGTCCTGATTTGAATCTTCTGCAAATATTATAATAGTTGCAACGATAGATGAAAGAATTATGAATATGCCGACAGGAGAATTATAAGAACAATTTGCAATTTCCAATGATATAATAAATATCAAGGGTAGTAACATTAAACCTGTAATGATTTTATTCATAGACACTCTCCTGCGGTAAATGCATATTCATTACTATTTTAACTCGTTTTTAAAACAAATTCATCTGTTTTTGCATGCTTTGATACAAATCTTATTAAGGTAAAATGTACACTATTACAGGGATTCAGGCAAAATTATATCTTTCCTCCAACTGCTTTATATAAGCCAATTTGATTTATATAACAGTTTGTTTTTGCATTAACTACCATTTTATTCATTGATAAAAGAGTTTCTTCTTGTTGAAGTAAGTCTAAGTTGGAAATTAGTCCGTTGTTATACTTAATTTGTGTATAATTGTAGTCTTTTTGCTGCATATTGTATGATTTTAGATTTTTTAAATATTTATCGTTGTCATATTTTAATGCACAAAGTGCATCGTTAACTTCTTGGATAGCTACAAGATTAGTTTTTGTATAGTTTTGAACCATTTGTTCATAGTAATTTTTTCTTAATTTTAAGTTTGCAATTTTTGCACCGCCTCTAAATAAATCTAACATTGCAGCTCCTGCAAGTGCCATTAATGCATTTTCCCAATTCATTCCGGAGGCTGAACTAAAGGTATTAAACGAATATACTCCAAAAATATTTATTGACGGTAAAAATTCTTTTTTGGCTATTTTAACGTCTAATCCTGCTTTTTGAAGTGTTGCTTCAGATATTAAATAATCAGGTCTTTGAGTAATAATCTCTGAGGATATTTCATTAGGAATTGTCTTTAATTCTGCTAATTTTTCATAGGAAGTTCTTTTGTATGAATTGATATTTTCAGGAGAATCCCCTATCATTACTGCAAGTGAACGTAAAAATATTTCTCTTGCTTTTTCTAAATCAGATAGGTCTGCAACTGCTATTACGTATGCTTTTTCTGCACGAGTTAAATCGGCAGTTGAGGTTAGTCCTTGAGAATTTCTTAATTTCATTAATTCATAGATATTTTTTCTGTCTTTTATAATTTGGTTTTGTAATTCAATCAATTTATCTAATTTAATAATATTAAAATAAGTTGAACCAATTTGTGATGAAATTGCTATATATGCGGCTCTTTCAGAATATTTTGAAACTTCGTGAAGTTTTTTCATAGATTGAGTTTTATTATGATTTTTTAAAAATATATCAGCTTCGTAATTAACAATTATTGGAATTGAAAAAGAGCCTGATGTTGAATGTTCCGAAGGCATTTTTGTCAGTGCAGGGGATAGTCCTATTTGTGCACTTGGAAGTTCATTCGCAAATTGTAGTTTTACATTTTGTCTTGCTTCTTCAACTCTCAATGTTGCAATTCGCATATCAGTATTATTTTTAACGGCTTTTTCTATATATCCGGTTAAATATTCATCATTATATGATTTCCACCAGTCTAGATTTATATTATCAAATTTGTAGGTTTCTAAATTATTTGGTTTTGTATTTTGAATAGCTAATACCGGAGAATAATTTAGTATTGTAAAAGTTACTATTAATAAAGCTGATAACATTTTTTTATAATTCATTTTATACTCCTTTTGGTTTTTTAATTAATAACAGTAGCGGAATTAGCATAAATGTAGCAAAGGCAAACCATCTGAAAGTTTCTATATAACCCCATAAATGAGCTTGTCTTAAGAGTTCTCCATAAGCTTGTCCTTGTGCCATTCCATACGCAGTTATATTATCTACTGATGTTGAGAATGCTCCTGCTGCTGCGTTTATTTTTGCAACAAAAACGTCATTGGTGTAATTTAAGTGCCCAGACATCATATTTTGATGTACTTGTGCAAATCTTGAAATCATTGTTGTTGAGATTGATGTTCCAATTGCACCACCTGTATTTTTTAATAAATTTTGTAACCCGGATGCGTTTGTTAATTCGCTGTTATCAAGTGTACAGCAAGAAAGAGGTACAAGTGGAGTTAGTGCAAAGAAAATACCTATTCCGTAACAAATATTTGGAAATGTTATTGAATTTAAATTTATTTCTAAATTAATCATTCCAAAATACAGGCTGCCTAGTCCTAAAAAGAATAATCCGAGGGCTGCAATACGTCTATCTCCGAGTTTTTTAGAAATAATAAAGTAACTTACAAGTGCAATGATGTTTCCTAACCCCCTTGTTCCGAGTGATAATCCGCTCAGATAAGAAGTATAGCCCATTAAATGTTGTAACATAGATGGTAATAGCGTTGCAGAAGCTAAAAATACTGCCATTAGAATGACTTGTATAAATGTTCCCCAAAAGTAGGTTCTGTCAAAAAGAATTTTTAAATTTAATAGAGGTTCTTTATTTTTTTTGCTAAATTGCGAAATGAAAAATAATGTTGCACATGTAACAGAGAATGCAGTTACCCAGCAAATCCAAGTTGAACCAAACCAATCTGCATCGTTACCTTTGTCTAAAACTATTTGCATTGAAATTAACCATAAGGATAAAAAAATTATTCCTTTATAGTCGATTAATACATTTTTTTGTTTTCTTGCATAAGGCGGATCTTCAAGAATTTTGTGAACCCACAAAGCACAAATAATTCCAAGCGGTATATCAATAACAAAAATTAATTGCCAACAAAGGTTTTCAGTAATCCACCCTCCCAAAATAGGTCCTATGATAGGTGCAATAATAAATACCAAACCAAAAACTGCCATAGCTTTTTGGCGTTCATTTTGCGGAAATGCCTCTAAAATAATAGCTTGTCCTAAAGGCAAAAGTGCTCCGCCACCAATACCTTGAAAGAATCTTGATATAATCATCATTAGCATAGATTGTGAAATAGAACAAAGTAGTGAAGAAACTGTAAAAAGAATTACTGCCCATATAAGCAGGTTTTTTCTACCCAAAAGTTTTGACATAAACCCGACGAGTGCAATTGCTATACCACTTGCCATAAGATAACTTGTGATAATCCAGGTGGATTCATTCATACTTATAGATAAAGCTCCAGCGATGTTTGCTAATGCAACGTTTGAAATAGTTTCATTTAATGCAAACATAAATACTGCCATCAAAACTGGCCAAGCTGTTGTCCAAGCACTATGTTTAGGTTTCCATTCTTCAATTGTGGTGTAGTCTTCAGACATTTTTACCTGTTTTCCCTAATATTTACTTTTGGTACAACGCTCATTCCGGGTACAATTTTTTCCATTTGTTCTGGAGAAACGCCTTCAAAAACAATTTTTACGGGAACTCTTTGTACAATTTTTACAAAAGAACCTACTGCATTTTCAGGTGGAAACATAGATGATTTTGCTCCTGATGCCCTTTGGATACTATCAACTTTCCCTCTAAATTTTTTGTGAGGGAATGCATCTACTTTAATATTTACACTTTGTCCAACTTCCATATCTTCAAGTTGATTTTCTTTAAAATTTGCGACAATCCAAACATTTTCAGGAACTATTGTCAACAAAGGTGTCCCTGGTTGAACCATCATTCCGACTGCGGCTTTTTTGCCTGTAACTGTTCCTGATTGTGGTGCATATATTTTTGTATATGACAAGTAAAGTTCAGCTTGTTCTTTTAAGGCTTTTAATTCTGATATTTCTGCATCAGCAACACTTTTTCCTTCGTTTGTCATAAGAGCTTCTTTTGTGTTTGTTAAATTAGCTTTTGCACTGTCATATTTTGCTTTGGCAATATCATATTCTTGCTTTGATACTGCTCCTGCTTCGTAGGAAGTTTTGTATCTTTCATAATCAGCTTTTGCTACTTCAATTTGTGTTTGTACCGCATTATGATTTGCAATCGCATTTTTTTGATTTTGAATAGCTTGCTCATATTTTGCACTCGCTTGTGCTAATTTTATTTTATAGTCATTATCTTCAATAACTGCTATTAAATCACCGGCTTTTACCTTTTGGTTGTCTTCTACTAAAACTTTTACAAGTTGTCCTGAAACTTTTGGTGAAACTTGTACAGTCGTCGTTT
Source organism: uncultured Candidatus Melainabacteria bacterium (assembly GCA_934726055.1). Lineage (GTDB taxonomy): Bacteria > Cyanobacteriota > Vampirovibrionia > Gastranaerophilales > Gastranaerophilaceae > UBA6984. The sequence continues at coordinate 128,199 of CAKVCZ010000002.1, forward strand.
CAACGTATGCATCATCTGTTGATACATAGCCTGTATAGTGGTAAATTAAGCATAAAATAAGAACACAAGTTGTAATTATTGTGCCTATAACTAATGGTTTGTTGTTTAAAAAATTTTTTTCAGAATTTGTTTCTGTATTTTCTTTCTCTTGATTGTCTTCCATTTTCTAATCCCTTTATGCTTGTATTGTTACTACCTCTGATAAAACTTTATGAAGTTTGTTTAATGATTGTGTTAAATCTTCAAGTTGTTGTGTTGAAAAAGTTCTGTTTAACAAATTTTGTGTACTCGGTTCTATTTTTTGTAGAATTTCTGTGTAAGCTTTCATCCCTAAATCAGTTAATTTCATTTTCTTTACTAGACGTTTGCCTTTTGTATCGTTAAAACGTTCAACAAAATTCTTCTTTTCAAGTTTATCTAAAATTCTTCCGATTTTCACGGAATCTCTTAGTGCAAGTTTTGCTAAATCTCTTTGACAAATGTCAGGATTATATTTGATAATATCCATTGTCCTAAATTCGTCGTGAGTAACCGTATTACTGTATTTCTCTATATAATCTTCTTGTATATATTTTGCAATTTGTTCAATGGCAAAAAATAAACTCTTATTATATGGAGTGTGATTATGTTTTTGTTTTTCCATGTCTTCCCCACTATATTACAAATGAAATGTATTTCATTTGTAATATGAAAATGATATCATTTTTAAAAAAATAAGTCAAGAAAAAACAAGACTCGATTTTATAATCGAGTCTTGTTAGAATATTTGTAAAGAGAAACTAACTAGGTTTCTTCATTATTTAATGCTTCAGTAAACAAATCTTTTGATATTTTTAGTTCTGCATTTATTTCATCAAGAGTTGTGTAAATTTTTTGAACTTCATCTTTTGATTGGTTTGCCAATTCACGAACTTCTTTTGCAACAATATCGAATCCAGCTCCTGATTCGCCGGCATGAGCAGCTTCAACGGAAGCATTAATAGATAATAAAGCTGTTTTAAATGAAATATTTTCAATAGATTTAACAATAGGGTCAAATTTTTCTAACATTTTATCTGCGTTTAAGCTATCTTGGATGATAGTTTCAAATTTTTGCATTGTTGTTTCTTTGTTTCTCATTATTTTTTCTTTTTCTATTTCAATCATAGACTGTTGATAATAGTGGCAGTTTTCAGGCTTGTTAAAACCTCTGGAAATTGCCAAAGCCATTTCTTTACAGCTACCATAACCACAAGCTGAGCAATTTTTAATATCTTTTTCTTCGTATTTTAACATTGATTCATAAATTCGTTTCAATGCATCATTTGTAATATTGCTCGATGGGATTGTAGAAGATCTATCTACATAAGATCTGTCATACAATCTAGGTTTCCAATATTTTTCGATACTTTGTCCGATTTTCTTTTGAATTACCTGATCTTTTTGTACTTCATCTTCGTTATTATAATTAGAACCTTGTAAATAGAATTGTTTTAGCTTTTGTCTTCTTTGTTCAACAAGGCTTTCCAAATAGTCTGCGGATTTATGGTAAACATTAGTTCCTGTACCACCGTTGCATCCTTTATCGCAGTTTAAGCAGTCAATAATTAAAGGTGCTCTTAAATTTTGAATATCAGAAGGTAATTCATTCAAATATTCATATATAACTTTTGGACCTTCAATCTTTCTAATTTTGGAACGAATACCATGAGCCCATCTGTCAGCTGTTTCCATCAAACCACCGGGAGTTGAGAATAAGCAGGCTCTTTCCGCAGGAGTATCGTCATAATCAAGTTTTGGATATGATGATAGAGAAATTCTGTGGTCTTCAATATATTTTTGAAGATTTGCCATTGTAACGTTATAATCACCGTAACCTGTTTCTTCAAATTCTCTTTTTTTAGCAATACAAGGTGAAATAACCGCAACTTTATGATCTCTATATTGAGGATAAAATTCTTTTATCATTTTTACTGAATGTAACATAGGACTATCTGCCGGAGCTAGATACGGTAGTAATTCAGGCTTATACAGTTCACAATATGTAACAATTGCAGGACAAGGCTGTGCAATTACGGTTTTTGGGTTAGCTTTTTCAATGTAATCCAAATAAGATTTAATAGTTAACTCTGCACCAAAACTTACGTCGAAGTTTGCATCGATACCTATTGATTTAAACCATCCGTTTAAATTTAGGTATAAATCCGGGAAAGATGCAGCAACAGATGGAGCAACAACCGTAACCATTTTTACTCCTCTGCCTAAATCATAGAAAAATTGTTCAGTATCATCTACAATCTTTCTTGCTCCCCAAGAACAAGCTTTGATACATTCTCCACAACCAATGCAGTAGTCGTCATTAATTCTTACATATTCTCCACTACCATCATTTGCTGGCTTTGAAGGACATGCTGTAATGCATGCGTGGCAATTTCGACATTTGTTCTTGTCAACTTCAATAATCTTAGATAAACCCATAACATCCTCACAATATAACTATCATATTCACAATCTCTAGCATACCATAAGTTCATGTTTTGTGCAAATTTTGAAATATTTGTTTTCAGCTTTCTTGTTTTTGAAAAGTTTTTTATATAAAATGAAATTGTTATGATAAATATAAAGAGAATTAAATTAGGCAATTTTGAAATTGGCGGGGATAAATTAACAATTTTTGCCGGACCTTGTGCGATAGAAAGTTATGATTGTATGGCTCAAGTCGCCGAAAAACTAAAGAAAGTAACGCAAGAATTGGACATAAACTACATATTCAAAGCTTCTTATGATAAAGCAAATCGCTCAACAATTGATGGATACAGAGGTTTAGGTATAGACAAAGGTCTTGAATATCTTTCCAGAATAAAATCGGAATTTGAAGTACCAATTGTAACAGATGTTCATTTACCACAAGATATGAATAAAGTTGCGGAAATTGCGGATGTTATACAAATACCTGCATTTTTGTGCAGACAAACTGATATGCTTGTTTCGGCAGCAAAAACAGGTAAAATAGTAAACATAAAAAAGGGTCAATTTTTAGCACCTCAACAGATGGAAGCTTTAGGTAAAAAGGTTTCAGATAATGGAAATGATAACATTTTGTTTACAGAGCGAGGGGTAACGTTTGGATACAATAATTTGGTTACGGATATGCGTTCAATTCCAATTATGCAAATGATTGGTTATCCTGTTGTTTTTGATGCTACTCATAGTGTCCAAATGCCTGGAACAAACGGTTGTGCAACAGGTGGAGATAGACGTTGGGTTCCTGTTTTAGCAAAATCAGCAATTGCAGCAGGTGTAAATGCATTGTTTTTTGAAGTTCATCCTGAGCCTCAAAAAGCTTTATGCGATGGTGATAATATGTTGCCGTTAAATGAGGCTCAAAATTTGTTCAAAATTTGTAAAGCCATTTTTGATATAGTGAGAGATTAATTATGATAGTAGAAACATTTGTGCTTGGCATGTTAGAAAATAATAACTATCTCTTGATTGACGAAGTATCAAAGGAAGCGGTTCTTGTTGATTGTTCCGGTTACACAGATGATTTTCAAAAAACTTTAGATAAACATAATGCGAATTTAAAATATATTCTTATAACACATGGACATTTTGATCATATTTTAGGTTTAAATAAGATTCACGAAAAATACCCAAATGTGCCGATTTATGCTCCTATTGGAGATAAAGATTTGATAAATGAAGTTGATTCATTTGTTGATAGATACCTTGGAGGTCTTGGTAGAATAGACGTTCCTCCGATTACAAAATATATAGATTCAAATGAAAATTTAACGATTGGTCTTGAAAATATTAAAATAATTCAAGCTCCGGGACATACAAAAGGTGGTGTTTGTTATTTTGTAGATGATAAATTATTTTCAGGTGATACAATATTTTTAGAAAGTGTTGGAAGAACAGATTTACCTGGTGGTAATTTTGAACAGTTAAAATCAAGTATAGTAAATATTTTAGCTAATTTGTCCGATGATATTGTAATTTATACAGGTCATGGTATGACAACAACTGTAAAACACGAAAAAGAGAATAATCCAGTTTTATAAATAAAAGGAAAATAATATGAAAGAACAATTACAAAAAATTTATGATTTAGCAAAAGCTGATTTAGAAAAAGTTCAATCAATTGCAGATATTGAAGATTTCAAGTTAAAATATTTGAGCAGAAAAGGTGAGTTAAATTCAATTAAAAAGAATTTAAAAGACTTATCTGATGAAGATAAACGTGTTGTTGGTGCGTTTGCAAACGAGGTTGCTAATAATTTAGAAGCCTCAGCAAAAGAAAAATATGATTTCTTTTATAAAAAAGAATTGGATGAAAAGCTAAAACAGGAAAAAATTGATGTAACGCTTTCCGGTAAATATGTGCAAATGGGGCATGTTCATCCGATAACAGAAACAATAAATGAAATTACGGATATATTTCATTCTTTAGGATTTTCAGTTGCACCTGATAAAAATTCACCGGAAGTTGAAACAGAATATTATCATTTTGACGGGTTAAACTTTCCTAAAGACCATCCTGCAAGAGATATGCAAGATACGTTCTATACAAATATTGCTCCTCACGTTATTTTAAGAGGACAAACTTCAGGAGCTCAAGTTCGTGTAATGGAAGATATGAAACCTCCTATCAGAATTATTGCACCCGGACGTGTTTATAGAAATGAAAATATTAATTCAAGAAAAAATAACTTCTTTCACCAAATAGAAGGTTTATATATTGATAAAAATGTAAGCTTTTCTGATTTAAAAGGTGTATTAAATGAATTTTTAAGATTGTATTTTGGCGCATCAAGACCTACAAGATTTAGAAGTAGTTTTTTCCCATTTACAGAACCGTCTGTTGAAATTGATGTTCAATGTATTATGTGTCAGGGTAAAGGTTGCAAAACTTGTTCAGGTACAGGTTGGTTAGAAATTTTAGGTGCCGGCATGGTTGATGTAAATGTATTGAAAGGTGTTGGTATTGACCCTGAGGTATATAGTGGCTTTGCTTTTGGTATGGGGGTTGAAAGACTAGCTATGCTTAAATATGCAATTGATGACATAAGATTATTCTTTAATAATGACGAAAGATTTTTAAAACAATTTTAATTTTGTTTAGATATACAAAAAGCACGGTAAAGATATTCTTTATACCGTGTTTTTTTATTTAAAAATCTATTGGACCGAATTCTTTGAGCTTTTTTAAGTTGTTATTAACTTTTTCAAGAGCTTGTTCGTATTTTTTCTTTTTTGCATTTCCTTTTGCATTTTTTATTTTAACATTTAGTGCAGTAATTTCTTCATCAAGTTTTCTCACTTTTTGTTTGTGTTCTTCCTGTTTTAAAAAAATAAATCCTGAATATCCGCAATTTTCAGGAATGTGTGAAAATGCGTTTTCAGGTAAGTTTCCACCGCATTGGTTACAGTGTAAACAGAGTCTTTTGGGAAGATTTTTTTGAAATTCATTCATACATTAATTATAACAATTTTTTTTTATAATAAATCTTGTTAATATTTCTTAATAAAGAGTTTAAAAAGGCAATTTTTACATGGTTTTAGCCTTTATAGTAATATAGAGCACGATATTAATAAGAAAGTAAAAGGTATAATATAAATGCAAAACGTATCAAAATACGTACAGTCAAATGGTTGTAAAAATGTTAATATGCAGGGAAATCCGCAAAAACAATCATATATGACTATGCCTGCAAGTATGACACCTTCTGCTATTACTATTCAAGGTTGTTATCCTGCTTCTTATTATATTACAACATTTGCAACTCCTGCAATTATGCGTTTAAATCAAGCTGCTTTGCATGCTCAAATGAATCATATTAATGAAGTAAACGAAAAAGAAAATTTGGGCGGATTCAGACGTGATGATAATCAAACAGAAGAAATATCATCAGCAAATAGCAAATCTCAACAATATGACAGAAATAATGCAGAATCATCTTATGCACAAAATGGTAGAGAATCAGTAGCTGCAAATGATTCACAAAGAGCATACAATGATTCAACAGCACAGACAGCACAACAACAATATGCAAGTGCAAATAGAGAATCAGCAAACAACGACAATAACGATAATAATGCATCTCAAATGACAGATAGAAACGCTGCTCAAACAGGTTCTTCTCAAATAGAAAGACAATTTGCAAATGATAACGTTTCACAAAATAATGATAGAAACAATGCTCAATCATCTTATGCACAAAACGGCAGAGAATCAGTAGCTGCAAATGATTCACAAAGAGCATACAATGATTCAACAGCACAAACAGCACAACAACAATATGCAAATACAAACAGAGAATCAGCAAGCAACAACAGTAATGCATCTCAAATGACAGATAGAAACGCTGCTCAAACAGGTTCTTCTCAAATAGAAAGACAATTTGCAAATGATAGTGTTTCACAAAATAATGACAGAAACAATGCAGAAACATCTTATGCACAAAACGGTAGAGAATCAGTAAGAGCAAATGATTTACAAAGAGCATACAATGATTCAACAGCACAAACAGCACAACAACAATATGCAAATGTAAACAGAGAATCAGCAAACAACGACAATGCATCTCTAATGTCTGATAGAAATGTTCAAACAGGCTATAATCAATATGATAGAGAAACTGTAAATGGTCAAAATGTAGCAGCAAGACAATATCAAAACATGTCAAATGCGAATGCTTCAAGAAATACAAATGAATCAAATGCAAATGATTCATATAAATCTGGAAAATATGAATCTCAATACGAAAGATATAATCCTCAAGATTCAATGCTTACTGAACAAGACAGAGCTCAATATATATATGGAGATAATTTCGTAAGAGAAAGAGCTCCTCAAACAGAAGGCGAAAAATTAGTACAACAATTGAAAGATTCATCTGTATATAGTGATAATTTCCAAAGACAAGCTCAATCTGCTCAAAATGAAAAATTAAGCCAACAATTTAAAGACAATGCTGTATATAGTGATAAATTTACTCATGAAAACGGTTCAAATTCTTCAATGCCAGTTCAAACAGTTAATAATAACAATGTAAATACAGGCAGAGAAAGTGCAATAGTTCAATCAAATCCAATTAAGAATGAATTAACATTGCCTAAAGAACTTGTTGCAGCTTTAGAAAAAATGGTTGAAGGTCAAACTACACCAAAAACAGCAGAAAAAGCAAAAGTTGAATTAACAGATCAATATGTTAAAAATTTAGAAAGTTACTTAAACTCTCAAGATAAAAAATTAAGATTAATGGCAGCAAAAGATGTTGTTTCAAGATTACAAGAAGATGAAACAAGACGTGAAAATCCTGCATTAATAGCTTTAACAAATAAAATGTTACAAGATCCAAATATGGCAGTAAGAAGTTTATCTTTAGCTGCATTAGAATCAAACATAGTTGCAGGTGATAACTTCACAACAAAACTATTAACTAACATGTCAAAAGTTAAAAATAGCGAAGAAGCTGATATAGCAACAAAAGTTTTATTAAGAATGCCTCAATAGAACTCATAAATTAGGGAAATACTACTTAAAAGGAAAAATAAAAATGTCAATAGGTTCATCAATTACAACAGGATTAGCAAAAACAGCAGGCGTTGTTGGTGTTGCAACAGTTTTATATGATGCTCACAAATTGGGTAAAATAAAGGCTGATCAAAATAGACGTGATGCAATAGCTAACAGTTGTTTAGATGCATATCTTGATTCAAATAAATTAGATGATGCAAGATGTGTAATGAGCAAAATTCAAGACGCTCGTTTTAGAGGTGAATTGAAAGGCAGTTTCCTTAATGGTGCAAGAGATTTTGTTCATTCAGCAGTAGGATATTTTAAAGGTTTAGGCGAATCTTTAGCATTAAATGTTATACCTTTAGGTTTATCTGCATTATCATTACTAACAAAAGGTAAAGTTTCAAAATTGTCAGCAGCTGCATTAACTGCGTATGGTGCTGCTGATATTGCAAAAAATGCATTTGGTATTGGTAAAACTCACATGCTAAACAAAGATGCATAGTTTTTGGCAAAAGAAAAGCCCGAATTTCTTCGGGCAGTATCTACATAATGCAATTCTTTTTAGGATTTTAGTGTAAATTTTTAAAACATGGATAGTGTGATTTTTTGAGCTAAATCGTCTGATATGTTGCCAAATTCTGATTTTACTGAAGCAAGTTTTGTCGAGAATTGTTTTTCAAACTCTTTCATTGAGTCTTTAATTCTTTCGACACTCGAACTGTCGATGTAGGCATTGACGTCTAAGCTTTTTTTGACAGAGATGGGGTTTGTTGCAGACATATATTTAAATACATCTTCTGCACTTACCGTTTTTTGTTGTTGTGGGGTTTGTGTAGTGTTCTTCTCTTCTTTTTTTACATCCTTTTGGATGTTTGTCTGATTAAGCTTGTTAGCTGTTCTTTGTAGGTTGACTTTGATTGCATTAATAGACATATTAATCTCTCCTTATTCTCTCAACAATTTCTATTTAATGATAAATTTTTTAAAGTCAACATTTTTACTAAAAATTTTTTAAAATTTATTTTAAACCATACTACGAAGCTTTTTTAATTGATCTCTAATTTCTGCAGCTCGTTCAAAATCAAGAATTTTTGCAGCTTTATGCATGTCTTTTTCAAGTTTTGTAATCAGTTTTGGTAAATCTTTTTTGTCTATACCCAAATCAACCATTTCTTCTGCAACAACATCTTCAAAATTTCTATAACTTGCAACAAGTGATAAAAGATTATTTTCAATAGGTTTTTTAATTGTTTTTGGAATAATTCCGTATTTTTTATTGTGTTCTAATTGAATACTGCGTCTTCTTTCAGTTTCTTTAATTGCTTTATCCATAGAATCGGTAATATTATCTGCGTACATAATTACTTCACCGCAAGAATTTCTAGCTGCACGTCCTATCGTTTGAATTAAACTTGTTTCGGAACGTAAAAAGCCTTCTTTATCTGCATCCATGATTGCAACAAGTGAAACTTCAGGAATATCTAAACCTTCTCTAAGTAAATTAACCCCAATTAAAACATCAAATTCTCCAAGTCTTAAATCTCTCAAAATTTCTATTCTTTCCAATGATTGAATTTCACTGTGCAAATATCTTACTTTTATTCCTTCCTGAACAAAGAAATCACACAAATCTTCTGCCATACGTTTTGTTAATGTTGTAATCAAAACGCGTTCATCTTTTTGTGTTCTTTTTTCAATTTCATTTTTTAAATCGGAAATTTGAGATTCAATTGGTCTTACTGAAATTTTCGGATCAACAAGTCCTGTTGGGCGGATGATTTGTTCTACAAATTGGTCGGATGTTTTCATTTCAAACTCTGCAGGTGTTGCAGATATATATATTTTTTGTCCGACTTTTTTAAAAAATTCTTCTTGTTTTAACGGTCTGTTATCTTTAGCACACGGTAGTCGGAATCCATATTCAATTAGCGTATCTTTTCTGGCTGCATCTCCATGCGACATGCCTTTTATTTGAGGTAACGTTACATGAGATTCATCAATTACTGTTAAAAAATCACCTTTAAAATAATCCAAAAGTGTAGCCGGAGCAGACCCAGGAGCACGTCTTTCAATGATTCTTGAATAATTTTCAATTCCGGAACAGTAACCCATTTCTTTAATCATTTCTAAATCATATTTAACTCTCTGTTCTAATCTTTGTGCTTCAATTAACTTGTTTTGATTGTTTAATTCGCAAAGGCGAGATTGAAGTTCTTGCCTTATTAATTTAATAGTTTCTTCAACATTTTCATCATAAGCCAAATAATGTACAGCAGGATAAATTACTGTTTTTTCAACAGCTTCAAGAACTTCTCCTGTTGTATTATCAATTCGTACAATCTTTTCAACTTCATCTCCAAAGAAGTAAATACGAGTTACAATTTTTTCGTAAGAAGGAATAATCTCTACAATATCTCCTCTTACTCGGAAGTTTGCTCTTTCAAGTACTAAATCATTTCGTGTATATTGTACACTTACTAAATGTCTAAGTAAATCTTCTCTTGACAGTTCCATGCCAACTGATATTTCGATAGCACCTTTAAAATAGTTTTCCGGTAAACCCAAACCATAAATGCAGCTTACTGATGCAACAACTATAACGTCATTTCTTTCGTATAAACTTCTTGTTGTGTTATGACGAAGTCTGTCAATTTCTTCGTTTATACTTGCCGATTTTTCAATATAAGTATCAGTTCTTGGTATATAAGCTTCAGGTTGGTAGTAGTCATAATAACTTATAAAATATTCAACAGCGTTTTCAGGGAAAAGTTCTTTAAATTCATTATATAACTGTGCTGCCAAGGTTTTGTTGTGTGCAATGATGAGAGTTGGTTTTTGCACTTGTTCAATTACATTTGCAATAGTGAAAGTTTTTCCGGAGCCGGTTATGCCAAGTAAAGTTTGGGTATCAAAACCCAGATTTACTCCGTTTACAAGTTGTTTTATAGCTTGTGGCTGGTCCCCTGAGGGTGAGTATTTTGATACAAGTTTAAATTTATTATCTTCCATATATATAGTTTATAATAAAACTATATTTTCGACAATTTTTCATAATAAGTGTAATTTTTTGCTAAAATTTTGGATTGATATTTTCAAAAAATGTAATATACTATACAAACCGAAAAGAGCTTATAAATATTAGAATACAGGCAAAAAAAGAAAACAAAAAAGATGAGAAATATTAAGAAATGTAACAATATTAATTGTATTTTTTACAATTAATATTGTTTGGAGTTATAATAAAGGTATGAAAATTAATCCTATAACAAAAACATATACAACTGAATATAAACAAACTTATGCAACTTATAACAACGGGCTTGCAGGAGATAGAAAAGCAAATTTTTGTTGTGATAAAACAATTGTAGAAAATACACTAAAAAATAAAGGTATAGATTACAGAGGTTTTGGTAACACAATCACTTCAGATGTGTTTGTTAAAAGCAACGAAAACGAAAATATTTTTTCTAAAAATTTAATTGTAAAAAATACACTAAAAGATAATATAAATGCAGAAAATAGATTTTTAGCTGACATGCCGTTGTGTGATTTTTACGAATTACCAACACATTCAGCTAAAAATAACGTTAAAAATATTTCTTTTTGCGGACCATTTCCTCAATATTTAATTGATCAAGATGCCGTTGTTGAAGATTATGCAGTTGCTTCAAACGCAATTAATGATATCGCAAATTCAACATACTGTTCATTTGTAGGGAATGATCAAGGAGAAAATGAAGATAAAAATGTTTTATCAAAATTTTGTTCATTCATAAAAAAAATCTTAACAGTGTAAACAAACTATATAATATCATGCAGAAATATATGCAAAGGCCGTAATTTATATTACGGTTTTTTGCTTTTTGTAGAGTTTTGTACCGTTTTATAAATAAAACACTTGCATTTTTATAATTTGTTAATTAAAATGAATATATGAGCGAAATAAGTATAAATGAAAAAGCGAAAATATTTTTCGATGGTGAAAATGATATTGAGATGGAATTGGACTGTATCGTAAAGAAAGTTTATGATGACAGGCTAGAGCTAGAGTATCCAGAAGATGCTCCTCAAACTTTGAAACAATATCTTCAAGAAGAAACTCCGATTGATGTAAAGGTATTTACGCCTTCCGGTTTGTTAGTATTTGAATCAATGGTAATAAATTCTCCGGAAGAAGAAGAATTTATTATTGAATATGTTGAAGATGCTGTTGTTATTCAACGTCGTGATTATTCTCGTTCTTTACTAAAAACAAAGTTGGAACTTGAATCAAGAAAAGAAGTGTTTATTGCAAGTACAATAGATATTTCCGGTGGTGGTATAAAATTTTGCAGTTCTGAAGAATTAGAACCTGACCAAGCTGTAAAAGGTAAGTTGTACTTAAGAAATTTCAATACACCTGCAATGTTTGAGGGTGTAATTCTTGATAATCCGTCTTTACAGCCGGATGAATATACACTTGCATTCACAAATATTGACGAGAAAGAAAGAGATAAAATTATTAAAACATGTTTTGATATTGATATGCAATCAAGAAAAAAACAAAATGCGGATTTATAATTTTGTTAACCATGAAAAATAAACTTCAAGAACTTGAAAAAAAAATAAATAAACAAGTTAAACATGGCAATGTTCAAAATGCAATTGAGCTTTGTCAGCTTGAGTTGCAAAAAGATCCCACAAATGCAGATTTGCATGTTCGCTTGGGTGATTTGTATTTGGAATGGCATTTAGATATTCACAACTCATATCAATATATAGATGAATCAATAACTGAATATCAAAGAGCATTAGAAACATATATTGATTCTGCTGAAATTTATTTTAAAATAGGTCAGGCTCAATATTTTAAAGGAGATTTGGATAAAGCCGTAAATTACTTGAATATGGCGACATCAAAAAATCCAAAATTAGCAAAAGCATATTATTTATTAGCTGAAGTTTATACAAAGAAAACACATTTTTTGGAAGCTGTCTTTAATGCAAAGCGTGCAATTAAATTAAATCCGATAGCATCATCTTCTGCACACTTTTTGTTATCAAACTTGTACAAGGTTTCTTCGTTTAGAAATCCTTTAAGTTGGTGGAAAAGCAAGCTTGAATTTGTTTTATCGTTAATTACATTACCATTTGACAAAATTGCGATTAAAAATGTTTTATGTTCATTGTCATATTTACAGTTTTTGCCGGTTTTGGTTAAGGGCTATTTTAAAGTACAGTCAAAGGGTTTAAGTAATGCCATTGACATTTACATTGATGCAATAGAAAAAGCTCCCGGCTTTGTTCCGTTATATTGCTTGTTGGGCGATATATACCGTTCAATAGGCCAATACGATGATGCAATTACGGAATATAAAATGGCAATTTGGTTGGATAGTTTAAATATTCCTGCATATCGCCATTTATGCCAGGCTTATGAAGAGCAAGGTGATTATGATAATGCAATTGATATTTATAAAAAATTGATTACGATATTACCTAATATGCCTGAGTTTCATTCAAATTTGGCAAATATATATTATATAAAAGGCGATATAAAAGAGGCAATATCTCATTATCAAGCTGCAATAACATTAAATCCGAACAGACAATGGACAAGCATTATCACTCAAACATTGGGTTTTGTTTATCAGGAAAATAAAGGTGATTTGGATGCTGCAATCAGTGCTTATCAGAGTGCTTATTTATTAACTCCTGAAGACATTGATATATATGTAAACTTAGGTTCAGCATTTTATGATAAAGAAGATTTTGAAAATGCATTAACAGTTTACAGAAGTGCTTTGGATTTAGATCCGAACAATGCGAAGATTCATTGCAATTTGGGATTTTTATACTGGGGTAAAGCTGAAACAGATGAGGCTATTAAAGAATATGAACTTGCAATTGCCAATGATCCTATGTATGACATTGCCTATAACAATTTGGGTGTAATTTATTTGGATGATTTAGGTAGAGTTCAAAAGGCAATAGAATTATTCAAAAAATCAATTGAATGCAATCCAAATTACGCACTTGCTCACTTTAATTTAGCAAGAGCTATTACAATTGTTGGCGATAAGATTGAAGCTGCAAAATTGTATCAAATTGCACAGGATATAAATAAAGTTACAAACGAAATTGACCCACAGGATATAACAAACAAGATAAATAGTTTGTTCCAGTCTTAAATAGCTGAAAAATGTTATATAAAGTATATTAGCAGGATTCAAATGGAGTAAATAATTATGAATAAACAATTGTGTTGCAAAAGTGGGGCGGAATTAAGTAATAACAACGCTTTTAGTCAAATTGATTCCTTGAAATTTTTATATAACAAGGCAAATTGTCTGTTTAAAATACGAAATATAGCATTTACTCTTGCAGAAACCCTAATCGTAATGGGGATAATCGGTGTAGTTGCGGCATTAACAATACCGAATTTGAATAGTTCTACAAGCCACAAAGAAACTGTTGTAAAGGTAAAAAAAATTTATAGTGATTTGGCTGAGGCACATAATAGAGTAATTGCTGTTTATGGAGCTATGGAAAATATATTTTCTAATGCCTCTTGTACTTATGCTGCCAGTTGTGGTGTTGCCAAAACTCGATATACGGATAGGATGAAAGAATTTTTAAAGCTTTCTAAAGATTGTAGTGGATATAAATGTAATGATTTTGTCAATATTTATTCAAATAAAATAAAAAATTTGGCGGATGAGGATTACGGGGCATATTATAGCAGTGATCCGATTTGTATTTTAGCCGATGGCGCAGCTATAATTAAATTAAATATTTCAAATAATTGTAATAATGATTCTTATTCTGTATTTACTACTTCAGTTAGTAGTAAGGTTGTAAAAAGTGCATCTTTAAGAGAAGTGTGTGGATTTATTGCTGTAGATATTGATGGTCCATATAAAGGTAAAAATAAAATAGGTGTTGATATTTTTTCTTTTGCAATTACAAAAAGTGGTATAGAGGATTATTCTAATTTAACTAGTGCAAATTTAAAAAGGCATTGTTTTTATAGTGGTCTTGCTTGTACAGCATGGATTATAGAAAATAATAATTTAGATTATCTTGAAGCAAGTCATACTTCAACTTCAGATGCTGGAGTATGTAAAAATGGTAAACAACTTGGTTATGATATTTCGGCAGGGCAAGTAACCAGTTGTAAATAATCTAATTATTTTCCCACTTTTTGGATGTGTGCAGAACTCTTAATACGTAAATAACATCATATTATACTTGATATGAAGGATATTTTGCTAATTTTAATATTTACATTATCCTATTGTCTTGTTGCTATGTGATTTTGTCTATGTTAAAATCAAGATAATTAATAGGGAGAATATGATGTTACAATTTTTGTTAAAATTGATGGGGGATCCTCACGAAAAGAAAATTAAGGCAATTATGCCAATCATTGAACATATAAACGCACTAGAACCTGAATTTGAAAAAATGACAGATGAGCAATTACGTGCAAAAACCGCAGAATTTAAAGAAATTCTTGCACAACGCAGAACTTCTGATAATCCGAAAGCAGATAGAATTTTAGAAAAAGAAGCTTTAGATAAAATTTTACCGGAAGCATTTGCAACCGTAAGAGAAGCAGGCAAACGTGTTTTAAATATGCGTCATTTTGATGTTCAGTTAATTGGCGGTTACTTCTTACATAACGGTCATATCGCTGAAATGAGAACAGGTGAAGGTAAAACGTTGGTTGCAACTCTCCCTGCATACTTAAATGCCTTAACAGGAAAAGGTGTTCATGTAGTTACGGTAAATGATTACCTTGCAAAACGTGATTCAGAGTGGATGGGTAAAATCTATAAATTTTTAGGCTTAACAGTTGGTGTTATTCTTTCAGGCGGTCGTTCTGCTGAAGATTTTAATTTAAAAAGACAAGCTTATGCCTGTGATATTACCTACGGTACAAACAACGAATTCGGTTTTGATTATTTGCGTGATAATATGGCAAGCAGTAATGAAATGCTTGTTCAAAGACCTTTTAATTATGCAATTATAGACGAAGTTGACAGTATCTTAATTGATGAAGCAAGAACACCGTTAATTATAAGCGGAAGATTGGAAAAATCTGCAGAAACTTATCAATTAATGGCAAAAGTTGCACCTCAATTGGAAAAAGTTGTTGATTATGAAGTTGATGAAAAGAATAAAAATGTTATCTTGACTGAAGATGGTATTGATAAAGCACAAAAAATTATAGGTTGTAACGATTTATTTGATATCCAAGATAATTACGCTCATCATCTTTTACAAGCATTAAAAGCCAAAGAATTATTTGTGAAAGATACAGACTATGTTGTAAAAGATGGTGAAGTTTGTATTGTTGACGAATTTACAGGTCGTTTGATGGAAGGTCGCCGTTGGTCAGATGGTTTGCATCAAGCAGTTGAGGCTAAGGAAGGTGTTAAAATTCAAGATGAAACGCAAACTTTGGCAAGTGTAACTTTCCAAAACTTATTCAGATTATATCCTAAATTGTCAGGTATGACGGGTACTGCAATGACAGAAGAAGCTGAATTTGGAAAGATTTATAACCTTGAAGTTACGATTATTCCGACAAACAAAAAAGATATAAGAGTTAATTATTCAGACGTTATTTACAAAACAGAAAAGCAAAAATATTTGGCGGTTGTGGATGATATTATTGCAATGCACAAAATTGGCAGACCTGTTTTGGTTGGTACTATCAGTATTGAAAAATCCGAATATATCTCCCAATTATTAAAAAAAAGAAATATTCCTCATAACGTGTTGAATGCTAAGCATCACGAAAAAGAAGCATATATTATTGCTCAAGCCGGACGAAAAGGTGCAGTAACAATTGCAACAAATATGGCAGGTCGTGGTACAGATATTTTATTAGGTGGTAACGCTGAATATTTGGCAAAAGAAAAACTGGAAAATATGAATGTTACTCCAGAAGATGCAAATTATGAAGAAGTTAAAAATGAAATTTTATCACAAATGCGTGAACAAACAGAAAAAGAGCACGCAGATGTTGTAAAAGCAGGTGGGTTGCATGTTATAGGTACAGAACGTCATGAATCAAGACGTATTGATAATCAATTGAGAGGTCGTGCTGCTCGTCAGGGTGATCCAGGTTCTACAAGATTTTTCTTATCTTTGGAAGATAATTTGATGAGAATTTTCGGTGGTGAAAAAATTATTCAATTGATGAATGCTCTTAATGTTGAAGATGATATGGCAATTGAAAATCCTATCATCACAGCCCAAATTCAATCAGCACAAAAGAAAGTTGAAACTTATCACTTTGATATCAGAAAATCTGTTCTTGAATATGATGATGTTATGAATGTTCAAAGAGAAAAATTCTATGAACAACGTAAAAAAGTTCTATCAGGTAAAAATTTGTCAGAAGATGTTATATATATGATAGAAAAAGAAATAGACAGACTTTTAAGCGGATATATTTCTCCAAATATGAGAATTGAAGAATATATTGAAGAAGATTTGGAAAGACTTGTAAAAGAATTACACTCTATAATTCCTCAATTATCTTATATTTCTGTTTCAGATATAAAAAATCTTACATTTAACGAAATGTATGACAAATTGCTAGATTTAGCAAAACAAAAATATAAAGAACACGAAGAAGAAATGGTTAATTTCTATAATGAAGTTATTTCTCAGTATGAAGAAAATCCAAAAGAACAACATCCGTTTGAAGATGATAATATCGCAAGAGCAATAGAAAGAGATATTATGCTTCAAGTGGTTGATAATAGATGGATTGACCATTTACATAACATAGATATTTTACGTGATGGTATCGGACTAAGAGCATACGGACAAAAAGATCCTCTAATTGAGTATAAAAAAGAAGCATACGATTTGTTTAACAATATGATGTATGATATTCAAGCTGAATTTGTAAAACACTTATTCAGAACAAAATTTGGTGTACAAATTGTTCAAAGAGAAGAAGTTGAAACAAATCTTTCAAGAGCGGCGGAAGAATTTGACAGTTCTGAAGAAAAAGAAGACGTTGAAGTTAAACCAATAGTAAAAGGTGATAAAATTGGCAGAAATGATCCTTGTCCATGTGGCAGCGGAAAAAAATATAAAAACTGCTGTATGAATAAACAACAACAACAATAATAATAATAATAAATAGATATATAAAGGAAGTAAAAATGCTAAGAACAGGTATTGTAGGCTTACCAAATGTAGGTAAATCAACATTATTTAATGCACTAACAAGTGCAAAAAATGCACAAAGTGCTAATTATCCGTTTTGTACAATTGAACCAAATATAGGAGTTGTAGGTGTTCCTGATGAAAGATTGGAAAAGTTACAACCGTTAGTAAATGCAGCAAAAGTTGTTCCAACAGCAATAGAATTTGTAGATATTGCAGGATTGGTTAAAGGTGCAAGTAAGGGTGAAGGTTTAGGAAACCAGTTTTTGGCAAACATAAGAGAAACAGATGCAATAATTCAAGTTGTAAGATGTTTTGATGATGCAAATACAGTTCATGTTGCGGGTAAAGTTAATCCGTTAGATGATATTGAAACAATCAATACAGAATTGGCACTGGCAGATATGGCATCATTGGAAAAAAGAATTGCAAAAACTTCAAAATTAGCAAATTCAGGTGATAAGCAGGCAAAAATGGAAGTTAAAGTTATGCAAACATTGTATGATAAACTTTCAGAAGCTACGTTTATTAATATTAATGATTTATTTGATGATGAAGAAGAATTAAAATTTGCATCTCAAACCCAATTAATGAGTATAAAACCTGTAATTTATGCAGCAAACGTATCAGAAACAGAAGTTAATACAGGTAACGATTATACCAAAGCCGTTAGTGAATATGCTAAAAAACATGGTGCTGAAATGGTTATTATATCTGCAAAAATAGAAGAAGAATTGGCAGAATTATCTCAAGAAGAAGCAAAAGAATTTCTATCAGAATTAGGAATAACAAGTTCAGGCATTGAAAAAATGATTCAGTCTGTATATCACCTGTTAAATTTGAGAACATATATAACAGCAGGAGAAATGGAAGTTAAAGCTTGGACAATTACTGCCGGCATGAAAGCACCTCAAGCGGCAGGTGTAATTCATACTGATTTTGAAAAAGGATTTATAAGAGCCGAAGTTATATCTTATGAAGATTTTCTTTCTTGCAACGGATCTTATACAGTAGCAAAAGAAAAGGGTTTAATGCGTTTGGAAGGTAAAGATTACGTAGTTCAGGACGGCGATATTATGCATTTTAGATTTGCTACATAAATCTTTCAAAAAATATAAATATTAAAGCTCAGTTTCAAATTGAAAATGAGCTTTTTTATTATATCAATTTTAATAAATAGATACTTA
This sequence comes from uncultured Candidatus Melainabacteria bacterium, assembly GCA_934726055.1. Lineage (GTDB taxonomy): Bacteria > Cyanobacteriota > Vampirovibrionia > Gastranaerophilales > Gastranaerophilaceae > UBA6984. The sequence continues at coordinate 147,066 of CAKVCZ010000002.1, forward strand.
CAAGACTAAAATAAACAGTTAAGCCTAAAACGTCAATAGCAGTAGCAATTACAGGTCCGGATGCAACCGCAGGATCAATATTCATTCTTTTCATAGCAAAAGGTGTTAATGTTCCAATTAAAGAGGCTAAAAGCATGTTTATGGCCATTGCTAATCCGACAATAAATCCCAGTTCCACATTGTGTTGCCAGCCCCATGTAAACATCATAACAAGTAAGCCAAAAATAGATCCAATTGACAATCCAATAATACTTTCTCTGCCGATATGCTTAAAAGCAGAAGATAAGGTTAATTGTCCGGTTGATAATCCACGAACCATAAGTGTAATACTTTGTGTTCCAATATTACCGGCAAGTCCTGCTAAAAGTGGCATAAAAATTGCGATAATAGGGAGTGCTTGAAGAGTTTTTCCATAGCAATTTGCAACATTTACTGCAATTAATTCACCAATAAGAGTTACAAAAAGCCAAGGAGTTCTTGCTCTGATAGACGTAAATAAGCTACCTTCCAAGATTTCATCTTCGTCAATACTGCCTGTTGCGATACCGGAAGATGCATAGATTTCTTCAGTTGTTTCTTCTTCTACTGCATCTTGAATATCATCCCAAGTAACAATTCCTCTAAGGTGATTATATTGATCTACAACAGGTAGTGAATCAAATTGATATTTCATAAATACTTCTGAAATTGCATCACGATAGTCATCAATGTGAAGTTTTACAATATCAGAGTTCATTATATTTTCAACTTTTGTTTTGAATGGAGAGGTTAATAAACCTCTGAGTGAAACAACGCCTAAAAGATGTTCTTGTTTGTCTGTTACATAAACATAATACAAATCAATATGATCTTCTTCTGCTTTTCCTCTTATATAATCTAAAACATCTTTCACTGTCATATCAGCTTTGACAGTCATAAATAGTGGTGTCATCATACCACCGGCGGTGTCTTCGTCGTAGTTCATCAATTCTCTTACTTCTTCTGAGAATTTTTGAGGAAGTGAATCTAAATAAGCTTCAGTTTCATCATCTTCCATATCTCCGAGTACGTCGGCAGCGGCATCATGTGGTAGTTTTGTGATAATTCTTGCAGCTAAATCGGTATCAATATCTCCTAAAATTTCAACTTGCAAATTAGCAGGAAGATATTCAATCATATCAGCAGCTTTTTCTTCTTCAATCTGGTTAAAGCATTGAAGTCTTTCTTCAGGTTTTAGAGCTTGGAAAATGTCGGCTAAATCGGCAGAGTGAAAACCGTTTAGTTCTTCTGCCAGTTGTGTGCCGGTTTCATCTTCTAAGATTTCTCTGATTCTATCTACTGTCGCTGAAATGTTTATCATACTTTTATTATATATTAAATATTTTTTTTGAATTATAATAAATTTATTATAGCTAACAAAAGTGAGGGAAAATGTTAAAAAATTTATTTTTAAATGAAACTGAAAAAGCGATAAAACTTGCAATTGAAGAAGAAAAACTTGGTCAGATGCAAGAATATGAAGATGGTACACTTGCTGTTGAAAAGCCAAAAAATCCTGAATTTGGAGATTTTGCAATAAATGTTTCATCCCTTGCAAGAACAGCAAAAATTTCACCTGTACAGATTGCAAATGCAATTGTAGAAAAATTAAGTTTATGTGGATATGAAGTTTCTGTTATGGGTGGTTTTATAAATTTTAAAATTGGTAAAGAATTATTGATTAATGCTATTGATGAAATTTTTCAGGAAAAAGAAAATTACGGAAAACCAAAGGATGTAAAAGTAGAAAAAATTAATCTTGAATATGTATCTGCAAATCCGACAGGGCCTTTTCATATTGGTCATGGACGTTGGGCAGCTATGGGCAGTGCATTGGCTAATTTATTAAAATTTTACGGTCATGACGTTTATCAGGAATTTTATATAAATGATGCAGGCTCTCAGATTCAAAAATTAGGTAATTCATTATTAATAAGACTAAAACAAGAAAAAGGTGAGAATGTTGATTTTCCAACCGATGAAGTCGAAAGGAAGAATTATTATCCGGGAGAATATTTAGTTCCTGTTGCGAAAAAATTCTTAGAAGAAAATGAATATACTGAGGATGTAAAAGTTCTCTCAGATTATGCAAAATTAGAAATGGAACGTTTACAGAGGGAATTATTAGAAAATTTCAGAGTTCATTTTGATAAATTCTATTCGGAACTTGACTTACATAAATCCGGTAAAGTTGAAGCATCTTACAAAAAATTGGAAGAAAGCGGAAAACTTTATGAAAAAGAAGGTGCAGTTTGGTTTAAATCGTCAGATTATGGTGATGATGAAGATAGAGTTATCAAAAAAGCGGATGGTTCAAATACATATTTAACTGCTGATATTGCATATCACAAAGATAAGATGGATAGAGGTTTTGAAAGATTAATTAATATATGGGGTGCAGACCATCATGGGTATGTAGCTCGTGTAAAGGCTTCACTTGAAGCTTTAGGATATGATTCTGAAAAGTTAGAAATTCTTTTAGGTCAATTGGTTAATTTACTTGTAAACGGTGAGCAAACAAGAATGGGTAAACGTAAAAATATGATTACGTTAGATGATTTAATTGAAGAAGTGGGTGTAGATGCCACTCGTTTTTGGATGTGCATGAGAGATATAAATAATACGCTTGACTTTGATATTGAATTAGCAAAAAAATCTTCTGATGAAAATCCGGTATTTTACGTTCAGTATGCTCATGCAAGAGCATGTTCAATTCTAAGAAATGCCATCAATGACAGAGTTGATTCACAAAGTGGAAAAACAATTACAGCTCCGCTAGATAAACAAGAACTTGATAAATTAATTAATAATTTTGATAAATCTATTTTAGAAAATGAAGTTGAAAATGCTAAAAAGTTAATTTTAAAATTAGAAGATTTTAAATCTACGATTGTAAGTTCAGCTACGAATAGGACAGTATATACAATTTGTCGTTATGTTCAAGAACTTGCAGCGGATTTCCATTCTTTCTATAATGCTACAAGAGTTATTACAGACGATAAAAAAACAACATTAGCAAGACTTTCGCTTGTTTGGGCAGTAAAATCTGTTTTAGAGCAGGGTTTAAATATTCTTGCCGTAACTGCACCTGAAAGAATGTAGAATAAAGTATTTATAAAATAATAAACGTCTAAATAAAAAATGTTTAGACGTTTTATTATTCAAATCCTACAAACTTAATTTTTCCTATAATTTCATCGTGTAATGTTTTGATGTCATCATCAAACCAAATATCTGCCCATTTGAGTCGCTTAAGAATACTTAAAACTGTTATTTCTCTTGCTTTCATATCGCAGTCAAGAATTTTTACAATAAATCCTTCTTTTTTTTCTAAATTTACAACTGTACAAAGTCCGCCCGCACCAACTTTTGCAATTAAGTTATTTGAATTTTGTATTATCTTTGTATCAGTTCTATCTTCTCCTCCGATAATGTATGGATAGTTTCTGTAAGCTTGTGCTATTTTTTTATATTTTTCTGAGGTAAACAGATTTAAGTATCCTTTTAATATATTTTCTAAAGGCATGGAATGAATAGGTACTCCGCAGCCGTCTTTTGTTATTGGATAGATTTTATCTTCTATTTCGCACAATTCATAAATTTTTTCTTTTATTTTTTGTTGCAGAGGATGATTCATTTCATCATAAGTTTCAATATCCCAGTTGTTTTTTTTGCACAATGCAAGCATCATTATATGTTTGCCAACGCAATTATTTTGGAATACATTTTCTTTTTGATTAAATAAAATTAACTTTTCTTTTTCTGTTTTTGAAATTGGTTTATGAAATCCGCATTTTAATTTATCTTCACTAATGCCAATTTTGTTTAATAGTTTTTTTGCAAGTTCAACATGACAAACTTCTCCCGTGTGTGATGCACAACAGATGGCAAGTTCTTCTTCTGTCAAATCTAAATCATAATCAATAGCCAAAGATGCTTGTAGAGGTTTTGCACAAGAACGTAAATAAAACGGATAATTGTAAGGTTCTCCTATTTTAAAATTTGTTCCCAAAACAAATCCAAAATGTTCTTGTTCTACAAGGTAACTCAAAGACTGACCGTTGATAAAACCGCCTCTATAATATTGAATTAAAGTTTTTGGGGTATATTTATTTTGAAGCATTTTTCTTAAAGATTGTTAAAAGTTTTGATAATTGAGCCTTTAGTTTTGCGTTTTGTTGTTTTAAAGTTTCAATTTCTTGTTTATATATTTCGGCGTTTCCTTGTTCTGCACTGTTAGGAATTATTGAAGTATCAATGATAAAACGTTTATCTGCTTCTTCACTAATGAAAACCAATGAATTAACATCTTTATCGGTTATATATCCCAAATCAACCATAACTTGGGCAATTTTAATTTTTTGTCCTTGAGCAGTAAGTTCTTTTTGTCTTCTAAGAGTCATTTCCAACTGGTCAACATTGATTTTTCCTGAACGTTTAAAGTATTCTCCGGTTCTAAATAATCCTGCAATAAAACCTGCCATTGCAACAATTTTCGTAGGAACAGGAGTTTTTATACAATCTGCATTTAGAGCAGTCATAAAGTATTTACAAGTTTCTTTTAATGTCCAAAAATTATTTAGTGTAATTTCCATAATGGACATACGTTTATCCAAACATTCCAAAAAATTGTAAACGGGAGCATCAAACCCCTTAACTCTTTCTTCAAGTTCTGTTTTTCCGACAAATGATAATTCAGGTTCGTATAAATAAACTAACGAATTTGTGTCTGAACCAACTATAAAATCATCAGAAAGAGTTTTTTGCAAATCTTTGTACAAATGCAGCAATATAACTTGTTTAACGCTTAACGGAAAACAAGTAACTTTCGCTATAAAATTATTTAGTACATTATTGTTCAAAATACTCCTCAATGCGTATTCTCTTTTTAATAATTATACAATATAATGGTGGAAAATCAAAATAAAAATAAAAAATGTAACAAAAAAGGAAAATTATGGGTGTAGATGGTTTTTCAATGGCGAGCGTTGGCATGCCAAAAGATATAACTTCAGCACAGGCTGCAGCGACAACTGAACAGCAAGTTTTCGGTGCAGAAGAAAAGGTTGTTAATAAAATAGACAGAGCATTGAATAAAAGAATTAACAACGAAGAAGAAAAAGAGCACAAAAACCAATATTTTGAAGATGGTTTTCAGGAAGATGAAAAGGATGAAGATGACGAAGATTCTGAATTAGAGGATTCTGAAGACGAACCTGAAGACTCGGAAGATTCATCTTCAAAAAGTGGGGATAGAAAACAAAACGTAAAAAAATATAAACCTTACGAAATAAAAGACCCGGAAAATGTAATTGTGCGATATAATAGTGTTAACGATAAAGTTGAATTATATAATAAATCAACAAAAAAGGCCGTTGAAACAATAAGACCAAAAGATTTTGTTGAAATGGTAGCAAAGTTGGATTATAATTCAGGTATATTGGTGAACAAAAAGATATAGAGGTAAGAATGAATCCGTATTTGAAGCAGTATCAAAAAAATGAGGTTGAAACCGCATCTCCTGAAAAAATATTGATTTTATTATATGATGGAGCCATTCAATTTTTAAACAAAGCAAAAATTGCTATGGAACAAAAGAATATACCGGAAATTCATAATAATATTATGGGATGTGAAAATATTATATCGGAATTCATTGAAACAATAGATCTTGAAAATGGCGGAGAGTTTGCGGTAAGATTAAAAGCTTTATATCAATATTTTTATAATACACTTGTTCAAGCCAATTTAAAAAAGGATGAATCCAAAATAGATGAAGTTTTAAGACATTTAATTGATTTGAGAGCAACTTGGAAACAAGCTATTGCAATTGCGAACAGTCAAAAAAATGCAGTAGGTTCCGGCTCAGTGTCCAGTGCAGATTATGAAGGTTAAAATGTCTAAACAGTTTGAACAGTTAGAAATTTTATATAAACAAATTTTGGCTACATCTCTTGAAATTAAATCTTTAATAGATAGAGAAATGTATGACGAAGCTGTTTTTAAAGAAGCTCATAAATCCCAATTGATTTCAAAGGTTGCTTTTTTGAAAAAGCAATTAGTGTTTAGCGAATCAGAAAAAGAAATTATTGAAAAATACAGAGAAGAAATAAAAACTCAAGAAAACGAGAATATGGAAAAGCTTGAAGCTTTACGTTCTGATGTTTTAATAAAATTAAAAGCATCACAGGCAAAAGAAAAAGTTAATAATGTATATGATCAAATTGAGCCGGAAAGCGGTACGATTATAGATTATACAAGCGATTAATTATTTTCGTTTGACTTATTGCAAATTAAAAGAACAATTGTTCCAAACATAAAACTTTTTTCTTTAACTTTTTTTAATTTATATTTATCAAAAATTTTTATAATTTCTTGCCTGTTGAAGAATTCGAGTTTAGATTTAACCAAATATTTGTATGCAGAATTATCTTTGCAAAAAAGCTTTGCGGATATTTTTACAATATTATCAAAAATAAAATTTGCTAAAATGTTAGAGTTATCAAATTCTAAATAAACAAATTGTCCGTTTGGTTTAAGCACACGATGAATTTCTCTAAGTGCAGCCTCATAATTTTCAATGTTTCTAAAACCAAAGCTTATTGTAACTGCATCAAAGCTATTGTCTTCAAATGGTAAATTTGTGCAATCACCTTCAATAAATTCAATATCAGGATGTTTCTTTTTTGCAATTTCAAGCATTTTTGGTGAAAAATCGAGTCCGATAACTTCACATTTTTTATGTAGTAATTTTGCTATATCTCCTGTTCCTGTACATAAATCTAACACTTTACCTTGAAATTTGCAGTTATCGACGGCAAGTCTTTTGACTAATTTGTGCGTACCCAAAGATATGATATTGTTTGCAGTATCATAAAAGTTTGAAATGTTGTCGAACATATTTTTAATTTTTGTCGGGTTTTTGTCCATAAATTGTAATAAAAAAGTTTAAAATAGATTGTAAATATATTTTAACATGTATTGTATAAAAATTAAAGAAACAATAAAAAATACCGTAAAACATGATGTAATAAGTTATATAAAGGTTTTCGCGTATGGGAATGTCAGCATCACAAGCAAGGTTATT
>CAKVCZ010000003.1 GCA_934726055.1 uncultured Candidatus Melainabacteria bacterium
CTTTGTTACATTTTCGTTACAATACCACTACCTTGTAGATTTATCAAGTGTTTGGCATGTTTTTTTAATGAGAAAAAATTTTTTATTCGTGGTATCATTGATTAGACTTAAGGAGAAAAAATGTTAGACAACTTAGAAAAAATAGTAGATTTTAAGCAGGGTGAAAATAAACAACAGAGTGCAAGTTTGTATAAAATGGAAAATTCTCTTGATTGGGAACAATTAAACGGAAGTGAACTTTCTTATAAAAATTATTTGGATATGTCATTACTTATGGATGTTTTAAGTGAATTTTATGATATATTTGCAACTGCAATTGTAAAAACTGGATTAATTTGCGGAGTGGCATTGGGAAAAACACTTGCAGATTCTTATGCAAAAGCTGTTGATTGTAATACATTAGGCGTTCTTGATTCTTGCATTGGTTTTTCAAAAATTGTTGACGAGAGAACAGCCAAGAAAATAGTCCAAAGTAAATTTGAATTAGTATTAGCCATTGGTTTTGACAAAGAGGCATTAGACATTTTACAAAAACAAGAAGGACTAAAAATAGTTAAAATAAATACTGCTTTTGAGGATGTAAAAACTCTTGTGTCGCAAGAATTAAAAATTACTCCGTTTGGAGTTTTGGAACAGGATAAAAACAGAGCAGATTTTAACAAAGATACGTTTAAGGTTCAAACAAAGAAAAAACCTGAACAAGAACAATTAGAAGATGCTATTTTTGCGTTCAAAGTAGCAAAACATGCTAAATCAAACGCAATAGTGATAGCGAAAAATTTCAAAACATTATCTATCGGTCAAGCTGAAACTTCCTTTTCGGAAGCAGTTGAAAGAGCAATGGATTTAGCTTGCGATAGTACAAAAGATGCTGTTTTAGCAACAGATAGTAAGATTTTAACTATGGATGTTATTCATGCCACAGCGAGAGGACGACTTGCATTAATTATACATGCTGGTGGAAGTATCAATGATAAAAAATTCGTTGAACAATGCGATAAATATGAAATTGCAATGGTTACAACAGGTATAGAACATTTTAAAGGATAAAAAAGGAATATAAAATGATAAAACCAACAAATAGCAGGGCTGTAAAATGGTTGTCAGCAGGGCACTTCACAACAGATGCATTTTCAGGATTTTTAAATCCGATAATGCCTTTTATTGCTGCAAAGATAGGGATTTCAATGGGTGTAGCGGCTCTTTTAATGAGTATTTCCCAATTATTTTCACAACTTCTACAACCCATTTTCGGATTTTTTGCCGATAATATTTTAAAAAGAGGTTTTATTTTTTGGGGATTATTATTTTCTACAATATTTTTTCCGTTAACAGGTGTTGCACATAATGTTTATTGGTTAGGATTATTTATTATTTTAGGTAGTCTTGGTGTTAGTATATTTCACCCGCAAAGTATCGGTTTTGTAATTCGATTTACGGAAAAAGATTTTACAAAAAATATGGGACTATTTTTGAGCCTTGGTTCAATCGGTTATTCTTTTGGTCCTTTAATTTCCGCAGCTATTACACAATATTTAAGTTTGGAAAAAATGCCTATTCTTTCCGTTTTTGGTATAGTTCTTGCTTTGTTAATGTTTGTATGTGTTCCAAAAATTTCTAATACAGACGTTATTGAAAATAAAGAAAAAGATATTGTAAAAGTATTCAAAACTATTCTTTCAAATAAACAAGTTTTAATTTTGATTATAATTTCTATTATGAAAGCGTTAATTTCAAGCAGTTGTGCTATATTGCTTCCATTCTTGTGGAAAGATACAGGACATAACCCTATATATATTGGTATGGCATTATTTTGGTTTATGTTTGCAGGTGGTATAGGTTCTCTTGTAAGTCCAAAATTTGAAAAAATACTTGGAACAAAACAAGTTATATATTTATCAATGTTATCAATGCCTGTTCTAATGTGTATTTTCGTATTTTTACAAGACAAATTACCAATAGTTGCACTTGTTGATTTTGTTTTGATGGCATTTGTTTTAATGCTGGCAACTCCAATTACAATGGTTTTGGCACAAAAAGAATTACCTCAATACAAAAGTATTATTGGAGGATTCTTAAACGGTTTTTGTTGGGGTGTAGTGGGAGTACTGCTAAGCGGACTTGGTTTTATGGCACAAAAATTTGGTATATTACAAATGTTATTTATTGCCGGATTTGTACCTGCATTTAGTGCTTATCTTGTTAAATATTTAAATGTGGAAGAAAATTAGTTATGAAAAATTCAAGAATATCAAATATAAGTGCTCATAGAGATTCTTGGGTTGAAATAAACATAGATAATGTTTCATCAAACGTAAAAGCTCTAAGAAGCTGTATTCCCAATGATATGAAAATGTTAGCTGTAATAAAAGCAGATGCCTACGGACATGGAGCAGCCATGCTTGCACCTACTTTGTTAAGCAACAACGTTGATATGCTTGGAGTTGCATCTATTGATGAAGCTCTTAATCTCAGGGAAAACGGAATAAATGCAGAAATTCTTGTTTTAGGTGCTGTTCCTGTTTGGGCATTACCTACGGCTATTGAAAACAATATAACCGTTACATCTTTCACCGAAGAGCATCTTGAATCTTGTCAAAAAACATACGAAAGGACAGGAAAGCCTATAAAAACACACATAAAACTCGATACAGGCATGAATAGAATAGGTGTTCAAGCAAAAAATGCTATTGATTACATAAAAAGAGTTCAATCAATGGAATGTATTGAATTAAAGGGTATTTTTTCTCATCTTGCAAATGCCGAAAATGAAGAAAAAACATGGCAGCAGCTTGAAATTTGGGAAAATATAATATCACAAGTTAATACAGATAACCTTTTATTACATATTTTAAATACGGCAGGTGTAATTTCGAGTAATGTGTATAAATGTACTTCAAATATGGTCAGATGTGGAATTGGATTATATGGTTTATATCCTGATTTAATAGAACAAGCACAAAAAATTGAATTAAAACAAGCAATGTCTGTTAAAACAAGAATTATTCATATTCATGAAATAGACAAAGGTGAAGGTGTAAGCTACGGACACACTTTTGTTGCTGATAAGCCGACAAAAATTGCAACGGTTCCGTTAGGTTATGCGGATGGAATTCCAAGATTGTTGTCTAACAAGTTTTATGGACACATTAACGGACAAAAAGTTAAACAAATTGGTAATGTTGCAATGGATCAGATGATGTTTGATATAACGGGAATTGATGCCAAAACGGGTGATATAATTACATTATTAGACGAATCTTTGCCTGTTACTAATTGGGCAAATGCAATGAATACAATTCATTATGAAATTTTATGTCATTTAAAAGCAAGACTTGCAAGAGTTTATACAAGATAAGAAAGTGAAAAATTATGACAAAATATGATATAGGAATTATAGGTGCAGGACCCGCAGGATTTACAGCAGCTCTTTTAGCCGCAGATAAAGGTGAGTCGGTTGTACTTTTTGAAAAAGATAAAATTGGCGGAACATGTCTAAACAAAGGATGTATTCCGACAAAAACAATCTTGCATTCAACAGATTTGTTCAATGATATTAAAAACGCACAAAATTTAGGAATAGTTGCAAATGATATCAACTTTGATTTTGCAAAAGCGATGGAACGTAAAAATAAAGTTGTTGATACTTTAAGAAATGCATTGACAAAAAATCTTGAAAATAAGGGTGTAAAAATTGTTTATGCTGAAGCAAAAATTATTGATAATAATACAATTGAAGCAAATAATGAACAATATGAAACAGAAAAAATTATTATAGCATCGGGTTCAAGTCCAAGAGAATTAAAAGGCTTGGAATTTGACCATAAATTTATTCTAAATTCGGATGATTTATTTGAGATGACAAGCCTTCCAAAAAATGTTGTAATTGTAGGTGCAGGTGCAGAAGGTATTGAATGGGCAAGAATATTTAAAAATATTGATTGCAACGTTACTGTAATTGAAGCTGCACCAAGACTTTTAGCTATTGCAGATGAAGAAGTTTCAAAATATATCGAAAGAATGTTTAAAGTTAGAAAAATAAATTTCAAATTATCAACAACCGTAGAAAAAATTGAAAATAAAAAAGTAATTTTATCTAATGGTGAAGTTTTAGAACCGGACTTTGTTCTTGTTGTTGTCGGAAGGACTGTTAATTTGCCTGAAAATAGCAAAGATTTAACAACAATAGGCGATGCCGATAACAAGATTATGCTTGCAAATTTTGCCATGCAGCAACCCAAACAAGTTATTTTAGGTAAAAATATCGAAAATACTATTATTCCAAGTGTAATTTACGGAACTCCTGAAATTGCTTGGATTGGTAAAAAAGAACAAGATTTAACCGAGGGAACATATAAAAAATCTGTATTTCCTATAAGAGCTTTGGGAAAAGCTCATTGCGATAACGAAATTGAAGGTTTTATAAAAATATTAAGCGTGGATGAAAAAATAGTTGGTGCACATATTATATCAAAAGAAGCGTCAGCAATGATTCATCAAATTTTAATAGCTATGCAGAATAATATTAGCGTAAATAAATTAAAAGATTTATGCTTTGCTCATCCTACATTCTCAGAAGGAATTTATGAAAGTATTTTAGGATTATGAAAAGATTACCGGATTATTTAAAACGTCAAATTATAGACACTGAAAAAACAAAGACGGTTCGTTCAATTTTAAAACACAACTGTTTAAATACCGTGTGTGAAAATGCACGATGCCCGAATAAAAATGAATGTTATCAAAAAAATACGGCGACTTTTTTAATTATGGGTAATGTTTGTACAAGAAATTGCCGTTATTGTAATATAACTTGTCAAAAACCAAAACCGCTTGATGAAAATGAACCTAAAAATTTAGCAAAAGCAGTTAGTGAATTAAAATTAAAATATTCTGTTATAACGTCAGTTACAAGAGATGATTTGCCTGATGGCGGAGCAAGACATTTTGCAAAAACAATTGAAGAAATTAGAAAAATATCTCCGGATACAAAAATAGAAATTTTAACTCCTGATTTTAAAGGAGATAAAAATGCTTTAGATATAATTATAAAATCCCAGCCGGATGTATTTAATCACAATATTGAAACAGTTGAAGATTTATTTAAAACGGCAAGACCTCAAGGAAATTACCAACGTTCATTGAATGTTTTAAAATATATTAAAGAAAATAGCAATATAATTACAAAATCAGGGTTAATGGTTGGATTGGGCGAAAATGAAAACCAAATAATAAAAACATTAGAAGATTTGCACGCTGTCGGATGTGATATTTTAACGATAGGACAATATATTCAACCGTCAAAACAACATCTGGAAGTTGATAAGTATTACACAGAGGAAGAATTTGAACACTTAAAAGAACTTGCAAAAGGAGCAGGATTTGAAAAATATCAAATCGCACCTCTGGTAAGAAGTTCATATAATGCATTTAAATTATATGCTTAATAAGATTTGATATAATCTTTATTTTTTTAATAGATTTGTGATACAATCATATTATTATGTTACATGAAATTTTAACAAACCAAACAATATTAAATCCTCAAATAAATTATCTATTATTTTTGCAAAATTTACGAACTCCGGAGTTGGATATTTTGTTTTTGCATATAACGAGATTAGCGGAATCAATAGTTCCGTATGTATTTATAAGTTTGTGCTATTGGTTACTTGATAAAAGAACAGGGTTTGTTTTGTTTTTAGCATTACAGTTAGGTATGATGACAAAAGATATACTAAAAGAAATTGCCTTTGTTAATCGACCTTGGCTTTTATCAGACAAAGTTCAACCTGTTGAAATCGCAAAAGCACATGCTCCGGGATATTCTTTCCCAAGTGGTCATACCGTTAGAGGTATTACTGCTATTTCAGGTATTTCTATTGCAACTTGGAAAAACAATAAATTTATAAGTTTATTTTTTATACTTTTAGGTATTGCAGTTCTTTTTTCAAGAAATTACTTGGGTGTTCATACCTCTCAAGATGTCATTGTAGGTTTTTTAATATCAGTAATTTATCTATTTGCTGCTGTTAAATTTTTTAATTGGATAGATAAAAAAGAAAAAGGATATTTGATTTTTGCAGGTGCTGTTGTATTTATTGCCATTGGAATTATATCAATCATTGCAATGGGCATTATAAAACAAGAAATAATGTCTTACTATGCTGAAATAGCTTTTTTAATCGGAATTTGTATAGGATATTATTTTGACAAAAAATATATAAAATATGAAATCCCTCAAGTAAGTATTTATAAAAAAAGCATTATAGCGGTAGTTGGCATAATTGCTTTATATGCAACATTACATATTGTTTATAATATTTTGTCCGGAACTAATTTTGAAACCTATAACAGAATTGTTGCATATTTCTGTATGAGTATTTTCTCAACAATAATATATCCTTCTGTTATAAAATTCATTTCAAAATCCAATAAATTATAGATTTTATATACAATAAGATAAATCTTTTTAAAAAAGTTTTATTCTCCCATAACTTTTACAATAACACGTTTTCTTCTTCTTCCGTCGAATTCTGCGTAGTAAATTTGTTGCCAAGGTCCAAAGTCAAGTTTTCCATTTGTTACCGGTACTATAATTTCGTGTCCGATAACTAAACTTTTTAAGTGTGCATCTCCGTTAGTTTCACCCGTTCTATGATGCATATAATTAGGATTTGCAGGAGCAATATCTTCCAACCAATGTTCGATGTCATAAATTAGACCGCTTTCGGCATCATTTACATATACACCTGCTGTAATATGCATTGCTGAAACTAGTATCATCCCTTCTTTTATTCCACTTTTGTACAAAATAGCTTCAACTTCATCTGTAATATTTACATAATCATGTTCATTTTCTGTACAAAACCATAAATAATCTGTATAAAATTTCATATTAATTTCCTTTCTATTATTTTTTTAATACCCAGTAGTCCTTGTTTAGTAATATCAAAAATGGAACTAATTCTAAACGACCAACAATCATATTAAACATAAAAATTAATTTTGTTATTGGAGTTAAGCTCTCATAGCTGCCTGAAGGTCCTATAATGTGTCCAAAAGCAGGTCCTATAACGTTAAGTGTTGCTATTGAGCCTGAAAATCCTATAATAAAATCATTTTCAATGATAGTAACAATTATTGCATTTATTAAAAATATTCCAAAAAAGAACAAAACAAAAGTTATAATTTGAGAAATAATCTCATTTGAAACGGTTTTGTTATCTACTTTAATTGTTGCAATTGCGTTTGGATGAAGTATTTTAATCAATTCTCTTTTTAAATATTTGAAAATTATTAAAAATCTCATAATTTTGATACCGCCACCTGTTGAACCGGCAGATGAACCGCAAATGATTACTATTAAAAGTAATATTTGTGCAGAAACTGTCCATTTTGAATAATCACAAGACTGGAAGCCTGTTGATGTCATTATACTCATTACAGAAAAAACACAATCTGTAAAATTCTTTAGTGTTGCTGCATTTGCGTTTAAATACTGAATTGCAAAAATCAACAAAGAAACAAATAAAATTATGCCAATATAGAATTTAAATTCTTCATTTTTAAAAATTAATTTATATTTAAACCCTGATAGTACTCTGTATATAAGAGCTAAGTTGCACCCTGCAAAAAACATGAAAATAATAGTAATCCAGTTTATTGCCAAAGAATTGTAGCCCATAATGGAATTTGGATTATTTGAAAACCCGCCTGATGAAATAGTTGAAAAGGTGTTGCATAATGCATCAAACCATGGCATCTTAAAATATATAAATAATCCTATTTGTAATAATGTTAAGACAATATATAGAACCCATAATGCGGTAGCTGTATTTTTAATTCTCGGAGTCAATTTATCTTCAGTAGGTCCCGGAGCTTCTGCAAAAAACATTTGTCGTCCTGCAATGGCAAATTGAGGTAATACTGCAATAAACAAGACTATAATTCCCATACCACCTATCCATTGAATAAATGAACGCCAAAAAAACATTGTGTTTGGATAATTAAAGCTTGTTAAAATTGTTGCACCAGTTGCAGTTGCACCGGATATGCCCTCGAAAAAGGCATTTTCAAAAGAAAATCCGAAAAATAAAAAAGGAATAGATGCTATAACAGAAAAGATTAACCAGCATAGCATTACTATTGTAAGTCCTTCGGATTTTTTTATATCGGTCATTTTGTCTTGTATTAAAAAATGATTTATTATTAATTTCAATAAAAAACCTAATATAACGGATATTGTACCTGTTAATAAAAATGGAAGTATTGAACTATGTTCTTTAAAAATTAACGCAATAACAATAGGTACAAATGTAACTAATCCGATATATATTAATGTTAAAGCAACTGCGTTCAGAAGATATTTTAATCTCATATTTAATCTACCTTAAAGAATTCTTTTATTTTTGAAACATCTTCGTTTTTGGTAAATATAATAATTTCATCACCTGCCATAATCAACGTGTTTCCTTTTGGTATGATAACATGTTTTTTTCTATTAATTATTCCAACTACCGCACGTGTTGGTAATTTTAACTCCATAAGTTTTTTAGTAACAAAGTTATCCGGAATAACAATATCTAATACTTCACCCTGACCTTGTTCAACAGTAGCCAAAATACCAACATTGTGTTCACTGAATTCATTTTTAATTTCATGAAGAGCTGCAAGTTTTGTAGAAACTGCAATATCAATTCCGACTTGTTCAAAAAGAGGAATGTTAAACATATTTATAACTCTTGCGATAACACGTTTTACTCCAAGTCTTTTGGTTAAAAGAGAACACATTAAATTTTTTTCATCATTATTTGTAACACTTATTACAACATCAGAATCTGCAATATCTTCTTCATTTAATAAATCTAAATTTGTACCGTTACCGTTTAATATTAAAGCTGTTTTTAAAACATCCGCCAAATATTCGCATCTTTGTTCATTTTTTTCAATGATTTTAACTTTAAATTTTAATGATTCTAAATCTCTTGCAAGCATATATCCAACATTACCGCCACCAATGATTGTGATTGTTTTTGTTGTATTTTTTTCGTGAAAAAACTTTCCTGCTAAGATATCTAAAGAGTGTGAAGAACCCATAAAAATAGCTTTATCACCTTCTTTTAGAACGGTATCACCATAAGGGACAAACAATTCGCCTTCATGATTTACCCCAACAATAAGAGTATCAGGTGGAAAATCACATTCTCGAACTTTTTTGTCAACTAATACAGAATTTTTTTCAATTTTGTATTCAAGTAACTTTGCCTTACCATTTGCAAAACTTTCTACATCTAATGCTTTTGCTACGGTAACGGTTTTAAATATTTCCTTTGTTAAAAGTTCTTCCGGACAAATTATGGAATCCACTGCTAATGTTGAATCAGAAGATTCTTTTAATGATTTTAAAGTGTTTTTATATGCTTCTTGGTTAATAAAACAAATGGTTTTGATTCCGGACATTTTCTTTACAATCCCGCAAGCTACGATATTTGCTTCATCTTCCATTGTGCAAGCAATAAATACATCTGCATCTTTTATGTTTGCTTGTTTTAAAACCTCAATATCTCCTGCAATACCAGCAATAAAACTGATATCCAATTTATCAATTTCATCAGTTTTATTTGATTCTTTATCAATAATAGTTACATCATTTTCTTGATAAAATTCATTTGCTATCAGGTAGCCATATTCACTTGCACCGTATATTACAATTTTCATAAAATCAATATACTTAAAATAAAGTAATAAGTAAAGAGCTGAAAAGTTAATTTATTTGCAAGATGTTACTTCCCAAGAAAGTTGAGTAGAACCATTTGGACATAATCCGGGATGGCTTGAATAATTAGTGGATTTTAAATAGTCCATGTTCCCTGTTTTAATAACCCATGATGAGCAATAAAAACCATATTTAAAACATGTTATTTTTATATCACTTGAACTTCCATCTGTTTCTCCGTTTAATCCTTCAGGTAAAACTCCTCTTTTTGTTAACCAAAAACGAAATAAATCTTTACCCCATGTGTATGCACCTCTGTTAGGTCCATCAACATCTACATAAATTTCTCCACAGATATCATCAATATTTCCATTTACTATATTGCATGAAGAATTTTCTATATGAAATGCAACAGAAACTCCATTTTGTAGTATTATTTTAGGTTCTCTGTTAATTAAATTATAATTGTCTACGTTATCCATTAAATCGTGATGATAATGTCCTGTAAAACAGCCTCCATTATTAATGCCGGTAGTTACGTCAGAAAGACAGTCTTTACTGATTTTCAAATGCTTTATAAAATAATTTGCAAATCTTAGTTCGCATGTTTCAGAATTTCCTGCACCAATGCACCAAGTATTAATATTTCCGTATTTAGAAGTTGCTCTTTGGAATGCTTCATCCAGTGTCGAATAAGTGATTTTTAGTTTAGTAATTTTTTCACTATCTCCTGATGCATTAAGTAGATTTGGTACCGTTAATGCAGATACAGTACCTATAATTCCTATTACAATAAGCACTTCTGCAAGTGTAAAAGCCACTTTTTTTATTTTATTAAACATAGTCTGATCCTTATCTTAAAATGGGCAGATGGTTAATCGTTCAAGAAATCTTACAAATTTCGTTGCAATATTTTCATTAGGATTGATTGAACCAACTAAAATAGTTTTTGTTCCGGCAAGTTTGCCTGCCAAAATATCCGTTAGAGGTCTATCTCCTACAAAAACAGCTTCATTAGGTTTTACGTACATTCCTTTTATAATTTTTTTCAAAACTTTTGGTGATGGTTTTCCTGCACCCCAATAAACTTTGTAAGGGGATGCAAGGTTTACTCTGTCTAAATAATCTTGAGAATGATTATTTGTTACAATTGCAATGTAAAAATCTTTATTAAATTTTTCAAACCATTCTAAAGTTTCTTTTGTAAAAACTCCAGTTTTAGATTGCATTACAGTACTATCTAAATCTAATAACAGAAGTTTCACTCCCATTTTTTTTAACATTTCCGGAGTTATTTCATAAATGTTTTTTAAATTTTCATTAGGACGTAGTATCATCGTTTTTTATCTCCTTCGTTCTGGCAAGAGCATACTTGTAATTTTTTGGTGCTCTTTCAAATTTTATCCAAAGTTCATCGTTTGTATTTGCAACTTCCAATTCTTCTTTTGTTTTATCGCTGATAATTTCAGTTGCATGAGTAAAGTATTGTTCATCAGGTGTTATAATTTCTATTTCCTGACCTTTTAAAAATTTATTTTTTGTTTTTACAAGATAACTGTCTTCTTTTTTATCCCAGAATTCACATAAAAAGTCTGCTCCTGCTAAACCTTTTGATATATCATAACTGTAACTTTCCGAGTTGTTATTTCCCAAATAAAAACCTTGAGTATAACCTCTATTTCCTACTTTTTTAAGCTCAAGAAAATATTTGTGTAAATCATCAGTTTTTCCTGATAAAACTTCATCAATAGCGTTTCTATATGCTTTAGTTACGGCAGAAACATAATACAAACTTTTTGTTCTTCCTTCAATTTTTAAAGAATCAACACCTGCATCAATTAATTGAGGTAAATATTCAACTAAACATAAATCTTTTGGACTTAAAATATGCGTACCACGTTCATTTTGTTCGATTTCGTAATACTGTCCTGGGCGTGTTTCTTCTACAAGTTTATAACTCCATCTGCAAGGTTGAGCACAATTTCCATGGTTTGCTTTTCTTTCTCCATCGGTCATGTAGTCGCTTAATAAGCATCTTCCTGAGAAAGAAACACATTGTGAACCATGAACAAACACTTCCAATTCCATATCAGGAACTTTTTGTTTAATTTCTGCAACATCTTTTATTGGCAATTCTCGTGCAAGAATAGAACGAACTGCACCCAAATCTTGCCAAAACTTCACTGCTTCATAATTTAAAGTATTTGTTTGAGTGCTCACATGAATTGGCATGTCAGGCATGTATTTTCTAACAAGTCTAAACACTCCAAAATCGCTCAAAATTATTGCATCAGGATTAGCATCTTTTATTTTATCCATAACACTTTCTAATAAACGAATATCGTCGTTAAAAGAAAATATATTTAGTGTTAAGTATGCTTTTGCACCTAAATTTCGAGCCATGTCAATTGCAGATTTCAAGTTCTCCATTGTAATAAGTTCACCTTTACGCATTGCACGTAAACTAAAGTCAACAACTCCAAGGTAAACTGCATCTGCACCATAAGTTACAGCATATTTTAATTTTTCAATATTACCAGCCGGCATTAATAATTCGGGTTTGTTCATAAGAATAGTTTACCCTAAACTAATCACCTGTGCAATGTATATTTTTATATTTGCATCTAAAATTCCAACAAAAGGAGTAAATTATGAGAAATTTTATTATTTTAATTATGTTATCAATGTTTTTAATTCCTGAAGCAATTGCAGCAACTTCAAGTTTTAAAACATATACGCCATTAGATACAAATTACAACAATTGGGCTAATTGGAATGCGTACAACAAAAACATTTTACCTCCGCCAAGACCTTTAACAAAAGCAGAAAGACGAATGTTAGATGCTCAAAGATATTATAATTATTATAATTCTCCGTATGATACTTATTATTATCCACAAAAGTCATGGAAAAATAATATAATAAACTTTTTTGGGAAAGGTCAAGTTACAGGATATACTCCAAATACGTCAACTTGGAGCAATAATTTTTGGAATAATGGAACAAATCCTTACGGATATCAAAATTATACGCAAGATGATAAAGGAAATTATTTCTACAATAATTATGATCAACAAACTGGCGGCAGTGTAAGGATTTTGGACTAAATTAAAAGGCAGATATATTATTTGTATAATGTTTACAAGTAGGATATAGAGAGCTTCAATCTTTTTAGTTTTTTGTCCGTAACTATTTTAAATAATCTTTAAAATCCTTTTTATTGATTTTATATCCGCAACCATCAGGAAGTTTTGCATAAAATTTAACCTTTTTTGCAGGGTATTTGCGACACATTGGTAATCGGTGCTTATAATCAGAACATAATCCGTCTTTTGTAACCAATTTGCATGCAAAAATTAAATTACCGTCCTCGTCTTTTCCTTTTATATAAAATCTCCTATACGCAGGAAAAAGAATCTGCATAAATTTAAACTCTTTTTCTGTATATGTATCAACACTATACATATGATTACAGCATTTTCCGCATTTTTTACATTCACCTGTAATCTCATAAGTTAACTTCTCTACAACAAAATAAGAGCGAATTTCGTTTATAAATGATACAATAAAATCTATCATGGTGTTTACAATTTCGGTTTTTATACAATAATTATATTATAGAGAAATTATAATATAAGGCAAGAAAAATGTATAATTTTATAGTACCAAAACAAATAAAAAAAGCTAAAAATACAAAGTTACGCTCTACAATTGCATACTTTGCAAGTATCATATTCGCCGTAGCATTTGCAGGAGTTGTATCTTTTAAACTTTATTTGGGAACTTTACCTCCAATTAACAATTTAGAAGAATTTAGACCAAATATTATTACAAAATTTTATTCTAAAGATGGTGAAATTATAAAAACTTTCACAGCATACACATTTAAAAATGTGGATTTGGAAGAAATTCCTGATACATTAATTCAAGCTATTATTGCAACAGAGGATAAAAATTTCTATCATCATGATGGATATGACCTAATGAGTCTTGGACGATCTATTCTTGCAAATATTATGGCAGGACATGTTGTTCAAGGGGCAAGTACTATCACACAACAGTTGTCAAGAATTTTATTTTTGTCAAATGAAAAAACTTTTACAAGAAAAATTAAAGAATTTATTATCGCTGCGAGAATTGAAAAAACAATATCTAAAGATAAAATTTTGGAAATGTATTTGAATAATGTTTACTTAGGTTCAGGTGCCTACGGTGTCGAAGGTGCAGCACAAATATATTTTAATAAACATATAAATGAGCTTAGTCTTTCTGAAATAGCTCTAATCGCAGGTTTGCCACAAGCACCATCAGTTTATTCTCCATTTAATGATAAAAAGAAAGCTGAACAGCGAAGAAATCAAGTTTTAAGACGTATGTATAAAATGCGTTATATTACGAAAGATCAATATAAACGGGCTAAAAAGGAACCTATTAAATTAAGTTCTATGCCACAGCTATACACATTTAACAAAGCTCCATATTTTTGTGATTATGTGATGAAAGAATTGGAAAGGCTTGGATTTGATGAAACTGATATCTCTCAAGGCGGTTATAAAATTGTAACAACACTTGATTATAAAACTCAAGTTGCCGCAAATGAAGCTATTTTAAGAAATATGAATGGATGGGGATTAACAGGGACAAATCAACAAGCTGCAATTTTTACTTTTAATACAACAGATGGAAGAATTTTAGCTTATGCCGGAGGTAAAGATTATACACAATCTCAATTTGATCGTGTTACTCAAGCAATAAGACCACCGGGTTCAGCTTTTAAACCATTTGTATATGCTGCTGCAATTGAAAAAGGTCTTGGACCAAACGATATGATTCAGGATATGCCGGTAAAAATCGGTAATTGGGCACCGAGAAACTATGGAAATAAATATAGAGGTGAAATTCCTTTATATACAGCTTTAATGGTATCTTCAAATGTTTGTGCCGCAAGATTAATTGAATATGTAGGCATAAGACCTGTTATACAACTTGCAAGAGTTATGGGTATTACAACTCCACTGGAATATGACTATACAATCGCACTTGGTTCAAACGGTGTAAAATTATTTGAAATGACTAGAGCATACGGTATTTTTTCAAATGGCGGATACAGAGTTGAACCTTATGCTGTTGAAAGTATTGAAACATCAAGAGGTAAAATAATTTATACTGCACCAAAAGCAAAATCTACAAAAGTTATGGCTGTTGAAACAGCTGCTGCAATGACAACAATGATGAAAACAGTTATTCAAAGTGGTACAGGTGTTGCTGCAAACATTGGTAAACCTGCTGCTGTAAAAACAGGTACAACAGATGATTCAAAAGATGCAACATTCTTTGGATACACACCTGATGTTGTTACTGGTGTTTGGGTTGGTAACGATGATAATACAAAAATGGGTAACCTTACAGGTGGTACTGTTCCTGCTTTAATATGGAAAGATATTATGAAAGTTGCAACAGAACCATACGGCAGTAAAGAATTTGATTACACTGACGTTCAACTAAAAGCTTTTAGAATGAAAGGTAAACCGGTTATTATTTCACCTGAAAATGCAAAAAAAGAATTTGATAGAGAAGAACAAAAAAATAAAGAAGAAGCTAAACAAAAAGAATTGGAAATGAACAATGATGTAGATGATATTGAAAAAGAACCTGCAATTGTTCCTGTTGCTAAAAATAAAGCCAAATTCAGAAATGATATTAAAAATGATGTAAATAATATGACAGTTCCAAAAGTTGATGTAAAACAAATAAAAATAGAACAGCCTTCATCAACTGAAAATGATGCGAAATTAGCACCAATTCCAATGGCAAAACCATTTTAAAAAAACAAATAAATTATACAAGAAAATAAAGGAAAAGAAATGACACAAGTACAAGAAGAAAACAAAACATCAATTTCTCCAAAAGAGAACATTAGACAAGCCAGAGTTCAAAAATTAACAGATTTTGAACAAAAGGGTATTAATCCATATCCTTATAAGTACGATAAAACAGCAACCGCTTCACAATTGCAAGAAAAATACAAAGATCTTCCAGCAGGCGAAGAAACAGAGGACGAATATGCAGTAGCAGGAAGAGTCATGGCTATGAGAAATACAGGTATGTTCATTGATTTGCAGGATGATACCGGAAAAATTCAAATATTTTCACATAAACAAAATTTAGGTGAAGACAAATTTAAAACACTTAAATTAGTTGATGTTGGTGATATTATCGGATTCAAAGGAACAATCAGAAGAACTCCAAGGGGTGAACTTTCTATAAAAGCGACTGATTATACCGTTTTATGTAAGGCTCTTTTACCATTGCCTGAAAAATTTCATGGTTTGACTGATGTTGAAACTAAATACAGACAAAGATATGTTGATTTAATTGTAAACGAAGAAACTCGTGATACATTTAGAAAAAGAAGTTTAATCATTTCTAAAATTAGAGAGTTTTTAGCAAAGAGAAATTATCTTGAAGTTGAAACACCTATCTTGCAAACAGTGGCATCAGGTGCTAACGCAAGACCATTTAATACTCATCATAACGCATTAGATATGGATATGACAATGAGAATTGCTCTTGAGTTATATCTAAAACGTTTAATTGTTGGTGGTGTTTCAGAAAGAGTTTATGAAATCGGGAAATGCTTTAGAAATGAAGGTATTGATACAAGGCACAATCCTGAATTTACTATGATTGAATTATACCAAGCATACGCAGATTATAATGATATGATGGAATTGACAGAAAATCTTGTAGCTTATGTAGCTCAAGAAGTTCTTGGTACAACAAAAATTAAGTATGGAGAACATGAAATTGATTTAACTCCTCCATGGGATAGAAAAACTATGATTGGTGCTATTCAAGAAGTTACAGGTGTTGATTTTGCGGCATGTCAAACTGTTGAACAATCACTTGATTTAGCAAAATCTATTGGTGTAAATGCTGAAGATTGCGATTGCTGGGGTAAAGTAATTGATAAAGTATTTGAAGAAAAAGTAGAACCTGATTTAATCCAACCGGTTCACATTATTGATTATCCATTAGAAATATCTCCATTGGCAAAAGTTCACAGAGATAATCCAAGATTAACAGAGCGTTTTGAAACTCGTGTTAACGGATGGGAAATTGCAAATGCATTTTCTGAATTGACAGATCCAATAGATCAAAGAAAACGTTTTGAAGGACAGGCACTTGCAAAAGCTAACGGTGATGATGAAGCTAT
Source organism: uncultured Candidatus Melainabacteria bacterium (assembly GCA_934726055.1). Taxonomy (GTDB): domain Bacteria; phylum Cyanobacteriota; class Vampirovibrionia; order Gastranaerophilales; family Gastranaerophilaceae; genus UBA6984. Next base: position 16,935 of record CAKVCZ010000003.1, read on the forward strand.
GGAAATCGATGAAGACTTTATCGAAGCTCTTGAGTATGGCATGCCACCAACAGGTGGTATGGGTATGGGAATTGACAGATTGGTTATGTTATTAACTAACTCTCAAACAATACGTGATGTTATCGCATTCCCAACAATGAAAAATATTAAGAAATAAAATTTAAAATAGAATAACAAAAAGACTCAACCTATAAAAATGGATTGAGTCTTTTCTATTGTTCAAAATTATATAACCATTGACAAATTTTATTAGGTGATTGTATAAACTTTTCTGTAATATAAAAATGCACCACAAATAGTTAGTATTATGTTTGGGAACCAAGCTGCAATAAATGGAATTAAGACTCCAGTTTCTCCAAATGAAATTGAAAGGGCTCTTATTAAGTAGTAGAAAAATATAATTAATATACTAAATAAAAAACCTCTGTTATATCTCACTCTTGGCGGTGTAATGGCCAATGGTACACCTATAAGGACAAATACAATTGTTGTAATTGGAAGTGCAATTTTGTCATGTAGTTCTATGTATAATGAATTTCTTTCTTCTTTTTCCAGATTAGGTGTAGTTGCTAAGTATTTTATTAATTGTACAAAATTTTGTTCTTTTGCAACATTTTTTTCCAACTCTTTTGATAAATCCATTCCAAATTGAGCTACTGAATGTTCGAACATCGTAGAATTCAATATTTTACCTTCATCAGAAACAGTATAAATGGCACCTTTATCAAATTCCCATCCTTCAGGAGAAGTTGTACCAAAACGAGATTGAAGAACTTGTATAGTATCATCCTTTGATACATCTAAAACTGTAATGTTTTTTAATATGTTGTTTTCACAACTTCCAACATAAAATAATCTTTTTAAACCTTTAGATTCGTTTATTTCTTTAAAAATAAAATTTTGTTTTCCATTAGGAATATTTTTTTGTCCAAATGCCCACAAAGCTAAGTCCTTGGATTGTTTTGCCGCAGCAGGTACAATAGTTTCGTTAATAAAGAAACTTGTAATTGCCATTACTATTGCAAATATAAAAATAGGTTTTGCAATACGGTTTAACCCAATACCACAAGAACGCATTACGGTTATTTCCGAAGAAAGACTCAGTTTATTTAATGTCATTACTGTTGCGAGCAATACACCCATAGGTATTGTCATTACAAATACAGACGGTAAGTTTAAAATAATCATCATCAATGCAACTTTGAATGGAATTCCATACATTGAGATTTGTTTAATTAAGGTGATAAATGTATCTGATGCAAAAATAATTGCAGTAAAAATACATACACCCATCAAGAACATTTCTATAACTTGTGCCAAAATGTATTTGTCTAAATATCTTAGTCTTTTTAAAAATCTAATAATCTTACGCATAAATTTATTCTAGTTTAAATATATTTATTAATCAAATTTCAAAAGAATTTTTAAGGTATCTTTTTCTTTGTTTTTTTCAAATGCTTCAATTGCATCATCTACACTGTAAATACCTGAAATTAGCGGTTTGAAATCAATTCGGTTGTTTTCTAAAAGTCTTAATGCCGGTTTAAATTGTCCGCAGCGTGAACCTAAAACAGTTATTTCATTAATTACAATCGGTGCAAGATTAATTTCTTTACTTCCGGCAACTGTGCTTTTCAAAACTAAAGTTCCTCTAGGTTTTGTTAAGGCCATAGCATTTTCAAAACCTGTGATAGAGCCTGTTGCTTCAACAACAATGTCCCAAGTTGGAGTAACTTCCAAATCTTTTGAAAGAATAGTTTTAACACCTTGTGCTTGAGCAATATCCAGTTTGTTTTGGTGTCTGCCTACTAACGTAACATCATAATTGTAGGCATTTAAGCATAGTGCTGTTGTCAATCCTAATTTTCCATCACCTTGAACCAAAACTTTTTGTATTGGTTGAATGTGTAACTGTTCGACAATTTCGCAAGCAGCGGCAAGTGGTTCTACAAATACAACTTGTTCATTTGAAACATTATTAGGAACTTCAAATAAAATTTCTGTTGGTAGAGTTAAGTATTCAGCAAAGCAGCCGTCCTTTTTCCAAATTCCTATTGTATGTCTATCAGGGCAATGTCTTACAAGACCTTGATTACACCATTCGCAATCAGGTTTGTGGCAACCATAACTGATTTCTGCAACAACTCTTTTACCTACAAGACTTTTATCATCAGAATTTACATCTTCTACAACACCTACAAATTCGTGTCCGAGAATGCCTTTATATCCCATGTATCCTTTTGTAATTTCAAAATCTGTGTTACAAATTCCGGCAAGAGATACTCTTATTAATGCTTCACCCTTTTGTGGAATTGGTTTTTCATAGTTGTTATCTAATTTAAGTGTTTCGTCAAAAACTACTGCTTTCATATATTCCCTTTCTTTTATTATTTAATTTTACTTCAAATATGATTCTTGTTCAATTTGTTTTAAATTTCCGTACAAATATTTACACTCAAGGCAAAATTTGTGCTATTATAAAATTATGGCAATTATATCAGATGATGATTCATTTAAAAAAAATATTCAAAAGAATCCTGTTGTAAAAACAGAAACAATTGAATATGATAAAACTTTTGAAAATTCAATAAGACCAAAAACCTTTGAAAATTATATTGGACAGACTGAATTAAAAGAAACATTAAAAGTTTCAATTGAAGCTGCAAAAAAAAGAGAAACAAATCTTGACCACATGTTATTTTACGGCCCTCCGGGATTAGGCAAAACCACACTAGCGGGCGTTGTTGCAGAGCAAATGGGGGCTGAGTTAAGGATTACTTCTGCACCGGCATTGGAACGTCCAAGAGATATTATAGGTATTTTAATGTCTTTGAAAGGTGGAGAAATACTTTTTATTGATGAAATTCATCGTTTAAATAAGGTTGCTGAAGAAATATTGTATCCTGCAATGGAAGATTTCTATCTTGATATGTCAACCGGTAAAAGCCAAACAGCCAAAACAATGCGTTTGCCTCTGCCAAAATTTACTTTAATTGGAGCAACGACAAAAGCAGGTGAATTATCAGGACCTTTAAGAGATAGATTTGGTATAATTCATCGACTTCAATTTTATACGTTTGAAGAATTATCACATGTAATAAAGCGAACGGCAAGTATTTTAAATATTCAAATTACTGATGAAGGGGCAAATGTTATTGCGAAATGTTCAAGAGGAACTCCACGTATTGCAAATCGTTTGGTTAAAAGAGTTTCAGATTTTGCAATAGTAAAATATGATGGTGAAATTACAGAAGATGTTGCAAAAGATTCTTTAAAAACTTTAAAAATTGATGAATATGGTTTAGATTCAACAGATAGAGCTTTGTTAAATTTGATTATAGAAAAATATGACGGAGGTCCTGTTGGGATTAACACTCTTGCTGCTGCATTAGGTGAAGATATTAGAACATTGGAAGATGTATGTGAGCCGTATTTATTACAAATAGGATTATTACAAAGAACTCCTCAAGGTAGAAAAGTTTCACCTCAAGGGTACAGGCATCTTGGTATAAAGAATTTTTCTTCACAGCAGAGTCTTTTTGGAGATTAATATGAAAAAAATATTCTTGATTTTTATATTTTTTATAATTTTTGCTATGCCAATTTTAGCAAGTCCGAATGAAGATAAAAATTTAAACTCTGAAATTGGTCGTGTTGAAAAAATAGAATATGAAGATATTGATCAAACATATTCCGAAAAAAGTCAAGTTAAACAAATTGTAACCGTAAAGCTTTTGACGGGTGAATTTAAGGGGCAAACAACGATTATTGATAATATGATTACCAATAATCCTTATTACGATATCTTTTTAAAAAAGGGCGATAAAGTGATTCTTCATGCTGAATTAGAACAGGGGTCTGATATTGTAGATTACTTTATTGCAGATATTAAAAGAACAGATTTTGTTTATGTCTTAGTATTTTTATTTGGCGGATTGTTAATATTCATTGGAAAAAAGAAAGGTCTATCCAGTTTTGTTTCAATATTTGTAACGGTATTACTTATATTATTTGTTTTAGCTCCTGCGATAAGATATGGTTTTAGTCCTATTATTGCTACCTTAATAGTTTCTTTGATTTCAACAGCTGTTACAATGTACACTGTTGGTGGATTTAATAAAAAAAGCACATCCGCAATATTAGGAACTGTCGGAAGTTTGATTATCGCATCTTGCTTATCGCTTTTAACAATAAAGTTTGCAAGATTGACAGGTTTTTGTTGCGAAGAAACAATGTTTTTGTATCAAGCAGATCCTAATTTAAACTTTAAAGGTATTTTAACAGCATCTATGATGCTCGCAACTCTTGGTGCTGTTATGGATACAGGCATGTCTATTGCAAGCAGTATTAATGAATTTTATGTTTTAAATCCAAAATTAACACCTAAAGAATTGTTCTTTTCCGGCATGAATGTTGGTAAAGATATTATAGGAACAATGGCAAATACTTTGATATTAGTATATTTGGGTGGATCTTTGCCGTTGGTTCTGTTATCACAAAATATTGATTTGCAAAAGTTTTTTAACCTAAATCAAGTTGTTACGGAAATTTCATCTGCATTAATAGGTAGTATAGCATTGGTTACTTGTGTACCAATAACTGCAATTATAGCTGCCAAGGTGGTTACTATTAACAAAAATAAAATTGATGATATAATATTAAATGAAAATGAAAATAACGATAATGAGAGGTTTTTATAATGATTGAAATGCGTGTTATGGGTATAGCTCTTGATACAAGAACAGGTTCTCCAATAGTTGTATTGCACGATAAAGATAATAGAAAAGCTTTACCGATATGGATTGGTTCTGCCGAGGCAAGTGCAATTATTAGAAAAATTGAGAATTTGCAAGTGCTTCGTCCAATGACACACGATTTAATTATTAATATTATTGAAAAAACAGGATATACTCTTGAAAAAGCGGAAATAGATGATGTTGAAAAAGATACTTACTTTGCATCTTTGGTTTTAACAAAAGAAGGTGAAGATGAAGTTCGTATAGATTGTCGTCCATCTGATGCTATTGCTGTTGCAATCAGGGTAGATGCACCAATATATGTAGCAGCAAGTGTTTTGGCAACGGGTGCAGTTTCAACAGACCCATCTAAAGATGAAGAAGAAGCTCAAGAATTCAAAAGCTTTGTTCAGAATCTAAAACCGTCTGATTTTGAAAAATTATTAAAAGGTCATGAAGAATCGGATCAGTAATTGTTTCCAATGACAAGTAAAAGAAAATGAATTTATTTTTATATATGTTACACTACTACAAAGGGTTGAAAACATTTTAAAATATGTTATAAGATAAATAAGGGGCGGTAGCTGTTAACTACCATCACATACTTATAGAAATCGAAGTAAAGATGTTGTATCGAAGTTTTTAAGAAATGTAGGCTAGCCCCAATATTTAATTTCAATGTTCTCTTTTCTAAATTTTCAAAAATTCTGTCTAATATTTATTAAAATGTTATTCGTATCGCAATGCTTCAATAGGGTTTAATAAAGAGGCTTTGTATGCGGGGTAATAGCCAAATCCGACTCCAACCATTCCGGAAAATCCAAGTGATAAAAATATTGAAAATGCTGAAACAGATACCGTCATAACTCCAAAGAGTCCAATTATTCCTGAAATTACACAGCCTATCAAAACGCCAATTAATCCGCCAATCATTGATAGAAGAAAAGATTCTATTAAAAATTGAATGCGAATGTCATTTGCTTTCGCTCCAATAGCCATTCTTATACCGATTTCTTTTGTTCTTTCTGTAACAGATACTAGCATAATATTCATAATACCGATACCACCTACTATTAAAGAAACAAATGCAATAGAACCAAGCAATAAGGACATTGCAGCTGCTGAAGATTTAATAGTTTCTTGCATTTGTGCCAGATTTCTTATTTCAAAGTCGTTATCTTGAGTTTTTCCAATATGATGACGATATTTCAAAATTTCTTCAATATCATTTTGTGTTTTTTCTATAATTTCATCATCTTGTGCTTTTACGGTAATCATATTAACAGTTCCCGGAAAATTTGTTCCGAAAACTTTTTTCTGTGCTGTTGTAATTGGAATAAAAACTAAATCGTCTTGGTCTTGTCCCATTCCTGATTGACCTTTTGTTTTTAATAGCCCGATAACTTTAAATGGAATGTTTCCGATACGAATGGTTTTATTTATCGGATTCATATCTCCAAAAAGTTCGCTTGCAACAGTGTTGCCTATAATTGTAACTTTTGTATTGTTTTTTATATCTTCAGGAATAAAATTTCTTCCGGCTTCAATTTCATAATTTCTTATATATAAATAAGGTGCGGTTGTTCCGCCAACAGATGTTGACCAATTCTGATTTCCAAAAGTTAATTGTTTTGCTTCACTTGAATATGGTGCAATTGCAAGTACTCCTGTTGCTTTTTTTTCGATGGCTTCTGCATCTTTAAGTGTAAGAGTAGGTCTTGTTCCCATACCCATTCTAACTCCGCCTGATTTTGCCGATGCAGAACGTATCATAAGAAGGTTGCTACCCATTGATTCCATATCTTTTGCAATTTTTTCCCTTGCACCCGTTCCGACTGCAAGCATTATAATTACTGCACTTACACCTATAATAATCCCCAAACTGGTTAAGGCAGAACGCATTTTGTTTATTTTAAGTGAATTTATTGCTATTTTTAAGGTGGTTTTTAAGTCTATCATCTTTTCACCTCATCGGAAATAATATTTCCATCTTTGAATTTAACTACACGTTTGCAAAATTCTGCAATATCAGGTTCGTGAGTAACTAAAACGATTGTTTTACTATGTTTTTCATTTAGTTCACAGAAAAAGTTCATAACTTCAATACTTGTTTTTGTATCCAAATTACCTGTCGGTTCATCTGCCAGTATAAGCGGTGCATCGTTTACAATTGCTCTTGCAATTGCAACTCTTTGTTGTTGTCCGCCAGACATTTGATTTGGCATGTGATGTTCTCGATTTTCTAAACCTACTATTTTTAAAGCTTCTTTTGCTTTTTTATGGCGTGTTTCTTCATCAATACCTTTGTATATCATTGGTAATTCAACGTTGTCAATTGCTGATGTTCTTGAAATTAAATTAAAACCTTGAAAAACAAAACCTAATTTTTCGTTTCGAATTGTTGAAAGATAATCACTGTCTGCATTGAGAACATCAATCCCATCAAGATAATATGTTCCAGAATTCGGTTTATCAAGTGTTCCAAGCATGTTCATAAATGTTGACTTGCCTGAACCAGAGGCACCCATAATTGCAACGAATTCCCCATTTTCAATAGTTAGAGAAACATCATTAAGTGCGTTGAATGCAGCTTCTCCACTTGCATAAGTCTTTATTGCGTGTTGTACTTCTATTAGTGCCATTAAAACATTCTCATTGGTGGTCTATTGCCTTGTTTTCCTCTTTTGGATTTTTTATCAATTGTTCCGACAATGACTTTGTCGCCTTCAGAAATATCTCCTTTTGTTATTTCTGTAAACGAATCATCGCTTGCACCTGTTTCAATTTCTACTCTTATAGGTTTTTTGCCCTGTAAAATCCATACACCTTGCGTTTCATAGCGTTTTATTTCGCCTTTTACAACAGGTGAAAACTTCAAGGCAATTGATGGAATACATAATACGTTTTCTTTTTTTGTTGTAATAATAGAAACATTAGCTGTCATACCCGGTTTTAGTTTTAAATCTTCATTGTCAACTTTTACAACAACTGTATATGTAACAACATTTGATACGGTTGTTGGAGATATTCTAACTTGTGATACTTTTCCTTTAAAAACTTCATCAGGATAGCCGTCAAGAGTGTAGTCAACTTCTTGTCCTTCTTTAATTTTTCCGATGTCTGCTTCAGATACATTTACTTCAATTTGCATTTCTTTTAAATCTCTTGCAACTGTGAATAGTTCAGGAGCTTGAAAGCTTGCTGCAACCGGTTGTCCCGGATCTACATTACGTGTTACGATAATTCCGTCAACCGGAGAATAAATATAGGCAAAAGAACACTGTGTTTTTGCATATTCGTAGTCTGCTTTAGCCGCATTCAAAAGAGCTTTATTAGATAAATAATCTGCTTGAGCTGCATCTAATTCACTTCTTGCCATAAAATTTCTGGCAACAAGATTTTTACAACGATTATATGTTTTTAAACTGTTATCTGTAATTGCTTTTTGTTTGTCATAATTACTTTTTGCCTTATCAACATTAGCTTGTAGTAGGCTTGTGTCCATTTTTGCAATTAGTTGTCCTGCTTTTACCTGCGAGTTGAAATCAACGTAAACTTCCATCATTAATCCGGATACTGTTGAACCGACGCTTACTGTATTAACAGGGTTAATTGTTCCGGATGCTTCTACAACTTGTGAGATTGTGTGTAGTTTCGCTTTTGCTGTTTCATATTTTGATGATGGTATAAAAAATAATTTAACCAGCAAGAGTAATAAAATTATTACTGATAATGAAATTATTATTGTTTTTTTCTTGTTCATTTATTTTCCTTATGTTGTTTTTTATGCTTTTTTCTTTTTTGTTTCTTTTTGATTATTGTTAATATCTTTATATTTTTCGTCTAATTTTGCAATTTCTAATTCTAATTTTGCACGAGAAACATTGTAGTTAAAAATTAGTTCAACGTAACTTTCTTGTGCTGTATTGTAATTTACTATCGCATCTTGAACTTCTAAAAAATTACCTAAACCTACTTCGTATCTTCCCATTGCAAGTTCAAGATTTTCAAATGTTTGTCTTACGGCAACTTCTGTTAAAGGTATTTTCCTTTCGTTTTGTAACATATTAACGTATGCTTTTTGTACATTAAAATGGATGTCTTTAGATAATTGATTAACTGCATTATCAGCGATATCAAGTCTTGCTTTTGCTTCATCAATTTTACATTTAATGTCCATTATATTTATTGTTGGAAAATTCAATGTACCTTGAATAGAAAAACTGCTAACATTTATGTTGGAGGCATTGTACCCATAGCCGCCTTGTGCTTTTAAATCAGGTAAATATTGTCTTTTCTGATAAGTAAGTTCTTGCTTTAAAGCTTCTCTTGCTGCGATATAAGATTTTAAATCAGGTCGATTTTCTTGTGCTAAAGCTATGGATTCTTCCATTGTGTACGGAAATGGAATTATTTTAAAATCTTCTTTTAATAATTCATTTTTTTGAACAGAAGTTTGATAAACCGCACCATTAGCAAGTGATGGTGCTACAAATTTTTCTGCACCTTGTTTTGTGTGTTGTAATTCAACTTGTGCATATTTGTTATCAAAGTGAAAGTTTTCTGTTTTTTCGATATTGTATTTTGGTGCAACATCGACATACATAGAGTTATTCAAAGCAATAACTGCTTGATTATATGTGTTTTGTGCATTAACAAGGTTTATTTTTGCACTACTCAAATAAACTTCTGAATTGACCAAGTCTATTTTTGATTTTAAACCTTCTTCAAAATATGCCTTTGTTTGTTGGTATTGTCTTTCATTTACTAAAATATTTGCTTCTTGAACTTTTATATTGGCTAACGCTGCTAAAACTGCATAATAATTTGTTTTGACGTTGAAAATAGTTTTTATAATTTCATAATTTAAATCAAAATCTGCTGCAATTTTGTTTAGTTTAGCTTTTTTTACTCGAGAATTTACTTTGCCGAAACTAAATAGTAATTGACTTATTGAAGCGTTAATTCTATATGAATTTTCAAAATCCGAAGTAATTCCGCTAAGATTTTGGTAATCTCCGGAATATCCTGTGCCAAGATTTAGGGATGGAAAGTAGGATGATTTTGACTGTCCCATTAAAGAATTTGCAACCGAAACTAAGTCCTTATATTTTCTTATATTAGGACTATTTTCAAGTGCAATTTTTATACAATCATCAAGTGATAATGTTGCATTTTCTTTTATTTCAAACTTTTTAATTTCGTGTTCTAATTTAATATCTTTAGTTTTATTTTTTTTAATTTTTTCTTTTTTATTTGGGGTTGATGTATCAGGAGTGCTTTCAACAACAGCATAAGCACAATTTGCAAATGCCATAGATGTTATTATTATTGACAATAATATACCCTTTAACTTTTTCAAAATAAATCAATACCTTCCCTAATAATAAAACATTATATACTATTTAATAATCTATGACATGAATATTACAGTTTTGTTATAATAATGAATCAAGAGTTTGTAATATATACAAACTCTTGATTCTGGCATATTATTAAATTTATAGTATCAATTAAGTGTTAAAAATTCTATCCCCTGCATCACCCATACCCGGAACAATATATCCTCTTTCATTGATATGATCATCAATTGATGCAGTTATAATTTCTACATCAGGGAATTCTTTTTGTATATTTTCAATACCTTCAGGAGCAGCCATTATGCAAATACATTTTATGTGAGAAATAGGTATTTTCTTATTTGCATATAATCTTATTGCTTCAATCAATGAATTACCTGTTGCAAGCATCGGATCAGTAATATAAATATAGAAGTTTTCCGGATTTGGTGCATCCATTGGAACTTTGTTGTAATACCAAATAGGTTTTAATGTTTCTTCATCTCTATACATACCAATGTGTCTTATACAAGCTTGTGGCAATATATCAATTGCTTCATCGGTAAAAATAAGTCCTGCTCTTAAAATTGGTGAAATTATAATATTTATATCATCTTTAATTGTTTTAACGGTTGTTTTTACAATTGGTGTTTCTATTTCTTTTTCTACTAATGGTAAATTTTTGGAAGCTTCATATAAAAGTACCCTTGTAATTTTTCTTGTTGCAATTCTTACACCCTGACTATCCGTATTTTTGTTACGCATGGTGCATAAATTTTGTAAAATAACAGGGTTTTCAATTACTCTAATCATGTTTTTGTTCATTATTCATACCTCTTTGCTTTTTTATCAAAAAATTTTTGCTTTTCATCAATAAATTGTTCTATATTTTGTAAACTTTCTTTTGGTAATTTTTTATTTTTGGTATTTTCAGAAATATTACTATCAAGCTTTTCTATATTGTTTATTTCACTTGCCAGTTCTTCTCCGAATCGTGTACATGTGAATATTATTTGACCAATTTTATGGAACATTTCATCTAATAATCCTAAAGCAGCACCAAGCCTTCGTGGTTGCTGTATTACAAGAACAGGAGTATCTTTTGGAACTTCTGTTTTAGGGGGATATATTTCCAAAGATTTTGAACTTGCAAGCCCTGAAAATTCAACTGTTATAACCGAACCTTTTGGTATTTTCATACCTTTTTCAGTAAGAATAAAATCTACAAAAACAGTATCATTTATAGGTTTTAAGTTTTTTACGTATCCAATAGGAATTCCAAGCATTTTTACAGGAGAGCCTACGATAATTCCATCAACGTCTTGTAAAAATAGTTGGTAACGGCTATAATTATGATTTACGTAGTATTTGTGAGCATAAAAACCGCAAAATGCCAAAATTAAAAATAAAAACCAAATAATAAGTTCGAGTATTAATGCAAACTTTCTATTATATTTAGTTTTTATTTTTTTCTCTTGCATGATTTATTTTATCCGAAAATTTAATCTACTTTCTTTATTTCAGAAAGAGTTGGATCTAAAAGCCTTCTTCCGACTCCTTCAAAATACACCGAACAAAGTTTTTTATTACCGTAATTGATTATTTTTTCAATTCTGCCGTTACCGAATTGATGATGAATAACAACATCGCCTTTTTCAAAATTTATATTTGTGTTGGAACCTGTGTTCGCAGGATACACAGGTACTGTTTCAGGTTCTTTTAAACTTTCTTCAGTAATATTATATTGCGTTTTAAAATCTGTTTCTTGTTCTTCTGCAATTTCTTGAACATTATTTTCTATATCATTTTCATCAGGTTGAATTTCATCTAAATAAGAATCATCTTCTTGAATATTTTCTTGCGGAACTTCTTCAATAATTTCCGGTGTTTGTTGTTCATTTTCATATAAATCAACATCTTGAATTGTATCTAAATCTTCTTCTGTAAGTTGATTTGTTTGTTCAAATTGAGAAGTATCTATTATGCCTGAATTTTCAACTTGGTTATTTTGATTTTGTTCTTCAAAATTATTTTCAATAGGCATTTCTTGAGGTTCAATTGCTTTAAAAATTTGTTTTTCTTCAGTTTTAGATTCTTGTGGTGCAATATTTGTTTGTGGCTGTTGAAAACTTTGTGTCTGTTGAGGTTGAACAGGTTGTTGCATTTGTTGTGGTATTTGTTGTTGTAAAGCCGAATTTTGTGTCGGTGAGATAGGGTTTGTTTGCGGCATCATTGGGTTTACAAATGGGGGTTGCATGTATGGTTGATTTGGTACATAAGGATTTTGCACATAAGGGTTTACCATATTCATATATGGATTTGGAGCAAACATTTGTGGTTGTTGAAAAATCGGTTGCTGTTGCGGATAGAATATCTGTGGATTTTGCTGATATGGCATTACTTGTGGGTAAATCATCTGCGACATTTGTTGTTGAAGCATTTGTTGCGACATTTGTTGTTGCTGAGTGAATGCTTCTTTTTGCAATTTCTCCGATTCTTGTTTTTCTTGTTGTTCTCTCAGTTGTTTTTGTATTATTTTTTGGGTATCTTCCGGTGTCAAAACTGTTTGTGGTGGTGCACTCATAATTTTAACTCGGTCGGATAATTTTATTATTAGCGGCATAAATTGTGTCGCTTGACCATATACAACAAATTCAGATCTGCCCAATGTTGACAATAGTGTGTTATAACTTGCAAAATCTTGTTGTTGCAATAGTGGAGTGAACAAAATTAAATTTTTTGCAATTTTCTTTAATTCTGTCAAATATTTGTATGTATAAGAACAAGTTATTATGGTAAATGCTTTTTTATTTGAGAATATTTGTTTTAAAAGTTTTTTATCTGAGTTTTCGTTATTAGTTTTAATGAATATATAATACTCGTCAGAAAGTTCTTGTACTAGGTTATAAACGTATGAAATTGCTTCTCTTTGGATAGTTTCATCTACATTTGATATGTCAACGGAAGTTATTTGATTGTTCAGAAGAGAATCAAATAATTCTTTGTATTCCAATATATTATTTGCGAAAATTCCGGCTTGATCGAATTTTATCAAGGCATTTTTAAGCAAAACAAGCTCCGGCAATTTTGATTTTTCGTATTGTTTTTCTAAAATATCAATAAACTTATTTACCGGAACGTAAGGTTCTTCAAGGCTTGAAAGATAATATTGAATATCTAAAAAAGTTTCTTGCAATATTGCTTTGCTTCTTGCACTTTTAAAATCAAGACCTTTTTCGTAAATGAAATTTATAAGTTGATTATTGATTGGCAGGTGGAAATTCTCACCTAAAACAAAATTATTTGTTCCAAATATACTTTCTCCATCTGTATCAATAATTATAGTCTTTTTCCCATAATTTCGTATTTGTCTGTCCAAAGTTTTGATAATTAAATCAGAATTTTCTTGACTTTCCGAACAGATAACAAGTTTATTTTCCAAAAGACTTTTGTCAAGTGAAACAAGCAGGTCATTTTCAATAAATTCTCCAATTAATATTGGAGTTTGACCTTGGATTAATTTTAGAAAATCATTTGAATTAATGTTTGAAATAGCACTGTTAATTGCAGGTATTGTGCCTGAATATGATGTAATAATTCCATCAGGGGTTATGTTAAAAATTATTTTTGCAATGGCAACATTTCCGTGTTTGCTTGATTCCATGTGCATGATTTGTCCTATGTAGGACTCCCTGCTGTCTTTAATCATTACAAAACCGGATAAAAATAAGTTATCACTTGTTTCATAAAAAATCTTTACTAGGTTATTTTTAACCTCGAATATTCTCATGAGCTTGTTCCTTGAAATAATTTTATCATGAAAAATAAATTTTATGTATTTATTTTAATTTATAATATAATGTTTTTATGGAAATTTTTACGGAGTTAAATAAGCAAGAAAATTTATCCGTTATTTTAGGCTTTTTTGATGGAATTCACAGAGGACATAAAGCGGTCATAAATACGGGTGTTTCTTATGCAAAAAATAATTGTTTAAAATCAGCTCTTATTACTTTTAAAGATTCTCCGGCAAAAGTTATTAAAAATATAGATACAAAATACATCCTTACTCAATCTGAAAAAATAGAAAAAATTGAATCTTTAGGGATTGATTATTTATATCTATTGAATTTCGATGAAGAATTTTCAAAAATAATAGCTAAAGATTATTTGGAAAACTTGGTAAATATTTTAAGTCCGAAAGCAATAACAACAGGTTATAACCATTATTTTGGGTATAATAAAAGCGGAAATGCTGATTATTTAAGATTAATGCAAGAAAAATACGGTTATAAATATTTGGAAGTTTCTCCAATAGAAATTAAAGAAGGTGTTGTGAGTTCTTCTAAAATCAGAGAGGCTTTGCTATCAGGGAATATTAACCTTGCAAATATTATGTTGGGATATAGATTCTATATAAAAAATACGGTTATACATGGTGCACAAATAGGTAGGACAATAGGCTTTAAAACTGCAAATTTATTATTTCAAAATGATGTGATAGAGTTGCCCAAAGGTGTTTATGCGGTTGAAGTTCAGGTCGATAATATAAACTATATAGGAATTGCAAATTACGGTTTAAAACCCACTGTTACAAATGATACTAAGAAATTATTAGAAGTTCATATATTGAATTTTGATGATGATATTTATGGAAAAGAAATAAAAGTTAGTTTTTTAAATAAAATAAGGGATGAAAAAAAGTTTGATTCTCTGGTAGAATTAAAAACGCAGATAAAAAAGGATATTGAATGTTTAGAGTTGTAATATTAGGTCATAGCGATATGCTTGCAAATTTAATTGCAGGAGTATCAGATGCAAAGTGTAAAATAGTTGGTGTTTTAAGATATGAAAATATAAAAACTTGTTCTATATATCAGAAAATTAAGGATTTTTTATTTCCGTCAAGAGAATATAATTATATAAAAAGTTATAATTTGCCTGAGATGAAATCCAAAAGTGCAAATTCCGAAAAATTTAAAAAAGAACTATTAAAATTAAATCCGGATATTGTAATAGTTGGGACTTGGGCAGAAAAATTAAAAAAAGAAATTCTTCAACTTCCTAAAATTGCAATGATTAATGTTCATCCATCGTTGTTACCAAAATACAGAGGTCCAAATCCTTATTTAAGAACAATTTGGAATGGAGAAGAAAAATCAGGTATTACGTTTCATCTGATGAGTGAAAAATTGGATGCCGGTGCTATTTTATTGCAAAAATCTATTGAAATAAAACCTGATGATACAGGAAAAGAATTAAGAGAAAGGACGGTTTTAACGGCAAGAAGTGCAGTAACGGAACTATTAAATCAACTGGCAGATGATTTTATTATTCCTGTTGAACAAAGTGAACAGAGAGCAACATATTATCCACAAGTTACACGTGATGATATTATGTTAGATTTTACTAAATCTGCACAAGAAATTTATAATCATATTCGAGCTTTCCATCCGTGGTCGAAAACGTATTTTTCTTACAACAAAGTTTTTTTCTCTCCAAATCCTTACCGTGTGGAAATATTGGAAAACAATACAAACAAAACGGAAATTGGTTTCATTGTTGATAAATCTGATGAGGAAAACTCTGTAACTGTTATTTGTGGGGATGGAAAATTGTTGAAGATGTCAAGTTTAAATTTGTATGGCAAAGTTTTGAGATTTTTTACGAGTATATATTTAAGACATTTTGTAAAAATTTCAAATTATGTTTCTTAAAAATTTTTATATCCTCCATTCAGAGGAGTCGAGCATGCAAATTGCATGGTATCCTTATTTTGGTCGAAAGTAAAGAGAGAATTTATGTTGTCAAACGATTTTAACACAAAAATGTTAGCAGCAGAAATTTTTGAGGTCAAAAAAACTTCTAATGCTATCATCAAACTATGGAAAGAAGCTAAAAGTATTGAAATTACCTTAGACTTTTTAGGCTCTGACGGAATTTTTGCAAAAATATTCCGTAGATTTGTAAAAAATCACTAAGGTGTTATCAAAAATTTAATAGCTTTACCCTCGATATGTTGTTGCATGGCGTATTCTACGTCTTGCAGTCCAAGTCTGTCTGTAATAAGCTTTTCAACTTCAATATCGCCGCTAGCTATTAATCTTAATGCTTCACGGAAGTACTTCGGTGTGTGGTGAAATACACTCATTAGCCTAATATCGCCGTAGTGCATTTTCGTCGTGTCTAAATTAATTGTAGAACCGCTTTTGCATCCGCCAAAGAAGTGAACTGTTCCACCAGGTCTAACGCAAGCATATATACGTTCCCAAATTTCAGGTAAACCGACACATTCAACAGCAACATCAAGGCCTTTATTTTCATCGGAAAAATTTCTAAAAATAGCTTCAGGGTTTGGATATTTTTTTAAATCGACAATTTCATCCGCATGAGCAAATTCTTCTGCAAGTTTTAATTTTATTTCATTTCTTCCTGCAACAATTACTCTTGCTCCTTGTAGTTTTGCAACTCTTGCAAACATTAATCCGATAGGTCCGATTCCGATTATACCAACGCTTTGTCCCGGTTTTATTTCGGTTCTTGCAGCACCGTGCACAACGTTTGCCAAAGGTTCGCAGAATGCAGCTTTTTCAAAACTCAAATGTTCAGGTAGTTTTAATAAATTTTTGCTTACAATTCTTGCTGGAACTGTTATATATTCTGCGTATGCACCATTTAGAAGGTCTAAGTTTTCGCACAAATTATATTCTTCGTGTTTGCAATAGAAACATTTTCCGCAAGGAGCAGAATTGGCTGCAACGACTCTATCTCCAACTTTAACATTATCAACACCTTTGCCCAATTGATACACAATTCCTGAAAATTCATGACCGAATCCTGAAGGAACTTTTTTAATCAATACAGGATGTCCGCGTCTGTAAGTTTTTACATCTGTTCCGCAAGTTAGGGCGGCCTTTATTTGTATAACAACTTCACCCGGTTTTGGTGGTCTTATATCAACATCCTCGTACCTTATATCTTGAGGAGCATAAAATCTGACTGCTTTCATAATCACTCACTTATTTTAATATATGCTTTATATACTTTATTAGATATTGTATCATCAAAAGCTTTTTGTGTATCATTTATGTTAAAAATTGTTGAAATTCCATGAACATTTACTTTACCATCTTTTAAAAGGTTGTATGAATCTTCCAAATCCTTTGGAGATGGTGAATAACTACCGAGAACTGTTAATTCTCTGTAATAAATTTCATTATTTGCGTATCCGAAATTTTTTGGAGTGCTTGCAAAAATTAATATTTTTCCACCGCTTCTAACTGTTTTTAGTGCTAAATCAATAGTCGCATCTGCACCTGATGTCATAAATATTGCATCAGCACCTAAATCATTTGTTTCTGATTTAATAAAATCGACGGTTTTTTGTGTATCATTTGAACTAAAAGCTTTAATTCCGACCTTTTTAGCAAGTTCAATTCTATCTTCAATTAAATCGCATCCATATACATCCATTCCAAAAGCTTTTAGCCCTTGTGCCATAATGAATCCAATTGAACCAAGTCCAATTACAAGAACTTTTGATCCTTCTTTGAGTTCGCAGCGTTTGATGGCTCTAACACAACATCCTAAAGGTTCGTAAAATGCGATTTCCATATCTGTCAAATTATTTGGAATTAAATGAGCTACGTTTTTCAAATGTTCTTCTGAAAGGTAGATATATTCTGCAAATCCACCTGGGAAGATATTTGTTTCTTTAAAATGTTTGCACATTGAATAGTTTTTGTTTTGGCAATAAACACATTCAAAACATGGAATATGATGGGAAGAAACAATTCTATCGCCGATTTTGAAATTTGTTTCTGAATCAATTTCAACAATTTCACCAACAATTTCATGTCCTAAAACAGTGCCGTCTTTTACAAGATTTTCTCGATATTTTACAATATCAGAACCGCAAAGTCCGCAACCGCTAACTTTTACGATAGCACCTTTTCTATTATTTAAAGATGGTTTTTCAATTTCTGTTATTTCAATTTTTCTGTTTTTATAAATTGCTGCTTTCATACTTGGATTTTAACATAAACTGTAAAATTGTGCAGATAAAATTTACTATGATTTTAAATGTAAAAATCGATTTACACTATTTGAATCTTTTGATTATTTGTATCATATCAAAATAGGCATCTATTTCTTCGGCATTAGAAAGGTAGATTTCTTTAATTAATTCATCTCTTTTTTTATTTTCAATATAACTTAAATTCACTCCAAATTCAGATAAAGGGACTTTCAAAACATCTAATAATCTTAAAAAGCTGTTTAACGCAGGAATTTGAAGACCTCTTTCAATATTGCTTAAGTTTTTTTCGGTCATACCTATTTTTTCGGATAATTCAGCTTGTGATAGTTTTGCTTTTATCCGAAATTGTTTAATCTTTTTGCCTATAAATTCTTTATCTTCATAAAGAAACATGATTATCATTCCCTATTACTTTTATTAAAATATCCCATAAATAATAACTAAATAACCTTATACATAATAACTTTTGTTAATAATAGAAATTGACAAGGAGTAATATTTTATTTATACTACTCCATGTATATAATACTTATTAAAAAATAGTATTGTATGTGTGGATAATAAAGGATATTTAAAATATGGTAGATATAGCGTTGATTTCAGATAAAAATTTTATAAATCAAGTAATAATTACGATTACTTCGTTGTATCTTAATTCAAACAAAAATGTTAAATATAATATCTATGTATTGTGCAACGATGTTGACCTTGAAAATCAGCAAAAATTAAAAAGTTATTCAAAAGATAATATTAATATTTACACAATAGATGCCCAAGATTATATTAAAGATTTACCGGAATTTAAAAACGGGAATTGGCATGTTAATAAATCAGCTATAATAAAATTTTATTTGCCTATTATATTTAAAGATTTGGATAAAATATTATATTTAGATAGTGATATTTTGATATTAAAAGATTTAGACGAATTAAATAATATAGATATAAAGGATTACTATATTAGTGCGGTTGTAGATGGTTTTACACATATTATAAATAAGGAATACCTGTTAAAACATAAAATTTGTAATAAAGTTTATTTTAATTCAGGAGTTATGTTATTAAATTTAAAAAAAATGAGCGAGGATAACGTAACTGAAAAGCTTATTGATTATAGAATTAATAATAAAGCATATTGTATGGATCAAGATGCTCTCAATTTTGTAATGGGAGCAAAATTGAAAAATTTATCTTATAAATATAATTTGCAAATGACAATTTTTGAGAAAAATAAATTTGAAGATTTTTGTAAGATATATAATGATTTTTCATCAAAAAATAAAAAAGAAATTATAAAAAATGCATGCATTTTGCATTTTGCGGACGAAAGGAAGCCTTGGATATTCAATAGAGGGTATTATACAAAATTGTATAAATATTATTACAAGAAAGCCGGTTTGGGAAAATTTTTCCCAAAATGGTGGGAATTAAAGACGTACAGTTTTAGTTTAAGAAAGATAATTATTATAATAAAAATTTTAATGGGATAAATCAAATATGGAAAGCACAGAAAAGGTTTCAATAATTTTACCTGTATATAACAGTGAAAAGTTTATTGAAAGAACACTAAATTCACTAATAAATCAGACTTATAAAAATATAGAAATTTTGTGTATTAATGACGGTTCATCTGATAATTCTTTGAATATATTAAAAGAATATTCAAAAAAGGATAGTCGCATAAAAGTTTTTACACAAGAAAATTCAGGTCCTGCAAGAGCAAGAAATAAAGGCTTAGAAAATTTTACAGGGGAATTTTTAATGTTTTGCGATAGTGATGACTGCTATGAAACAGATATGGTTGAAATAATGGTTAAATCGCTCAAAGAAAATGATGTAGATTTTGCTATGTGTGATGCAAAAGTTATTGTACAAGATAAAGGTGCATCTCACACAAAAAGGTGGCGTACGATAAGGTATCATACTAATATGATTGATAAAGAAAGAATAATCGAATTAGGTCTATCAGAAAAATACAAAATGAAAGTATTTCTTTGGAATAAAATTTTTAAAGCCAATATAATAAGAAAATATAAGATGTCTTTTCCAAATGGTTATGAAAATGATGATACTTGTTTTATTGAACAATATATGTTTGCTGCAAAAAAATATTATGCTATAAAAAAACAATTGTATAATTATTTTATTAGAAACAATTCAATTATGGATATATTCTATAAAAGAATTGTTCCAAATAAATTGTACGATAAAATAAAAACACTTGAGTATTCGTTTAAATTTTTGCAAAAAAACAGGAATTTATTAACAGAAAATAATAAAAAACTTTATTTATGCATTGTTGCTACAAGATTTAAATATTCGTTTATGTTTGATTGTCAAACCGAGGAAGAAAAACAAAAAGCAAAAGATATAATGTTTGAAATTGTTAAAAAAACATCAGATGAAATTAAGTATCCTAAAATTTTTTATAAGTTGGATAAAATTTCTGTCCAACATCTTAACAGATATCTTGAACGTAATTCAGTTGAGAGCATTGCTTTAGGATATAAATATAAAATTAAAGAATTTATACAAAAGATGAGAAAAACATTTTTTATTTTAAGATTTTAAAAAATATTATTCAGTTATTCTTTTTCTAAATCTGAAATGTTGAACAAATTATAGCCTTCATAATGATAACTTGTATCAATACCTTTCATATAAATTTCTCTATCATTAATCTTATCGGTTAAGGCTTCTTTTAATAAGAATTTAATTTCAATATCTTTAATAGGACTTCTCTCCATAGCAAGTAGATAATCTTGTTTATTCACCTTACTCCAATCCACAACATTGCCAAGTTCTTTTTTTAGTATACAATCAAGCCAAATTCTTGTCGCTCTGCCGTTACCTTCTCTAAAAGGATGTGCAATGTTCATCTCTACATATTTTTGTATGATTTCGTCAAAACTGGATTGTGGCATTTTATCGATATTATCTAATGATGCTTGTAAATACATTACAGGAGCAAATCTAAAATTACCTTTTGCTATATTCAAATCACGAACTTTACCTGCAAAATAGTAAATTTCATTAAACAAATATTGATGTATGCTTGCTAAACCTTTAAATGTCCCAATTTCAAAAGTATCTAAAATATTGTTATTAAATAATTCAAGAGCTTTTTTCTTACTAATTCTTTCTTCTTCACGAGCAAGTTCTGATGAATTACTTATATTTAATTTGTTTTCAAGTGTCATAATAACCTCAAGGCAATTATAGCATAAAAAATGTACAATAATATGTACATATATCTTGTAAAAAAGTATGTTATAAATCAGCATAAAAGCTTGAAATAGTACCTCGAAAAATATATAATTTGTTTATGATATTTATAAGAAAATTGAGATTTTTGGATAAAAGTAATGTAAAAAAGATGATTTCTTTTTTAGGTAATGATGAAGCCGAAATGTTTGTGAACAAACTTTTGAGCACATCTTGCAGTGTTTTTCATTATTGGCTTCCATTAAGATTTAAATTTCTATCAGAATCTTATGTTCTTGTAGATGATACAGATTTACATGGAATGATATCGGTTGCTCCGGTTAGAGGAAATCCTTATAAAATAAATATTGTAAAATTATTATTTAAAAAAGATTATTATGATATAGGAAAACAACTTGTAGAATTTATTATTGCAAGATATGGGGCGAAAGGTGCTCAATCTTTTGTTGTTGCCATTGATGATTCACATGATGAGTTACTAAAATTATTTACCGATGGCTGCGGATTCAGAAAATGTGCATCCGAAGAGCTTTGGCGTATAGATAAAAATGAAATTACAACGGATATTGCATTAAATAACTTTAGACAATTTAAAAATTCTGATGCACAAGCAGCTGCAATGTTATTTAATGATTCTCTAATAACTCATTTTAAACCGTCATTATTAAAATCTAAAAATGAATATAAAGATCCGATTTTTGCAGGTTTAACTGATGATACCGAATTCAAATATATTTTAGAAGATGCAAATTTACAAACAATTATTGCATATTTTTCAATAAAAACTTACGACAACATGAATTATATTGTTGATATAACTGTTTCTAACGGGTTTACTCCCGATTATGATTTGATTTTAGGTTTTGCAAAATCTCAAATTATGAAACGTCAAAAAGAATTTACAATGTTTGTTAAATTGAAAAAATATGTCCAACATTCTGAAATCCTTGAAGAATATATGAAAAATAAAAACTTTAAATGTGTTCAAAATCAAGTTATCTTGTTTAAAGATTTTTATAAACTAATAAAACAAGAAATTCCAAACCATGAAGTTGTGTTGTTTACTGAATCTAGCAGTCGTCCTGTTTTCAAAGTTAAACAAGAATTAAATGATTAGAATTGTAAAGTTGTTTCAGGTTCCATAATATGATAATTTAAATTGTGGTTTTGTAATCCCATTTCAAAGTTTTTGATATCAACAGAAATTGCATCAAAAGTATTATAATGCATTGGAATTGTTATTTTTGCACCAACCCATTTTGCGGCAATAACTGCATGTTCAATATCCATTGTATAAATTCCGCCAACAGGTAAAAGTGCTATATCAGGTTTGTATAAAACTTTTATCATTTTCATTTCTTGAGTAAGAGAAGTATCACCGGCATGATATAAAGTTACTCCGTTAATTTTAAAAATTATACCGGCAGCTTCTCCTGCATATTCACCATTTCCGTAAGAACTTGTATGAAAAGCCGGTACAAAAAGTGCTTTACCCCAATCATATTCTATCCAACTGCCAAAGTTTATTCCATTTGATTTTACACCGTTTCTTGAACAAATATTTGCAAGTTCAAATATAGCAGTAACTGTTGATTGATGATGTTTTGCTATATCAAAAGTGCTTCCTAAATGGTCAGTGTGGGCATGTGTTACAAAAATATCTGTTATATTGTCTTCTCTGTAATCATAATTCTTACTTGCCTGTAAGTAGGGGTCAATGAGAATAGATTGCTTTGATGTTTTTATTTCAAAGCAGCTGTGTCCATGATATTTTAAATCAAATGCCATTTTAAACTCCTTTTCTTTAAATCTATCATAGTTTTGTGTAAAATACAATTATGGAAAATTATGAAAAATACATGAAAAAATGTTTTGAACTGGCATGTAAGGGTGCAGGTTTTGTATCTCCAAATCCTATGGTTGGCTGTGTTGTTTTGGATAAGAATGGTGAGGAGATAGCTTGTGGTTATCATCATAAATATGGAGAAAACCATGCTGAACGAGATGCATTGTTAAAATTAGATGATAAGCAGGCTGAAGGTGGAACATTAATTGTAAATTTAGAACCGTGTTCGCATTATGGAAAAACTCCTCCTTGTGCAGATTTAATTATAGAAAAAGGTATAAAAAAAGTTGTAATTGCAATGAGGGATGTTAATCCGATAGTTGCGGGTAATGGTATAAAAAAACTTCAAAATGCCGATATAGAAGTTATTGAAGGTGTTTTAGAATCAGAAGCTAAAGATTTAAATGAAATTTTTATAAAAAATATGACAGAAAAAAAATGTTTTGTTGCCTTAAAAACTGCAACAACTTTGGATGGCAAAGTTGCAACAAAAACGGGAAGTTCAAAATGGATTACATCAGAAAAATCTCGTCAAAAAGGTAAAGAATTAAGAGCTATTTATGATGCTGTTTTGACAACTTCATCAACTGTTTTGGCGGATAATTCGGAATTTAATTGTAAGACTAAAATTTTGTTGGATAGAAAATTGAAATGTGCTTTAGATTTAAAATATTTCAAAACGGGAAAGATTTATATAGCAACGTGTATTGAAAATCATCCACAAGATAATGAAAATATAAAATATATACAGTGTAAGGAAAAAGATAATAAAATAGACTTACAAGATTTATTTTTGAAACTTTTTGAACTAAATATTAAGTCGGTATTCGTTGAGGCGGGTGGTAAACTTAATGGCGAATTAATTGATAAGGATTTAGTTGATAAGATTTATCATTTTATTGCACCAAAAATTATTGGTGATAATTCAGCAAAAAGTTCTTATGAGGGTCGTGATATTTTAGATATAAATGATAGCAAACAATTTGATTTAAAATCAAGTGAAATAATAAATGGGGATATTTTATTGGTTTATAAATCAAATAAAAATGGCTTGTAAACTTACAAGCCATTTTTGAATATGTTAAAAACTAACTATGCCATAATGTTTAATGGTTTTCTGGCACTTGCTTCAACTTTAGCATCACCAAAGTATGCTCTTGCTTGTTTTTCGAATTCAACTTGATCTAAAGCATCTTTAGCTGCTTGGTAGCGAGCTTCCATTGTTTTTGCGTGGCTTTCATCAACCTTTTTGTCTCCAAAATGAGCTCTTGCTTGTTTTTCAAAGTCGCTCATTTCAGTTCTGCTAGCATCAACTTTAGCATCACCAAAGTAAGCTCTTGCTTGACGTTCAAAATCTACTTGGTCAAATGCATCTTTAGCTGCTTGGTAACGTGCATCTAATGTTTTACGATGGCTTTCATCAACTTTTTTGTCTCCAAAACGAGCTCTTGCTTGTGCTTCGAAACTAGCTGCTGAACTTGAAAAACCTACTGACATAAAAATTTTCTCCTTATACTAAATGTAATTTCCACTTCCTTGACTACATAAAGCATCCTGAAAATAAAAATTGACATGGTTTTAGCATGGTTTTTACAAAACTTTACAATATGTTTTTGTTAGTAAAAAATTAATAAGGGTTGAAGTTTTATTTTATCTTCATTTTCGGCTTTTATACTTTTGATTTCTTATTGGGTAATATAATTTTCTGGTATTTGTTGTTATTATTCTAAAAAACAAGAGGAAAGGAGAATATAATGCAGCTAAAGGGAAGCCAAACCGAGAAAAATTTATGGGAAGCCTTTGCGGGCGAATCTATGGCAAGAAATAAATATACTTATTATGCCTCAAAAGCCAAAAAAGATGGTTATGAACGTATAGCAAGAGTTTTTGAGGAAACTGCAAATAACGAAAAAGAGCATGCGGAAATTTGGTTTAAGTATTTGCATAAAGATAAAATTCCACATACACAGGATAATCTTGAAGATGCAGCAAAAGGAGAATATTATGAATGGACTAAGATGTATAAGAATTTTGCTAAAGTGGCAAGAGATGAAGGCTTTGTTGATATTGCACTTCATTTTGATATGGTTGCGACCGTTGAGAAATTTCACAATGAAAGATACGATAGACTTTTAGAGGATGTTAAGCAGGATAGAATGTTTAAATCTCCCATGCCCATTTTGTGGGAATGTTCCAATTGCGGATTTCACATAATATCTGAAAATGCTCCGGATGTTTGTCCTTTGTGTGATCATGAAAAGTCTTATTTTTTTAATAAAGAAGAAAATTTATAAAAAATTTATTTTGATGATTTTGATTTCTGCAAAACATATTTGCAGCCACTGTCTTCAGCATCAATTTTTCCGTCGAAATCATTATCAATACCATCAAAACATGAGCCAAGCGAGTCGTGAGATTCGCTTGAAGCGTTTTTTGTTAGCCATTTGTCAGAAATTTTTCCCCATTGATATACAAAAAAGTCTTTGTAGTATTTTGCTAAATCCGGATTTTCTATAACTAAAATATTCTCGTCATTTTTTGAATTTCCATTTTTAGAAAGGTTCATTGAGCCTACTATAACATACTTATCATCTATTATTATGCTTTTTGCATGCATTTTTCCGGCATAATTTTCTGTTTTTACCAAAATTTTATTATCTCTTAATTGTTGGTGTGTTGAATATTTATTATTTGCACTTGTTGCATCAATAATAATTTTTATATCTACACCCCTTGTTTTTGCATCAATAAGTGCTTGTGTTACAGGTTTGTATGTTATTATAAAAGTCGGAATATAAATATATTTTTTTGAATTGTTTATTAGTGGAATTAATATATTATCTATGGTTTTGTCTTTCGGAGAAAAGTAAACAGATATAATAGAATCACCGAGTAAAATATTTTCTTTGTGTTCTAATTTCAATTTTTTATTATGAAAGTTGTTTTCTGCCATTTGATTAAATTCTTGTTCGTATATTTCTGCAATTTCAGGAGATTTTATCAAAATTATTGCATTTGAATTAAATCCGCAAACATCGCTTGAACTTATGTTCGCAGAACCTGTAAGTACAATTTTTTTGTCAAAAATAAAGAATTTGTTATGCATTATGGAATTTTGATAGTCAGATTCACCATAATCACCTTTACTTCCAACAATCATTCTTGCCATATTAAAAGTATCGGGATAAAAATTAAGTCCTTTATTGTTGACATCGTAAACCATACGTACTTGAACTCCGCGTTTTATGGCTCTTTCTATTGCAAAGGTAATATCAGGTATATTTGTGTAGCCATATAGAGCCATATCTATGCTCTTATTAGAATTGTTTATTTGAGTAACAAGTTCTTTACAAAAATCGCTTGTACATTTTCCGCTAGGGTATAGAACTGTTGTAAGGTCTGTTAGAAACAATTTTATATTTTCTTTTGATATAGAAAAACTTTTTGGATGAATATTTTTAATTAATTCTTTTTCTTTTACTATTTCATTGGATTGTTTATTGGATTCATTAGATGTATGTTTATCTTTGCAAAAATTACAAGCTTGAGCATTCTTTGGTAGTTGATTTTTAGGTAAAATTACTGAATCATGTGCTATTTGTCCGTATTTACATGAAAGTTTATGATATTTATTACTTTTGTTGTTATAAATTTTTAATTGAGAATTTTTTGCAAGTTGAATTTGTTTATCAAAATCTTTTTTATTTACAGGTTTTCCATCTATCAAAGCAAATGGAGATTTTTTAATTATTTGATTATAATTTTTGCCATTAAAAGTTATAACAATATTTCCGTTATCAAGTTTTTTATATTTAACTTGTCTGTCTTCAATTAAACTTTGAGCGTATTTTTCTGCAAAATATCCTATTGCAAGGGCTGTATCTTCATCTATTCCCAGATTTTCTGCCATAACTTTTTGATAGTCGCTTACACTTGATGTAAATGTATCAATTCCTTCTACAACAAATTTTTCATTTGCCTCTGTTCTTCCGTTTTTGTTTAAATCGAGTGAAACCAGTGCAGGTGTAACTACTTCTGATACTTTAACAGTATTTTTTGTATAAAAAGTAGTGCTTATAAATGCAATAAGCATTAATATTATTAATACTATACTAAATTGTTTCATAATTGTTTTCTACAAGTTTTTTGTATGTTGTAAATTCAAAACCTTGTCTTTCTATTTCAAATTTCATTTCTTTATTTTGGGTAATTTCGTATTCCGATTTTTTTTCATTAAAATAAGGATGTATTAATGCTTCAATTAATAAATTTTCGCGGTTTTTGAAAACTTTTAAGCCGTTTTTAATAGTTTTATCATCCATCATTCCCGTGTAGCTTACACCAATTAAATAATCATTTGTTTTTAGATTTGGGTATCTGTTCAGTGTTTTTTTATTTATTTTTGAAAAGGTATTTAATAATAAAACTTTTATTTGATTTACCGGATAATTAATATTTAAATGTTTACTTAATACTGGTGTTATATAAGGTTTTTCGTACTGTGTTCTTACGTATGGAATATTATATTCGTTTGCGAGTTTGCAAGTTAATTCAAACAGATTTGGAATTCCATGAGTATGGACGTGAGAATCTATATGTGCGGGATTTAAATGAGTTTTAATTTTTTCTATCTGTGCACGAAACTCTATTTCAACTTGTTTTAAAAACTCGTTATTAAAAGAGTTTTTTAAAAGTTGAGTCCAACTATTGTTAAAATATCCGTTTTTATCAACTAATAAGGGAACTTGTTCAGGACAAAGTGCTTTCCCTTCTATAATATTCAAATGAACTCCGATACATAAATTCGGACATTCAGGCAAAATATCGTTTATTGCGGAATTAAAAGCATCTCCATTTGCACACAAACTTGTAGAATTGATTATTCCACAATTGTAACCGTCTAAAATCCCTTTGTTTATGCTGTTATTTATTCCAAAATCATCGGCATTTAATATAAATTTGTTATTATTCATAAAATTCTCTTGCCCTTAAAACATAATTATTATAATATAAAAATAAATATAGAACAAAAAAGGATAAATCATGAATAAACCAATTTTAGCAATTACAATTCCTTGTTATAATGAAGAATTATGTATTGAAAAAACAGTATATAGCTTGTTTGAAGTGTTAGATGATTTGATTCAAAAAAATAAAATTGATGATAAAAGTTTTATCTATCTGGTTGATGATGGTTCAAAAGATAAAACTTGGGAAATTATTTTAAGATTACATAATGAACATTCTCGAGTAAAGGGATTGAAATTTGTTAGAAACTATGGAAATCAAAAAGCACATATTGCGGGGTTATTGAGTGTTAGAAAGTTAGGTTGCGACTGTGTTGTTTCTATTGATGCAGATTTGCAACAAGACCAATGGGCTATTGAAAAATTTATTGATAAATATGCAGATGGTGCAGATATTGTATCAGGAATTAGAAATAGCAGAGATACAGATACATTTTTGAAAAAAACAACTGCAATTTGTTTTTATAAGACCATGAATTTATTGGGCGTAAAAATTCCTATGAATCATTCTGACTTTAGGTTGGTTAGCAAAAAAGCATTGGATATTTTAGCTGAGTATCCTGAAAAAGAAATCTTTTTGAGAGGATTCTTTAACGAAATAGGCTTAAAATCTGCTATTGTGAATTTTGATGTAAAACCGAGAGAACAGGGTGAATCTAAATTTAATTATATGACACTTCTTGCACTTGCTCTAAACGGAATAACTTCATTCAGCATTATGCCATTGAGAATTATTGCAGTATTAGGCTTTTTTATGGCTTTATTTGCAGTAGGTTTAGGATTAGAAGTTGTTTATGAAAAAGTATTTTTAAACTCAACCCCAAATGGCTGGGCAACTTTGGTTGTTTTGTTAGCTTTCTTCGGTGGGTTACAATTATTTTGCATGGGAATTATCGGCGAATACTTAGGACAAGTATTCAATGAAGTTAAAGCAAGACCTCGTTATATTGTTGAAACAGAACTAAATTAATCCGTTTTGCTTATCTTGTTCATTAATTTGTTTAACGAAATATTTAATCATGCATGCTTCGTTTGTACTTATGCAAATTTCGAAGTAAGGTACGGCTTCTTGTAATTCTTTTTGCATGTGTGCTAACAATCCTGGGATGAATATTCTTTTTATTTTAACTTTGTCGTACAATCCGGATGCTTTAATTGCTTTTGATGCGATGTTTGCAGTGAATTTTTCTGCTGACCATGCTGTCAATACGCTCATACCGTCTGATGGAGTTACAATTAAATAAGTCCCTCGGTCAATTGATTCAAGCTCATTTGCAACTGAAAAATATGTTAGTGCAAAATTTGTTGTTAAAAAAATTAGAGCATTTTCATCAGGATTGTTAAATTCATATACTTTTGGTTCAATTTGCAAAGGTTTTTGCGGATCAGTAAATATATTTTGCCTTAAGGTGATTAAAGAGGCAAACATTGATTCATCAAAATCTTCAAATATAATCATATTTGCATATTTACACAAATAATAACTTGCTTTTGCACACAAATCATATAGATTATTTTGTGTTTTTAAATATATATAAGTCGGATTTGAAAATTCTTCAGCTTTTGTCTCTATTGCAGTTCTTCTGATTAGTGTGAGTTTTTCAACATTCTTTCCAAAAGAATTTTCATTTATTTCTGTTAAATCTTTTGGTAAATTTTGAATGACTGTAATGTTTTTTTCTTCAATTTTATTAACCAAATTGTCAGTTATATTACTTCCCTTTAATAAAACTGCGTCAATTTTGAAGTTCTCATTTATTCTTGTAATTTCAAAATCTAAAATGCGATTAAGTTTATTTTCATATTCAGTATCTGTATCAAGCACAACACAAAGTACTGTCGGATTAATAAAGGTTTTATCGTGTCTGAATAGAACTTCTTCACCACCAATTTTAAGTTGATTTTTTTCGCTCAAAATGATTTCTTTTTGGGCTTTTTTCATTGTATGAGAAAAAATATCTTTTAATTCTTCAGGTGCATAAGGGCATTTGGTAATTTCAGTTTCACCTTTTGCTAATTTTAAAGCATAAGACATGCATGTTGGAAAACCACATTCTTTACAATTAGAATGTTCTTCTTTTTTTGATGCCGGTAAGTATTTAAAAATCTGTAAACCTGATAGTTCTGCCATTAATTTAAACCTTTCAGTGTTTCAATACTTGTTGGATGATTTAACACAACAATGTTTGCCCCCGCAGCAGAAATTGCTGAACCGGCAGTTATTTCAAGCATTATTGCTCGATGATTTAATTCTCCCCAACTTCCTTGTATATCTTCTGTTTTAGATTCTTTTGTTTTAAGAGTTTCTTCTCCTGCGAACGCTATAATAGGCATATTTAGCATTTTATCTCCGTCAAATCCCGCAAGTTTTATGCGTTCCATAATGCTATAACCATATTCTAAACCATAACCTAAACCGCCCATATCAGGATCAATAAGGATTTTATCAGGCGAAAGTCCCATTTCTGTTGTCAAAATGTTCATTTCTTTTGCCAAATTTATATCAATAGGTGTTCGTATTACAAGTATATGATTTCCTTCTATCACAGGTGGAACTATGTTTTTATAAGTTTTTTCACTTGCAAATGCTATTATGCATTCTCTGTCTAAAACACTAATTAATTCTGGTATAAGAACATTATCAATATCTGTTTTATTTATTCCTCGAATCATTAGAGGCTTTTTTATTGTTGGTAACAAAGTCTTTAAAAGTTTTTTTGCCTCATTTACCTGAGCTAAATCTTCATATATGTTAAATTTTAATCCCAAAATATCACAAGGGGTTTTTTGTGCAAGTTCGATCATTTTTTGTGGATTAAAATTTGTACCAATAAAGTAATCTTTAACTGACGGATTAGATAATTCAGGATTAGAAATATTTAATTCTAAAGCATATAATGGTTTTGTTGTGTTAGAATTTTCAGTTAAAAAATGAAATGAAGAGTCGTTCCCTATTTTTAGGTTATTGAATTCAATATTTCTTATTGGCTGTTTTATTTCAAATTTAGATGTCTGCTCTTGCATTTTTTACTTGTTCCATTAATTCAACAAACTCTTTTTCATCTAATGTTTCCATTTCAAGAAGTCTGTGAGAAAGTGCATCAAGCATATCTCTATTATCTTCTAATAGAGTTTTTGCCAAATCATATTGTTCATTAACGATTCTTTGAACTTCAGCATCAATTTCTGCTGCAATTTCTTCGGAATAATCTCTTGAATGACCGAAATCTCTGCCCATAAACACGTGGTCTTGGCTCTTTCCGTATGCCAAGTTGCCTAATTTTTCACTCATACCATATTTTGTAACCATAGCACGAGCCATTTCGGTTACTTTTTCTAAGTCATTAGAAGCTCCTGTTGTGATAAATTCTTTGCCATAAATTATTTCTTCAGCAACTCTACCGCCAAGAGTCATTGCAATTTTATCTAACAGTTGAACTTTTTTAAGAGTAAGGTGATCTTTTTCAGGTAAAACCATTGTAACACCCAGTGCCATTCCACGTGGAATTATAGAAACTTTGTGTAATGGATCACAGTTTTTAAGTAATTTTGCAAGTAGAGCATGACCAACTTCATGATATGCAGTGTTTTCTTTTTCTTCATCAGAAATGATTCTACTTTTCTTTTCCGGTCCTGCCATTACTTTATCTATTGCTTCTTCTAAATCATCCATATAAATTTTCGCTTTGTTATGTCTTGCAGCAAGTAATGCAGCTTCGTTTAAAAGATTTTGCAAATCGGCACCTGTAAATCCCGGAGTACGTTTAGCTAAAGTTTTTAATTCAACTTCTTCAGCTAAAGGTTTATTTTTAGCGTGAACTTTTAAAATTTGTTCTCTGCCTAGTATGTCTGGTCTATTTATAACAATTTGTCTGTCAAATCTACCCGGACGTAAAAGAGCATTATCAAGAATGTCAGGTCTGTTTGTTGCTGCAATTACAATTATGTTGGTTGTATCGTCAAAACCGTCCATCTCAACAAGCAATTGGTTAAGTGTTTGTTCACGTTCATCATGACCACCGCCAAGACCTGCACCACGTTGTCTTCCGACCGCATC
The DNA here is from genome assembly GCA_934726055.1 of uncultured Candidatus Melainabacteria bacterium. Lineage (GTDB taxonomy): Bacteria > Cyanobacteriota > Vampirovibrionia > Gastranaerophilales > Gastranaerophilaceae > UBA6984. The sequence goes on from CAKVCZ010000003.1 coordinate 49,203, forward strand.
AATTTCATCTATAAAAATTATGCATGGCTGATGTTTTTTGGCTTGTTCAAACAAATCTCTAACTCTGCTTGCACCAACCCCAACAAACATTTCAACAAAGTCAGAACCGGAAATAGAGAAGAAAGGAACTCCTGCTTCACCTGCAACAGCTTTAGCCATTAAAGTTTTACCTGTTCCTGGAGGTCCAACAAGAAGGACACCTTTTGGAATTTTTGCACCTAATTTTATATATTTTTCGCCATTTTTAAGAAAATCAACTATTTCTTCAAGTTCTTTCTTTTCTTCATCAATACCGGCTACATCGCCGAAAAGGACTTTAACTTTGTTATCTAAAAGCATTTTGGCTCTGCTTTTACCGAAAGACATTGCTTGAGAACCGCCTGCGGATAACCCTTTAGCCATAATTATTAAGAATATAATGATAAACAAAGGCAATGCTAATGAACCGATTATATTTAGAATTTTAGATGATTCACTTGGTTTCATAACAGATATATCGACGTTTGCATCTTCGAGTTTTTTAATCAAGTTAGGATCGCTTGGAGTCAAAACTTTATACTGCAAAGTTGGAGATGTTGTTTGCAGGCTTGAATAAATTCTTGGCAAATCTTTTTTTTCTTCTGTTTTTGGTTGAGAAACAGGTAGAGCAATAAGATAATTTTTCTCCATTTCGACGGATTTAATTTCTTTATTTGCAACTTTTTGTAAAAAGTTAGTATAAGACAGTTCTTGAGTGGTAGTAGTTGGTCCTGTAAATAACATAGAGATAAATGCTAGAACCATGATACCTAAGATTACATACATTCCGAGAGATTGGCTTTTATTCATAAAAAAATCCTTATATAATTACATCTTAATTCAATAATATAACAACAATAATAATATATCAACAAAAAAAGTTTTGGAACGAAAATATTGGCGGAATTTTCATATAAATTTATAAATAATGTAAAAGACTTGAAAAATTTTTAAAAATAGTGCATGATATAGAATATAAACTGGAGAAATTGTGGACAAAAGATATTTTAATAGAAAAGTATTTGCGTTTACATTAGCTGAAATGATGGTCATTTTGGCGGTTTTCAGTGTAATTGCGGCAGCAACGTTGCCTGTGATAACTGCACATCAAAAATTAGGCAATTCCGATAATGTTACAACAGGTGATTTTGCAGGTGTTGACAAATGGACATATTCAAATTTAGGTTTATCGAATATAAAGGCAGGTACATATAGTACGGTTGCAATAGGTATGGAACCGACCGGTTCGGATGTTCCAATAGGTGTTCAGCCTCAGTTGATGATAAATAAAATTGGTAATGTTCAAGATACAAGTCATATAGCTTTCTTAGGTACAGCAAACTCAAATGTCTATTTTAATGGCAGATTATCAATGGCAGGTGAAAATGTTGCCATAGGTAATGATGCGTTATGGTTTGGCGGTAGTGATAGAACGCAAGGTTCTTATAAAAGTGTATATTCTAACAATATTGCAATTGGAACAAAATCAATGTATCGTAATGATAGTAGTTATAATAGTTCTGGTGATGTTTCTATTGGTGGTGAGGTTTTTGGAACTTGCTCGTTAAAATCATCTATTGCAATAGGTAACAGAGCAATGCTTAGTTCAGGTGCTGCATATAGCATTGCCATAGGTAATGATGCATTTTCAAATAAAGGAGGTTTATATAGTATTGCTATAGGTAAATACTCTAGTTACGGATACGATATGAGTCTTAGTTTTTTAGAATGGAAAGGAATTTATATTGGAAATTATGCATCATATAAACTTTATGGGATGGGCTCGCCTTTTTGTTTAATTGGTGGATATTCTGGCATGTATGCTTCTTCTACTCCTCTTGCTACACTTTTTGGTAAATCTGCCATAGGGTACTATTCTTCAGTTTCTTCGGACCATACTACAAGTAAGGGTATAGGATATTATTCTGCATTAATGCAAGATGGAGTTCGTGGAATATATATTGGAAGTTATGCTGGAAGAAATTCTACACATTATTATGTACTTGGAGATGATAACGAATCTTCCAGTGTAGGCTATAACTCTGGAGGATTACAGTCAAGCTATTATTTTGATGAGGATATTACCAATATTGGTTATTATTCAGGATATTCGCAATCTTCGTATGGAGATTATAATAGATATTCTCCAACAAATGTAGGTGCATATTCAGGATATCGTCAGTATGGAGTTAGTTTACCTATAAATATAGGTTATGCTGCAGGAATGAATCAACGCTCAACAACTAAATCTACTGGAGCAATAAATATTGGATACAAAGCAGGTTATGCACAAACAACATTTACTTCTCCAATAAATATAGGTTATTATGCAGGTGGTCATGCAACAACAGCAGATTATACTATTTGCATAGGTCCATACGCTTGTGCATATGATGCAGGCGAATATGATATCCGTATTGGTATGCATAATGATATAAAACGAAATAAATACTGGTATAGCAGTATAAATGCATTGAAGGACTATTATGCAGGTTCATTTTCAAGTTCAGATACTGTATCAAGAATGGTAAAAAGAAGAAGTTATATAGGGTATTCTCCTGATCATGAAATTATCGAAAAGGGTAATATGAATTGTAATATTACCCAAGCAGCAGGTAGTGGTAGTCCTTGCTCAGCTAATTCATATTCGAGTAGGCCTTGGTCTCCAAGTAGTAGTGGAACGACCAGTTTACAATCATCAACGATATATGGTTATGCCAAAAATTATGCTCAACTTTTAATAACAGGTGGAACAGCACCGAATAACTTTTCAACCAGTTCAATTTTGTTATATTCAACTCATATATATGGTCCTGCAACATTTTTCCGTGTATATTCAGATAAGCGTTTAAAAGAAAATATTGAACCTTCAAAGTATTCTTTGAAAGATTTGAGAAAAATTAATATTTACGAATATAATTTTAAAGATGACAAAACCAAAACTCCAAGAATAGGTGTAATTGCTCAAGAATTGCAAAAAATTATTCCACAAGCTGTTACAAAAAATAATGAAGGATATTTAGCAATCAATGCCGAATGGATTAACTATACTGTAATTAATTCAATAAAAGAGCTTGCGAATCAGGTTGAAATCATACAAAAAGAATTCACTTCTTACATAAAAGAATTTGTTACACTTGTTGCAAGAGTTAATACACTTGAAAAAGAAATAAGAAATTTGGAACAAGAAAATAAAGTTCTTTTAACATCGGTCGATAAAGCATACAGAAAGGCAAAAGCAAAGAAATAGAGCATGAAAAAATTTAAAATTAACAATTTTATAGCTTTTACTTTGTCAGAAATGATGATTGTTATACTAATCTTTTCTGTGCTTTCTGCTGCAATATTGCCATCTATTGTTGGTAAAAAACAACAAATTTTAAATACAGATGAAACTCCTGTAACTCGTTGGCAGGGTGAATCAAGTACCTTTGGAAACTATTTCCAAAACGGTAATACAAGGATATATCTAGGAAATTCTGCAACAACGATATCATCTACGTATGTAACTAGTCCTACTCTTATTTTAGCAGGATTAAGTAATAAGTATTTGTCAAATGGCAGAAGTGATATAGAGTTTTTTGAGGGTAATAAAAATGTAGGAAGGATTGCATTCGATAGCAATAAAAATTTTTCAATTGGAAAAGATATTTCTTTATCAAATACAAGTTCATCTAGCAATACTATAATTGGTTACGGTGCAGCTAGAAATGGATATTATTTGAGGAGTGTTTTAATTGGATCTGAAGTAGGAGCACATTCATCAAATGCATCTACTTCAAGTGAGGATAATGTTGTTATAGGTTCCTCTTCTCTAAGAAATCATTACAAAGACTTTGATGTTTCAATTGGGCACGGAGCAGGTCATAATTTAAATGGAAATAGTAGCAAGAATTATAATTCAAATGTTAATATAGGATATGAAGCTGCATATAATATGTATGGTTCAGAGTCTGTTAATATAGGCCGAAATGCTGGGTATTCAAGTTCTTCAAATTCTGGATCTGATTATAGTGTTAATCTTTTTGATCATGCGGGGAGTCTTAATAACTCTTATGCCCATGGAAATGTAAATATTTATTCATATGCTGGTGTATCAACATCAAGTACAATGTCAACATATTCATTAAATTTAAATATTGGTGATTTTGCAGGATATGATAGTACTGTTTTATCAGGAAAGACAAATTTGGGTAAATATGCAGGATATTCTGCAAGTACTGGAACGAATTTGGGTAAATATGCAGGTACAAATTCAAAGCAATCAATAGGGTCTTTATATTTAGGTGCTTTTTCAGGTTATGGAACAACAAGTGGAAATGATAGTACGTACATTGGTTATCGCTCTGGCTATAGTGCGAGTGGTTCTTATAATACAATAATTGGTTCTTATGCTGGTCATGGTTCATCAGGTAGTTATAATGTATATATTGGGTATAGTTCAGGTTATAATGCAAGTACATCTTATAATACCTATATAATTCCAACAACAGGAAGTTTTACTGCTCCCACTAATAGTAGAAATATTGCAATTGGTTATGGATGTAAAGGTATAGCATTTGGTTACGATAGAACTTGTATTTCACCCTCTTATTCTGTTGCTAGTGGTGTAACAACAGCTTGGGATCCTACGGGAACAGGTTCTTATAAAACTTTTATAGCAGCACCTTTTGATGATGACGATAGTAATTATCCATTTATTAATAGTGTCATTACTCTATATGCGAATAAAGTATATGCTGGAACATCTACTATTACAGCATTTTCTGATAAACGATTAAAAGAAAATATCAAATCTGTTGAAAAATCTTTAGAAAAAGTTAGAAGAATCAATGTTTATGAGTATTCTATGAAATCTGACAAAATGCATGAACCGCATATTGGGGTTATCGCTCAAGAATTAAAGGGGATTATCCCGCAGGCTGTTAGTGTAAACCCTAATACAAAATATTTTACTGTTGATACTGATTGGATTGTATATACCGCAATGGATGCTGTAAAAGACCTTGATAAGATAGTTCAAAATTTACAAAGTAATGTTAAGTCTTATGTCAAACAATTGTTTGATTTGTCTAGACTTGTAGATAGTTTAGAATCCAGATTAAATAAAATTTCAGATTCACACATTGTTATGCAGGCAAAATTACAAGAAATTGATAAAATTTTGAGTAAAATGGAGAATAAGTAACGGTTATGAAAAATAAAAAATTTAAAAATTACATAGCATTTACTTTAACTGAGATGACTCTTGTTTTGCTCATTACGAGTATTCTTGCTGCAGTACTTACTCCTGCAATTACAAAAAGTATTTCTAACAATGCTAAAAAGATGTCAGCAGATGTTGTAGTTTCTCCTTGGAAAGATATTACAACGGATTACCCTTATAGAGGAATGTTTAATCTTGGTGCGTTTAATTATAGTACTGTATCTATGGGATTCAAACCAACGCAATCCGCAGATACATACCGTGCTCCTGCTTTAATAGTTAGATCCAGATATGGTTCAAATAAAACTAATTTTTATACAAGTCCGCAAATTTCTATATTTCCAAGAACGTCGTCCTCTATGAACTTGTATCCGATGAATATTGCATTAGATAATAACAGTAATGTGGGAATTTTAAATGATTCATTTAAAAATGTAAATAATGCTATAAGTTATTATGGTAATGTTAGTTCGATATTTATTGGAAATTCCATAAATTCTGGTAATAACGCTTCATCGTATTCTAACAGCTCTATTTATATTGGTCAAGACATTTCTCAACCGTATGGTTCTTTAAACTCTATATACATAGGCTCTAAGTTATCGAAAGCACGCTATGATTCAAATACAATTAATATTGGGTATAATATCCATGAAATAAATTCAGGATATGCATTAAGAGATTCTATATTAATAGGAAATGGTGCAGGTTCTTATGCAGGTGGGCAGTTTGATATAAAAATAGGTCATTATTCTGGATATAATTTGCAAAATACATCAGGTAATGTTTTCATAGGCTCTCGTGCAGGATACCTAGAACCATATGACTCAACTAACAAAAGCGGATACGCTAATGAAAGTGTATTTGTAGGTTATGGTGCTGGTTCTACATATAAAAATACAAGTTTTAAATCTCAATATGATGTTTCTATTGGTTATTTAGCTGGATATACTAAAGGAGATAATGTATATTCATCAGGCAATGTAAATATTGGTGCTTATAGTGGATATAATCCTCATTATAATGCGACAACAGGTAATAATATGAAGTTATATTGTAATACCAATGTAGGTTATTATGCTGGATATCGTTTATCTGGTTGGTCTGGATTTTTTAGTGATACTCAAAATTCCGTTTATGTTGGTAGGTATGCGGGCTATGCATCATTCTATGCAAGTTATTCTGTTGCTGTTGGTAGCTATGCAGGTGCAGGTTCATATAGTAATATTAATTCAGTATTTATTGGTGCAAATACTGAAAAGCCTATGGTGTTGATTTCAGGTGGTGGATTATTGACGGGCAGTTTATCAAATAATGCAGTAATCATTGGTTACTCAAATACTCCAAGAGGGGGGAATACAGGTATAGGCTTTGATAGAAAGGGATCTATTCTTATTGGTGCAAGTAGTTCAACAGAAGATGGTGTAAAAATAAACAACTCCGTTGGTATTGGTTATGATGCTTGTAGAAAGGTAAACGGTGCAAATAAAATTTGTATTGGCAATAGTATTACTTCAACATATTCAACAACTGGTTGGAATCCTAATGATTCAAGTTCACAAACCTTTATTGGATCAATGGCAGGTAATATGACAAGCAACTATATAACTCTTTATGCAGGACATATATTTGCTCCTGCATCTGCTCCGACTGCTGTTTCTGACCGTCGCTTGAAAGAAAATATTGTTCCATCAAAGCATTCTCTTGATGATATCAGAAAAGTAAACATATACAACTACAACATGAAAGGCGACAAAAATAAAACTCCACACATCGGTGTTATCGCTCAAGAACACAAAAAAATCTTCCCTCATGCTGTATCAAAATATCCAAAATCAAAATACTACACAGTTTCTGCTGAGTGGATGAACTTTACCGCAGTTAATGCTGTTAAAGAAATTGATAAAACTGTTCAACAAATTCAAGCATCTGTTAAAGCATTTATAAAAGACTTCATGGGGCTTAAATCTCGTGTCGAAAAACTTGAAGCAAAACTCGCTAAACTACAAAAAGAAAATAAAGAAATTAAAACTCATCTTGACAAAGTTAATGCAAAACTAAAATAATTCCTTATTCTTTATTGCAAATTCTATTTTATGGCTTGCATTTCAGATGTGTAAATTTTTAAACATGCAACTTTTTATGGGGCTTGACAACCAAATATTGAAACAACTTGGTTTTAGGTGATTGTTTTTTTAACTTGTAAAAAATTGTTACATAAATTTGCATTACTTTTCCATGATTTCATTGACTCTTTTCCTTTATGTAGTACCATAGATTTGCATGCATTTTTGATTATACAATAGCTAAAATGTAAAGAAATTTTAAGAAGTACGTACAATAGAATATAAAAAGAGGTTAATTTAATGTCGACTAAATTCGCAAAAAGAGTTACTCCAATGGGTATTCCAGCTACTAATTTGGATTATTTACCCGACTTAATTGAAGTGCAAAAAAAATCATTTGAATGGTTTTTAAAAGAAGGTCTAAAGGAAGAGTTACTTTCTTTTTCACCTATCAAAGATTATACCGGAAGATTAGAATTGCATTTTCTTCCAAACTACACTTTCGATAATGCTAAATATACTATCGAAGAAGCAAGAATTCACGATGCAACTTACGCAAAACAACTTCGTGTTATGGTAAGGCTTGTAAACCGTGATTCAGGTGAAATTAAAGAACAAGAAGTTTACATCGGCGATATCCCTACAATGACTGACAAAGGTACGTTCATTGTAAACGGTGCAGAACGTGTTATCGTATCTCAAATTGTTCGTTCTCCTGGTGTTTACTTTAAACGTGAAGTATCTCCAACAGGTAAACGTTTGTATAACGCAACAATTATTCCTAACAGAGGTGCTTGGATTAAGATTGAAACAGATTCTAACGATTTAATTTATGTTAAAATCGATAAAAACAGAAAGATTTTAGCAACAACTTTATTAAAAGCTATGGGCTTGTCTGTTGCTGAAATGGAAGCATCATTCTCACACTTTGATTTCTTAAAGAAAACATTGGAAAAAGATACTGCTGAAACTACTGAAGATGCATTAATTGATGTTTATAAGAAATTAAGACCTGGTGATCCTGCATCAGCTCAAGGTGGACGTCAAATTATCGAAGCTCGTTTCTTCGATGAAAAGAAATACGATATTGGTCGTGTAGGTCGTTATAAATTAAATAAAAAATTGAACTTGAATATTCCTGCTTCTCAAAGAACGTTGACTATTCAAGATATTGTTTCATCAATTGAATACTTAATTAACTTAACTTATGATGAAGGTTCAGTTGATGATATTGACCACTTAGGAAACAGACGTGTTCGTTCAGTTGGTGAATTGTTACAAAACCAATTTAGAGTTGGTCTAAGCCGTATTGAACGTATTGTTAAAGAAAGAATGACACTACAAGATAGTGAAACTCTTACTCCGTTGAACTTGTTAAATACAAAACCTTTAATCGCTTCATTAAAGGAATTTTTCGGAAGTTCACAATTATCACAATTTATGGATCAAATTAATCCGTTAGCTGAATTAACTCACAAAAGACGTATTTCAGCATTAGGACCTGGCGGTTTGCAAAGAGAAAGAGCTGGATTTGCAGTACGTGATATTCACCCTTCTCACTATGGACGTATTTGTCCGATTGAAACACCTGAAGGTCCAAACGCAGGTTTGATTGGTTCATTGGCTACACACGCAAAAGTTAATGATTATGGATTCATCGAATCTCCATTCTTTGTAGTAAAAGATGGTGTTGTAACAGATGAAGTAGTTTATATGTCTGCTGATGAAGACGAAAATTATCGTTGTGCTCCTGCAGACGTTGAGATGAATGAAGATAGAACTTTCAAAGATGCACAAGTTCCTGTTCGTTACAGATCAGAATTTATCATGTGTGAATCTTCAAAAGTTGACTATGTTGGGGTTTGCCCAATTCAAATTATTTCAGTTGCAACATCAGTAATTCCATTTATTGAACACGATGATGCTAACCGTGCATTGATGGGTTCAAACATGCAACGTCAATCAGTACCTCTATTAATAACTGAAAGACCAAGAGTTGCAACAGGTATGGAAGCAAGAGCAGCAAAAGATTCAGGAATGCTTATTGTATCAGAATACGATGGTGTTGTAGAAAGAGTTGTAGGTGAAGAAATTACAATTCGTGATACGCAAGGTGTTCCTCACGTATATCAATTAATGAAATATGTAAGAAGTAACCAAGATACTTGTATTAACCAAAAACCAATTGTAAAAGAAGGTGATAAGGTTCAAGCAGGTGATGTAATTGCAGATGGTGCTTCAACATGTGGCGGTGAACTTTCATTAGGTAAAAATGTTTTGATTGCATATATGCCTTGGGAAGGATATAACTTCGAAGATGCTATTCTTTTATCAGAAAGATGCGTTCACGATGATATATTCACATCAGTTCACATTGAAAAATTAGAAATTGACGCAAGACAGACTAAATTAGGACCGGAAGAAATTACTCGTGAAATTCCGAATGTTTCAGAAGATTCATTAAGACATTTGGATGAACGCGGTATTGTTCGTATCGGTGCAAGAGTATATGCTGATGATATTTTGGTAGGTAAAGTTACACCAAAAGGTGAATCTGAACATCCGCCTGAAGAAAAATTATTAAGAGCAATTTTTGCTGAAAAAGCAAGAGATGTAAAAGATAATTCATTAAGAGTTCCTCACGGTGAAGGTGGTAGAGTTCTTGATGTTAAGGTATTTGACAGAGAAAAAGGTGATGAATTACCACCTGGAGCAAATACAGTAATCAGAGTTTACATTGCTCAAAAACGTAAAGTATCAGTAGGTGATAAGCTTTCAGGACGTCATGGTAACAAAGGTATCGTATCAAGAATTCTTGCAAAAGAAGATATGCCATTCTTACCTGATGGTACTCCTGTTGATGTTGTATTGAACCCACTAGGTGTTCCTTCTCGTATGAACGTAGGTCAAACTTATGAACACTTATTAGGATTAGCATCATACTTAACAAAGGATTATTATGCAGCACCTTCATTTGATGAACGTTTCGGTAAAAATATGTCTGAAAAAGTTACAAAAGAAGAATTGTTGCGTGGTATAAAAGAAACAGGTTGCGACTGGGTTGGCGAAGACGGTAAAGTTCGTTTAATCGACGGTCGTACAGGTGAACCATTTGACGAGCCTGTTGCAGTAGGGTTAACTTACTTCTTAAAACTTGTTCACTTAGTTGATGATAAGATCCATGCTCGTTCAACAGGTCCATACTCATTAGTAACTCAACAACCATTGGGTGGTAAAGCTCAATTTGGTGGTCAAAGATTTGGTGAAATGGAAGTTTGGGCTCTTGAAGCTTATGGTGCAGCATATACACTTCAAGAAATGCTTACAATCAAATCAGATGATGTAAACGGACGTAACAGAGCATACGAAGCAATTGTTAAAGGTGATAATATTCCAAGACCTGGTATTCCTGAATCATTCAAGGTACTTGTAAGAGAATTACAAAGTATTGGTTTGGATATTACAGTTGCTAAGAAAGATGGCGTTGAAGTTGACTTGATGAGTGATATTGATGACTTAAGAAAAGCAGCTCCAAAACGTACATTATCTGATATTGATTCAGAATTATTAAATATTAATTTCTTTGAAACACCAACAACTTTCGGTGATATATAAAATTTAATTTCTTCAAGGACTTATCCTTGAAGAAATTTCATATCAAAAGAAAAGGTAAAAGACAAACTAACTCAACAAAGGAGAAAAATATAAATGTCAACAAGTATAGATTATTTTGACTATATACGAATCAGTATAGCATCACCGGAAAGAATTTTAAAATGGTCATACGGTGAAGTTACAAAACCTGAAACTATCAACTACCGTACATTGAAACCGGAAAGAGATGGTCTGTTCTGCGAAAGAATCTTTGGACCAACAAAAGACTGGGAATGTTATTGCGGTAAATATAAAAGAGTAAGACATAAAGGTATCATTTGTGAACGTTGTGGTGTTGAAGTTACAGATTCAAAAGTACGTCGTCACAGAATGGGACACATAAAATTAGCTGCTCCTGTTTCTCACATTTGGTTCTTAAAAGGTATTCCTTCATATTTAGGTTTACTTTTAGATATGACATTAAAAGATTTGGAACAAGTAATTTACTTTAACAGTTATGTAGTTATTGATCCTGCTGATACAGAATTCAGAAAACTTCAACTATTAAATGAAGAAGAATATGAAGATTATTTAATGGAACATGAAGAAACTGAATTAAAAGTAGGTATCGGTGCAGAAGCAATTAAAGAATTACTTGGCGAAATTGATGTAAAAGCATTGGCAGAAGAAATCAGAAATGAATTGGCTGCGGGTGTAAATTCAGTTCAAAGAAAAGGTAAATTGATAAAACGTTTAAGATTATTAGATTCATTAATTTCAAGTGAAACAGATCCAACTTGGATGATAATGGATGTACTTCCTGTAACACCACCTGATTTAAGACCTATGGTTCAATTAGATGGCGGACGTTTTGCTACATCTGACTTAAACGATTTATACAGACGTGTAATTAACAGAAACAACCGTTTACAAAGACTATTAGAAATGGGTGCTCCTGAAATTATTGTAAGAAACGAAAAACGTATGTTACAAGAAGCAGTAGATGCTCTAATTGATAATGGTCGTCGTGGTAGAACAGTTGTTGGTCCAAATAACAGACCATTAAAATCATTGTCTAACATCATTGAAGGTAAACAAGGTCGTTTCCGTCAAAACTTGTTAGGTAAACGTGTTGACTATTCAGGTCGTTCAGTAATTGTAGTTGGTCCTACATTAGAATTGAACCAATGCGGTTTACCAAAAGAAATGGCAATTGAATTGTTCAAACCGTTTGTTGTAAACAAATTAATCGAACGTGGATATGTTCAAAATATCAAATCAGCTAAAAAGAAAATTGAACGTTCAGAAGCGGTTGTTTGGGATATTTTAGAAGAGGTAATTGATGGACATCCGGTAATGTTAAACCGTGCTCCTACTCTTCACAGACTTGGTATTCAAGCATTTGAACCAAAACTTGTTGAAGGACGTGCAATTCAATTACATCCGTTGGTATGTACAGCATTCAACGCTGACTTTGATGGCGACCAAATGGCTGTTCACGTTCCATTGAGTATAGAAGCTCAAACAGAAGCAAGAATGTTGATGTTAGCAACAAATAACATTTTGGCTCCTGCAACAGGTAAACCTATTATTACACCATCACAAGATATGGTTATGGGTATGTATTATTTAACACTTATTAAAGATGAAAATATGGTACCTACAAAATATTTCTACAATTTCCAAGATGCAATTGCTGCATTAGAAGCAAATGTTATCAAGTTACATGACAAAATTTATGTAAGAGATGAACATGGCAAACGTCTTGAAACAACAGCAGGTAGAATTATTTTTAACGAAGCAGTAAGAAACGCAATTTTATAGTATAAGGGTGAAATAATAATGACAAATACATATACAACACAAAAGAAAACAATTGATTTCATTAATAAACAAATGGATAAGGGTGCATTAAAAAACTTACTTGCACAGATTTATCTTGAATTTGGTGGTGCAAAAACAGCAACATTGGCAAATACCTTAAAAAATTTAGGATATCATTACGCTACAAAATCAGGTGTAACGATTTCTATTTCGGATTTGTCAGTTCCACCTATTAAACAACAATTATTGAAAGAGGCTGATGAGGAAATCGGAAAATCAACAAAGAGATACTTAAAAGGTGAAATTACCGAAGTAGAAAGATATACAAAGGTTATTGACACTTGGTCAGAAACAACAGCAAAATTAACAGAACAAGTAGTTAAAAACTTTGACAGATTGAATCCGGTATATATGATGGCATTCTCAGGTGCCAGAGGTAATCTATCACAAGTATCACAATTGGTTGGTATGCGTGGTTTGATGGCTGATGCACAAGGTCAAATTATCGACTTGCCAATTCGTTCAAACTTTAAAGAAGGGCTTTCTTGTACAGAATACATTATTTCTTCATACGGTGCCCGTAAAGGTCTTGTAGATACAGCGTTGAAAACAGCCGACTCAGGATACTTAACAAGACGTTTAGTTGACGTTGCACAAGACGTTATTATTCGTGATGTAGATTGCCATGGTAAAAAACACATTATGTTAAAAGGTATCTATGATGGAGATACTTGTATTGTTCCTCTAATTGACAGATTGTTAGGTAGAACAATTGCTCAAGATATTCTTGATAAAGATGGCAATGTATTAATTGAATCAAATACAACATTAGATAGAAAAGATATCAAGAAAATTGAACGTTCAGGTATTGAATTAACAGAATTGGCTGTTCGTTCAGGTTTGACTTGTGAATTAGAATATGGTATTTGCCAAAAATGTTATGGTTGGGCGATGACAACACAAAAATTAGTTGATGTTGGTGAGTCAATCGGTATTATCGCAGCTCAGTCAATTGGTGAACCCGGAACACAATTAACAATGAGAACATTCCACACAGGTGGTGTATTCAAGGGTTCAGGTGCAATGAAACATATTATTGCTGATGAAGCAGGTGAAGTTGTTTCAGATGTAAAAACTCGTGAAGTTAGAACTCGTCATGGGGATGTTGTACAAATCCTTATTCTTGAATCTGACGTTGAAGTTAAAGGAGAAAAGAAATCAAAGAAATATCACATTCCTGCAGGTGCGATTATTTTATTCAAAAAAGGTCAAAAAATCGAAAAAGGTTTTGAACTTGCAGAATACGAACCTGTATCACAAGGGGATGGTTCTCGTTTAACAGAAAAAGCAACAAAAGATATTACTTCAGATTTGTCTGGTGAAGTTGTATATAATGATTTTACAGCTGATGAAAAGAAAGATAGACAAGGTAATATTTCAAGAACAGCAAACAAGAGTGGCGTAGTATGGGTTCTAGGTGGTGATGTTTATAATCTACCTGGTGGCTCAAAAGTTCTTGTAAAAGATGAACAAACAATAAAAGAAGGTGAAAAATTAGCAGAAACTCTAACAATTTGCGAACATGGCGGTGAAGTTAGAGTTGGTGATGATTTAGAAATTGAAGAAGTAAAATTTGAAGGCAAGAAGATTAAAAAGATTGTTTCAGGTAAAGAATTAACAATTGTAATAGCTTCAATTTCTCCATCAAATGCTACATTTGAACAAACTAAAAAAGAACAACTTTGGACAGTTGATAAGACAGGTGAAAAATATATTGTTAAATCTCCTGTTGATACAACTGTTGAAAACGGTATGATTATTGCTGAATTAATCAGTGAAGATTGTACAGTTTCATCTTCAGGTGAAATTAAATATATTGATGTTGAAGTAGATGAAAATCAGATTATTACAAAAGCAGGTGATGTAGTATTTATTCCTGAAGAAGTTCATCAATTGAACAAGGAAGCTTCTTTAAAAATGGTTGAATCCGGCACACACGTTACTGCAGGTACTGAAGTTGTAAAAGACGTATATTGTCATTTAGACGGTATTGTTGAAATAAAAGAATATAACGATGTTATTCATGAAGTTACAATCAGACCTGGCGAAATTCATCAACTTGCAAATGTTTCAGAATTAAAAGTTGAAGAAGGTGAAGTTGTTAAGAAAGGTACTTTAATTGCAGATGGAATTAAAGCAAAAGAAACTTCAATTGTAACAATAATGGATTCAGAAATAGAAGATTTAGATATTGAAGATTTGGATGAAGAAATGGATTCATCTATGAATATTGATGAAGACAATATTGCAAATCAGCCAATTCAAATCTTAGTAAGACCTGTTCAAGTTATTAAAGTTGAACAAAAAGATGTTTCAATTGATTTTAATACAACAGATGAGTTGATTGACATTGTACCTGTAACGCAATTGCAATATAAAGATGGTGCAAGAGTTAGAAACTTAGATGGTGCAACATTAATCAGAACAAGTTTGGTTCTTCAAATGCAAGGTTACCTATCACACTTAAAAGGTATGGTAGAACTTGATGAAAAAGGTGCTTTGAAGATAGTTGTATTAGATAAGTTAATTGTTCGTCGTGAAATTGAATCAAATTCAAAATTAAACGATTCATTGCAAACAGAATTGCTAGTAAAAAACGGTGAACAAATCGAACCGAAAACACCGGTTGCAAAAACTTGTGTATTAGCAATGAATTCAGGTATTGCATCAATTAAAAATGAATCAGAAGAAGCAAGAAGATTGCAATTGATTTGTGAAAATAATAAATCAAAAGTTGCTATCAAATCAAAAGCAGTAGTAAAAGTTGGTCAATTCATAAAAGAAGACGATTTACTAACTGAAGGTGAAGACAGAGCTCCTGTTTCAGGTCAAGTGGTTGATGTTACAAAATCAGAAATTACAATCAGAAACGGCAGACCATATTTAATCAGTCCAGGTACAATGCTTCAGGTTGCAGCAGGTTCGTTGGTACAACGTGGTGATATGCTTGTTACATTGGTTTATGAAAGACAAAAAACAGGTGATATCGTACAAGGTCTTCCAAGAGTTGAAGAGTTGTTAGAAGGTAGAAAACCAAAAGACTCTGCAATATTGGCAGAAGAAGATGGTATTGCTATCATTGAAACTGATGATGATATGCCAAGATTGTACTTGCAAACAGAAGATAATTCAAAAACAGAAATTAAATTTGCAATTGATGCAAATATAGTTGTTCAAAACGGACAAAAAATTAAAAAAGGTCAACCATTAACAAGTGGTCCTTTAAATCCTCATGATGTTATGAGATTATGTGGTCCGGAAGTTGCACAACAATATTTAGTAGATGAAGTACAAAGAGTATATCGTTCTCAAGGTGTAGAAATTGCCGATAAACACGTAGAAATTATCGTAAGACAAATGACTAAAAAAGTTAAAGTTGTTGATGCAGGCGATACAAATCTGTTACCTGGAGAATTGATAGAAGTACAAATCTTTGAAAAAGAAAATGAGGCAGTAGCTGCAAATGGTGGGCAACTTGCAACATGTGAATATATGTTGTTAGGTATTACGAAAGCATCATTAAATACTGAATCATTTATTTCAGCTGCATCATTCCAAGAAACAACAAGAATTCTTACAGAAGCAGCAGTAGATGGTAAAAAAGACTTGTTAAGAGGTTTGAAAGAAAACGTTATTATTGGTCGTTTAATTCCTGCAGGTACAGGTTACTATCACTTGACTCATGCAAATGAAGAAAGAGATAAAGAAGCTCAAAGACGTGCAGCACAAAGAAACCAAGCAAGAAAACCATCTGCTATTTTGGAAGAAATTGAAGGAATGTTTGGTGCTCCTGAATTTTCAATTGATGATGAGATAATTGGTTAATTAATTGAAAATTAACAAATAAAAATAAAAAACGGTAATCGTATATGATTACCGTTTTTTTATAATAAAAATTTTTTAAACTCCTGAACCAGGAATATCAATTTTTTTCAAACGTTGTTCTATTTTTCGGTACCATTTTAAATGTTGTTGAAATAGAGTCTCATAATCATCCAATTTACCTTCAGAAATATCTTTGAATTGTTTATCACAAGCTTGAGTCATAACATTTTCAAGAAAATGAGTGTATTCCTTTCTATCAACATTTTCGTTATTTAATTCAATAACGTCATTGAATTCAACTAAAACTTCAGGTCTGTCAGCTCTTAGGAACATATAATTTACAGCAACAGGAACCAAATTAACTTTTCCATATTTTTTTACAGCTTTTTGTGCAATATAAGTAAGTCCGGTTTGGAAATTAATCGGTCTGTAATTAGGTGGCATAATTATACCTTGTGGAAAAATATATAAAAAGTTATTTAAATCTCCAATAGTTTCGACAGAAAATTTTAATGCGGCCATTGAGGCTTGAGGGGATTTTTTATTAACAGAATAAGCACCGGCTCTTCTTAAAAGAGGGAATCTGTTCAATTCTTCAACCATAATACGGATTTTTTTGTTAAAAAGTCGTGTGCAAAGATTATAACCTACAATTCCATCCCACCAATTAGAATGAGGTGCAAATAAAATTGTTGGAACTGAGGTATCTCTATGGAATACTTTTTCAGCACCTTTATAACGAAGGGCAAAAAACCTATTTTGAAGCATTCCTCTAAAAAATAAATCTGCAATAAAAGTCCAAAATTTAGAATCTGTATTTGCAGGACTAAATTTTTCTTCTTTATTCCTTAATTTTGTTGGAGGTACTTTTGAATATAAATGTTCCATATTTTCATTATATCATTTATATAAAATTATTGTCTTTAAAATAACAAAAATTAAAACATCTTAACACAAGATTGACGAAAGAGAATGTTTATCATAGCATGAATTCAGAGGAAATGAAGTGAACATCTTCAACTGTGCCGCAGCCGTAAAAGTCGGAATACTCCTGAATAACTGGAAGATTATTCATTTAAACTTATCGCCGGACTTCGGATTCAGAGTTTAGGCTTGTTTATCAGATAAATAAAAACTATACCCTAAGATAAGTTTACTAGCTAAGAAATAAAGGATGTGTGTACCTAATGGTATCAGGTGTACAAAATAATAGTAAAGTAGGTGGCGGATTATGCCCACATGGCTTACCTCCAAGTGCTTGCCCGATTTGTTCAGGCGGAATGGGCGGTGCTGCAAAAAAAGCTGATTTTTCTGCAAAACCGGGCGAAATGAGTTGGAATGAGTGTGCAGCAATAGGTGCAATGATGCGAGCTGCAAAACTACGAAAACAAATGAATGCTCAGGCACAAGAAAATCGGATGCTCCAAATTGCAAAATTTGAAAGTACAATGATGAATGTATCGCAAAGACTTGCACAAATTGCAGCAAATATTGCAAATAATATGCCATCTGCGATTGCAAAACCTATGAATTTTGTAATTAATAAAATGATTCTTCCGATAGTTAATAATTTGAAAAATGTTCCTGCAAATATTATGAAAGCAATGGATAATTTGAAACAAAAGCTGTTTGATATTCAAGATAAATTAAATGCTGTTTTTGGAGAATTGAAAAATTCTGTGGAAAAGAAAATATCAGATGCGTTTACAAATTTAAAGAAAAAAATAAGAACATTATTCCACGTGGAAGAATCAGCTGAAACAACTGATGATGAAAAGAAAGTAGAAGAAGATAAGCGAGCATTTGAAGTAAAAACGTTTATTAATGATTTATATAATAAGATAACAAAAACTTTTCAGTTTTTTGATGAAGCCAAGAAGAAAGAAATGGAAAAAGACAATTAATGCAGTTGGACAAGATTAAAAACCCTCTAACAAAGTTAATATTAGTTGATTGTATTGGTTACAAAAAGGCAGAAATGCCAAAACCAAACAGACCATATTGTCTTTTTGACATGGATAAAGTAGATGTTTTTGTAAAAAATGGCGAAAGAGCATTACCAAAGTTATCAAAAATGTTAAACAATGCAAAAACAGAAGAAGAAGTTGTAGAAGGCTTGTATATAGCAGACAGAATGATAGATGGTGGTGTTAAAACTATGGGAAATCTATATTCATCTGTTTTTTCAAGATTTAATGAATCAAGATCAGCTAATGTTCAAACTTTTTTATCTGGAATTTATAGAAAAACCTTGAATCCAAACGCATTTGGACCATTAGTAAAAATGTTATGCAATAATTTTTTAGATCCGCCAAAATCTAATTTTGATCCAAACGAAGAAGTTGGTGGTGCTGTAATTGAATATATTAGAGATGCAGTAAAACAAAGTAAAGTAAGTGAAAATTAATATATAAGGGGAAGGAAGACAAAATGAAATTACAAAAAATTGTAAGTCCAATCACAAGAGTAATGTTTAAATCAGCCGAAGAAGTTCAAAAAGCTCCTGTTGAAGCTGTACAAAAAATTGGCGAAGGTTTGAACCAACCAACAAAAGATGAATTTGTAAAAGAAGATAAACCTTTTGAATTACCAAAGGATGTAGAGTTCAAAAAAACAGTTTTAGCAACAAAAGAAAAACCATACTGTCAATTTGATATGGATAAAGTAAAATTATTTGTTGATGCAAAAGAAAAAGCTATTCCTGCAATAACAGAAATGTTAAACAATGCCAAAACCGAAGAAGAAAAAACAGAAGGTTTATTTATTGCAAATGAAATGATTGCCGCAGGAACAAAAGGTATGGATAAAATGTATTATGGTACATTTTCAAAATTTAATGAAGATCGTTCTCCAAATGTTCAATCTATGTTATCAGGTGTTTATAGAAGAATTTTAGTGCCTGATGCATTTGGCCCGTTAATTAAAATGTTAATTACAAATATTCTTGTTCCACAAAAAGATGCACCGTTTGATCCAAATGAATCAATAGGTGGTGCTATAATCGAACACATTAAAGCCCCTGAGATTCATCCTCTTTAGATAACATTTCAATGTTTTGTTGAACATTTTTAAAATCATAATCGATGCTTTCAATTTCTTTATACAAGTTGAGAGCATCTTTTTTGTTACCTTGTTTTTCTAAAATTAAAGCAAGTTGATATTTTGCATCAAGATGTTTAGGGTTTAGTGCAACAATTTTTTCTAATAATTTTATTTCAGCAGAAGTATTATTTTGGGAGTTATGTAGAAGTGCAAGTTTATACATAGCTTCTTCATTCTTTTCATCTGTATTTACTGCATGCATAAGAGCATCTTTTTGTTCATAAGAATTTCCTAATGCTTCATAACAGTTAGCAACAGCAAGATAATACTTTGAAACATTAGGTTTTAAGCTAATAGCTTTTTTGAACTGTAAAATAGCTTCATTATAATTTTTGATAAAAGCGTTAACCTGTCCAAGTTCATAGAACACTTCAGCATTTGTATTATCATATTGAATAGCCAGTGCAAAAATCTTAAAACAATCATCCATTTCATTTTTGTCAAATAAATGTTTTGCCCATTTTACAAAAACATTGCTCATTTCAGTATGTATTTCATTAACGTCAAGCGGGTTAACCAAATCAATAATTTCTTTGTATAAATCTATTGCAGGCATGAAATTTTTGTTATTGATATAGGTGTTAATCATAATACGTTTTATGTCGATATTTTCCTTGTTTGTTTCAGACAATTCTTTTAATAAAGTCATGCCTTCTTCTTCCTGTCCACTTGCAATAAGAACTTTTGCAATTTCCATTTTTGTTTTAATTTTGTCAGAGAAAGGATGTTCTAAAAGCATCTTGTAGTAATACATTGCTTTATCATAGTCTTTTGTTTGTGTGCAAAGTTGTACGATATGATTTAACAACCAAATGCTTAAACTGTTATTTTCATTTACTTCAAGTAATTTTTCACAATGTTCAATTGCACTTGCATAATTTTGAACATTAATGCAAAGTTCAATAAGCTTTTTGTTTGTTTCCGTATCTTCAGGATATACTTCTAATATGTTGTTAAGTTCTTCAAAAGCTTCATTATAATTTTCCAATTCAATTTGTAAATCTGCAATTTTTGTTCTTATTTCTTGTAATTCTTGATTATTTTCAGTTAACAAGGATAGTTGTTTAAGTAACTTCACAGCAGAAATTTTTTGATTTGTTTCAAGATAAATGTCGCTTAGTTCTCTGACTGCAACGATATTTTCATTATCATTTCTTATAATATCTTGTAATTCTGTGATAGCTTTTGAATATTGGTTAACTTTTTTGTAACATCTTGCAAGTAATAATTTTACATCAGGATTGTTTTCACTTTTGGCAAGAGTATTGTTACCTTCTTTAATTGCTTCGTATATGTTATCGTTTGCGTATAGCGTTTTTGCAAGTAAAAATCTAAGCTCGCTATGATCAGGTTTTACTTCTAAATATCTTCTGCAAAGTTTTTCAACAAGTTTATATTTTTTTTGTTTAAATAGCAGGTTTGCTTGTTCAAGGATGTCATCTTTTGAAATTTGTAATTCTTTTTTGGGTTCTTTTTTATTATTATCCATAATTAAAAGAACAATGTAAATAATATGAATCAAAGCTATTGCTGCGATAACTGCTATTAGAAAAACAAAAAAGTTGGTATTCATATAAATCCTTTTACTTCTTAATCCTATCCTTGGAGTAAATTTTTTCAAAAAGGTTTACTTTTGGAAAAAATTTATTATAGTGATAGTATATGCGAAACAAATTAATATGTCTATTATCCATATTGTGTATTTTTACACTCACAGCTACTGCAGATGATATAAAGGTAAATTCTAGCAGTGATTGGGGTGCTTTTCAAGGTAATGAAAGTGCATGGGATGGACAAAAAATTATTAAAAATAAAGAATATGAAGATATTGTAAAAGAGTTAGAAAGAAGAAAAAATTCCGGCAAAATAAGAGCTCAAAAAAGAGCAGGTGATGCCGTAATGAAAGACATGGAAGGTGGTGAACATGATTTTCTTAGCAGCTTTGTGGAACAATATCCATTACTCAATCTTACAGTTCCGTTAGTAACTAAAAGCGGGGAAATTCCTGTTGGGCATTATAAAGTTATAGGCAAAAAAATTAATGGAAAGCCTTATATAACTCTGTGTCAATCTTACAATGTTGTTGCAAAAATTCCTGTTTATGAAACGGAAGATGATTTTAATATGGATGAAATTAATTTTATTAAAACGGAAGTTGTAAATGATAGAATTTTAAAAATAATGTATGGTTCTATGGCATTTAACGCTTATACATATTTAAATTATCAAAATACACAAACTGGGTTATAAAAAAAACTTTATTTTGTGCTAAATTAATATAATGAAAAGAATATTTTATTTATTATTTATATTAATTTTTTTGGTTATGGTTTTAAAATCTTGTATAAGACAAGATACTCCTGATGGTGATATAAATAAAAGTCAATCAACACAAACAATTCAGCAAGTTATATTTCCAAATAATCCAATAAATATTGATATCTTTGGAGTGGAATATTTACAATCTCAAGCACCTGTTGGAAAATTTGGTGGCGAACTTATTGAATCTTCGATAGGAGAAGGTCCAAAAACGTTTAATCCTTTTACATCAAAAGATGCAACATCATCTACAATGGCAGGATTGATGTTTGACGGATTATTTTCTGTTTCTCCAAAAGATGGTTCAATAACACCAAAATTAGCAAAATCATACAATATATTGGATGATGGAAAAGTTTATTTGGTTAATTTAAGAAAAGGTGTAACATGGTCTGACGGAGTTGAAATTACCGCAGATGATGTGGTTTTCACGTGGAATAAAATTATATTAGCAGGCCTTGGAAATACATCAACAAGGGATTCTGTTTTAATTGATGGAAAATTACCAAAAGTAACTAAATTGGATAAATATACCGTAAAATTTGAAATACCAAAACCATTTGCTCCTTTTTTGAGAATTTTAGGAACTCAAATTGCACCAAAACATGCTTTTGAAGAAGTTGTAACTTTAGGAAATGTCGATTTTGAACAATTTTATTCGACAAATACTAATCCAAATCTTTTTGTAACGAGTGGTCCGTACAGATTAAAAGAATACAAAGCTGCTCAAAGAATAGTTTTTGAAAGAAATCCTAATTATTATATAGTGAATTTAAAAAATCAAAAACTCCCATATTTAGATAAGATAGTGTTTTTAATTGTGGGTGATTTGAATAATGAAATTCTAAAATTTGAAGCTAATGAAATAGATGTTATTTCATTGAGAGGTTCAAATGTCGCACCATACAAGGCAAAAGAAGCACAGTCAAATTATAAAATATATAATTTAGGTCCCGATACAGGAACAATGTTTGTTGCATTCAATTTGAATTCAAGAAAAAATAAGGATAATAATTATAATGTGGCACCTGAAAAACAACACTGGTTTAGAGATAGAAATTTTCGAACTGCAATTGATTATGCTTTAGATAGGAAAAGTATGGTTCAAAATATTGCAAATGGCTTGGCAAAACCATTATTTACCGCAGAAAGTTTAAATTCAATTTTTTTGAATAAAAATATAAAAGGTCATGGTAGAGATTTGGCAAAAGCAAGACATATTTTAGCTGAAAATGGTTATAGTCTTGGTAAAAACAAAAAGTTATATGATGAATATAATAACAAAGTTGAATTTGACTTATATACAAATGCTGGTAACACGGAGCGAGAAGCTATTGGTGTTATGGTAAAACAAGACTTGGAAGATTTAGGCATGCAGGTTAATTACAAACCAATTGAATTTAATACTCTTGTAAATAAGATGACAACAACGTTTGATTGGGATATGATAATTATGGGGTTAACAGGTTCTCCTCTTGAACCGCATGATGGAAAAAATGTTTGGTTTTCAAACGGTTCATTGCACATTTTTAATCAACGGATTGATGATAAAAATGATGACAGATTACCATTTGAAAAAAGATTAGATGAAATTTTTGAACAAGCTGCTTTAAAAACAAATTTTGCAGATAGAAAAAAATTATATGATGAATATCAAGATATAATTTATCGAGAAAAGCCTTTAATTTATTTGTATTCTCCTGTGAGAATTGTTGCAATAAGGAAAAAATTTAAAAATATTTATCCTTCTGCTCTTTCAGGAATTACGTATAATATTGAAGAAATCTATGAGGATAATAACTGATGCAGATATTATTTTATATATTAAAAAGAATTTTACAGACAATACCGTTATTGATTTTAGTATCAATAATAAGTTTTTTCATAATAAGACTAAGTCCTGTTGATCCATTGGCAGAATTGAAATTAAATCCGTCAATATCAAAAGAAACTTTAAAATCAGAAGAAATTAGATTAGGATTAGATAAACCATTGCCTGTTCAATATTTGTTGTGGGCAAAAGGTTTTGTTAGAGGTGATTTAGGTGTTACAACAACAGGAGAACAGGTATCTGTAAAGTTAATGGAGCGAATTCCAAATACATTGTTGTTGACAATAGTAGTCATTTTTATGTCTTGGATTGTTGGAATTCCTCTGGGAATTTTTGCTGCGATAAATTGGAAAACACCGTTTGATAGGCTTTTGACAGTTTTAACAAGTATAGGAATGGCAATTCCATCATTCTTTTTTGCAATATTAATGCTTATTTTTGCGGTTAGAACAGGTTGGTTCCCTGTTGGTGGTTTAACATCGTATAATTTTGATGATATGTCTTTGTCAAGGCAAGTATTAGATATTGCATATCATTTATTTTTGCCTGTGCTCGTTTTGTTTACATTATCTTTGGCAGGTTTACAAAGACAGATGAGGGCAAATTTACTGGACGTGTTGGATAGTGATTATGTAAAATTTGCTAGAGCAAAAGGATTGAGTGAATTTAAAGTTATCTTTAAACATGCACTAAGAAATGCGGTGAATCCTATGATAACACTTTTAGGGTTTGAGTTTTCAGGTCTTTTATCCGGAGCAGCTCTTACAGAATATGTTTTTCAATATCCGGGGCTTGGCAGATTAATTTTGGAAGCAGTTTTGAAATCTGATATTAATCTTGTAATGGCATCTTTGATGATTGGTGCAATTATGTTAGTTGCAGGTAATTTAATTGCGGATATATTATTGATATTAACAGACCCTCGTATAAGGGCAAAGGCTTAGTTAGTGGGGGTAAGATAGTGTTAAAGGAAATTTTTAAAGGTATATTTAAGGATAAATTTGCAACACTTGCGTTTTTAGTGTTGGTATTTATTTATTTCTGTCTATTTTTTGCAGATATAATTGCTCCATATACAAAGGATTATACGGATAGAGAACTTTCTTATGTTCCTCCATCACCTGTTTTTACAATTGATGAAAACGGTAATTTTTCAAAGCCATATACATATAATTATAAAAGAGAATATGATGAAAATTTAATGCAAACTGTTTTCAAATTAGATAGAAGTAAAAAATATTACTTGAGATTTTTTACAAATGGTGAAGAATATGAGTTTTTAGGTTTTATTCCTATGAATATTCATCTTGTAACTGTTGAAAGTGAAGGACGGTTATATCTTTTAGGTGGGGACATAAACGGTAGGGATGTATTTTCAAGGTTATTATTTGGCGGAAGAATTTCAATGACAATTGGGTTCTTGGCATTGCTTGTATTGTTTCCGATAGGGTTATTATATGGAGGAATTTCCGGATATTTTGGAGGAATTATAGATGTAGTTATGATGAGGTTTGCAGAAGCAGTTATGGCTATACCAAGTTTTTATTTATTAATAATTTTGGCTGCGATTTTACCTTCAAATATGACAAGCACTCAAAGATTAATCCTTATTGTTGTAATATTGGCATTAATTGGCTGGGCAGGATTTGCAAGAGTTGTAAGGGGTATGGTATTATCCGTTAAAAATCAAGAATTTGTTCAGTCTGCAAAAATGATAGGTGCTTCAAATTTAAGAATAATTATAAAAGAAATATTGCCGCAAACTACGAGTTATGTTATAGTAGCGATGACTTTATCTGTTCCGGGATACATTTTGTCAGAAAGCGGATTAAGTTTTTTAGGTTTAGGAATCCAACAACCTGATGCGAGTTGGGGTAATATGTTAAAAGAGGCTCAAGAATATATAAATATTCTATACAGACCTTGGTTATTAACCCCCGGATTCTTAATTTTTGTTGCAGTTCTGTCATTTAATTTAATAGGTGATACAATAAGAGATATATTAGATCCAAAAAGCAAGGTAAGATAGATATATGATTCAATACGTTATAAGTTTAACAGCATCAGTAATTTTTGGATTTTCTCTTGGTTTGGAAAGAGAATTAACCAATAAACAAGCAGGATTAAGAACTCACATTTTTGTATGTTTGGGTTCTTGCGTATTTACACTGCTTTCGATATATGGATTTCCGACATTTGCATTAGGGGATAATGTTATTATAGATCAGGCAACAGGAGTTCGAGATACTGCACGTTTAGCCGCACAGGTTGTTACAGGTATTGGTTTTATTGGTGCCGGAACTGTTATGAAAAACGGATCTTCTGTTCATGGGCTTACAACTGCTTCTACTTTATGGATTGCAGCAGGTATTGGTATGGCATGTGGTGCAGGAAGATATGATATCGCTTTCTTTGCAACAATTTTGAGTGTATTAGTTTTAATTTGTATTAAGTGGATAGAAAAACACTTTATATCAAAGAAAAAAATTGTAACAAAATTTGTAAGATTATCTTTAAGATGTGAAAAAAGTAATGTTGAAAAAATTCAAAAATATATTATGGAAGAATTTCCATTTTTGAGTGAACTGAAAAAAGTTGATTTGGAAGGTGAAAATGTAGCAAAAATAGTTGCGGTAATAAAAGTAAAAAGCCATAATCCAATTCAGTTTTTGTATAAAAAAGTTGAAAATATTGAAGGAATTAAAAATATTTCTATAAGAGAGACTGATGACTAAAAAGAGAAAAAATCGATTTATAAATTTTTTTAGAAAAAATGGAAAAGATTATTTAAGAACATTTATGACCACCTTTTTAATAGTTGGTATTTTTGGACTTTTGAATATATTTTATATGATATATTCGATTTTTAACGAAAGTGCTGCCTCTCCTAAAAAGTTTAATGTAGATTCTGCATTTGAATCATATTTAGTAGATATTTTAATTGAAAAAAATAATGAATTTGCACAAATGTATCCAAAAAGTTATGCAGTAAACATGCGTCTAGGAATTTTATATGGATATAAGCAGGATTATCAAAATGCAGAAAGAGAATTGAAAAATGCAATAGAAAAAGCTGTTGATTATGATTATTCACCGAGTTTTCAACTTGCAAAACTTTATATCAAAATGAATAGGCTTAAAGATGCACAGCAGATAATGGATAAAATTGGTGAGAAACCGAATAAAAAATTAATAAGATATAAATTACATATTTATACTTTATTGGGAGAGGCATACTATAAACAAGGCTATTATGCTCTTTCTATGATAAAATATGAAAAGGCGATTCAATATTATAATGTGTTTAAAATAAAAGAATTCGATTATATTTTTCAATCTTATGTAAAATCTTGTATTTCTTTGGCGGATTGGTGTGTTGATCAGGATAAAATTGATGAAGCTTTTATGGCATTAGAAAAAGCATATAAAATTGATCCTGAAAATGTAATAATAAATTATAAATTAGGCTTGTTAAATATTGATAATGATCCGTATAAAGCTTATGATTATCTGTATTTTGTCAACAAGAAAGATCCTCAGATTGTAAATTATGATGCATATTTTGATTTAATGAATGAGTTGGCAAAATTAGAAGATGAAGAGGGCAATTTTACAAATGGAGAATTATACAGAAAAAGAGCATTACAATATCAAAAATTTGTAAAAAATAATTTGTTATTTGATAAAGATTTGTTTATTGATATTATGAGATTAGATGTTCATCCGGATCTTGCTGCACAAGAATATTTGATGAACGTTCAATTTAGGATTCAAAACAATTCAAGTTTAGATATAGATAATTTGTCTGTAAAAGTTATTTTTAAATCAGGCAATAAACAAATTCAAGAATTTACACAAAAAATCTTTGATGAAACAAGAATTTTTAAAGCCGGCATGTTAACTCCGCCAATTGTTATTAGTGCTTCAGAATCTTATAAAGACAAAAAAGTTATTAAAGAAGATATGTCAGTTGAAATTTGGGCATATAAATATCCAAAATATCAGATAAAACTTTATTCACAGACATTTAAAGCTCCTGCGATTAATCCTTAAATATTTGCATTTGGCAGTCTTTACAATCAAATTTTAATTTATATCTTTGATTTTTTTCATCAATTAGAAATAAATCAATTGGTTTTTGACATAAATTGAATGCAAATTTTAGACAGTGTTTAGTTGTCATAAGTGCTTTTTGTGCACTTTGGGTTCCACCTTCTATCGCTGTTTCTGTTATTTTGCAGTTACATTTTTGATAAAATAATTTTGCATATTTGTTAAGGACATTTGCTCTATAATCGTATTCTTTCAGTGGAAAATCTGTGTAGTTTAGCGGTTTTTGAAATTCTCGTTTATAGTTTTTGAGCCTTTCATTCATTAATTTTTTAAACAAATTGCGGCGTAGTTCGTTTATTTGTGAAATCGGTAAAAATGGGATATTTTTACTTTCAAATTGTATAGAATTGCAGAAAAAATCACTTTCGCCTGTTTTTTTAAATTGTTTTTCAAATGTTTGTTTTATTTTTTCTTGATTTTGTGCATTTTCGCTTGAGAGTATTTTTAAAGATACGTAATTGTCATCTTCATCTTTTGCAAAAATTTCATCGTCCTTTATATTTACATTCACTACAATTTGACGTTTTGTTTTGGAATTTTTTAATTGTTTTTCAAATTCGATATCTAAATTCCTGAATACAGTTATTCCTTCTTTAATATTATCCATTTTGTTAGGATAAATTTTATTTCCTTCGACTTTATTTACGAGGCATCCGTTAGAATTAAAATAGAGTCCGTCTTGTGCGTGTAGTGAATGATTATTTATTACAAAATAATTTTTACCTACTTTTTCAATTTTTCCGACTTTTTCTCCAATAGATTTTGGAGTGTCAAAATTATAAATTTTTCCGCGTTTATCCAAAAAATAGTCAGTAAAACCTCGATTAAAAGATTTGCTTACGTTTGGTTCAAAATCAAAAAATATTTTGCCGGAAGAACTTTTTTCACTCACTTTATCAAGTTTCTGTCGATAAAATCCGACAACATTTTTTATATAGTTTTCATCTTTTAATCGACCTTCTATTTTAAAAGAAGTAACTCCTGCATTTGCAAGTTTTTCAATATATTCAGATGCATTAAAATCTTTTAAACTTAAAAGATGTTTATTTTCAGCATAAATTTTATTATTACTATCAATTAATGTGTATTTTTTTCTGCAAGGTTGAGCACATTCTCCTCTATTTGCAGAACGTCCGCCTATTGATTGACTTAAATAACATTGACCGCTATAACTTACGCACAAAGCTCCATGAATAAATGTTTCAATTTCGCAATTTGTATTCTTGCAAATATCATATATTTCTTTCAATGATAGTTCTCTTGCTAAAATTACTCGTTTAATTCCTAATTTATCAAAAAATTTAACTTTTTCTAATGTTCTATTATCGCATTGAGTGCTTGCATATAGAGGAATTGGCGGAAGTTTATTTTGTATAGCAAGTTCCAAAATACCCATATCTTGAATTATTAATCCGTCAACACCTATTTCGTAAAGGTTTTTTATTAAGTCAATTGCCCTTAAAATTTCATCATCATTTAAAATAGTATTTACTGTACAGTAAATTCTTACGTAAAACTTATGTGCGTAATCTACTATTTCTTTTATATCTTCAATTGTATTTGCGGCATTTTTTCTTGCCCCAAATAAATTTGCACCTATATAAACTGCATCTGCACCGTAATCTATTGCTGCAATTGCACATTGTTTGTTTTGAGCAGGTGCGAGAAGTTCTAATTTCATTATTATTTGATACTTTCAAAATATTGAATAGTTTTTATTAAACCATCTCTTAACTTAACAGTTGGTTCATAACCAAGCTCTTTTCTTGCTCTGGTTAAATCAGGACGACGTTTTGTCGGATCATCTGATGGTAAATCCTTGTAAATTATTTTGGATTTAGAACCTGTTAATTCAATGACTTGTTCTGCGAGTTCTTTAATTGTAAATTCTCCGTCATTACCAATATTTACCGGTTCAAAATAGTTATCTTTCTCCATTAATGATATCATTCCGCGAACCAAATCATCAACATAGCAGAAAGAACGTGTTTGTGAGCCATCACCGTAAATTGTTATATCTTCTCCGTTAAGAGCTTGAACAATGAAGTTTGAAACAACTCTGCCGTCATTTTTAGCCATTCTTGGACCATAGGTATTAAATATTCTTATAATTCTTGTATCTACATTGTTTTGACGGTGATAATCCATCATCAATGTTTCTGCTACACGTTTACCTTCGTCATAGCAACTTCTGATTCCAATAGTATTTACATTTCCCCAATACACTTCCTTTTGAGGATGCATTAGAGGATCACCATAAACTTCACTTGTTGATGCTTGTAAGATTCTTGCTTTTACTCTTTTTGCAAGTCCAAGCATATTTGTAATTCCTAAAACGCTCGTTTTAATTGTTTTTATTGGATTATATTGGTAATGAACCGGACTTGCAGGACATGCAAGGTTATATATTTGATTTACTTCAAGTCTTATTTCTTCTGTAACATCGTGTCTTATAAATTCAAATTTTTTGTTATCTAAAAGATGTTCAATATTTTTTTTCGAACCTGTAAAAAAATTGTCCAAACAGATGACGTAATTTCCTTGATTTAAAAGTTTTTCACATAGATGAGAGCCGATAAATCCTGCTCCTCCTGTAACTAATATTGTCTTTTGTTCCATTTTTAATCCTCTTTTTTTATATTCTATCATAAATTAATAAAATTGTTTCAAGTTGTTAATATTATTAAGTTTTGGTAATAATCGCTAAAAATACCATGCCTACATGATTGCAATAGTTTTTTACATTATTTTAACAAAAATTATGTAAATTTTTTATATAAAGTGTATATTTTGGGTAAATAAGACTATACTAACCTAAAGGGATTTTTAATAAAAATTAATGTAAAAAGATTGTCATGTTTCAATAAAATTAAGGATTTTTTACGTATTTTTGGTTTATTATAATTATACAGTCTTGGGGGGCGGGGTTAGTTATCTCGCAAAGAAAATATAATTAAATTTTTTGGTGTTTAGTCCAAAATATCCGATGTTTTAAGTCTTTTTATTTATCACCTAAATATCGGATGAAGTATTTTCAAAAAAATATTAAAATCAGATTAGAAAGTTTAATTGGAGGCATAAGTTGTTAGAACGCGGCTATATACAAATCTACACAGGTGATGGTAAGGGTAAAACAACAGCATCATTGGGTTTAGCTATGAGAGCTTTAGGTCATGGCTGGAAAGTTCTAATTATTCAATTCACAAAAGGTGATAGTGCCACTTCTTATGGTGAAATTGTTTCTGGCGGTATGTTTCCAAACTTAAAAATTGTTCAATGTGGTATGGATAGAGTTGTTTATTCTCATAATATTTGTTTAGATGATTTTAAAGAAGCTAAAAAGGGTTGGGAATTAGCCAAAGAAGCTATTGAAAGCAACGAATATCAATTGATTATTTTAGATGAAATTAATATTGCTATTGCAATGAATATGATTAAAGTTTCAGATGTTAAAGAAGCATTGTTGCATAAACCTGAAAATCTTGAAATTGTTTTAACAGGCCGTTATGCACATCCGGAATTGAAAGCAATGGCTCACCTTGTAACAGAAATGAAACCTATTAAACACTATTTCGACATTGGTGTTATGGCAAGACAAGGTATTGAGTATTAGTTAAAATATTTTGTAATAAAGCTTTTTAAGACTCGGAATTATTTTTTCGAGTCTTATTAATTTTAAAAATTTTGAGATTATTTTTGATAAATTAATAAAAATACGTATAAATACCATTTTTACAAAGCAATTTAACGTTAATACAAATAGATTAAAATCTTTATTTTGTTTGTAAACATCATAATATGCGAGTGCATTCACAAGTTTATATTTACGTTTTCTGCTTTTTGAGATATAGCTTTGATTATGTATTCGCCAATTTGTAAGTTTTTCATTTATATAACAGGATTTCGCGTTTTTTGTTATATGAATATAAAACCACCAGTCAAAAAGTTCATCTACCGGTGTATTAAGAGCTTGTTCATTTATTAATTCCTTTTTAATCATTACACTTGATAATGTCAAAATTATATTTCGTGTTTGAAAAAGTTTAAAAATATTTGTTGGAAAGTCAATTTTATTTAAAATTTGTTCTGTTTTATTAACAATTCTGAGTTTATTTTGTATATTTTCTGAATTTCCGATAAGATTAACTGAGTTGAATACAATATCCGCGTTATCCGCTTCATTAATGCGTGTTTGGAGTGTGTTAGGATAAAACACGTCGTCGCTTTCCAAAAAAGCTATCCATTCGCCTTGTGCATACTTTAAACCGGTCTTAATAGATTCTTTAAGTCCTTTATTTTTGTTATGACATATAAGTTTTATTCTTTTATCATCAGTAAAAGTCTTTATAATTTCAACAGAATTATCACTTGATGCATCATCTACAATTATAAGTTCCCAATCACAATAAGTCTGTGCTTGCACAGACTTAATTGTTTCTGAAATATATTCACTATAATTATAGCTTGTTGTAATTACTGAAATCATAATTTGTTTGCTCTTACGAGTTCATTCGCTATAAATTTGCTTTCAGCAAATTAGTCGTTCATTTCAAATTGTTCACAGGGACGTGCTGGGTTCGCTATCGCTCACACGGTGCACTTGTCAAAATCCGCTTTTGGATTATTGACTGTTCACAATTTTTCATTCACTATAAATTTGCTTTCAGCAAATTAGTCGTTCATTTTAAATTGTTCACAGGGACGTGCTGGGTTCGCTAATGCTCACGCGGCGCACTTGTCAAAATCCGCTACGAACAACCGGAATATCCGCAGTTAGGACAGATGAAACATCCTTCTGCCATGTGAATTTTAGTTCCGCATTCAGGACATGTTACTTCTTTAACTTCACCTGTCGGATTGTATTCTTCTGCTTTAGGTTCGTCTGTTGTTTCAACCTTTTCTTCAACTTTTTCTTCTTTTTTCTTTGTCAAATTCATTGGTTGAATTGGTCTGCAATTGTTTCTGTAAACCGTAATACCTTTTAGATTGTTTTCGAATGCCAAAACGTATGTATCTTCAATATCTTTGCGAGTTGCACTTTCAACAAAGTTTACAGTTTTTGATACTGCATTATCTGTGTGAAGTTGGAATGCTGCTTGCATTTTTACGTGCCAATATGGAGATACATCATGTGCTGTTGAGAATAAGTGTTTAGATTTTTCATCAACACCATTAACATGAGCAATAGTACCTTCTTCAGATATTTGACGCATAATATCATCATTGAAGAAACCATGTTTAATAGCATAATCTTTAAATATTGGGTTTACTTCAAGCATTTCTGTGCCATCCATAACGTTTCTCATAAATACAAGACCGAATAAAGGTTCAATACCGCCAGATGCAGATGCAATCATTGAAATTGTTCCTGTTGGAGCGATACAAGTTGTTGTAGCATTTCTGATGCCGTATTTTTCAATTTGGTTATCTAATTCTTTCCACATTTCATCAGTAATCATACCGGCTGATTTGCCTGCATATTTAGTTGCTAAGAAATGTTGGTTATCATAAATGCTGCCTTTGAAGTTTGCAAATGATCCACGTTCTTTTGCTAAATCAATGGCTTGAACTTTTGAATGGTAATCAATAAATTCCATAACTTGTGCGGCAAGTTTTATACCTTCTTCTGAATTATATGGAATTTCCATTTTCATTAACATATCAGCCCAACCCATTACACCTAAGCCGATTTTTCTGTTATTTTGAACCATCTCTGCAATTTTTGGTAACGGATAATTATTTACTGTGATAACGTCATCCAAGAAAATTATTGATAATTTAGTGATATCTTTTAATTTATCCCAATTAATTTTACCGTCTTCAACCATTAAACCTAAGTTAATTGAACCTAAGTTACATGCTTCAAATGGTAATAGAGGAACTTCACCACATGGATTAGTAGATTCGATTTCTCCAATTAAAGGTGTAGGATTATCAGCATTCATCTTATCAATAAAGATGATACCGGGTTCACCTGTTGACCATGCATTATTAACTATCTTATCGAAAACTTCTTTTGCATTTAATTTTCCTGCAACATCTTTTGTGTTTGGATTGTATAATTCATATTCAGTATTATTTTTAACAGCGTCCATAAATTTATCTGTTAAAGCAACTGAAATATTGAAGTTGTTTAATTTTGAAGTATCATTTTTGCAGTTGATAAATTCTAAAATATCAGGATGGTCAACTCTTAAAATACCCATGTTTGCACCACGTCTTGTTCCGCCTTGTTTAACAGCTTCAGTTGCCGCATTGAAAACTTCCATAAACGATACAGGACCTGATGAAACACCCATTGTTGATTTAACAACACTGTTTTTTGCTCTCAATCTTGAGAATGAAAAACCTGTTCCGCCACCTGATTTGTGAATTAGAGCAGTATTTTTAACTGCTTCAAATATGCCTTCTAAAGAATCTTCAACCGGCAATACAAAACATGCTGACAGTTGACCTAATTCTCTACCTGCGTTCATTAATGTTGGTGAATTTGGCATAAAGTATCTTTTGGTAATTGCTTCGTAAAATTTTGCAGATAATTTGTCTGCATCTTCTTGTGTTTTACCGTATTCTAATTCTGCTTTAGCAATAGAATCTGCAACCCTTTTGAACATTGTTGCAGGAGTTTCTGTGCATTTACCTTCTTTATCTCTTTTTAGGTATCTTTTTTCAAGTACCTTAATTGCGTTTTCTGATAATTCTACTTTATCTTGCATTTCCACGCTCACATTAACCTCCCATATATATTTTGTGATAGTAATTAAAATTTAAAATGTTTGTACAATCTTAATTGTATAATAAAAATTATACCGCATGTTTCATTGCATGACGATTTTTTTATAAATATTTACAAGAAAACAAAAAATAAAAAACTCCATTAATGGAGTTTTTTAAAAAAGGCGACACCCAGATTCGAACTGGGGGATAAAAGCTTTGCAGGCTTCTGCCTTACCACTTGGCCATGTCGCCATATATGCTACTTTCTTATATATTATTGTAATAAAACTTATTTGTCAATAGATAATGTGTATGCAAAAAAAGAGTAAATTCTTTTTGAATTTACTCTTTTTTTTTGTTTATTATGCTGCTAAATCATTATTACCGCTTTGTTGTTCTTCAACTTTTGATGTTTTTTCGTTGTTATTTGCAGATTCAGGAAATCTCATAATTTTTCCGCCATGTCTTTTCTTTTTAGATTTTTTTGTGTGTTTAACTTCGGTAGTGTTAGTATCCGTTGTTTCTTTCTTTTCTGATGGCTTATTATAATCATGGAATCCGTGATAAGAACCTTGATATGCACCGCTTGCATTGTTTCTTTCTTTAATATCCATAGTTGGTTTTGCGATGCCGCGTTCTTTTCTTATTGCATCAATTTCTTCAGGATTTTTAACTTTTAAAATTACTTTGCCATTCGTTTCGTTAAAAATAGCCTCTTTTAAATCTAGCGGATAATCATCATAGTTGCCGCCAATTTTACCTTTTATAATTTCTTCTGTTACTGCATTTAAGTTGTCTTGAATATTATCCGGCATGTTTGGATATTTTTTCATCCATTCATCATAAGACATGTTACCACGAGAGCTGTTACATTCTTGGCATTCGCCCATGTAGTTGTTAGTTGCATTAGGACCGCCTTTTGATTTTGGATGAATATGTTCTGCTGTTACTACTGCTTTTTGAATCAATCTTTGCGCTAATTTTCTTTCATTGCCACTCATTGCAGTATTTAACATTTTACCAATTGCTTTTTCTGATTCAGGTAATTGAACTGCTATATCCATTAATTCATGAACTTTTTCGTGGTCTAAATTATGTTTCTTTTCTAATCTTGTAATTTGTGTTAAGAATCCCGTTCTGTCAAATTTTGCATATTTAGAACCTCTAGGCAATTGTCCGATTAATTTTGAAGGAACATTAAATTTAGTTAATAATTCATATTCACATGCGTATTGTATTGGATTTTTTTGTCCAAAAAGTTCTTGTGATTTATGATTTGTTTTTTGTAATACATCTATTTGTTCGTCTTTTAATACTCTTTCAGGATTTGGTTCTGTTCTTGAAATTGCTGTTGATAAAGATGCATCCGGCATTCTTTTTAATTGTTTTTGAATGTAGTGAACAACCGCTTTTTCTTCTGCTCTGAAGTAATCCATGTTTTTGTTTAAACAGTTATTTAATGTGTATCCTGATGAGTTGCTTGCTTCAAATACAAATTCATCAATTTGAGCATTTGTCATCATTGGACGACCACAGCATGTGCAAGGCATGTCTTCTAACTCTTTTACTTTAAAGTTTGCTGTTGAACATGCAAATCCTGTAAATGCAGGGTTAACCATTTGTGAGCCTATAAAATAGTTTCTGATAATTTGTGATGCTTTTGAAGAATTGTCAACAATTGGATTTGTAACTTTTGCATCTTTAGTTTGTTGATTTTGTGTTTTTTGTAATGTTGCTACTGTCGAAATTGGTGTAGCTGCAGAAATTCTTTGTACTTTCATTTTGAGACCTTACCTGTTTCTTTCCTAAATAATTCGTGTTTTTTCTTTTCGTGCTTATTTCTTATTTTTTTACAATTTCGCTATTTTAATTTAATATTCAATTTTTCTATTTTATTTTTATGAGACCATGCTTTTGATTATATTTTAAACCAAAAAAATTTTTTGTATATAGTTTTGTATAATTTATTTAGATGATTTTTATAATTATTAAAATTTGAATATAAATTTTAATAATTACGCAGCTTGTTGAGCTTTATTTTTTCTTCTGCAATGAGCATCTTGACGAGCTTTAGTAATTTCTTGCGGATTTTTAACTTGTAATTTGATTACACCGTCAGTTTCTCTATGGAATGTTTTTTTGATATCTTCCGGATAATCGTCGTATTTTTGACCTAAATTACCGTTAATGATTCTTTCAGTTACTTCGTTAATATTTTTTTGAACACTTCTTGGCATGTTTGGAAAGTTTTCCATCCATTCATTTAAAGGCATGTGTCCACGTTTGCTATTGCAATCTGCACATTCTGCAACATAATTAGCAGTATTATCAGGTCCGCCAAGTGTATCAGGATGGATATGTTCTGCTGTTGAAACTGCGGTTTGAGCTAATCTGTGAGCAATTGATTTGTCATCACGATTGCTGTGAGCGTATTTTACGATAAATGCTTCTATTGAGTTTTGCGACATAGGCAATTTTACCGCAATATCAAGCAATTGACCTGCATATTCTTTATTTTCCATATCTTTTGTCGCATCAACTATGTTTTTTAAGAATGGTTTTCTTTGGAAGAAATGTTCTTCATTACTGTTTTTAATATCATTTAAAGCTTTTTTTATACATTTTTCAACTGCATTATCTTTTCCTAAAGGTTCTGCCTTTTTAGATAATTCTTTTAAAACATTTTTTTGTTCATCTTCAAGTAATGCTTTTGCATTTGGTGAATATTGATTTAATAAACCTTTTATTGTTAATTTAGGATTTTTTTCGGATGTTTTCATTAAAAAGTTAACAACCGCTTTTTCTGTACCTCTGAAATAATCCATGTGTGCAGCTAAATGTGATTGTAGTTCTTTACCTTTTAAACCAACTGCTTTTTCTTCAAATGCTTTTACATCACTGTTTCTAAGCATTTTTCTTCCGCAGCATGCACAAGGAATGTCTTTTTCTTGTTTAACCTTAAACTCACTCTTATCGCAAGAATGTCCTTTGAAACTTACTAATTGTTCGCCCCTGAAATAATTAGAAATTGCTTGCGAACTAATTTTGTTATCTGCAATCGGATTAGATACATTGTTGTACACTAAAGTGTTTTTGATTGCATTCTCTCTGTTTAAATTTGTGTTTTGAACTCTTGAATTAATCCCGATATTATTTACTAACATAAACCTGACCATAAAATTTGAAAACTAACTTACACTCATATAATGTTCGTAAAAAATTTTTTTGCTACTTGAAATTTTAAACTGTTACAATACTTTATAATGTAATATTTACACTTATTCTAGCCTTTCATATATTTATATGATTTTTAATTAAAGTTTGTTTACAAAGTGTACAAAAATTTTTGTTTATGTAAAAATGAACTTGGATAATAATAGTATTTATTTTTTAGTGAAGGAGAAAAAATGGAAAAAAGAGCTAAAAAAACATTGCTAGCTTCAGTTCTATCAATGTTAATGTTGTCTGCTCCTGCAATTGCAAGTGAAGCAGATTTAGTTGTTCCAAAAATTGCTGAACATTATCCTTTAGGACACTCATTACTTTTAATTGGTATTGCTGTTTCTGTTTTAGGTTTAATTTTCGGACTTTTGGCATTTGCTCAAGTGAAAAAGATTGAAGTTCATGAATGTATGGCAAATGTTGGAAACACAATTTTTGAAACTTGTAAAACATATCTTGTTCAACAAGGTAAATTTCTAATCGCATTAGAAATTCTAATCGGTTTATGTATTGCATTTTACTTTGGTGGATTAGCTAAAATGGGTTGGCAAGGTGTTCTAATCATTTTAGCTTTTTCTGTAATTGGTATTTTAGGTTCTTATGCAGTAGCTTGGTTTGGTATCAGAATGAATACTTTAGCTAATTCAAGAACAGCATTTACAGCATTAAAAGGTAATCCTTTAAATATTTTAAACTTGCCTTTAAAAGCAGGTATGTCAATTGGTGTTGTTTTGGTATCAATTGAATTAATTTTAATGTTGGTAATTTTATTATTTGTACCTGGTAATATTGCAGGTGCTTGTTTTATCGGTTTTGCAATTGGTGAATCTTTAGGTGCTTCTGCACTTCGTGTTGCAGGTGGTATTTTCACAAAAATTGCTGATATCGGTTCAGACTTAATGAAAATCCAATTCGGCATTAAAGAAGACGATCCAAGAAACCCTGGTGTTATTGCCGATT
The DNA here is from genome assembly GCA_934726055.1 of uncultured Candidatus Melainabacteria bacterium. Taxonomy (GTDB): domain Bacteria; phylum Cyanobacteriota; class Vampirovibrionia; order Gastranaerophilales; family Gastranaerophilaceae; genus UBA6984. The sequence goes on from CAKVCZ010000003.1 coordinate 88,060, forward strand.
GTACAGGTGATAATGCAGGTGATTCTATCGGACCAACAGCTGATGGCTTTGAAACTTATGGTGTAACAGGTGTTGCTCTTGTTTCATTTATTTTATTAGCTGTAAAAGGTGATGTTAACCAATGTCAATTATTGGCATGGATATTCACTATGAGATTCTTGATGATTGTTACTTCAATTGTTTCATATTGGATTAACGGTGCAATCACAAAAGTTTATGCCGCAAATACTCAAAAGTTCGATTTTGAACAACCTTTAACAAATTTAGTATGGATTACATCAATCCTATCAATTGTTATGACTTATGGCGTAAGCTATTGGTTATTGGCTCCAATGGGTGGAAGCTTATGGTTAGTTTTATCAACAATCATTTCTTGCGGTACTGTTGGTGCAGCTTTGATTCCTGAAGCTACAAAGAAATTTACTTCACCTCAAGCTTTACACACAAAAGAAGTTGTAACTGCTTCTCGTGAAGGCGGTTCTTCATTAACAATTCTTTCAGGTATTGTTTCAGGTAACTTCTCAGGATTCTGGATTGGTGCAGTAATCGTATTATTAATGGGCTTAGCTTATGCAGCAAGTTTACATATTCCAGAAGCTACAATGGTTTATCCATCTGTATTCGCTTTCGGTTTAGTAGCATTTGGTTTCTTAGGTATGGGACCTGTTACAATTGCTGTTGACTCTTATGGTCCGGTAACTGATAATGCTCAATCAGTATATGAATTATCATTGATTGAATCTATTCCAAATGTTGGGGAAGAAATTGAAAAACAATACAATTTCAAACCTGATTTTGAAAATGCTAAAAAATATTTAGAAGAAAATGATGGTGCAGGTAACACATTCAAAGCAACTTCTAAACCAGTATTAATTGGTACAGCAGTTGTTGGTGCTACAACTATGATTTTCTCATTAATCTTAGTTATCCAAAATGTTTTAGGAATTACACCTGAAATGATTTTGAATATGTTAAATCCATACACATTGCTTGGTTTCATTGCCGGTGGTGCTGTAATTTACTGGTTCTCAGGTGCTTCAATGCAAGCTGTTACAACAGGTGCATACTCAGCAGTTGAATATATCAGAAAACATATTAAATTAGATTCAGATGAACAATCTGCAAACATTTCAAACTCAAAAGAAGTTGTTAAAATTTGTACTCAATATGCTCAAAAAGGTATGTGGAACATCTTTATTGCATTGTTCTCATTTGCTTTGGCATTAGCATTTTTATCAGCTCCATTAGGAGAAAACTTACATCCTGTATCATTCTTCGTAAGCTACTTAATTGCAATTGCAGTATTTGGTTTATTCCAAGCTGTATTTATGGCAAATGCCGGTGGATGTTGGGATAATGCTAAGAAAATTGTTGAAGTTGACTTAGCAGAAAAGGGAACTCCTCTACACGATGCAACAGTTGTAGGTGATACTGTTGGTGATCCGTTCAAAGATACTTCTTCAGTAGCTATGAACCCAATTATCAAATTCACTACATTGTTTGGTTTATTGGCAATGGAAATTGCAATTAACCCTGCATTCCAAAAATATGCACCTGTTGTTGGTGTAGTATTCTTAGTAATTGCATTAGTGTTTGTATGGAGAACATTCTATGCAATGAGAATTCCTGAAAAGAAAGACTAATTTAAAATAAATTAGGATACATAAGGAAAAGCAGTCGTGGTATTTATATTGCGACTGCTTTTATTTATTTAATCGATACAAATTCAACATTTATATTTTCTTCTTGTAATTTTTTTTGTAAAGTTTGAATAGAAATTTCTACTTCTTTTGTGTTTTCTTTTTTTGATGCATACCCTGATTCTTTTAAAACGATTATTCCTTTTTTATGGTTAACACTTATAATTTCATAACTGTGGTTAGTGCCTATTGATATATTTCTAGCATACAAGTTACTGTTTCTCCAAAAAGTATCTTGAGGACTTTCTGCTAACTTTATCTCTTCACTACGGAATGGAGTTGCATTATTTGTGTTTTTATTTTTATTATTATGAAAAGCTACTAATTTATTAGAGTCAAATAAATTAATTGAGAGTTCATTTGCAGAAACAATTTTGGAAGTTGTATTTTTACCTGTTAAAAGTTTAACAACATGAGTTGGCGATATTAATCCTTTTTCATTTCCTGTGCCTACATTTCCAGATTTTTCTAATTCTTGTCTAACAACATAAGCAAGAGCTTTAAATTCGCTGTCTCCATTGCTACCTGTATTTTTGTAATATTGTTCCATTGCTTCTAAAGAATATTCATTACCATTAGATTTAGATCCAATTGTAACAGTTTTGTCAGGCAAATGTACGGTATATGAACCATCGACATTGCTTTCTACCATATTTTCAACTTTATCATGGAAATCTGCATCTTTTAATAATGTATTTATAACAGCATATATTGCACAATCAGCACTTTCTTTGCCTTGACTTATTTGACCATAATCTACTTTATTATTACCGCTAAGTGCTGCCAGATGAGTTTTTACATCATTAGAAACTTCTGATGGGTCTTTTTGTAATGTATGAAAAGAATCTCTATCTGATTCCATCTGTATTTTTCTACCAGAAGAAATACTTTGAGGTTTAGCCGGCTTTGCTTCTTGGAATTGCTCATTAGCAATTTTTTGAGCTTTTTCGATATCTTCCGGTTTCATTTTTTTTTCAAGTTTCTTTAATTTTTGTTCTGCTTGTTCAAGTGCTGGTTTATTAATGAAAGAAGAAGCAGTTTCTTGCATATCTGCTAAATCAGTGGCATTTGAAACATTTTCATCAGAAAATTCATTGTTACATTTATCTTTTTGTGTTGGAGTCATATCATTGCTGTTTATACTCTTACACAATGAATTATTTCTGCTTATGTAGTTTTCATTTTTCTTAGCTTCGTTTAATTCATTTTGAGAAGAATCGAATTCTTCTTTTGCTTGGAGATATTCTTTATATGCCTCAATGTATTTTTGATTTTTAGCAATAAAACTTTTTGTTTCAGCTTCATTTAGTTTTCCATTTGCTATCAATAAATCCAATTGAGTAGAACCTACATCTCGTAGGCTATTCAGCAAATCTCCAATTTCAGGATTTTCTTTAGTACCGGATGGATGATTACAAATTTCATTATTTTGTGTATTTCCGAAAATGCTGCAGTTCATTCCTTGTGCAAAATTTTTACCGGTTTCAAAAAGTTGTTGACGGGCTGCATCAGCTTTTTTTTGTGCTACGTTAGCAGCGTTCTTTGCTTGTTGAAGATTTTTATCAATTGGTGGTGTCATGAATAGCTCCTAATATATATACAGTTCTTATATTGGCTATAAATTTGTAAAAGTTTAAAATTTACACCAGCATGTTTACATTAATTAACAAAAATTCTATAAAAAATAGCGACCTTCAAGTTAATGAAAGTCGCTATTTGAATTATGAAATATTTGATTATTTCATCAATTCACCAACAGATTTATATACTGCCATGCGTTTTGCAGCATCAGATTCTGCTTGTGTATAAAGTGCTTCAGCAGCTTCAGGGTTAGTTTTCAATAATGATTTATAACGACCTTCAGATCTGATGAAGTCTTGGTAGTTTCCGCTAGGATCTTTAGCATCCCATGTAAATGGATTTTCATTTGCAGGGTTGTATCTGTAAAGTGGGAAGTAACCAGCTTCAACAGCACGTTTTTGTTCTGTTTGTGTTTTACTCATATCGATACCATGAGCGATACAAGGAGCATAAGCGAAGATGATAGATGGTCCATCATAAGCTTCAGCTTCTTGGAATGCTTTTAGAGTTTGGTTTCTATCTGCACCCAATGCAACTGATGCTACATAAACATATCCGTAAGACATGCTCATCAAGCCCATGTTTTTCTTGTATGTTGGTTTACCACCGGTAGCAAACTTAGCAACTGCACCTGTTGGTGTAGATTTAGAAGCTTGACCACCTGTATTTGAGTAAACTTCAGTATCAAGAACTAAGATATTAACGTTTCTGTTTTGAGCTAATACGTGGTCAATACCACCGTATCCGATGTCGTTAGCCCAACCATCACCACCGATAATCCAAATAGATTTATCTGTGAAGTAGTCAGAAAGTTCTTTAACTTTGCAAATAGTTTCGCAACCGCATTCTTTAGCGTATTTGTCGATAAGAACTTTTGCTTGGCTTTGAGCTTCAACTGCTTCAGGTGTTTTTGAGTTATCCCAGTATGTCATAACGTTGTTTAATGCATCTTTCAAATCCGCAGGTGCATCTTCTTTTGCAAGAATTGTTTCAACGTATGTTTTTAACATGCTTCTGTTTGAATCAACAGCTAATCTCATACCAAAACCAAATTCGGCATTATCTTCAAATAATGAGTTAGCCCAAGCAGGACCTCTGCCTTCTTTAGTTTTTGTGTAAGGGATTGTTGGGAAAGTACCTGAGTAAATTGATGAACAACCTGTTGCGTTTGCAACGATAGCATTTTCACCAAATAATTGAGATACTAGTTTAACGTAAGGTGTTTCACCACAACCTGCACAAGCACCAGAGAATTCAAATAATGGTTTTCTTAACATAGCACCTTTAAGTGTTTTTGTTGTGTTTTTGCCCATTACGTTGTCAGGAGTTGCATCAAAGAATTTTTCGTTTTCACTTTCACCTGCAGCATCTTCTTTTTCAATTGTTGACCAAGAAAGAGCCGGTGCTTCAGGTTTTCTTTGATTTACAGGACATTGATCTAAGCAAACGCCGCAACCTGTACAATCTTTGCAATATACTTGAACTTTGAATTTTTCTCCGTTTGCGTTTGGTTTTGCATCAACTGCATTGAATGTTGCAGGTGCATTTTTCATATCGTCAGCTTCAATTAATTTAGTTCTGATTGCTGCATGAGGACATGCTGATGCACAGATACCGCACTGTAAGCATGCTTCGCTGTTCCAATGAGGAACTCTTGGTGCAATACCACGTTTTTCCAAACAAGCTGTGCCTGTTGGAATAACACCGTCAACTGACATAGCCGAAACAGGAATGTCATCACCTTTTTGACGCATTGATGGTTCAATGATTTTCTTTGCAAAATCATCTGCATCATCTGAAATTAATTTAACATCATCTGCATGAGCAACACCATCTAAACTTGCTGGAACAGGAACTTCTTCACAAGCGTTTACTGCTGCATCAATTAGGGCAATATTCATATTTACAACATCGTCGCCTTTTTTCTTGAAGGTCTTTTTAGTCATTTCTTTCATACCTTCAAGAGCTTGTTCAAACGGAATGATACCTGAAACTTTGAAGTATGCTACCATCATAACTGTGTTAGCACCTTTACCACGTAATCCAGGTTGTTCTTTGATTAATTTTTCAGCATCAATGTTGTAGAATTTAATTTTCTTATTGATGATTGTTTCTTGCATATCTCTTGTTAAATGAGCGAATGCTTCTTCTTTTGTATATGGAGAATTCAACAAGAAAGTACCGCCTTCTTTAATACCTTTTAACAAGTCATATCTGCCAATGTATGCATGAGCTGAGCATGATACAAAGTCAGGAGCTGTGATTAGATATGTAGATTTAATTTGTTTGTCGCCGAATCTCAAGTGAGAAACCGTAACACCAAATGATTTTTTAGAGTCATAAGCAAAGTATGCTTGAGCATCTTTGTTTGTATATTGACCGATAATTTTAATTGAGTTTTTGTTAGCACCAACAGTACCGTCTGAGCCTAAGCCCCAGAACATACAATTTGTAGTTCCTTCAGGTTCCGTAACGATATGTTCTTCAACTTTTAAAGATTTATTAGTTACATCATCTTCAATACCAACAGTGAAACCGTGGAATCCGTTAGCTTCTGAATGTTTGTATATAGCTAATACCATAGATGGTGTAAATTCTTTAGAAGATAAACCGTAACGTCCGCCGATAACTCTGATGTCTTTGTTTTCTAATGCTGCAACTACATCTAAGTATAAAGGTTCACCGATAGAACCGGGTTCTTTTGTTCTGTCTAAAACAGCAATTCTTTTAACTGATTTAGGTAGAGCTTCATTAAATCTTTTTACGTCGAACGGTCTGTATAATCTAATTTTAACTAAACCGTATTTAGTTCCTCTTGTTGCGTTTAAGTATTCGATAGTTTCTTCGATAGTTTCGCAACCTGAACCGATAGCTACGATAACGTCTGTTGCATCAGGTGCACCAACGTAATCGAACGGATGATATTGACGACCTGTAACTTTTGCAACTTTGTCCATATATTCTTGAACAATGTCAGGTACAGCATCATAATATTTATTAACTGTTTCACGACCTTGGAAGTAAACGTCAGTGTTTTGAGCACCAACTTTACATACAGGAGCTTCAGGTCTTAAAGCTCTTTGTCTGAATTCTTCGATGTATTTTGGTTCAACTAATGATTTAATATCATCATAAGAAATTTCTTCAATTTTGTGAATTTCATGAGAAGTTCTGAAACCATCAAAGAATTGTAAAAATGGAACTTTTGCTTTGTATGTTGATAAGTGAGCTACTAAAGCCAAATCCATTTCTTCTTGAACACTGTTTGCAGCTAACATAGCATAACCTGTATTACGACAACCCATAACGTCAGTATGATCACCGAAGATTGCCAAAGATTGTGCTGCTAATGCACGAGCTGAAACATGCATTACATGAGGTAACATTTCACCTGCTGCTTTGTGCATTACAGGAATCATTAATAATAATCCTTGAGAAGCAGTGTAAGTAGAAGTTAGAGCACCTGCTGCTAAAGAACCGTGTACAGCACCTGCTGCACCTGCTTCAGATTGCATTTCTGCAACTTTAACTTCTTTACCCCAAATGTTTTTTTTGTGTTGTGATGCCCATTCATCAACCCATTCACCCATTGTAGATGAAGGAGTAATTGGGTAAATTGCCGATACTTCGCTTAATGCATACGCAATGTGTGCGGCAGCGTAGTTACCGTCAACTGTTATTGTTTTGCCTGGCATAAAAAAACCTCCTTATAGTTATTATCCAGTACTGCTATTAAAAAAGACTTCCAATATCTTCTAAAATGAACTATGATGACTATAAACAACAAAGTACAGCCAAAGTTCATTACCATTTTATTTTACTGCAAACACAAAAAAATAACCAAGAAAAAATTAATTTTTACAAAAACTTCATAATAATGGTGAATATGGGTTGAAAATTTTTTATTTGGGTTTATAATGTACTATATGAAAAATAACGAAGTATGGTTTTAATTAAATAATGAAAGAGGAAACTATGATTGATTTCAAAAAAAGTGTAGCATTTACTTTAGCAGAAACGCTTATTGTAATGGGTATTATCGGTGTTGTAGCAGCATTGACAATTCCTAACTTAAACCAAGCAACAGGTGAAAAAGAAAAAGTTGCAAGAGTTAAAAAATTGTATTCAAATTTGGAAGATGCGATTGGTCGTACTGAAGCAATTTATGGTCCATTATCAGAATGGGATACTGCAAACTTAACAGGTACTGTTTTGACGGGCAGAATGTCTGAATTTATGAAACATTCAAAAGAGTGCAGTTCTTCATTCTCAGGATGTTTTGCAAGCGGCATTAGTGCATATTCATCAAGCGGAACTGCTCCTGATGTTGCAAATAATGCAGCTTCATTTGTTACAGCAGATGGATCTTCAGTTGGTGTTGTAAGTGCAGCTCCACGTACTGTAGTAGGTCAAAATGGAACTACATCTGTTGTAGATGGTGGTTTGGTTGTTTACATTGATATTGACGGACCAAATAAGGGTGAAAATAAAGTAGGTAAAGATGTATTCCAGTTCTATTTGAATTCACCTGATTATTTACTTACTCCGGCAGGACGTGGTTCTTATGGTACAGACGTTACTGATTGTACAACAAATTCAAATTGTACAGGTTGGGTAGTTGATTATGACAACTTAGATTACACAAAAACAGGTTCAGATGGTAAAACTTGTTCAACAGGTTCAGTTGTTTTAAATGCATCTAAAACAAGTTGTAAGTAATTTGAAAAGTATTTCATAACACTAAAAAGGATTGGTTTTATTCACCAATCCTTTTTTATAGACGTATTCTTGATTATGGTAAATATTGTGTCCAATGTTCATCTAGGTTTTGGATGAATTTAGATGCATCGAGTACATCGTCTTTTGTAATTGGCGGTAAATCTGTAATCATTTTCAATGGTTCTGTTTCTTTTTTTATTTCTACTTCAGATATTCCTAAAAATGCAATTCCAAAGCTTTTTCCACAATGATTGCAATATAGTTTTACAACAAGCATCGAATCCTCTTGTCTGACTATTTCAATCGAGTTTTCATCAAAGTCTGATTTGCATTGTGAACAACATAAATTTTTCAATAATTCCGCTATTTTTATTTTTGTATTTTTCATGATTTGTTTCCTATTTACCTAGCCATTATATACTACAAAAACATGTTTAAAAATAGCCCAACTGTGGAATATTACTCATGTATTACAGGAGCCCTTATTATGTTTACAATTTCTTTAGTAGTATTAGGTTTTATTGTTTACGCAGCTTGCGTAATTGTTCCAAGTATTTTGGATGAATTGGTTAATTCTCATTAATCGTATTTGTGTTAAAATTCTTTTATGGAAGAATTTACACATTATACGGTAATGAAAAATGAAGCTGTCGATGCACTAAATTGCAAAGACGGTTTAGTTTATGTAGATGCAACATTAGGTGGTGGCGGACATAGTGAGTTGATTTTGCAAAGAATTCAGCCAAATGGTCGTTTAATTTCGTTTGATGTTGATGATGATGCAATTAATTTTGCAAAGAACAGATTAAAAAATTACAAAAACTTAACAATCGTAAAAGATTCTTATACAAATATTAAGAAAGTTTTACAAACTTTGAATATAAAAAAAATAACAGGCGGAATCCTTTTTGATTTGGGTGCTTCGTACCATCAGCTTACAAAACAGGAACGTGGTTTTTCATTTTCAAAAGATGCTCCTTTAGACATGAGGTTTAATAAAGATGCGGATTTTACGGCAAAAGATGTCGTAAATACTTATAATGAAGATGATTTGGTCAAAATCTTTAGTGAGTATGGTGAAGAACATTTTTCAAAAAGAATAGCAAAATCTATAATCGCTCAAAGACGTGTAAAATCAATCGATACAACAGTTGAATTAGCTCAAATAGTAAAACAAGCTGTACCACCTCAAAAAAGTCGTATTCACCCTGCGACAAGGGTTTTTCAGGCAATCAGAATTGAAGTGAATAATGAGTTAAAAAATGTTAAAAATACTTTGAATGATGTGTTGGATTTATTAGATTATGGTGCTATAATAAGTGTAATAAGTTTTCATTCACTTGAGGACAGAATTGTAAAAGAGCAGTTCAAATATCATTCTGCAAAGTGTCATTGTCCAAAAGAACAGTTGATATGCAGATGTGAGCCTCCAAAGTTGGAATTGGTTAATAAAAAACCAATTGTGGCGAGTGAAAAAGAACTTAAGGAAAACCCACCTTCTCGAAGTGCAAAGCTTAGAGTTGCAAAGTTCATTAAAAAATAGTGATGTGGGTATGTGTATTGGAAATCAAGGGTAGGAAAAAGTAAAAAGTGCAACAAGAGTTGTTACATTTAACATATAACGAGTTTAATGAACTTGAAAGCTATGAGTTTGAACTTCCTCAAGAAACGGTTATTGAAGTTGACTTTGAACAAGAGGATCCTGAAAAAACCATGGCTATAAGAAAATTAAATTCAACATTGTGCGTATTGTTAGGATTATTGATTTTTGTTACTACTGTGAGCTATTATTTTGCAACTGCAAACGAAATGGCATTGAATAATCTAACCAAAGAAACAACTGTTTTTAATGATGAAAATGCTGAACTTGAAAATCAGCTTGATAAATTAAAATCGTTTAATAATGTAGATAAATCTATGCAAAAAAATAATTTGTTAAGCAAAGCAAAACAAGTTATTGAAGTGCAGGAAGTTAATTCAGCAAATGTAGCTAATAAAAAATTAGATAACCAAAAAGTATTTAATTGGTCAATCGGTTATTAATCCGTAAAATTTGCTTAACAATCATACATTTAATACTCCTTATGCTAAAATGATTATAGGGAAGTTTTTGTTGTGAGAAAAAAGTCAGAAAAAGTTGAAAAAGTTAAAGATTTTGATAAACGCTTAGGTTGTTGGCAGGTTGCATTTGCTATATTTGCAATTGGGCTTATCGTTCATTTGTTTTTTATTCAGGTAGTTGATTTAAAAAAATTGCGTTTAAAGGCTAAAAAACAAAGAAGTGCACAATCTTTTGTAATGCGTGGAGATATATATGATAGAAATGGAATAAAGCTTGCTTCAGACAAAATTTTATTTGATGTCTATGCAAGAACTCCTGATTATGAGCATACACCTGAAGAATTGGCAAATATGCTTGCTCCTATTTTAAAAATTCCCAAATCTACTCTTGTTCAAAAGTTAAAAAGAAAAGATATTATGATATCTCTGAAAAAAAATGTTGATAGACAAACCAGAGATGAAATTGCAAAATTACACTTAAGAGAAATTCCTATGGATAAAAAAACAACAAGAGTTTATCCGCAAGGGGCATTAGCTGCACATGTTTTAGGTTACTATAATTTTGATGCTGATATTTCCGCAGGTATTGAAAAAACCGCAAAAGATAAATTAGAGCTTGTAGATGGTAATGTTTCTATCGAAAGAACACCAAAGGGCGACATTATATATGATGTTAATACTGATCCTCTGGCAACAACACGTCCGATGAAAGGTGAAGATATCACGTTAACAATTGATACAGCCATACAGCATGTTTGCGAACAAGAATTATTGAAGGTAGTAACAAAAACGAAAGCTTTAAGAGGAACGGTAATTGTTGTAAATCCTAAAAATGGAGAAATTTTAGCATACGCAGTATATCCGTATTATGATCCAAATAATTTTAAGAAAGCAACATATAAACAGATAAAAAACTGGCCGTTAACAGACGTATTTCCACCCGGTTCTACATTTAAGGTTATAACAGTTGCATCAGCAATGGATTTGGGTAAAATTAACCCAAGTACAAAAATTAATGATACCGGTAAAATAAAAGTAGGTTGGTGGGACATTGAAAATTATGATTACAAAATCCGACCTAATCCGGGTTGGATAACTTTAGAGTATTTGTTTGAACACTCAAGTAATGTTGCCTCGGTAAAAGTTGCTCAGATGATGACTTCAAAAGAATTCTATGATATGCTTAAAAAATTTGGCATAGGTGCAATTACGGGAATTGATTTACCGGGGGAATCAAGAGGTATTTTAAAGCCTGCTAATAAATGGGATTCTTCTGACCATGCTTCAATGGGATATGGTTACGGTGCATCTGTTACCGCAATTCAGATGGTTGAGGCTGTTTCTGCACTTGCAAATAACGGAGTTAGAGTTACTCCACATATTATAAAATATTCACAAGAAGAAGCGGATGCAAAAATCCATTATACACAGGTTTTGAAACCGGAAACGGCTAAAAATGTTACCAAAATTTTGATGGAAAGTATAAATCAAGGTAAATCTCCAATTAAAATGGAAAAATATAATGTTGCTGCAAAAACAGGTACATCCAAAAAACCAAAAGAGGATGGCAGTGGTTATACTAGCAAGTATTATACATCAATTGTTGGGTATTTACCTGCAACTGATCCTGAAATCTTGATTTATGTTATGGTTGATTCTGCTCAGGGTGGAAACGTTTGGGGTAGTACAATTGCAGCTCCTATTTTTAAGGAAATATCTTCTCAAGTTGCAAGAATTATGAATTTGAAACCTGATAAAAATGTAGGTAGTATAGATTTGAATAAAAAATCATAAAGGATAATATAATGAAATTAGAAGAATTAATTGCAAATATTGACTGTGAAAGAGTAAATTTTAAAAATGTAGATGTAACAGGTCTTTCTTATAATTCAAAAACGACTAAAAAAGGTGATATATTTATTTGTTTGGTGGGTGAATATACTGACGGGCATAAGTATATTCAATCAGCACAAGAAAATGGAGCGGTTGCTCTATTCACAGAAAGACAAGTAGATTCTGATTTGCCACAAATTATTGTAAAATCTACTAGACATCAAATTGCTGACATAGCTGATAAATTCTATAACTCTCCGTCAAAAGAATTGAATTTAATAGGGGTTACAGGAACTAACGGCAAGACAACAGTTACTCACCTAATTCAAAAAATATTCGAAAGTGTTAATCAAAAATGTGCATTGATAGGAACTTTAGGTTATAAGTTATCATCAGAAGACACTTATAAAGAAGCAAAGCATACGACTCCTCAAGCACCTGAATTGCAAAGAGTTTTAAGACAAATTAAAACGGAAAATAAAATTGATAATGTTGCAATGGAAGTAAGTTCGCATTCATTGGAACAACGCAGAGTCGGAAATTGTGATTTTAAAGGTGCTGTAATTACAAATTTGACACAAGATCATCTAGATTATCATATTACAATGGATAATTATTTTGATGCAAAAGCTATACTTTTTAAAAATTTAAAAGAAGGAAACTTTGCTGTATTAAATGCAGATGATGCTTATGCAGAAAGATTTAAAAATGTTGTTCCTAAAGGAGTAAGGGTTTTAACTTACGGTATAAAAAATCAAGCTGATGTAATGGCAAAAGATATTAAATTTACGGGTGATGGTGCACAATTTATATTAAAAACAAAAGATGAAGAATTTGCAGTATCACTTCACATGAATGGTGTTTTCAGTGTTTATAACGTACTTGCGGCACTTACAACTGCAAAATCTCAAGGTTTTGATATAAAAATGGCGGCAAAGGCATTGGAAAATGTTAAAGGTGTTGCAGGAAGATTTGAAATTGTACACAAAAATCCGATAGTCATTGTCGATTATGCTCATACTCCTGATGGATTGGAAAATGTTTTAAAAGCGGGCAGAGAAATTACACAAAAAGGTGCAAATTTAATTTGTTTATTTGGTTGTGGTGGAGATAGAGATGCAACAAAACGACCAAAGATGGGAGAAATAGCTGAAAAATTGGCTGACAAAATAGTTGTAACAAGTGATAATCCACGAAGTGAAAATCCAGAACAAATAATTTTTGATATAATGGCAGGAATTAAATCTGTTGATACGGATAAAGTTATTGTTGAAAGCGATAGAGGAAAAGCAATAGAACTTTTGAAAAATATTTCAAATGAACGTGATGTTATAATTATTGCCGGTAAAGGTCATGAAGATTATCAAATTTTAAAAGATAAAACTATTCATTTTGATGATAGAGAACAGGCAAAAAAGGTTTTTGGCTAAATGCTTGATAATGGTATTATAAAATCTAAATTATTGATAGAACAGCATTTTCATGGTGCGTATGGTGTAGATTTTGCCAAATGTAGTGTTGAAGAAGTGTTAGAGTTGTCTAAAAAACTTATTGCAAATGGAATTGGCGGATTTTTTCCAACTCTCGCAACGGATAGTATTGAAAATATAAAAAAACAAATACAAGTTTTTAAAAAAGCAAAAGAAAAGCAAACTTCAGAAATGGCATGTCTTTTAGGTATTCATCTCGAAGGTATTTTTTTAAATCCTTTAAAAAAGGGAATTCATGATGAAAATCAGTTTTTAGAATTAACTGTTAAAAATTTTCAAAAAATTGAAGATGATTTTATAAAAATAGTAACGCTTGCACCAGAGTTAGATAAAAATTTAAAATTTACAAAATATTTGAAAGAAAAAGGAATAAAAGTCCAAGCAGGGCACTGTGTAGGTTCGGATTTAACTTTATGTGATGGGGTTACACATCTTTTTAATGCGATGAGTCCGATTACTCATAGAGATGGTTCAACTTCACTTTCTGCTCTTGTTAGTGATAATTTATATACTGAAATTATTGCTGATGGTGTTCATTTAAGTGATGATATTATAAATTTAGTTTTAAAATCAAAACCTAAAGATAAAGTTATATTAGTTTCGGATTGTTTACCAATAACTAATAGTAGTACTTCAGAGATGGATTTTTGTAATAAAAAAGTTTATTATGATGGTAAAAAAGCTACTGATAAAAATGGTGTAATTGCCGGTAGTACAACAATGTTGGATAAAATTGTAAAAAGATTAATGCAAAAAAAGATTAATGCAATTGAATTAATTGAAAATACCTATAAATATCATGATATAGAGTTAAATGGATATATTTGGTGGGATGAAAAATTTGATATAGTTGCAGTGGAAAAAGACGGGAATGTAATTTGTAGAAAAGGGAAAATTTAAAATGACAAACAATAATGAAAATATTTCAAATAGAATTAGTGCTGCGGTCAATGTTAATGCGACAAAAAATCATTCCGGCATTGTTCCTCCTCAACTGAAAAAGGTTTATTATTGTATGTTTTTTTCAATAATGATAGTTTCTTTTTCTTTAATATATTGGCTATGCAACTATACAGCAATTAGAGAAACTTTTCAAATTATATTAATGGCAGGGTTTTCGGTTTTTCTAGCAGAGTATGTATCAAGAAGATATTTGAAATTTTAGATATAATTTTCTTTGTTGTTATAAAAATGATATATTTCCGGAAAATGTTCCCATTTAGCTGAAAATTGGAAATGGGGTAGTTGTGAGTAAAAAGCTTAAAAAAGCGGGCATATTAATTGATATGCCCGCTTTTATATTATGTAAACTTTCAAAATTATTTGTTTAGAGCATCTTTTAGAGCTTTTTCAAGTACTTCAATTTTTGATTCCAAAACCTTGACTTTTGAATCACTTTCATCTGATGATATAGAATTCTTTTCCAGTTCTCGTTTGTAGCTTTTTAATTTTCTTGAAACATCCAATACATAAGATAAAACAAACAAAATACCTGTTATAAAGCTTGAACAAGCTAGAATTGCAGATCCATAATCATGTAATCTCCAACAAAAATAAGCTATTGTGCATAAAAATAATACTGAAACTAATCTTAAAAATATAATCATTTTTGACTCCTTAAATATTTTAGTACTTTTTCAATTTTTTCGTCAGGTTCGATTTCCAGTTTTATTATCTCATCAGAATTAGGTTTTGTAAACTCTAATTTGTATGCTTGTAAAACTTGTTCTTGAGTTTTAACTTTTTCCGGTCTTGCACCATACAGCGTATCATTAAAAATAGGAGTTCTAAAATAGCTCAAATGTACTCGTATTTGGTGAGTTCTACCTGTTTTGAGATTCAATTCCAGATAGGTCGCGTTTTTGAACCTTTCAAGAACTTTATATTCTGTTATACTTGGTTTTCCTCCTTCTACGACAGCCATTTTGTGTGGTTGAGTTGGATGTCTGCCAATTGGAAGATTAATAACTCCGCTTTCATCCTTAACAGAACCTTTGACAATTGCTAAATATTTTTTTATTGCCGTTTTATTTTTAATTTGTTCTGCTAAAAATTCATGAGTTTGATTATTTTTTGCAACCATTAGAAGTCCTGATGTGTTTCTGTCTAATCTGTGCAAAATTCCACGTCTGAATTCTCCGTTTATATCTGACAAATTATTTCCATATTTGTATAATAATGCATTTACAAGTGTGTTCTCGCGTTCTATTGTGGTTGGATGAGTAAGCATTCCTGAAGGTTTATTTACAACGAGCATGTTTTCATCTTCATAGATAATGTCAAGAGGTATATTTTGTGCAGGTATTTCAACTTCATTTGTTTCTTGGGGGTCAAATTCAATAAAATCACCTTCATGAAGTTTATGCGAAGGTTTTTTAACTTCTCCGTTAATAAGAACTTTTCCATTTTTTATAGCACTTTGAATTTTAGATCTTGATATATCGTTAATCAGATTTGCAAGATATGCATCAAGTCTAATATTTTCATCATTTTCATCTATTAAAAATTTCATAACTGACTTAATTGTGCTTTCTTTAACAATGAAATAATTACAACAAGAATACCAATATTTATGGCAATATCAGATAAATTAAACACAGGGAAATTGATAAACTTTAAATCAAAATAATCAACTACATATCCAAATTGAATTCTTTGAAGTAAATTACAAAAAATTCCTGACATAATCATATCAAGCCAAAAAATTCCATAAAAAGACATTGTGTTTGCATGTTTTATCACAAAAGCAAATAAAGCAACGAGAATTGTTACAGAAATTGCTATTATAGCAAACGGATACTGGCTTAAAATGCTAAAAGCTGCTCCGCTGTTTTTTATATATGTCAATTTTAATACAGGGTTTTCAAAAAGCAGTCCGCTATCGTAATTTTCAATAATAAAATCCGAAAGATATATGTTTGCAAAAACAAAAACTGCAAAAGTTAAAAACAAATATGCTATTTTACTAGAATAGCTTTGAGACTGTTTTTTTCGTGTCATTTTGCTTTACCTTTGAAAAATCTTTTGTCGGAATAATATTTGTTCTTGTAATTACATATCCTAAACCGGTTACCATAAGTTTAATTTCATTGTTTTTTGCAACATTAGCTCTTGTAATTCCAACAGAGGCTACTGTGTATTCATTAAAGTTGTTTTTATTAGCTTTAAAAACCCTTTCTAACATGCCGTCTTTAGGAAGTTTTCTAAATACTTCTTCTGCATTAATTTGTGGATATGTAATTTTTTCTTGACCGATTGATGCAATTGCAATCATTCCCGGTTTATTTAATTTTATACTTAGTGTTGCTGTATATTCTTTTCCGGCGTTTACGATTTGTGGAACAATTAAATCCATTTGTATTTGATTAGCTTCACCATAAGTCAAAACAGTTTTTTCATTTGTAATGCTATCAGAAGTGATTAACCATTTGTTACCAACTTTTTCAAGATAATATATACAATTTGATTCGCTGCTTAATGAGCCGTTAACATCATTTTCATTAACTTTTTCTTTTGCTGTTGCCTTTGCGTATTCAGTAACATATACAATAGCAGTATTTCCAACAATGTCTATTTTTTGGATAACAGTTTTGTATTTGATATCAGGATACATTTTCCATGTTTTGTCGATTAAATCACTGTAAATCGTTTTATCAAAACCGTCTGCGTTGTAATAATTATCAGAATATAGAGAAAGTAATCCTTCTTTATCGTATTTTTTAGTATATTCCGATTGCATTTTGATAGTATTTCTAATTTCACTGTCAAGAACTCTCAAATGTTGTGTAGGTTGTTTTACAACAGTCTTAAAAGAGTTATTTCTATGTGCTGCAAAAGCAGTAGGTGTAAGCATTATAGCTATTAAAATTGTTAAAATAAGTTTTTTCATATTTTTATTATACCTTAAACATCTAAATTTGACATCATTTCAATAAGAGTATTAATTGTTGTATCCATGCTAACAACGTCTGTTGTTCTCTGTTGCAGAAATCCATTGATTTGTGGCATCATTTGAATTGCAATATCTAAGTTTGGATTTGAACCTTCTTGGTACATGCCTACATCAATTAAGTCTTTATTTTCTCTGTATAGAGCAAGTAATTTACGCATTTTTCCGGCAGCTGCTTTATGTTCTGGTGATGCGATTGCACTCATCAAACGGGAAATACTTCCCAGAACATCAATTGCAGGATAATGATTAGCTTCTGCAACCTTTCTTGATAAGAAAATGTGTCCGTCTGTAATACCACGCACTGTATCTACAATAGGATCGTTAATATCATCACCTTCCATCAAGACTGTGTAAAAAGCTGTAATTGAGCCTTTTGGACTATTCCCTGCTCTTTCGAGAACTTTTTGTAACCAAGAAAATATTGATGGAGGATATCCTTTCATTGTAGGTGGCTCTCCCAAAGACAATCCTACTTCACGACCAGCCATTGCACAACGTGTAACGGTATCTGTCATTAAAAACACTTTTTTCCCTTTATCTCTAAAGTATTCACATACCGCAGTTGCAGCGAGTAAACATTTTTGACGGATTAAAGGTGGTTGGTCGCCTGTTGCACAAACCAACACGGATTTTTTCATGCCCTCAGGTCCGAGTGCATCTTCAATAAATTCTTTAACCTCACGACCACGTTCTCCTATTAGAGCAACAACGTTTACATCTGCATCAGAATTTCTTGCAATCATACCAAGTAATGTTGATTTACCAACCCCTGAACCTGCAAAAAGTCCCATACGTTGTCCGCAGCCAAAGGTTAAACAGCTATCTATTGCTCTAACTCCGGTTGAAAACATTTCTGTGATAATAGGTCTTTCGAAAGGACTTGGCGGAGGACCTTCAATATTTCGCCATTCTGCATGTTCTAAAGGAAAAGGCTCTCCATCCATAGGATTTCCCATGGGATCTATCAATCTTCCTAAAAGAAAATCTCCAACCGGAATCATAATAGGTTGACCGGTTGATGAAACTAAACAACCTTGACCGATGCCGTTTCCATCCAAAAGTAAAAGTAATTGTGCAACTTCTCCTTTAAATGCAGCAACTTCAGCAGGTTTTTTCTCTCCTGTGTTTGTTTCAATGTAGCACAAGTCGCCAATTTTAAGTCCGGGAAGTTTTACTTCAACGGTTAAGCCCAAAAGTTTCGATACTGTACCTTTATATTGATAAAGATTAGTTTTCTCAAGAACTTCATGTGTTTTTCTTTTTAATTCGTCAATTCTTTCTTGATCAATTTCTTCAAACATACCCAAATTATACCATAATATTGGTTCTGTGTGCATATTGTTACGTTTTTTATTTAAAACAGCGAATGTATAAAATTTACGTTACAAATTACCTAAAAAAATATATTTAAGTTATAATTAAAAATATAAAAGAAAATAGAAGTGAAAAGGGCAAAAAGACGAAGCCCGAAGAAAGAAGGAAAAATGGTAGATTCAAAAAAAACGCAGTTAGAAATTGGCGGAAAAGTTGTTGAAATTGAAACAGGTAAGTACGCACAATCTGCAACATCATCGGTTACTGTTAGATGCGGCGACACAATGGTATTTGTACATTGCTGCGTTAGTAAAGAACCTCGTGTAGGTATTGACTTCTTCCCTTTATTAATTGACTATGAAGAAAGAATGTCATCAATTGGTCGTATCCCTGGAGGATACAATCGTTCAGAAGGTAAAGCAAGTGATAAGGCTATATTAATTTCACGATTAATTGATAGACCTATCAGACCGCTATTCCCTAAAGGATATAGAAATGATATCCAAATAGTTGGTCAATTGTTCAGTTATGATCAACAAAATCAACCTGACACATTGGCTATGTTAGGTGCATCTTATGCATTAATGCTTTCAGGTGCTCCATTTGAAGGCCCTATCGGTGCAGTTAGAGTTGGCAGAGATGAAAATGGTAACTTTATTGCAAATCCAACTCATCAACAAGCTGAAAAATCAGATTTGGATATTGTTGTAGCAGGTACTCATGATTCTGTAATCATGGTTGAAGCCGGATGTAAATTCGTTACAGAAGACGATATTATGAATGCTGTTGAGTTTGCTCAAGGCGAAATAAGAAAACAATGTGATAACCAAGTTGCATTTGCTCAAGAATGTGGTGTGGTAAAAGAAGAATTTGTAAATCCATACGATACAACAGAATTGAAAAACATCATTCAAGAAGTTGCTGGTGGTATGATTCACGATGCATATCACAATTTTGACAGAACATACAGACAAGAAAAACTTGAAGAAGCTAAAAAATTAGTAAAAGAAAGAGTTGAAGCTCTTCCTGAAGATAATGCAATTCATCAAATGATTGAAGAAACAGGCATTGACTTTGTTGCAGAAGAATTTAAGGCTGCCGAAAAGAAAGTTATGCGTAAGATGATTCTTGAAGAAGGAGTAAGGGCTGATGGAAGAAAACCTACTGATGTCAGACCAATCTGGTGTGAAGTTGGTGTAATTCCAAGAGCACATGGTTCAGCTGTATTTACAAGAGGTCAAACCCAAGTGTTATCTGTTGCAACATTGGCAGGTCCTGCTATGAAACAAGAGTTAGACGGTGTTGATCCTCAAACAGAAAAAACATATATGCACAAATATATCTTCCCTGGATTTTCAGTTGGTGAAGTAAAACCTTTGAGAGGTCCGGGCAGACGTGAAGTTGGTCATGGTGCTTTAGCTGAAAGAGCAAATGTTCCTGCACTTCCTTCACAAGATGAATTTGGTTATACAATTCGTGTAACTTCAGATGTATTAGAATCAAACGGTTCTACATCAATGGCATCAACTTGCGGTTCATCAATGGCATTAATGAATGCAGGTGTTCCTGTAAAATGCATGATTGGTGGTGTTGCAATGGGTATGATTAAAGAAGACGGATATGAGCCTGTTGTATTGACTGATATCCAAGGTATTGAAGACTTCCTTGGTGATATGGACTTTAAAGTTACAGGTAATGATGAAGCTATTACTGCTCTTCAAATGGATATGAAAGCTAAAGGTATTCCAAATGAAACATTGAGAAGAGCATTGTATCAGGCCAAAGAAGGTAGATTGCATATTTTAAGCAAAATGAGAGAAGCAATTACAGAACCTGCAAAAGAATTATCTCCATTTGCACCAAGTATTACAACAATGACAATTCCAACAGAAGATATCGGTACAGTTATCGGACCTGGCGGAAAGCAAATTCGTTCTATCATTGATGCATCAGGTGCAGAAATTGATATTCAAGATTCAGGTCTTGTAACAATAACTTCAAATGACCAAGAAGGTGCGAAAATTGCAATTAATATGATTAAACAATTAACTTTTAAACCTGAAGTTGGTATGGTATTAAAAGGTAAAGTTGTTAGAATCATTCCAATTGGTGCATTTGTTGAGTTAGGTGGCGGCAAAGATGGTATGGTTCACATTTCTCAAATATGTAAAGAACGTATTGAAACAATTGAACCACACGTAAATGTTGGCGATGAAGTTGTTGTTAAAATTATCAAAATTGACGATAAAGGCAGAGTAAACTTAACAATCAAAGGTGTTACAGACGAAGAAAAAGCTTCGGTAATGTAATTACATAAAAAAATATAAAAGGCAGTCATCAATTGTGATGGCTGTCTTTTTGTAATAAAACTTAATAAATTGAGAAAAATTATTAAGTTTAAAAATTTTATGTCGATATGTGTAATATGAATAAAGACAAATACAGGAGTCGTGTGTATGGTACAAGGGTTAAATTGGAATAATTATTCAAATAATCAAATTTTAGAAATGAAAAAATCAGGCATGCAAGTTCCTGATGATGTCTATAAAAAAGCTCAAGAGGCTGTTTCAAAAGAGGTTCAAACAGAATCTTTAGATACGCAAAATGTTACTTATCAAGTTGAAGATTTTTCCGCAGAGATAAATGAGGCAAAAGAATTACGTGAACAATTGGAGGCTGAAGGTGAAAGCTTGTCGTCAATGGTAAAAACATTTACTGAAAAAAGCAATCAAGCTACTGATACCCTAAGTACTTTATTTGGTGAAGTTGAAAATAATATTTCATATATAACTCAAAATGAAGAAATGTCGCAAACATTGGCTTCAACAGCGGAAGATGAGCAAGCAGTTGTTCGTGAATTGGTAGATGAAACTCAGAAAAAGGTTGAAGAAAAACAAAATGAATTAGAACAAATATCCGCAAAAATTGAAGATGGAACAGCAACAGAAGATGAGCAAAATCAAGCAAAGTCTTTGAGTGATGAAATAGCAGAAATTGCAGATGAAGGTAATGCAAATATTGCATCAAAGCAAGCAATTGCAAATGAAGCAACATCAAAGGCAGTTGCAATAAATTCAAATTTAAAAGACGTTGCACAAACTGTTGGAAAAGCTGTTAATAAGGCAAATGACGGACTTGAAATTGCAACAGAAACTCAGGATTTAGGTAAAAAATTATATGATAAAGGTGCAAAAATCCAAAAAATTGCAATGGCAATAGGTGGAGTTCTTGGTGGAATTGCGGGTGCCGGAGTTGGATATGCTGTTTCAAATAAAGTTAATTCAAACAGATCGGAAGATTTCGTGAACGGATTAGCAAACGGTTATAAAGATGTTGTTGTTACAGACAGCAGTTATGGCGGAGTTGTATATGCAAAGAATGATTTTGGGGTAAGCTACAACAATGATTGGGTAAATGATCAAATTGGTTCTACTGCTACAACTGCTATGGGTATTGCAGGTGGTGCAGTTGCAGGTGCCGGCATAGGTGTCGGTTTAGGTTCTTTATTTGGCAAAGGTAAAATGGAAACCGGTAAAAAAGGTATGGAGGCTGCTGCAAAATTAACTTCTGTTGCAAATGATACAAAAACTACCGCAGAAAAAGTTGCTCAACAAAATAATTTAGTTATTAATACTCACCAAGCTACGGAAGTTTCTGTTAATGAATTGGATGCTACTGTTAAGGATGGGCAAGAATCAACAGAAAATACTTCAAAAGAAATAGCAAGTTTATCTGAAGAAATTGACAGTTTTGAAATTCCATCTGAACAAAATGAAGCTGATGATAAAGATTTAAAAGAAAAGAAAAAAGTATAGTTTAGTTTAAATATAACTAAGGGGCAATTTATTTTATAAGTTGCCTCTTTTGTATTACTTTTGTAATTATATATAATATAAATTTTACGCAAAAAAAAACCACTAATTAAAAAATCAAGTGGTTTTGGAATTTTTTTTGTAATTCCTCGTGTAGAAGGTTAGTGTGTGGTAGGTTAGTGTGTAGTGTGTATTTTGGTGTATTTAACACCTACGATTTAACCAAATGTTAAATCCTCATGTATATATATAAAGTATTTTTGGAAAGTGTGATTTCAAGAATTTTTATTTTTGTTACAAATCTTAATATAAACAGCTGAAATACAATCATAGTCAAATTTTGCTAAAAAAATATTATGTGATATAATGAAATAAATTATATAAAAAATAGAGGTTAAAATGGCTGTAAGAAAAATTTTACATTTTGGTGATGATTTTTTAAGACAAAAAGCAAAAGATGTGCACAAAGTATCAAAAAAAATACAGGATTTGGTAGTAGATTTGCTAGATACTATGTATGCAAGTAATGGTGTCGGTCTTGCAGCACCTCAAATAGGAGAAGGTTATAGAGTATTTGTAGTAGATGTTTCAACAAATGATGAGCCATTGAACCCGATTGTTTTTATTAATCCAAAAATTATTAAAAAATCAGGTGCAACAATTAGTAGAGAAGGTTGTTTAAGTTTCCCTAATGCATATACTGATGTAAAACGTTATAGTGATATTATGGTAAAAGCAATGGATAGAAAAGGTCGTTCTTTTGTTATGGAAGCACATGAGGGAACTTTGCTTGCAAGATGTATTCAGCATGAGAATGATCATTTGGATGGTATTTTGTTTGTTGACCATGCAATAAACAGATTTGAGGCAGAAGAACAGTTATCACAAAACGATTTGCCTCCGTTAGAAATCGAAAAAATGGTTGAAGAACCTGAATTAGACGAAAAAATTAACCAATTACTGGAAGCAGTTGAAGTAGAAGAAGAAGTTGAAGCAGATGAATAAAATAAAAGTTATATTTTTAGGTACTCCAAAAATTGCATTAAACTCTTTGGAATATTTGATAAATTCAGAAAAAATAGATGTTTGTGGTGTTGTTACTCAACCGGATAAACCGGCGGGTAGAGGTTATAAAATGTCTATGTCGCCAATTAAAGAATGTGCTATGGCAAACAATTTACCTGTTTTTCAACCAAAATCTATACGCAAAGACTTAGATGTTCAAGAAGAGTTAAAAAAATTAGAACCTGATTTTTTTGTAACTTTTGCATTTGGACAAATTTTATCGCAAGAAGTTTTAGATATTCCAAAATACGCAACAATTAATTTGCATGCATCGTTATTACCAAAATACAGGGGTGCAAATCCATTGCAAAGAGCAATTATTGATGGTGAAAAACAAACAGGTATTTGTACGATGATTACCGAATTAGGGCTTGATTGCGGAGATGTTTGTTTAAAAGAACCTATTGAAATATCTGATAGCTTGAATTGTATGCAATTGTTTGACATTGTCAGTGAAAAATCTCCTGAGATGATTGAAAAAACTCTGGTTGGTTTAGTTGAACATTCAATAACTCCTGAAAAGCAATCAGAAGAAGGAGTTTGTATGGCAAGTAAACTTACAAAGGAAGAATGTCAAATTGATTGGAATAATTCGGCAAATTGTATTCACAATTTAGTTAGAGGAATTTATAAGTGTCCCGGAGCACATTTTGTGTTTAATGATAAAATTATAAAAGTTATGGAAACTCGCGTAATGAACGGTAAGGGAGAAGTTGGCAAATTTATCAATGCGAATAAAGAAGGTGTTGAAGTTGCTTGTAGAGAAGGTAGTTTGCTTTTGATAAAAGTAAAACCTGAAGGCAAAGGTGAAATGCTTGCAAGAGATTGGTATAACGGAGTAAAAAATGTTATCAAAGGGAATTAGGGGTGCAATTACCGTTGAAAGTAATAGTGAAGAATCTATAAAATCTGCAACATTAGAACTTTTGTCAGAAATTATAAAAGAAAATAATATTGATGCAAAAAATATTTCTCATGCAATATTTACTCTAACAAATGATTTGAATGCTTCTTTCCCTGCAAAGTTTGCACGTATTGATTTTGGTTGGAAGAATGTTGCAATGATGTGTTATCACGAACTTGATGTTCCAAATTCTTTGGAAAAATGTCTAAGAATACTTGTTGTTGTGAATTGTGATGAAAAATTTGAACCAAAATTTGTTTATTTAAAAGGTGCAGCAAAACTTAGAGGTTAGAATGATTTATTTTGATAATTTAACCTTAAAGGCATTTGTAGAAGAGAATTCAGTATTTTTCGAAAATGCGAGGATTCAAAAGATTCAACAGCCAACACGTCGTGATTTTATTTTTACCCTACGAAACAATGGTGAAACAAGAAAATTTTATATAAATATTACTCCAAATATGCATCATGTTTGTTTTATGAATAGTGAATCCGAGGCTAAGAGATATTTAGAAATTCCAAAGACTCCACCAATGTTTTGCATGCTGCTCCGTAAGTATATAGAAAGTGCAAAAATAAACAGAATTGAGCAACCATTTTATGAAAGAATTCTTGAAATATATATTGATACATATAATGAATTGTCCGAAAAAATTGAGTTGTGTCTTGCAATAGAATTGATGGGAAAACATTCAAATGTTGCATTGTATAACGTTCAAACCGGCATGATTCTCGGCTGTGCCCATAATGTGGGCTCGGAAAAAAGTCGTGATAGAGAAATGATGGGAAATGTTCCATATATTTATCCACCAAAGCAAAACAAACGAGATTTTTTAAGTTTTAACGGACAAGTTAATTTTGATACATTGGCAGATGATTTTTACGGTTTTTCAAAACCTTTTGCTCAAATGTGTAATGGAATTGATATAGAACGAATTAAAGATTTTCTGGAATTAAAGCATCTTTCTCCTGTTATAAGTGATGATTTTTCAAAGTATTCTTTGTTCTCAGAGATTTTGAGCGGAGTGCCTCAAAATTCTGTAAATAAAATGATTGATAATTATTTTACATATCATCAGAATAAAGAAATTTTATCAAATTTGAAATTAAAACTATATTCGGTTATTCAGCAAAGGTTGAAAAAAGCGAAAAATTCTTTAGAAAAAATTGAAAGGCAACTTTTAAAAGAAAAAAATGCAGATAAATACCGAAAATATGGTGATTTAATTATGGCAAATTTATATAATTTAGAAGAGTATCAAAAAAGTTGTATTATTCATGATTGGGAGTTTGAAGAAGATATAAAAATTGATTTAGATGATACAAAATCGTTAAAAGAAAATGCAAACAGGTATTACAAGCTTTATAATAAGTCAAAACGTTCAAGTGAAAAATTAATAGAATTAAGGCAAGAATTGGAAGATGAAATAGGTTACTGCTCTCAAACGTTATACACAATTGAAGTTGCAGAGGATAAAGATATTTTGAATGAGATAAAAGAAGAAATCTTTTCAGAAACAGTAAAAGATAAAAAGAATTTTATTGATAAGATAGAAAAAAGAGAAATTCAAGGCTTCACAGTATTTGTTGGTAAAAACAATAAGCAAAATGATTTTATAATTTCAAAATTAGCCAAGGATAATGACATGTGGTTTCACTCTCACAACTGTGCAGGTTCGCATGTATTATTAAAACTTCCAAATGGAGAAGAACCAAATGATGAATTAATTTTTGAATGTGCAAAGCTTGCAAAATTGAATTCTCAGGGTGCCAATTCAAGTAAGGTGGGAATAATTTATACAAGAAGAAAAAATTTAAGAAAGCCTCCTGCTGCTAATTTAGGTTATGTTACGTATAAAAATGAGCAAGAAATCGTTTTGGACTAAAAAAGAACTTTACTATGGCAATCAGTTCCGCCTGTTTTTATAAGGTTATATTTATTTGCAACTTTTTCAACAGTTTGTCTTGAATGAAATTTAATAATACCCCTATGTCTTGAATATGGATAATATGTTTCGATTCCATCAAGTCCAAAGTTCATAAGTGTTTTTACAAAGTTGCCCATGCTCAAGTACCAACAACATGCAGGATGTGCTAATACTGCAATTCCATTGGCATTGTGAATAGCCTCAATTAATTTTTTAATATCACGATTGGCAAAAATTCTAATCCAATCTGCTTCGGTTTCTCTTTTTGTTTTAGCTAAAAATGGCTTTAAATCTTCACTATGTACATCAATTCCATAAGCTAAAAGATGGAAAAATATTGTGTTATACCAACAATCAAATTCTATACCTGGGATTACGTGTTCATAATTTAATAAATTTGTTTCCAAGTATGCATTAACCGTATTGTGGTCTGTTATTGATATATATTCAAGCCCTAAGTCGTCAGCTTGTTTAACTATTTCTTCAGGTTTTAGTGCTCCGTCTGAAAAATTTGAATGTATATGTAAATTTACTTTGTCAAAAAACTGTTCTTTTGTGAATGATTTTATTAATTCTTTGTAATCCATTTTAAAAATTCCCGAGTTTGTAATAAAATAATTATACAATAAAAAAGAGGATAAATTTATTATGACAAGTGAGAACAAAACTGCTTTTCAAATATTTATGACAGGTTTTGGAATATATATAAAATATTTTTCAACCTTTTTTAAATATATGTCATTTCCTGTGTTAGGGCAGTTTTTTGGAATTATATTATGTTTTGCTTTGTCTTTAGGTTATACATATAGTGGTTCTAAACCAAATTTTTCAACTGCAATGTTATTAACAATTCCAGGGTTAATTATTTTTACTAAAGCTTTTTGGGAATATTTAGTTGCGTATGTTTCTATTTCTTCAATGACAGAAAATACTATTAAATCTGGCAGAATTTATGATATAGATGCTCATAAAAAAGTCGCAACAAAACGCGGCAGTGAGTTTGTTTTCCTTTGGCTTTTATTTGGTTTATTCACTATAATTGCAATATTTCCTCCGATGTGGGTTTTTGCAGCAATAATTTTTGTTTATATTGTATTAATATTTCAAGTTTTTGCTTTTGAAAAAAAACTGACTCCGTTTGAATGCTTTGTAAGAAGTAAAGACTTGATTCGTGGAAATTTTTGGCATACAGTTATTTTGCTGGTATTTGTCGGTATTTTTACCTATATTTTATTGCCAAAAATAACGGAAACATTATGTTCAGTATTTAAAATAATACCTATATTTGCAATGTATTTAGAACCGGCAATAAATAATATTTTGCCATTTGAAGAATGGAATGCCACGGCTCAATCTTTAGGTATTTCATTCAGTTTAACTCCAATGTATATAGGTAAAATGCTTGTTTCAAGTGTTATAACTTCTCTTGTTATAGGTTATACACTTCCATTAAGGTCAATTTGTTGGACATTGTGGTATAAACAGTTAAGTATAAAAGAAATTAAAGAGAAATCGAAAAATAAAAAGGCAAAATCAAAAGAAAATGTATAGATGTTCAAATTGTAAGAATACAGATAAATTCGAGTTAATGTTTTCTGATGATTATAAAGGCAATCGAAAATTTTTGCAAAAGTATAATAACAGACAGCAAATAGAAATAACAATAGACGGACATACATTTGTTCCTACGCTGGATTTTATGAATCAGTATGCTGTGTGTAAATATTGCGGACAGATTTATACTTGGGAATATGAATAAGAAAGGCTATAAAATGAGAAATGACGGACGAAAAAATAATGAATTAAGACCAATCAAATTTACAAAAGATTTTACAAAAAATGCATTGGGTTCTGTTTTGGTTGAATTTGGAGATACAAGAGTTATCACAACGGCTTCTGTTGACATGAAACAACCAAAGTGGATGGATAAAGAAGCTACTCAAGGTTGGGTAACAGCAGAATATTCCTTACTTCCGTCATCAACATCAACAAGATGTGAAAGAGAAAGAACAAAAATTTCAGGCAGAACACAAGAAATACAACGATTAATAGGCAGAAGTCTAAGAGCTTGTGTTGATATGGAAAAATTACCAAAAATGACAATTACAATTGATGCCGATGTTATTCAAGCTGATGGCGGCACAAGAACTGCAAGTATTTGTGGAGGTTTTATGGCTCTAAAAATAGCTGTACAAAAGCTCTTAGAACAAGGGTTATTAGATGAAAATCCTATAAAGGAAGAAATTGCTGCAATTTCAGTTGGTATAATAGATGATGAAGTTCGACTAGACTTGTGTTATGAAGAAGATTCAAGAGCACAAGTTGATTCAAATGTTGTTATGACCAAATCAGGTAAAATAATTGAGTTTCAAACAACTGCAGAAGGTGAGCCATATAATCAAGAACAATTAATGGAAATTTTTAATATGGCAAAATCAGGAATTGATACAATTATTAAGATGTATTAAAATTCTAATAACTGTTTACAAGGCACAAATCTTTTCGATATTTTTTGCCTTCAAATGTGATTGTGTCAAGTTCTTCATACAGATTGTTTACGGCAATAGATATAGTTTTTGCGTTTTTCGTAACTAACAAAGTTCTTCCGCCGACAGTTTCATATTCAAGATATTTATTTTTTCTTGTATTAAAATGGGCTATTTTTGTTGATTCATCAAGATTATCAAGTCCATATATTATTGCTCCGCTTTTTCTTCCTGAAGAAAGAACAGCAGAAACAGAAAAATCATCAGATATATTGATATTTGAATAATCGTCTGCAAATGAACCAGTTGCACAAGCTTGCATTAATAAGTATAAATCATCATTTATAAGAGATAAAACACTCTGACAATCGTGTTCTTGCAGTGAAGAATTAAATTCTAAAGCAACAACTTCTCCATCCGGAGTTAATACTGCATCCACACCTAAAATTCCTACGTATGGAGTTTCATTTTGAGCTAAAGTTTCCAGTGCAGGAAAAATAATTTCGTTCATAATGAATTGTTCATTATCTAAAGATATTTTATAATCAGGTGCAAAGCAACCCATTCCAGGAGTTAAAAGTCCTCCGTCGCCGTCAAGATCGAATTTGTAGTTTGCCACGCTTGTAAGTGGTAGTGCATTGTATCCGTCTGTTATTACATAGAATGAAAATTCATGTCCGTAAACAAAATCTTCTAAAATGATTCTTTGTTCGCCTCTTAAAAATGATTCATCAATGAAATCTCTTGCAATATCAAAAGATCCACAGACCAAAGTTCCGTTACTGCCTCTAAATTCATCTGTTTTTACAACGATTGGCAATTCTGCATTTCTAACGTAATCAGTTGCTAAGTTAGATTTTTCAAAAATGCCGAATTTTGGTGTTGGCACTCTTAATTTATACATAAATCTTTTACCATAAGATTTGCAAGTACAAATTTCAGCACTTTTGGCAGTAGGCCCAAAAACTTGTTGACCGTTATCGGTAAAAAATCCTACGACATCAGCTTTAATCGCTTTTTCACTCAAAACTACCGTTAAATCAACATTATTTTCAAGTGCAAATTCCAACAATTCAATAGGAGAATTTTCTCTTATATCTACACATTCACAAAATTCTTTCATTGCATCATTTCCGGGGGCAACAAAAATTTTTTCTATATAATCTAATTCAGAAAGTTTTTTTGCAAATGCATATTCTTTTGCACAATTTCCAATAATTAATACATTTTTATGATTTAACTTTTTCATAAAACGATTATACTACATAAATGAGAGTAGATTTGTTAAGATATATTAATTTTTTATAATAAATTTCGATAAAAAATATGACTTAAAAAAAAATATCATTAAATAAAACTTGTCGAGAGAGAAATATGAGTGAGAGAGGTCTGCATTATGGCAAATACAAACAATATAATTACATTATTCAATAATTTTTTAGCAACACCATCAGTTAAACAACAACCAACAACTACAACAACGGCAGTTCAACCGGTGGATTCAAATCCGTTTAATCCAAATCCATTTGTAACAAAAAATATTGATATGAATAATTATGCAAAAAACAGACCTGTTGAAGGTGGTTATTTTGCAGGATACTACAATGGCAGACCAAATATTGTTGGCAGAAGACTATTTGTAGAAGTATAAATTTAGCTAAAATAAAATCTTAAAAGAGAAGGTCATGCTAGTTAATTTGATTAGCATGACCTCCTTGTATGCAATTTTCAATAGAATCAAATGTTTTTTTCAATATTTCATCAAGTGCATCTTGAGTGTTGTATGCAACGTGTGGTGTTGCAATAACATTTGGCATTTGTGCGATGATTCTTGTAATTATCCCTTTAGCAAGACATTTTTGTTCCATTGATTTTATTTGGTTTGCAACTTGTCGCGTTGAAAAAATAATTTCTTCGCACTCAGTAACGTCAAGAGCTGCACCTGCGATGCTTTTTTTGATGAGTGCATTATATAAATCCTCGGTATTTATAAGTTCTCCTCTTGATGTATTAATAATATATACACTCGATTTCATATTTGCAAATTCTTTTCTTGTAATTACGTTTTTTGTTGCTTCTCCGCTTGGCAAATGCAGAGTTATGATGTCTGAGTTTTTAATTAAGTCTTCTTTTGTTGTATATTTTATGGAGTAGTTATTTGTTAACTCTTTATTTTCATTAATATCGAATGCTAAAATTTTCATATTAAATGCATTTGCAAGACGACAAACTTCTGCTCCAATAGTGCCTGTACCCATTACACCTATTGTAAGTTTGTTTAAATCTCGTCCAATATAGTTATTGTAGTTAAAATGAAATTTTTTTAAATCTTGATGTGCGACAGGTATTTTTCTTAAAATAGAAATAATGAGTCCGAAAGTGTATTGTGCAACTGCATTTTTCCCGAATTCTTCCACATTTAATACTTTAATATTTTTTTTACAGCATGTATTTACATCAATATGTTCAAATCCTGTTGAACGAGTTGCGATAATTTTTAGATTTTTGAATTTATTTAATACTTTTTTGGTTATGTAAGAACTAATAAAAACGCTGATGACTTCCGTTGTTTCTAATAATTCTTCCGGAAGATTATTTACGCTTATTTCATTTAAGCTCTCTTCAAAAAAGTTTAAATCATAATTTTCAAATTTATTTTTACTAAAAAAAGTTTTTTCGGAGTTTTTGTAATCAAAAATCAAAATTTTTATAGACATTTTGTATTCCTTTTTTGAAATTATTGGTTATTATGATGATTTTTTCTATTAGACAAATGTATATAAAACGTGAAAAATGTTTATTAAATGGTGTAATGATATTTGTATAAAAAACGTTTAAATTGAATATGAAAGGAAAAATACAAAAAACAGAAAGGAAATTTTTATGCAATATCATTTAATAAAGCAT
The DNA here is from genome assembly GCA_934726055.1 of uncultured Candidatus Melainabacteria bacterium. Lineage (GTDB taxonomy): Bacteria > Cyanobacteriota > Vampirovibrionia > Gastranaerophilales > Gastranaerophilaceae > UBA6984. Next base: position 119,812 of record CAKVCZ010000003.1, read on the forward strand.
CAGCCTGAGTTATATTTTGATAGTATTCATAATGAATTAAACAATTTTTTACGAGATATGTTTTTACCGACGGCATTTTCTGATCCATTAACAGTGAAGAAAAATTCCATATGGCGACCGGCAGTGGAAATAAAACAAAATGATCATGAATACAAGGTGAAGGTACAACTCCCCGGTGTAAAAAAAGATGACATAAAAGTAGATATAGATAATGATTTTATGACAATATCCGCACAAATGCACGAAGAAAAAGAAGAACACGAACAACAAGAAAACAACGAAAAATATCATACTTGTGAATTTAGATATGGACAATATCAAAGAACAGTGTCTTTTGATAATCCGATAAAATCTCAAGAAAGCCATGCAAAATACAAAGATGGCATATTAACTATAACAGTTCCAAAACAGCATGTAGAAGAAAAGCATTCGACAACTTTAGAAATATCAGAAGAATAATGCTATGCAATTAACCATAATTTGTGGTCTGGATTCTTTTTCCGTACAATTGGCATAGTCAGAGGCAGCAGGGCTTTCATTAAAAGTCCTGCTGTTATTACGTTTTTGTATCAGTCGAAAAGTTCTGTTCAAAATTGTTAATTTTTGTAAACAAGAATGTAAAAAATCATGCAATATTTTGTTGAGAAAAAACTTATTATATATACGAGAGGATTTTATTAGAGTATGACTGTTATTACATTTAAAATGCCATATCAACCAATGCAAAATGTTAATTCATTTGCTGTTAATGGCAAAATGAGTAATAGTTCAGTGCCTGTTAATATTTTCCCTCAACAAAATACTTTTAATGCAATTGGCTTTAATGCAGGTTTTCAACCTCAAAGTTTTGATATTATGAGTTGGTTTAGAAATATGTTTTCTAACTTCCAACCTATGCAAATGCCTCAAATGCCAGTTCAAAATCAATCATTTGTACAACCAAATGTTCAATTTGGAATGTTAACTTCAGCAAGAACAACAACATCTTCTTCAAATAATAGTAATATAACTACTGCTTCAACAGTATCAGTAAAACAATCAGCTAAAGTAAACGAATTAATTTCTAATTCAAATAATTCTCAAATTATTAATCCACAAGATGCAAAAGTATCTGAAAATGGTTTAAATTTGCTAAAACAATTTGATCATGTTCATTTAACATCATACAAAGATACTGGCAAATATTACTCTATCGGTTACGGTCATAATGGTCCGGATGTAAAACCAGGTGATACTTGCACTTTAGAAGAGGCTGAAGCAACATTAAGAAAAGATATGGAAAAATTTACAAACAATGTTGCAAAACAAGTAAAAGTTCCTCTAACTCAAAACCAATTAGATGCTTTAGCAGTATTTGCTCACAATGTTGGTAATGGTGCTTTCAATAAATCAACATTATTGAAAAAATTAAATGCAGGCGATTACGTTGGTGCTGCAAATGAGCTTGATAAATGGGTTCATGCAGGCGGCAAAGTTTTAAAAGGATTAGTAAAAAGACGTAACGCAGAAAAACAATTATTCTTAAAAGATGTAAAAGTTGCATAATATATAAAAAGGCTTGATTTTAAATCAAGCCTTTTTATATGTTAATCACAAATATCTTCTTGTTGAGTATGTTCTATTCCGAGTTTTTCCTGAATTTCTTTTATTTCATAATTCATTCTTTGAATCTTACATTTTATAGGATCAGGTATTCTGTTGTGCATTAGAGTTCCGTTTTCATCGTAGTATTTTTGTTTAACTATTCTTCCGGGAATTCCGACAACAGTTGCATAATCAGGAACGTTATCCACAACAACAGAGCCTGCACCGACTCTTACGTGTTTTCCAAGGGTTATGTTCCCTAAAACTTTTGCCCCTGCTCCAACAATTACTCCATCTTCCAATGTAGGATGTCTTTTTCCTTTATCTTTACCTGTTCCACCAAGAGTTACTTGCTGATAGATAAGGACATCATTACCTATTATTGTTGTTTCGCCAATTACAACACCCTCACCATGGTCAATAAAAAATCTTTCTCCGATTTGTGCACCCGGATGAATTTCTATTCCTGTTAAGATTCTCATAATAAATGAAATAAACCTTGGTATGAATGGAACATTTAGCTTATATAATTTATGTGATAATCTGTGCATCAAAAGAGCGTGTAATCCCGGATAACAAAAGATAACTTCAAAAATATTTTTTGCAGCAGGATCTTTTTCATAGATAGTTTTAATATCATCTTTTATGTGAAAAATCGCTCTATTTATCATGATTGTTCCTTTTGTCAGTTAAAAAATTAAGTAATACCCAATAAAAAAGTATTACTTAATTTGTCAATTGTCAATAATCTAAACGTTTATATTAATTTTATCTTACAATTTTAGCAAATTTTCTTTTGCCAGCCTGTAAAATTCCTTCTTTTTCTACTAAAAATGTTGGTTCTGTAACTTTTTCCCCTTCAAATTTTACGCCGCCACCTTGAATAAGACGTTTGCCTTCACCTTTGGATTGAATGAAGTTAAGTTCTAATAGCAAATCAAGGATATTTTTGCTTTCAGTAAGTTTAACTTCTTGAATATCATCAGGAATACCTTTGTTTGAAACTACGTTAATAAAGCCTTCTTGAGCTTTATCGGCATTTTCTTTTCCGTGATATTCTTCTGTAATAATATGAGCAAGACGTAATTTTAAATCACGCGGATTACAAGTATTGTTTTCCAATGCATCGTGAACTTCTTTAATTTCGCTATTTTCAAGATCTGTTAAGAGCTCATAGTATTTTAAAATCAATGTATCAGGGATACTCATAACTTTTCCGAACATATCAGTTGCACTGTCTGTTAAAGAAATACAGTGTTCAGGGAAGGACTTACTCATTTTTACAACTCCGTCAGTACCTTCAAGAAGTGGTAAAAGCATTACCAGTTGAGGATATTTTCTTCCGTATGCTGTTTGAATATCACGTCCCAAAAGAGTGTTAAATCTTTGGTCTGTTCCGCCAAATTCAATATCTGCATCAATTGCATAAGAATCGTATGCCTGCATTAGAGGATAGAAAAATTCATGAATTGCAATAGCTTTACCTTCAGAGTATCTTTTTGCAAAATCATCACGAGTCATCATTTGTGCAACTGTTACTTGCGATGCTAATTTTAATAATTCTGTAAAACTTAATTTATGCAACCAATCAGCATTGTTAACAACTTCAACTCCGTCTAAATCAATAACTTTAGAGATTTGTTCAAAATATGTTTTGGCATTAGAATCGACTTGCTCTTTTGTAAGAGCAGGTCTTGTTTCAGATTTACCTGAAGGATCTCCAATCATAGCAGTGGCTCCGCCTACAATTAAAACAAGCTTGTGTCCTAATTTTTGAAATTCTTTTAATTTTCTCATAACAACGGTATGTCCCAAGTGCAAATCAGGTCTTGTAGGATCCATACCTAATTTTATACGAAGTGGTTTGTTATTATCATGTGAATATTGTAGCTTTTGTGCCAATTCCATAACTCCACCAGGTAAAATTTCACAACTTCTACCGATTTTTTCTGCTTGTTCAATAAATTCTTGTCTGATTTCTGCCATTGATATCCTCTTTTTGGTAATTCTATTACAATTTGAATTATATCAAAAAAAATAAACTTTACAAAACTTTTTATTTCAAAGAAATTATTAAAGTTCTAAAAAAAAATGTCGATAAAAAATTTGCCACTTTAAAGAGAGGAGATATGCCTATGGTTAATTCTATATCAAGTGTAAATGGAGCAACACCTACAACTGCTGCCGCTGCGGTATCAAGTACAACTGCTGTTGAACAAACGGCAAAAGAAGAAGAACAAGCAAAAAAAGCTGAGGAACAACCTGTAACTCTTGAGAATAAAGCTGAAAAAAATAATACCGGATTTGATAGAATAACACTTCAAAATATGGTTCATTCATATATAGAAAGACTCAAAAAAGCAAACGATTATCCAATGGTAATTAGCCGTTTAGATGATTATTTAGCATTGTTTAATATTGATCAATTTATGGTTAAATATCCAAATATATCTACTGAAAGCGATTTTAATTCTATTATGTATAATGAAACCTCTAAATATTTATAATATTGTTTTTGAGGAAAATTTTGCTTTGTCAGAAACGCACTCCGTGTAGGGGAACTTTTTTAGAAAAAGTTCCTGAAAATCCAGTATGAACTTCGTTCATTAGTCAATTTCAACCCCAGTGTCAGCAACTTACAAAATGTAAAACAAGCTGACACGTGTTGTTGCAGCCCTAACTATTCCAAACTTAATTGCTCTTTGGGAAATTTAAGCATTATAGTAAATAGTGGGTTCAAATAAAAGAAAAAGAGGGTGGGAAGCCCTCTTGTACTTGAATTTACTCTAAAATCGTTCTCTGTCTGTTTTTATTTCTTTCGCACGGTAAATAAGCTATTTTAATAATAACTTATTCACCGTATATAATACTAACACTACCATTCCTTTTGCACTAAAGGTAATTTACTATGAAGCTACTAATCTGATTGCTTCTTGTAACAATTCTTTTTGTGATGAAATCAATTTGTTTGCCAATTCCATCTGAACTTTTGCTTGTTGGTAATTTGCAACATTATCTTTGAACCCTACATTAGAAAGTTCTAATAAACCAGCTCTGATTTCGTTACGACCAAGAACTGGACGTCCTGATTCTTCCGTTTCTACAAATTGACCGTCTTTGATTTCATATAATCCGTTTTTGTTGTGGAAACTCATTGTTGAAATTTTGTACAATGGAACCATTTTTTTACCGCTATCGGCTTTACCATAAATTGTACCATCATTTTTAATTTCGTAATCGTCATATTTTCCTAAATACTTACCATTATTAGGATCAATCCACAACTTTATGCTTGTTGTAGGTACATCAAGTGCACCGCCTTTTGTTATTGTCTCTTCGTATAAATCGGCACTCAACGACTTTGTACCTGCCATAATTTCACCTTTATCATTTAAGATGTAACCTTGAACAGTGTAACCGTCTTTGTTTTTGTAAACACCTTCTGCATCAAAATCAAATTCACCGTGTCTTGAATATACAATTTTCCCTTCCTGTGTACGTGTTACAAAGAAACCTTCACCTTCTAAGAAAAGGTTTGCGTTTGCTGTACCAGGTGTAGATTTACCTTGCCCGAAGTTTTTATCACAAGTGTCCATTACTGCACCGTTCAAGAAAGTTTTGAAGTTAAACTTGTTTTCTTTGAAGCCCGGCGTGTACATGTTTGTCATGTTTGTCGTAAGAGCGCTCATCCATTCAGTTGTCGTTTTTTGCGTATTTAGTGCTGTAACAAATGCATCATTCATAGCCGTTCTCCTTATTATTTCCGTTTCTGTTATTCTTTTTGTTTCGTCCTTCTTCAGCATCTTCTTTTTGTTGACGGTAAGAAAGGTTTTCGTATTCAAGTCCTTCATCCGTAAATTTTTGTTTCAAAAGTGGAATATTGGATTTCAAATATTGTTCAACTGCTGCATCTCCGGGGAGAAATTCTGCGGAGATTACACCGTTTTTATTAACTCTCAATACCACAGATAAGTCTTTGTCAAAATCTACTCTGAAAGATTTATTTGTTTCCATTGATTCTTTTAATGCGTTCAAAAGTGTTTTTGATACTTCGGCAGATTTTGCTTCTTCTACATCTTTAAGAATCATTTGTTGAGTTTCAGCCTTTTGTTCTCCTTGCGTAACTTGTTGATTATTTTGTACCAAGTTGTTGAAGAATTTTGCATCTGCTTCTGTCATTTTTATTGTTTTTTCATCTGACGAACTGCTTTTTTTGGTTGCAGAAGCTGCCGATGTTTTTGTTGAGTTTGCTGTTTTTAAATTTGAATCAATAAATTTTACAATGTCTGTTGTTTTGTTTGTATTTAATGTATTATCAAGTATTTCAACTTGTTTGAATATTGGTTCGACTTTATAAACTTTTATATCTTCCTCAATTTGTTTTAATGCAGGGTTAACTGCTTGGACTTCACCTGTTTTTTCTATCTTTCCTTGAGGAATTTCAAGTTCATCATTTCCTATTATTGGTAATTTTTCAGTTTTTGATAAATTTATTTTTTTATCATTTGGTAAGCTTAATGATTTTTCGCTATTTATGTGCGAATCTTGTTTAAGGTTGGTATTATTATCATTTTTATTTATACTTGCAGCTGAGGAATTTTCTTCTTCGATAATGTCAAAATCTTTAACAGTATTTATATTTGATTGCTCTAATATGTCTGATTTGCTAAATTTTTCAGGCATGTCTGCATTAGCTAACATTCCTGCAACTTCAATGTTTGTTGCCTCTTCAGAATTATTTTCGGTAAGATTTGCTGCCATTCCTGTTACATTTTCTTTAATAGTGCCTTGCGAAATTAGTTCTTTAGATTCTGGTCTGTTAACTAGAACAGATGCTGTTTCAGAAACAACATTTATTGGTTTAGGGTTTGTTTCATTTGTAACTGTATTATCTTCTTCCAGAGTTACTGAATCAAAATCTTGTTCTGTTGCATCTGCTTTATGTTGTTCTTTGTTTTTTGTTTGATGTTCAAAATTTGAGAACTTGTGATGAACTTCTTTTTCTTCTCGTTCTTCTTCTATTTGTTCGTCAGCTTTTTGAGCGAAAGATATTTGTGCTTCTTTTAAGTTATTTGTACCTTTCTTGTGAGCTACTTGCTGATTATTCATTAAAACAATTTCATGTTCAAGTTCTTTTTCTGCAATTTTATGTATTCTTTGATTTTCAAGAATCTTTTTATCTTGAATAGCTTCTTTATTTAGTGTTGATATAAATTCAAAATCTTTTGCATTTTTTACATTTTGGTGTTTTTGAGTTTGAACATTATTTTCTTGTTGAACAACTTTATTTTCAACAACATCGGGCATTTTAATCATTTCGTCTAAGAAAGATTTTCCATCAACTGTTTTTTCTGCAATTTGAGTTGTGGTAGTTTGAGCAACTGTTGCTGCCTTTTGAGCGTTATTTAGTTGTGTTGCTTTAATATCCATTTTGTTCATCCTCTAGTTCTTTTTGGTATTGTTCCAGTAATTCTTCTTCTTCTCTTGATTCTTTTGCTTGTTGGAAGTATCTTTGAACACCAAGTTCTGACATGTTTTTAAGTTCTGCTGCTTTTTGTTCTGCAAGATATGCGTCTTTTGTTTTTTCCTTATGCTTTTCCAAAACTTTTACGGCTTGTTCCAGTTCAACTAATTTTTCGGCTTCTTGTTGTACAATTTGTGCTTTTTCTTGTCGAACAAGTTCGAGCTGTTCTCCCTTTTCCCACAAATGATGAAGATAATTGTCGTATGCTTCCATCATTGTGTAATCGGCATGTCTTTGGTTTTGTTTTGTTACTTCGATTTCTTGTAAATTCCGTTGTATATCCATCTCAGCTTCGTATAGTGCTTGCTGAGCCTTTTGAAGAACCATTAATTGCTCTTCTTTTTTACGTATTCTAAAGTCAAGTACTTTTTGTAATCTATATACAAAGGGCATATTACACTCTCTCGATTCTATTATCGGCTATTTTACGTGGACTTTATACCTCTGTTTGTATGATTTATTTAAGGATTATTTTTAAAAAGTCAAATATTTATTTTAAATTCGCACAAATAACTCTGTCTATTCCGGCTAAATCTTTCTCTATTTCTATGTTTTCAAAGTTGTTTTTAATTAAAATAGTTTTTACATCTTCACTTTGTCCAAGTCCGATTTCAAAAGCAACATGACCGTTTGGTTTTAAAACTTTGTGTGCAGTGCTTGCAATTTTTTCGTAAAATTCTAAGCCTTTTTCATCGTTTGTATATAGTGCCAAATCGGGATCAAATGTTACTTCTTTTTGTATATTTTGTTTCTCTTTTAGGGGAATATATGGTGGATTTGAAATTACCATGTCAAATTTTTCGTCTTCTTTTACGTTAGAAAATATATCAGATTTTCTAAATATGGCTTTGTTGTATAAATTCATTTTTGATGCATTGTTTAGTGCAATTTGCAATGCTTCGGAAGAAATGTCAAGACCTATAACTTGAGCAAGACTGTATTTTGCAACCATGCAAGCAATACAGCCTGTTCCTGTTCCGACATCCAGTACGAATTTATAATTATTTTTATTTATTATATCTATTGATTTTCTGACTAATATTTCTGTTTCATCTCTTGGAATTAATGTATCTGGGCTTACTTCAAACTTTTCTCCCATAAAATATCCGTATCCGATTATATGTTGAATAGGTTTTCTTGTTTTAGCTCTTTCTTGAGCCTTTTGTTTAACAATATTTAATTTGTTTTCATCAAGTTTTTTTCCCATAACAATGTCAACTGCTGTGAGATTACAGAATTTTTCTATCAAAAGCTTTACTTCAGCATTTGCCTCTTGTTCTTCAATCCCTGCTAAAGTCAATATGTTCACTATTTCTCGAATACTCATTTAATATCTCGCTTATTAATGTTTTTAAATCGTATTTTGTTAAATCAGTTGTATCTTTTTTTATTATATTATATTTTTTGCATAATTTATCATAATAATAAAGTTGTTTTTTTGTGGGTTTTTCATGTTGCATTTTTACGTCTTGCAGAAATTTGCGTTTTTGTTTTTCAAATTCTTTTTGTTTTTCTACTAGCGGACGTTGTTTTTCTTTATAATCATAATACTTTTTGCATTCTTTAATATACAACAAAGTATCTTTTTGAAAATCATCTTCAAAAAGCATGTTTTCCAAAAATTCAAAATGAGGATTATCTATCTTAAAATAGTATTCCTCATCTTCTATAAATTTTTTAATTATTTCATTTTCACTCAAACTAGGACTTTTTTTAACCAAAGCCCTTAAAAAATTACACAATGCTGATTTTTGAGTTTTAGACAGACTCAAAAATATTTGATTTTTAATATAATACATAAAAAACTAACGTAAAATATCTTTAATAGACAATTTTTCGCCAATTTTTGCGTGGTGGAATTCTAACATTTTTTTATAAATCGGATTAGAAGTATTTGAATAAACTTCCGGTTTTTTATTTTCTATTGAAGTTTCTTCAACAGCCTTGTTTTTAACAGGAAGTTCAACAATTTTATTTTCGTTCATAATTCAAATACCTCTCGTATTTAAATAAAGTATTAACACTAACCAAAAATTGACTTTTTGTATGATATTATCGTAACAAATGTTTACAAAATTGTAAATAGTCGTTAGAATAATATTAAGTAAAGTTAAACGAATTGATAAATAAGATTTTGGACAAAATTTTTGTAAATTTTTGTAAACATGTCTAAAACCATGGCAAATCAAGGGTTTGAAAATACTTTATATTAGTGTAGCAAAGTAAGTAATGTAGGTGTGCCTATGGGTTGGACAAATCCACTAGATTATTTAAAAAAGACATTTGGTACCTCAGGAAGTGAGGCTACTGTTGCTACGCAATCAGGCACAAATTCAAATCAAGCGTTAGGTACTGCAAAACCAACTCAGCCAAATTCTGTAATTCAGGTTAAGCAAACAGAGGCTGATAAATCAATGGGTGTTCAATTAGAGCGAACGACAACATCCAATGAAGCTCCGCTTGTTTCTACTAAAACTGAAAATACATCTAATACAACACAATCTAGTGTATCAATGCAAGAGGCAACAAAAAGTTCTTCTCAAGAATTTTATGGTGCGGGATACTTTAGTAGTGTTGAAACAGCTGAACAGGATTATGGAACTTGTAAACAATCAGCACAAAATGATGAACAATTGGCAGGTTGTGCTGCTAATGCCATGCAAACTATTGAAAAAAATCCGCAAAAGGATAGTGCACAAAGTGTAAGAGTTCTTGAACAAGTAGATGAAGATGTAAAAGATATTCAAAGTAGGAATAAAACAAAAAAAACTTCAAGTAAAAAAAATAATTCTATAAAAAGTGGGTCGGTTACACCAAAAAGTGTTGCAAAACCAAAAACAATAGAAACCGTAGATGCGGTGGAATCATCAGATTCGGTCGATACAACACAAGATAGTGAAGAAACTTCATCAGGTGGAATCATATCATCTTTAGTGGATGAAGCCTTTTCAAAAATAGAAGATGTAAAACTAAATATTGCCGGAAATCTACCAGCCGGTGATTTACAAGACAAGTTTATAAAAAGTTATGTAAAATCAGGTACACAACATACATCCGAACAATCAAAAAAGTCTTTGGCCTTGATTGTCAAGGGATTAAGTGAAGAATCAGAAAAATTATTACATAATAGAACAGCTGACGATATTTTACAAAATAAAGACGAAGGCTTAATTTCTGATTTAGCTCAAGCACAGAGCCAAATGCGAGAAGAAAGTCAACAGGCTGCAATAGATTATGTAAAACAACTTTTTGGTGATGAATTTGGCGAAGCATATATGAATGCTTTGGCTCAAAATGCATACAATTTTGCTGAATCTAACTGGGATTATGTTACAGATACAGTCAAATCTTCAGGATATGAAAGTGCTCAGCAATCTTTAGAAACTGCAAAACAAGAATATAATAATTCAACTCAAAATGCTAACAAATCTACGGAAGCAGATAAAACTGCTCAAGAAAGCAATACTCAAAAAACAGAGTCTAAAGCAGAATCCAAAACTGAAACTAACTCATACGAATCCAAAACTGAATCAAAATCCGCAACTTCAAAAAGTACTGTTGAAGCAGTTTCTGAGATGAAAAGAAGTGTTAACAGTGGAAATCCTGTTATAAATATTGTTTCTTCAGAAAAGTTTAAAAATTCGGCGACAAAAGCAAAAGTTGAGTTTATTAAAACACTAAATAATAAAGATAAAAAAGAGGCTGTTGGACAAATTTGTAATTCAACTTCTGCATTAGGTCTAAAATCAATGATGTTCAGCGGATTGAAGAAAGATATCATAAAGTTCCTTGTTCAAAATCATTCTGCTGAAAATATTGAAAAATTGAAATATTTGCAAAATTACTTGTCTATATCAGAAAAGAAGCAATTGAATGAATATGAACAGTGTCTGCGTGAAAATAAATCTTTGGCAACACTTGGTAATAATATATTTGTTTAAAAAACAGGTTTAATAACATTATTAAACCTGTTTTTTTTATTCTATAACAAATTTTTAATTATCTGTTTATTTGTGTTCCAATTGAAGCGTAACAGATGTTAAATCACAAACTTCTGTTGGTCCAAAGTATTGAATTGCACCTGGGAACAGGTAGCGATCATTCATTGCCCAATCTTCTCTGTTTGCTTCTAATTCTTTGAATACAGGGCCATCAAGTTTTACTAAAGCCTTTTGAATAACAGCTTTCATTTCGCCATGACGTTTTTCCATATTCATCATCATTGTAAGAGGAACACCTCCTGCAATCCATTCTTTCGCAGGTTTTACAAGATTTCTTACGGATGATAAATAACCTGTTAAGCCAAAATTAATTAGAGCAAAAGCATTAAATCCTAACGAATAGCAATAATCAGCATCAAAGTTTGATGGGAATGCACATCTTCCTTCATAGCCAAAGAAATGAGCTTGATCAGAGAATTTTCCAATATATTTACCTTGTTCTTTTAATTCTGATAAGCGAGTTCTAATCATTTCAATCAATAATTTTTCAGTTTCAATTCTTGATACTTGAACGTTGCCATGAGGATCTCTGTCCATTAATAATTGAGATTTGATTAATGCAGGTAAGCTTTCAAATACTTTTGCATTGTTAGCATCAAGTTTTGATGCAACTATGTTGAATCTTTCTCTTGTGCTTGTTGCATTGTTGTATGTAGAATCATTTTCTAAATCGTGCATTATATCATTTAAGTTTGCAATCATTGTTTTCATTTCCGGAATAAATTCTATTAATCCTTCAGGAACAATGATAATACCGAAGTTTTTACCAACAGCAGCACGTTTTACAATTACATCACAAATTGATTCAACAACTTGTTCTAATGACATTTTTTTAGCTTCAACTTCTTCCGAAATTAAAGTAATATTTGGTTGAGTTTGTAAACCTGCTTCTAAGGCAACGTGAGATGCACTTCTTCCCATAATTTTAATAAAATGCCAATATTTTTTTGCAGAATTAGCATCACGTTGAATGTTTCCAATTAATTCTGCATAAGTTTTTGTTGCGGTATCAAAACCAAATGAAACTTCAATTTGTTCATTTTTTAAGTCGCCGTCGATTGTTTTTGGACAACCGATAACTTGAATACCTGCGTTATTTTTTACAAACCATTCAGCAAGCAATGCTGCGTTTGTGTTTGAATCATCTCCGCCGATAATAACAACTGCGTTGATGTTTAATTTTTTACATACTTCCAATGATTTTTTGAATTGTTCTTCAGTTTCTAATTTTGTTCTGCCTGAACCAATTATGTCAAATCCACCGGTGTTTCTGTATGCATCAATAAAATCTTTTGTGATTTCTGTGTATTTTCCTTCAATAATACCTGAAGGACCGCCCAAGAATCCATATAGTTTGTTTTCAGGATTTGCTTGTTTTAGGGCATCAAATAAACCGGCAATAACGTTGTGTCCGCCGGGAGCTTGTCCACCTGACAAAATAACACCAACGTTTCTGACAGGGGATGATTTTTTATCATTTGTAGATTTGAATGTTACAACAGGTTTTCCGTATGTATTTGCAAAAAGTTTTTTGATTTCTTCTTGATCTCTTACTGATTCTGTTGCATTTCCTTCTTCCATTGCTAATGTATTGATTCCGTTAGCTAAACATTGTGGAAGTTTTGGTTCATACTTTAATCTTTCTTTTTGTAATGGTGAAAGTGTTCTCATAATTTATCGTCCTTTTCGTTTTAATAAGTACCTTCATTTCAAATAATAACACAAAGATAATTATTGTTTTTTTATTTTTTGTGAAATTATGTGTGCTTGCTTTTTAATTATTTCTTTTTCCTTACAATTTGGAAATTTAATTATTAAATCTTTTAGTAATTTAAGAGCTTCTTCATCTCGTCCGACTTTTTCGTAAGCGTATGCCAAATTTGAATATATTACGGATTCTGTTTTGGAATTTATTTTAAAGGCTCTTTCATAGTAAATTATGCTATTTTTGAAATCTTCACAGCAGTAGTATGTCAGTCCCATTTGATTATTTGCTCTAAACGAATTAGGTCTTTCATCCAATGCTCTTTGGCAATATAATACAGCATTATTCCAGTCTCCATTTTTACCATATTCAAGAGATACTGAAATAAGTGCTTCAAAATGGTGTGGATCAATATCAAGTAGTTTTAAGTATATTTCAAGCACTTTTTCGATTAAGTCTTTATTTCTAAGTGCAGGTGCTACTTCTTCCATTTCTTTTGCAATTACGTAAGCTAAGTTATTGTCATATTCTTTTGTTGTAAAAATATTATCGATGAATTTTAACAAATCATCTGTTTTTTGGGCATATAAGTATGATTGAGTTATTGCCTTTGCTGTTGTTTCGTCTGGTTTCACTTTAAAACTTCTTAAAAAATAATCACTCGCTATGTCATATTCTTTTTTGTTGAAGTGAATAAGTGCAATATTGTATAAGCTGCTTTGGTCTTCAGGAAACTCATTCAAAAACAATTCATAACATTTCATAGCATTTTCATCATCATTAAGTTGTTGATATGCCAGTGCTAAGTTATAATTTGCAAAATTCTGTGCGTTACGTTGCTGTAATGCCAGTTTGAATGACTTTACAGATAGATTAAATTCTTTTTTCTCGTACAACTCTAACCCTTTTGAAAAATAAGCATCAAAAGTGGACATTTTTTCTCGGATATGTTTCCAATGTACTTTTAAATTTTCAATAGGTGAAAGGTTCATGTTTATATTGTAGTATAATAATAAGAAAAAGAACATAAAATTTTGAGGATTGTAAATGTTTGATTATATAAAAGGTGAATTAGTTGCAAAAAACAAAAATTTTAAAGCAAGTTATTTTACGGTTGAAGTCGGTGGTATTGGGTATTTATTGGAAGTTTCATCTTCCGATTATGATAAAAAAAATATAAAAGATGAGATAAAAATTTATACAGTTTTGATTCATAGAGAAGATTCTATGAGTTTGTGCGGATTTTTAAGTAAAGAAGCCAGAGATATATTCAATATTTTAACTTCAGTTTCAGGAATTGGTTCAAAAATGGCACTGGGACTGCTTGATGAATTTGATGTAAGTGATTTGATTTGTGCGGTTGTGAATGAAAATTCAAAAGAATTAACACGTGCAAAAGGTGTTGGATTAAAATTGGCTCAAAAAATAATTTTGGAACTAAAGGATAAATTAATTTCCTTTAATCCAAATGTAAAAATAACAGATTCTAATGTTGTGCCGGATGAATTGGCAGATATACAAAATATACTTTTATCATTAGGATATGAAAATGAAGAAATAGCAAAGGCAATAAAGCAAGTTTCTTCACAAGGTACGAAAGTGCAAGATAACGAAGAATTTTTGCGTAAAACGTTACAGATTCTTTCAATGTAAAACATGTAAAGCCTTGTGTAACAATCATTTTAGAATTGTAAAGTTTTTTTAAAATATATTCCGGCATGTAGCAAAAAAAGTTTTTTAGAATTGTTGATATACATGTAGGTTTATAGTATAGGTGTTTATATATAATGATTAATCCGGTAATGAGTCCAGTTGCTCCAAAGACAACAAGAACAAGTATTTTTTACATCAATGATTTACACGGGCAAACAATGAAGATGGAGAAAATTTACAATGCATCTAAATGCTTTGATCAATTTGTTCCATCACAACCGACAGATAAATTAAAATTATCTTCAGGTGATATTTTATTAGGTTCAAACAAAAAACCTAATGTTATTGCTTCAAAATTTATGGAATTAATCGGAATTACAGCAACAGCAATTGGAAATCACGAATGTGATGGTGATCCAAAACAACTATACGATTTAACTAAAGACAAAAGTTATAAAATGTTAGGATTAAACGTTAAAGTTGACGAAAAAAATCCTATGAGCAAACGTATCGAAAAATCTTATATTGAAGAAAAGAACGGTACAAAATACGGTATTATCGGTTTAATGCCACCTGATTTAAAAACAAGAATTGCAAACGTAAAAGATTACGAAGATTTTCAAGTAGATGACTTTGATAAAACAATTAAAGATGTTCAAGAAGAAGTTAATAAATTGCAAGAACAAGGTGTAAACAAAATCATTGTTGTTTCACACGCAGGTAATGCAAATGAAAAAAGATTAGCACAAGAAACATCAGGTATTGACGTAATCTTGGGCGGACATTCTCACGAACTTATTAAAGATATTAAAGAAGGTGAAAACCTATTATACGGCAAAGATGGAAATCCGGTAGTTATTACACAAGCCGGAAAAGATGCTGATAATGTTGGGGTTTTGAATTTAGAATTTGATGAAAATGGTGTTATTATAAAAGCACAAAACAACGTAACTCCAACAAAGAAAATGAGAAGAAACATGATAATGACTTTCTTTTCAGAATTATTCTTAGGAAAACCTGAAGTTGTTGGAACAATAAAAGATGCTGATCCTGAACCTGCTGACAGATTGGGATGTGAAAACCCTCATGCTGACTTTGTTGCAGATTCAATGAAAGAATTTACAGGTGCAGAAATGGCAATATTAGGTTCTGCAAACTTGAGAAATACATTTGACAAAGGCGAAATTAATTCAAGAGATATTTCAAGCATTGTTCCATTCAAAAATGGTATGGTTGTAGCACCTTTGAGTGAAAAAACTTTAGTTGAAGCATTAAAATTCGGAGCTCATTCATTAGTTAGCCCTGGAACAAAACCTGGTATTTTACAAGTTTCAGGCTTAAACTACAAAATGAATAAAGCAGGTGAATTACTTTCTGCTGAATATGTTGATAAAAACGGTAACAAACAAGCTTTAGATATTAATAATCCAAGTGAAGATAAAACTTTCAGAGTTGCACTAGATACTTATTATGCAAACGGTCGTGATGGTTTTACAATGTTAAAGTCAATGGACAAAGTAGAACAAACATTTGAAGAAGACAAAGACAAAATGGTTATGGCTCGCATTAAGAAACTTACTGCTGAAGGCAAAGATATTAATGTAAAAGTTGATAACAGAATTCAAATCGTTGATTAATAAAGATAAAAGATATAAAAGAGAAGTTATTTAAAACGAGTCTTATAAAGGCTCGTTTTTTTATCGAATAATTATTTGAAGATTTTAAAAACAAAAAGAGTCTTTTTATCGAAAAAGACTCATCAATATAAATAGCTGGAAGTATGAAAAAGATTTAATTTGTAATTATATTAAACCTTGTTCAAATTAAAAAGACAATTACCTAAGCGGGTATTTTTAATTATACAGTGTTGTATCTTCAAGAAGCTGGATTTCAAATTGTGTATCAGCAGGTATAGTAAGGTTTTTTCCATGAGAGAACAGTGCAAATACAGGCGAGCCAATAATGTTTACTCCATAAACCGCAGCACCGCATACGTACGTAATTGGGGTTAAAATCATTGTTGGTTTATTTTTTGCGTATCTTTTAGATTTTTTGAGCATACTTTTGTAGAAATTTTTACCCGGTTGGGTATTTTGAGCAACGTTTGCCATGTATGTTCTTTTACCTTTGATATTGTTCAAAAATACTTTTTTATGATTAGATTTTGTAATTCTTGCGTTAATATCTTGTTTTTTGCCATTAATAACAACTTGTTCAACGTTGATAACAAGCAATCCTCCGTTACCTGTAATTTGTGGCGGGTGTGCATCGACAATTGAGGCAACAAAAGTAGTTGTTTCAGGCAGATAGAACGAGTTAGTTTTTATTGGTTTTGATATTTTAAAATATACTTTTTTCCCGATACGCATTTCATCATATAATTTTTCGCATGAGCGTACGGTTAATTTAGTTCCTTTTTCCAGAGTAATACTTTGACCTAAAGATTTTGGCTTTTGTATTTTTTGTGTATTTGATGTTGTTTGTTTAGGTGGATTTGTATTTTGTGGTGTGGAAATGGTTTTAGGGGCAGTAGTTGAAGTATTATTATTTCCTGACTTATTTTTCTTTTCGTTTTTAAGTTTGTCCGGTAAAGGTGGGAGCAGTTCATTTTCTGCTTTTTGCGGATTGTATTTTCGTCTTATATCAGAATCAACAGACGTGTCAATATCCAACACAGCGAGTGTTGGTTGACACGTCAATATAAAAATCGTTATAAAAGTTATAAAAAACTTATTTAAGGAGTTCATTAATAGCCTTTGCAGCTCTTTTACCTGCTCCCATAGCGTTTATGGCAGTAGATTCACCGGTTGGAGCAACGTCGCCTCCTGCAAAAATCTTTTTGATTGAAGTTTCGCCTGTTTCGCCATCAATAACAATGTAACCTTTTTTGTCTGTATTAATGTCTATGCCATCGGCTGCTGCAGATTTTTGGATAATAGGATTTGGACCTGTACCAAGAGCAACAATTACGGTATCAACATCAAGAGTTGTGTATTCTCCTGTTCCAACAGGTCTTCTTCTGCCGCTTTCATCAGGTTCACCAAGTTCCATAATTTCAAACTTCATTCCTTTTACGTATCCGTCTTCACCAAGAATTTCAACAGGAGCGTGAAGTAAATCAAAGATTACTCCTTCTTCTTTGGCATGTCTAATTTCTTCTTTTCTTGCAGGTAGTTCAGCTTCTGTTCTTCTGTAAACGATGTGAACTTCTTCAAAACCTGCTCTAAGAGATGTTCTTGCTGCATCCATTGCAACATTTCCACCGCCTATTACGGCAACTTTTTTACCAACTCTTAGAGGAGTTGGATATTTTTCGTCATTGGCATGCATTAAGTTTACACGTGTTAAAAATTCGTTAGCTGAATATACACCGTTTAGGTTTTCGCCGCTAATTCCAAGCATTTTAGGCAATCCTGCACCTGAGCAGATGAAAATTGCGTTGAAACCATCTTCTTCGAGTTGTTTTAGAGTAACAGATTTACCTACGATAACATTTTTTTCAAATTTAACACCCATTTTTTTCAATGCATCAAGTTCTCTGTCTAAAACAGTTCTTGGAAGTCTGAATGGCGGGATACCGTACCTTAAAACTCCGCCAAACTCATGTAGTGCTTCAAAAACCGTAACGTCATGACCTGCTTTTCTCAAATCAGCAGCGGCAGTAATTCCTGCACATCCTGAACCAACGATAGCAACTTTTTTACCTGTTGGTGTGATAGTTCCTTCAGCAGCTTTTGTAAGGTCGCCGACATATCTTTCTAATGCACCGATAGCAACAGATTCACCTTTGATACCCAAAACGCATTTACCTTCGCATTGTCTTTCTTGCGGGCAAACACGACCGCAAACTGATGGTAGCATGCTTGATTGACGTATGATTTCACCTGCTTTTTCAATATTATTTTCTTTTACTTCGTGAATAAATGCAGGTATATTAATATTTACAGGACATCCTTTTACGCATTGAGGATTTTTGCAATTTAAGCATCTTGATGCCTCAAGTTTTGCCTGTTCGTTTGTCAAATTATCCTCTACAGCCTCAAAGTTAGTTTTTCTAACCATTGGGTCTTGTTCATGTTGTCTTTGTCTTTCTGTTGCCATTTTCATTTCTCCCATTACTTAATTTTAATTTTAGCTTAAAAATTCGGTATTGCAAATTTATAACAAAAAAAATAAAAAGTACCGATTTCTCGGTACTGAAATTTATAAGAGTGATTATGAAAATTAATGTGTATCGTTTTATGTTTATATGTTTTATGCAAATGTTTTGAATGATTTATCAATATCATCCTTGATAACAGAGCTGACTGCATCCATTTCGGTCTTGATAGCATTTTCTTCTGTATCTAATTGTTTTAGACGTAATTCCAAACCTTTATCTTGAGCTTGGATAATAGATGTATTTGCGTTGATGTTAGACATTTCTTGTTCATACAAGTATGTTTGATATGTATATTCATTCATTGCATCTTCGTATGCTTCGTCATCTACAATTTGATTTGTTGTAACTGCAAAATCTTCACCTTTATACGAGAAACTTACTACACGATTGTTCTTATCTCTTTCAATGTAACATCCATTGTAAGTGTCTTCTTTATATATTTCTACCTCACCTGCTGTATAATATACGCAATGCTTATCCTCAGTGGAAATAAATGCTGCATCGAGTTCTGATTTTTTATAGTATTGATAAGAAGGTGCTGATTCAGTTCCAACATTTATATAGTATAATTTATCACCACTTGATTTACATAGTGCCTCATATGCATCTTTATGTGGATCTTTATCTGGTGGAGAACCATCGTTATAATATTCTAATGTATAAGCTTTACCTTTATATGTTTCTATTGTGTAAGTATCTGGAGACCCAGTTGTTTTAGATGTTACTTCAGAACGTTGTTTTGTAGTACAAGCAGGGAAACCAAGTTCAGTTTCAGTGTAACTGAAAGATATTGTATATGTGCCTAAAGCATCTTTTGTGATTTGTGAAACTGTTGCAACTGCACTATTGTTAGGCAATTCAAACGTATATTGAATTTTAGTAAAATCTTGCGAATTAGGAGGTGTTGGCACTGATAGTGTCAACATTTGGTTGTACAAACTTGCAGATTTATTTGCCAGAACAGTTCTCTGTTCGTTTATCTGCTGACCTTCATATTCAATATTTGTTTTTCTCGCGGTAAGACTTAAAAATCTTGCCTGTGATGCTGCCATGCCCATAAGCACATGCCTTTCTTTGAATATCTTTATCTGTCTCGTCGGTTAGTTTAATGATAGTTTTAAAAAAATCAATTATATTTCATCTATTTGATGTAAATAAATGTAAAATAATTCCTAAAATCCTTTAATAAAAAGGCTCTGTAAAGTGTATATTTTTAAATAAACAATAAATAAAATATGAATTACTAAAAACTTTTTGACTCCAAAATGTTTGTTAGATTAAATTTATATTTGTCAGAACAGTCCTCCGGACGAGGGAACTTTTTTAAAAAAGTTCCCCAAAAACCCAGTCCGAACTTCGTTCACTAGTCAATTGAAACGTTCAACATCAGTGTCAGCAACTTTCAAAATATAAAACAAGCTGACACTTGTTATCGTTGTCTTGATTTTTGGGGTGAGCATAGCCTTATTTTTCGTTCAATTTGCTAGATGCAAATTTAGCACTCAAAAACGGCTATTTGCTCTTACGAGTTTCACTCTACCCAAAAATCGCTTGCTTACATTGACTGTTCACTCCGTTATGGACCGGAATAATCTTAATAAAATTTTTTATAATTTTTATTTTGTTCTTCACAATTAAATATGTTTTTGATAATATTAAGTCGTATTAAAAAGAAAAGGAATGTAGTTTATGCAATTAAGAATGAAAACAAACAATTGTGGCGAACTAAACTTATCAAATCTTGACGAAGAAGTTACTCTTTCTGGCTGGGTTGATTGTGTTCGCGACTTAGGCGGTATGATATTTATTGAATTAAGAGATAGAACAGGTTTCTTTCAACTTGTTTCCGATCCTCAAAAAAATCCTGATATTCACAAAGTTTTTGAAAAGGTTAGAAGTGAATACGTTATTACCATAAAAGGTAAAGTAACAAGACGTCCGGAAGAAACTTATAACGACAAATTACCGACAGGTCAGGTTGAAGTTTACCCTACTTATGTGGAAATTTTATCTGAAGCAAAACCTGTTCCATTTGTTTTGGATGACGAAAATGTTTCAGAAGATGTCAGATTAAAATATCGTTATTTAGATATCAGACGTCCAAAAATGTTTGGTAATCTTAAATTACGTCATAAAGTAGTTCAAGCTGTTAGAAATTATTTAGATGGTCAAGACTTCTTAGAAGTTGAAACACCTATTCTTATTAATACAACACCTGAAGGTGCAAGAGATTACCTTGTTCCATCTCGTGTTCAACCCGGTAAGTTCTACGCATTACCGCAATCACCTCAAATCTTTAAACAATTACTTATGGTTGGTGGTGTAGAAAGATATTACCAAGTTGCAAAATGTTTCAGAGATGAAGACTTGCGTGCAGACAGACAACCGGAATTTACTCAAATCGACTTAGAAATGTCTTTTGTTGAACAAAAAGATATTATCGAAATGGTTGAAGGTCTTTTAGTTGAAGGCTTTAAGGCCGCAGGAGTTGAAGTTAAACCTCCATTTAAACAAATGACATGGCAAGAAGCTATGGACAGATACGGTTCTGACAAACCTGATGTACGCTTTGACTTAGAATTGTTCGATATCGGTGATATTATTCTAAACTCAGAATTTGATATTGTTAAAAAGACTCTACAAGCCGGCGGTATCGTTCGTGGTATAAGAATTCCAAACGGTGCAAGCTATTCAAGAAAAGAAATTGACGATATTACAAAACTTGCAGTTTCTTTTGGGGCAAAAGCTTTAGCTAATATTATTTACAACGAAGACGGAACCGCTAAATCTCCTGTATTGAAGTTTGTTACGGAAGAACAAGCTCAACAAATTAAGGAAAGAGCACAAGCAAAAGACGGTGATATTATTTTCTTCGTTGCAGATAAACCAAAATTAGTTTATGACATTATGGGCAGATTAAGATTATACTTTGGTAAAAAGTTAAACTTAATTGATGAATCAAAACATGCTCTATTATGGATTGTTGATTTCCCAATGTTTGAATGGTCAGATGAAGAAGAACGCTTTATGGCAATGCACCATCCGTTTACATCTCCATGTTTAGACGATTTAGATAAATTGGATAACGACGATTTAGGCAATGTGAAATCAGTTGCTTACGATATTGTTTATAACGGAACAGAATTAGGTGGTGGTTCTGTAAGAATTCACTCACCTGAAGTTCAAAAGAAAATCTTCAAAGCGTTAAGATTAACAGAAGAAGATGTTCAAAAGAAATTCGGATTTATGGTAAATGCATTGCAATACGGAACTCCACCACATGCAGGTTTGGCAATTGGTTTAGACAGATGGATTGCTCTACTTTGCAAATCTGAATCAATTCGTGATGTAATGGCATTCCCTAAAAACTCAGCAGCAAAAGACTTGATGTGTGATGCTCCGACAGAAGCTGATTACAAACAACTTAGAGAATTGTACATTAAATCAACATACAATCCTGCTCAACATAAATAGTGCGTTAGCCGATGTGAAGTCAAGCACACGGCGATGTGGAGTCGCCGGAGCATTGACGAAACATAATAAGACCGCCGTAGGAAAGACAAACGAGGGAACGAGTTTGGATGCCACAGGCGGATAGAATTTTGTGTAGAGTGAAGTGAGCTAGGTGAACTGTCAATAATCCAAGACAATGCGGTAGCTAATGTG
Organism: uncultured Candidatus Melainabacteria bacterium; assembly: GCA_934726055.1. Taxonomy (GTDB): domain Bacteria; phylum Cyanobacteriota; class Vampirovibrionia; order Gastranaerophilales; family Gastranaerophilaceae; genus UBA6984. The sequence goes on from CAKVCZ010000003.1 coordinate 142,107, forward strand.
AAATCAAGCATGTTAAATAAAAATCTCTCGCCGAGATAGTAAAATAAAAAAACAGATGAACGCAAAAATTTTTCATCTGTTTTTTTTATTTTAATATATATTTATTCTTGATTTTTCTAACTTTGAAATATAAGAATTGTCAAAACCTAACATTAAAGATAATTCTTCTTTTTTCAAGTTTTTCTTAACTCTCAAATTTCTAATATTATTTGCCAAAATGTTTCGTATCATTTTATTTAAAAATTTAAAAATTCAGATAAAGACATTTTAAAAGCCTTTGCTAAACGATTTACTTTAGAAAGAGTAACATCATTTGAGGCTGTTTCAATATTACCCAAAGTTGAACGAGCAATATTAGAATATGCTGACAAATCATCTTGAGTATAGCCGTTTTCTTTGCGTAACTCCTTTATTCTTTTTGCAAGATTTCTTAATAACTGCTTGTCCATAGATTAATTGTCCGTTATAATGACAAATATACAAACCGTCATACGGACAAAAATAAGGATATGTAATAAAATGATTAAACCGAATTATTTATTAACTCTTAAAATTGAGCAGTTCTTGTTCACTTATTTCTAAAACATCACAAATGTCAAACAAAAGTCCTAAACTTAAAGTTCTTTTAGCTGTTTCAATTTTTGCTAAATGTTCTCTTGATATATCAAGCAATTCAGCAAGTGCATTTTGAGATAAACCCTTCTGATTTCTTGCCTTTTTGATATTTTTACCAAGAAATATAAGTTTTGTAGTCTTATTTGTCATATTTTCATTTTCGTGTATAATTTCATAAAAGTATGTAGTCTAAAAGAGAACAGTATGGATAATTTTAAAAAGAAAATATTAATAGACCTTGATGGAGTACTGAATGAATATGGGAAAGAACCTTATAGAGAGGATTTTATTCCACCAATAAGAAATGGGGCAGAAGAATTTGTAAAAAATTTGAGCGAAATCGCTGAATTGTATTTATTTACATCGAGAAATTTATTATTATCTGCAAAGTGGTTATATGAAAACCAATTAGATAAATATTTTAAAGATATTACAAATATAAAACTACCGTCATATCTTTATATCGACGATAGATGTATTCGTTTTAATGGACAATATGAACAAACAATTAACGAGATAAAAGAATTTAAAGCTTATTGGAAATAATTTATACATAAAGATATCCCTATATATGGCACATATAGGGATATCTTTGGGTTACTTATAATTATTTATTAGTATGTTCCTTCGATTTTTTCCATTACTTCATCAGGAATATCAACGTTTGAATATACATTTTGTACATCGTCATGTTCTTCAAGTTTATCAATCAAACGCATAATTGAAGTTGCTGTTTTTTCGTCAGTAATTTCAATTGTGTTTTCAGGAAGTCTTGTAAATTCTGCGGTTGTATGTTCAAAACCTGCATTTTCCAAACCTTCTGAAACTGTTTGTAAATCTGAAACTGCTGTTAAAATTTTATATTCGTCCTCTTCTTCCAAAAAGTCTTCTGCGCCCAAATTGATAGCTTCTTCAACTAATTTATCATAGTCAACAGAAGTTGGGAATGAAATTATGCCGTATTGTTTAAACATCCAGCCTACGCAGCCTGTTTCACCAAGATTACCGTTGAATTTTGTGAAGTAGCTTCTAATATCTCCTGCTGTGCGGTTTCTATTGTCTGTCATTGCCTCAACAACGATAGCAACACCGCCTGCACCATATCCTTCGTATGTTAATTCTTCATAATTTTCAGCAGCACCTGCACCTGTTCCTTTATCTATCGCTCTTTTAATATTATCATTTGGAAGTCCCGCTGCTTTTGCTTTTTCAACGGCTGTTCTAAGTCTGAAATTAGCCTTTAAATCACCACCACCAAGACGTGATGCAACAATAATTTCTCTTGAAAACTTTTGAAATACTACTGCTCTTTGTGAATCTACTTTTGCTTTTTTATGTTTTGTGGTTGCCCATTTTGAATGTCCGCTCATTGTTTTAATCCTTTTTTTTTTAATATTATCTGTCAATATTATATCAAAAATAAGTTTACTAACAATATATATATGTGTTAAATTTTTTAAAATAACAAAAAAGTTAATAGGTTGAATGAAACTAAATTTTATGCAATAAATATAGATATGAATACTATAAACGTTGACAAACAATATGTTGAAACAAAGTATCTAACTTTGAATGAAGCAATAGCATTGGATTGTGGAAAAACGCTTGAGAATATAACCGTAGCGTATGAAACATACGGAGCATTAAATGAAAATTGTGATAATGCAATTCTTGTTTTGCATGCCCTAACCGGAGATGCACATGCCGCGGGGTATCATAAAGGTGATAAAAAGCCCGGTTGGTGGGATAACATGATTGGTTCCGGTAAAGCTTTTGATACAGATAAATATTTTGTTATTTGCTCAAATATTTTGGGCGGATGCATGGGAACAACAGGTCCAAATTCAATAAATCCGAAAACAGGCAAGGAATGGGCATTAGAATTTCCTATTATTACAATAGAAGATACTGTAAGAGTTCAAAAAGCATTAATTGACAAGTTAAATATCAAAAAGATAATTGTTGCTGGCGGTTCTATGGGTGGAATGCAAGCAATAGAATGGAGCATAAGTTATCCTGAATATGTTACAAAAACAATTTTAATTGCAACAGCACCAAGACTTTCCGCTCAAAATATTGCTTTTAATGCAGTTGCACGAAATGCAATTCTTTCTGATGCTAATTTCAATAACGGCAATTACTATGGTAATGCAAGTCCAGAAAAGGGACTTGCAATTGCAAGAATGATAGGTCATATAACATATTTGTCAGAAGATGCAATGCATAATAAATTTGCAAGAAAATTGCAAGATAAGTCAAAACCCGATTTTGATTTCAATGTAGAATTTCAGGTAGAAAGCTACCTTGAACATCAAGGACAAGTGTTTGTAGATAGGTTTGATGCAAATAGTTATTTATACATAACAAGAGCATGTGATTATTTTGATATTGCACAAAAATATGGAAATCTTGCAAATGCTTTTTCAAAGGCGAATTCAAGATTCTTAGTAATCTGTTTTTCTTCAGATTGGCTGTTTCCACCAAATCAATCACAAGAAATCGTAAATGCATTAATGAAAACAGGCAAAGATGTATCATTTTTACAAATAGAATCTCCGGCAGGTCATGATGCGTTTTTACTTGAGTTTGAAGCTCAAACAAAAGTTATAAAAAGCTTTTTATCATAGTTTTAAACAGCTTGAAATTCTGAATAAATGTGATTATAAGAAATTTTCAAATTTGTAAATAAATGTAACTAAAATGTTTAAAATGTGTTATAAAAATTTTTTTCTGTGGAATATTTAAAGTGTACATAAAAAACTTTATGTGTATGTTGTCAATCTAACCGTTACGGGCAACCGTAACAGTACACTGCAAGGATGTAGTGTATCAGTCACGAAAGGAGATCTATTATGGCAATTACAGTAAACACAAACATTCCGTCACTTACAGCACAAGGTTCTTTGAACACAGCTACAAGCAAAATGAACACAGCAATGGAACGTATGTCAACAGGCTTGAAAATCAACTCATCAAAAGA
>CAKVCZ010000004.1 GCA_934726055.1 uncultured Candidatus Melainabacteria bacterium
TAATAGAGCAACAGCAGTATATGGACCATTAGATGAATGGTTCAATGAGGATTCTTGCTCAACAAATTCTGATTGTACTGCAGCAAAAATAAGATATTTTAATAGAATAACAGAATTTATGAAGTTACAAAAAATTTGTGGAACAACACTTAGTGGGTGCATGCCAACGAGTGTTAATTATTTGTATCGTGGCTATTGGGGTTCAATGGATTCAAGGGATTGTCCAAGTGCGATATTAGCTGGAAGTGGGTCGTTTAGAATAGGTGTTATAATTAAAGATTATACAAGTGCTTCAACTTATGGTGGATATAAATTTGATAAGAGTGTTGGTTATGTAGATATAGATATAGACGGACCAAATAAAGGAGAAAATACTTTTGGTGTAGATATTTTTGCATTTGTTTTAACAAGTGATGGAATACATCCTTATAGTGGCGAAGTTTATTGGACAGATTCGGATTTAAAAGAATTTTGTTTTTATCAAGGTAATGGTTGTGCAGCTTGGGTAATAAACACAGGCAATATGGACTATCTTGATGCATCGCATACATCTTCCAGTGATGCAGGAGTATGTAACAAATCCGACAAACAATTATCCACAACTGTTACAAGCTGTAAGTAGAATATAGTACATTAAAATCTGTTTGATTGGAAAACAAATTTAGAAATGAATTATTTATGATAAAATTTATAATAACAATGTTAATTTACTATTATTAATATTAGTTTTCGTTTCTATAAAAATGAACAGAAAGTCAAATATGTCAAACGAATTTGAAATATATAAAAAACAAGGTGAACCAAGTAGGAAACAAAAAGCTGAGAATTGGGCAATCGCTATCGGTTTACAAAAAGTTGATAATTTAACTCCATCAAAATATCTTATAGAAACTGCAAAAGAAAATATTGAAGGTAAAATTGGTAGTAAAGAAGTAAAAGAAAAAATATATTCTTATTATAAATCTGAAGAAGGTAAGAAACAAAATTTTGAAACAGAACAGGCAGATAAAGTTTCGATGCATATTGCGGAAATATTATCAGAGGCTTCGTTTACATTTTCTCCTGCTGCACTTTTTTCAATACATAAAAGAGTCTTTGGTGATGTTTTTCCAAAATTTGCCGGAAAAATAAGAGATTACAATATAACTAAAGAAGAAAAAGTTTTACTGGGTGATACTGTTTATTAAGGTTCATTTCAGGATATAAAAGATACTTTAGATTATGACTTTGATAGAGAAAAGAGTTTTTCTTATGAAAAACTAAATTTAAGGGAAAAAGTTGAACATATTGCAGAATTTATATCTAATCTTTGGCAGATACATCCGTTTGCTGAAGGTAACACCAGAACAATTGCTGTGTTTACAATAAAGTTTTTAAAAACCATGGGGTTTGATGCAAATAATGATTTTTTTGAGAAGAACGCACAATATTTCAGAGATTCTTTGGTGCGAGCAAATTATCAAGATTTAAAACGTGGAATTTCATATACTAAAGAATTTTTAAACAAATTTTTTGAAAATATGCTTTTTCAATGCACAAATGAACTTGATAGCAAATACTTAGTGATATCTATTGAGAAAAGTGTCGGTGTAAAAGAAAAAAGTGTCGGTGTAAAAACAATTGATAAAGTTGAGATGTTAATTAAAAGTAATAGCAACATAACAATAAAAGAAATTGCAGAAAAGTTGGATAAATCTCAAAGAAGTATAGAACGAGCAATTTTAAAACTTAAGCAATGTAATAAAATATCAAGGGTTGGGTCAGATAAAACCGGTTTTTGGAAAGTTTTATAAGTATAAGAAGCAATGTAATCTTTACAATAACTAATAATTTTGTAAATTTTATTTGAAAAATATTATTTTTATGATTTAATAATATTACTGAGGTGAAAGCCTCTAGTCTAACGAAAGTAGAATTAATTATTTGTCTAAAAAAATTACAATAGCAAAATTTGCGGGATTCTGTTACGGAGTAAAAAGAGCCGTAGAAACTGTGAAAAAGCTAAAAGAAGAAAATATAGATAAAAATGTTTTTGTGTTGGGAGAACTTATACATAATTCACAAGTTATTAAAGAACTTGAGCTTTTAGGCATAAAAACTGTGGATAAATTGCCTGAAAATGATACGGGTATATGTGTTATAAGAAGTCATGGTGAAGCTCCACAAGTTATTGAAGAAATTAAAAACAAGGGTTTTGAACTTGTGGATTTAACTTGTTTAGACGTTAAAAAGGTTCAGCAGCAAGCAATTCAACTTGCTAAAGACGGTGATTATGTTATAATTGTTGGCAAAGCTGAACATCCTGAAGTTATCGCAATTAAAGCAAATGCGGAACAATATACTGATAAAATTATTGTTGCAAGTGATATTGAAAAATTGATGCCATATCAAGATGTAATTAAAGCTCACAAAAAAGTTGGAATTGTAGTTCAAACAACTCAAAGAATTGAAACTTTACAGAAAATTTTGGCATATCTTGCTACAATTACAAAAGAAATTCATCTTGTAAATACTATTTGTCAAAGTACGTCAATGCGTCAATCTGAGGCAAAAGAATTGGCACAAAAAAATGATTTGGTTGTTGTTGTTGGTTCTAAAAAAAGTGCAAATACAACTCACTTAGCCGAAATTTTACAAGGAATTACAAAAACTATTCATATTGAGAATGATAATGAATTAGAAGATTATAAAGATTTAATTGATAATGCACAGAATATTGCTATAACAGCAGGTGCTTCAACTCCACAAAATATAATCGAAAATGTATATAGAAAAATAGAAGGAGGTCAGGAATGACAAAAACACAATTAGATGAGTTTGAACAATTATTAGAAGAAACTCTATCAAAAACTTACACAGTAGCTGATATCGTTGAAGGTACTGTGTTGAAAAAAGAAAATGGCGGATACTTAGTTAGCGTAAAAGGTGCTAAAACAGAAGCATTTTTGCCTGAAAAAGAAATTTCTAATAATGCTGAAGAAGCTGAAGAATTGCAAATTGGTGATGTTAGAGAATTTTATGTATTAAAAGAAGAAAATGATGAAGATTGCATGCAATTATCATTGAAACGTATTGCTTATGCACAAGCTTGGGCTCAATTGAATGATGCTAAAAATGTTGGCGATACAATTTTAGCTAAAGTTGTTTCAATTGTAAAAGGTGGTGTATTAGTTGATGTTGCTGATTTGAAAGGATTTATTCCATCAAGTCAATTAAGAACAGGTACTCCATTTGAAGGTATGGTTGATACAAAAATTGAAGTTAAAGTTCTTGAAGCTGATCCTAAGAAAAATAAACTTATCTTATCTCAAAGACAAGCTGTTGCTGAACAAAGAAATCAAGTTGTTGATGATATTATTTCAAAACTTGAAGAAGATATGGTTGTTAAAGGTAATGTTGTTAGAATTACTGACTTTGGTGCATTTGTTGATATTAATGGTATTGATGGTTTATTACCAATTTCTGAAATTTCTTGGCAAAGAATTAAACACCCATCAGATGTGTTATCTTTAGGCGATGAAATCGAAGTTAAAATTATCAAAATCGATAATGAATTGAAAAGAATTAGCTTAAGCTTAAAGAGAATGACAGAAAATCCTTGGCAACAAATTGAAGGTAAATTTGAAGAAGGTCAAGTTGTAAAAGGTACTGTTAATAAAGTAGCTACATTTGGTGCATTTATTAATATTTTCCCTGGTGTTGAAGCATTGTTGCCAATTGCAGAAATGGAAGGTGAAAATCCAAATCCGTTCAATGCATATAAAGTTGGTGATGAAGTAGAAGTTTTAATCAAAAAATTCACACCACAAGAACACAGAATCGCATTAAGCGTAAAAGATATTAATAAATAATTTTATTAAATATTGATAATTCGAGGAAATGTTAATTTATTTTAACATTTCCTCTTGTTTTAGGTTTATAAGCTGTAAAAAGTGGAATATACATACTGTAAGCCCCGACCCAACTACAAAAGAGAAATTTTCTTATGGAACAAGTTCTTTTATTGAATAATAATGAAGAACCACTCCATCTAACGACATGGAGAAGAGCTCTTGTATTATTACTTAAGGGTAAGGCAGAATGTATTGAAAAGCTTGATAGTATTGAAAACTATATTAAAGTTGATAATACATTTATACCTAAAGTTATACGTTTGAAATATGAAATGGCAATTCCTAATACGGAGTTGCCATTTTCTCGTGAAAATATCCTAAAAAGAGATGACTATACTTGTCAATACTGTGGCAAAAAACTTTCTGGTAGTGAATTAACTTTAGACCATGTTTTTCCAAAATCAAGATTGGGCCCTGATTCTTGGGAAAATATAGTCGCTTGTTGTAAGGAATGTAACCAATATAAAGCAAATAGAACCCCAAAAGAAGCTGGCATGAAATTGCAAAGGCGTCCAGAAAGACCTAAAGACGGTAAGATTTTTGAACTTACTAAAAATTCAAGTGCAAATTTAGAATTTTGGAAAAAGTTCTATAAAATTCCGTCAGATAAGGATATTGCGTAATTACTATTTGTAAATTTAATATTTAGGCAATTTTTTTATAGAAAATGTTTTTATATTCTTGTAGAAGTTATTTTGATTATAATAAGGAAGTTTAATATGTTTAGTGATGAATTTATGCGTTTTTTAATTAATTATCAAAAACCGGAAGAACCAAAGAAAATTGATGAAATAAAATCAATAAAATTGTCAGGTGGCAGTAAGAAACTTGCGGCTATTTTGTTGACAGTTAAAAAATAATTTTATAATATCTTTTAAAAAGAGTATTACAATTTCCATTTTTGAGGTTATTGTAGTACTCTTTTTTTTATGCTAATATACATAAAATTGTGAGGTATTATGGTTAAACAATCTGTTATTATTATTGATTCTGATGGAATTTCACGTTCTGTTGCAGAAAATTATTTAAAAAATATAAAAGATTCAGAACTCGTTGGAAGTTTTTCTTCTATTGACGATTTAAAAATAGAAAATTATTCAGACTTGAAGAATTTGTTTTTATATATTGATATTTCTGATAATGTTCAAAAACAATGTGAATTTATAGAACGCTTTGTTGAGTTTAATCAGAATGTTAAAGTTATTGTTACTGCATTAAATTATGATACGAATACTGTAATTAAAGCAATGCGTTCAGGAGCAAAGGACTTTTTACCAAAGCCGTTGCTAGAAACTGACTTTATAAATACAATTTCAAAATTTAGCGGTCAGTCAGATAATAAAAATAAAAAAACAAATTGTAAAGTTATTACGCCGTTTTCCAACAAAGGTGGAATCGGAAAAACATCAATTGCAATAAATTTGGCATTAGAATTGGCTAATATAACTAAAGAAAAAGTTGCACTTGTAGATATGAATTTTCATTTAGGCGATGTTGCAAATTTTTTGGATATAAAACCTTCATTTAATATTTCATACGTTGCCAAAAATTTAAAAGGATCGGATGATTCGTTTTTAATAACGACATTAGATAAATATAAAAATACTAATTTATATGTACTTGCGGATTCGCCTTATTTGGAACAATCTCAAGATATTACTACAACACAAATATCAGAATTATTTGCAAAGATGCGAGAAAATTTTGCATATATAGTTGTTGATACTGGTAATATTTTCGATGAAAAAACAGTTACTGTATTGGATAATACAGACTTTATAATGCTTGTATCGGTCGTTAATTTACCAGCAATAAGGAATTGTCAAAGATGTTTAGATATATTTGAAAGATTGGGATATAGTAAAGATAAAACGAAGATTGTCATAAACAGATATATGGAAAATGATGAAATAACCATTGATGACGTTGAAAAAGCATTGAACCAAAAAGTTTATTGGAAAGTCCCTAATAATTACTTTACATTAATATCAGCAATAAATAAAGGCTTGCCTGTTAGTGAAGTTAATCAAAGCTCAAATATTGCAAAAAGTTATAGGGAATTGGCTACGATTTTATCAGATAACCTATATAAACAAAAAATCGCAGATAAAGTTGTGCGTAATAAAAATTTTGATTTTAAAAATTTAATGTAAAATGATAATTGATTAAATCAAAAAAAAAGACTTACTTTTTAGGTAAGTCTTTTTTATATGTCTTGTTTTTTTATTTACTTTTTCAAGAAATCAGGTATTTCTATATTAGAAAAACCAGGAAGGCTTGGAGAAGAAGGTTCACTCTTCTTAGGGGCTGTATTAAATGCACCTGAGAAGAAATCAGCAGCACTTAATTGAGTTCTTTGTGTAGCTTTATCAGCTTGCAATGCACTGTGAGCCTTTAGTTCAAAACCTGTTGCAATAACTGTAATTTTAACTTCGCCTTGCATATGTTCATCTGTAACAGCACCGAAAATAACGATAGCATCATCTTGTACTGCATCATTAATAATGTTCATCGCTTTAGTTACATCAGTTAATCCTAAGTCAGGACCACCTGTAATGTTAACAATAACACCTTTAGCTCCGTCAATAGTTGTTTCAAGAAGTTTAGAGTCAATAGCATTTCTTGCTGCTTCTTCAGCTCTACCTTCGCCTTGACCAATACCAATACCCATTAGTGCTGAACCTGAAGCTTCCATAACTGATTTAACATCAGCAAAGTCAACATTTATTAGTCCAGGAATTGTGATGATATCAGTGATACCTTGAACACCTCTTAAAAGAACTTCATCAACAATTGCGAAGGATTCCATTAAGCCGACTTTTCTATCAACAACACCCAATAAATTATCGTTAGGAATAACTATTATTGCATCAACTGCTTCTTTAAGTTTATCAATACCTTGTAAAGCTTGATTTGCACGTCTTTTACCTTCAAAGCTGAAAGGTTTAGTAACAACACCAATTGTAAGGATACCAAGTTCTTTTGCTACTCTTGCAACGATAGGAGCTGCACCTGTACCTGTTCCGCCACCCATACCTGCGGTTACAAATACCATATCTGCACCTTCAATAGCTGCGGTAATTTCTTGACGAGCTTCTTCTGCAGCTGCTTCACCAATTTCAGGTTTACCGCCGGCACCAAGACCGTTAGTCAATTTTGCTCCAAGTCTAACTTTATTTGGAGCTGCACCAAATTTTAAAACTTGAGCATCTGTGTTCATTAAATAAAATTCAACACCGGTAAGGCCAGCTTTAATCATTCGATTAACAGCGTTTCCACCGCCACCGCCAACACCGATTACCTTAATTTTTGCCGGACTTACTGAGTCTGGCGTGAATTCTTCTTCTTTTCCGACATTTAAAAAATCTGCCGCTCTGTTAAAATTATTCACTTTTATTCCTCTTTGTTTGTATCTTGTTCTATACTAATACAAAAATATCCAATAGTAAAGAACCTACCTATAAAATTATTATCCAATCTTAACATCATTTCAAGAACTATGTATTTTTGTTAAAAAAATGTTACATAAAGTTAAGTCCGTTTTATAACAAAAAGTCCTAAAAAGCTTTTAAATTTTTGACTTTTTAGGACTTTTTTGTATTTAGTTCTTATTATTAGCACTCAATAATATAATTTAGCAGTGTTCTTACTCCTGCACCTGTTGCTCCTGCAATAAATTCTTTTTGAGGTTTTTCTAAGAATGCAGTTCCTGCAATATCGATGTGTGCCCATTTAACTTCATCAGTTACAAATTTTTTCAAGAATAAGCCCGCAGCTGATGCACCGCCCCATCTTGAACCTGTATTTTTCATATCTGCAATATCACTTTTTAGGCTGTCGAAGTATTCTTCAAACATTGGTAATTCCCAGAATTTTTCGCCGGATTTGTTTCCTACTTCAATAAGTCTGTTTATTAGGTTTTTATCATTACCCATAATACCTGCTGCGTGGCTGCCCAAAGCTACCATACAAGCACCTGTTAGTGTTGCAATATCAATAACTTCATCTACTTTTAAATCGCATGCATAACATAGTGCATCTGCCAAGGTTACTCTGCCTTCAGCATCGGTATTATCAATTTCAATTGTTTTTCCGTTTTTTGCAGTTAATATATCTCCAGGTTTGTATGCATCAGGTCCAATCATATTTTCGCATGCAGCAATTATACCGTGAACTTCTACATTTGGATTTAATTCTTTTAGTTTACTCATTACACCTAAAATGCAAGCTGCACCTGACATGTCATCTCTCATTGTAAGCATAGAAGAGGCAGGTTTCAAATCCATTCCGCCACTGTCAAAACATAAACCTTTACCAATTATAGCAATTTTTTTAGTTGGATTTTTTGGACTGTATTTCATGTGAATAAATTTTGGCTCGTGAATGCTGCCTCTGGCAACGGCTAAATATGCGGTTAATCCCATTTTTTCACATTCTTTTTTGTCGTAGATTTTTGTATCCAAACCTAATGATTTTGCAACTTCTGCTAATTTATCGGGAGTCGCATATTGAGCAGGTTCATTTGCAAGATTTCTTGTTAATTCCATTGCTTCTGCTCTTTTTTGTCCCTTTTCGATTTTAGCCTTATCTAAATTTGTATAAAGGGTTTCTATATGATGTTTTTTCTCTGATTTGTATTTGTCAAAAGCGTAATCGGCAATTAATGCTCCTTCTGATAAAACATCCGCATATTCAAAGTTAATTCCGTCAAAATCTATTGCAACTGTTTTTGCTTTCATTTCAATTGCTTTTTTAATAGATTTTGCAACGGCTTCTCTTATTTTATTAGTAGTAATTTCATCTTCTTTTCCAAGTCCTATAATTAAAACTTTCTTAGCCGGATTTTTCCCATATGTCGGAAGAAGATATGTTGTATTGAATTTACCCTCAAATTTGTCTTGATTTAGAGCATATTCATTTGCAATTTCATTTGTAGTTTGTTTGCCTTCAAACATGTTTACAACAAGAATATCGCATTCTTGATTTTTTACGTCAGAAATAATTTTTATATCCATTTTTCTATCCTTTCTTTGTATAAAAATAATATCATGTAAATTATTAATAATAAACCTATACAAAAAGTATTTATCATGATAATATTTTATTAGTAGTAGTTAAATTTTTGAAAATACATGCGATAAATTAACATCTTATATATAAAATTCAATAGTTAAAACTCGGTAGGCTATATGTGCCGAGATTGTGTGTATTTGTAAAAAATAGAAAAGGTTAAGGTATAGAGAACATGGACTTAATTACAATTGTTGCGATTATTTTAGTCGTTCTTTTGGCAATGGTATTTACTGCAATTCTTGTTGCACAAAGAGCAAAGTACAAGACGCTGAAAGATGATTTTGACAAAAAACAACAAGCAGCTGAAGAAAAAGAACAACTATTAGTTAAAGAAGCAATGATAAAAGCTAAAGAAGCTTTGCAAAAGGATAGAGAAGAATTAAACGAAGAAGAACGTGAGCGACGTCAAGAATTATCAAGACAAGAATCAAAATTGGCACAAAGAGAAGATGTCTTGGAAAATAAAATTCAAGAAGCTACTGATAAAGAAGCTGCTGCTCAAAGAAAAATGGACGAATTGTTAGAAAAAGAGGATTATCTTGCAGATTTAGTACAAAGACAAACTTCTGAGCTTGAAAGAATTTCAGGTTTGTCTGCCGAAGAAGCTAAAAATCAACTTTTCGAACAATTAAAAAATGATTTGGCTCAAGAACAGATGCAATTGATTCGTGAAAATGAGGCTAAAATTAAGGAAAAAGCTTTAGAACAATCTCAAGAAATTCTTACTACAACAATGCAAAGATGCGTAATGGATCAAGTTGTAGAAAGTACGGTTTCTGTTGTTTCATTACCAAATGATGAAATGAAGGGTCGTATTATTGGTCGTGAAGGTCGTAATATCAGAACTTTGGAAACTTTAACAGGTGTTGATTTAATTATTGATGATACTCCTGAAGCGGTTGTTTTATCAAGTTTTGATCCAGTAAGACGTGAAGTTGCAAAATTAGCTTTAGAAAAACTTATATCAGATGGACGTATTCACCCTGTACGTATTGAGGAAATGGTTACAAAAGCTCAAGAAGAAGTTGAAAAGAAAATTCTTACAGAAGGTGAAAATGCCGCGTTAGATATGGGTATAATGGGGCTAAATAAAGAACTTTTAAAAACGTTGGGCAGATTATATTACAGAACAAGTTATGGTCAAAATGTTTTAAAACACTCTTTGGAAGTTGGTCATATTGCTGGTATGTTGGCTGCTGAGTTAGGTGCAAATGTTTATGTAGCAAAACGTGCCGGTCTGTTACATGACATTGGTAAAGCCGTTGACCAAACTCAAGAAGGTACTCATATTCAACTGGGTGTAGAAATAGCAAATAAATATGGTGAAAAACAAGAAATTGTTCACGCAATAGAAGCTCATCACAATGATGTTACTGCAAATACAATTGAAGCTGTTCTTGTAAAATTAGCGGATGCAATTTCTGCAGGCAGACCTGGAGCAAGACGAGATACTTTAGAAATTTATATTAAGCGTTTACAAAAAATTGAAGAAATTGTAAATAGTTTCAAAGGAATTAAGCAGTCTTTTGCTGTTCAAGCTGGTCGTGAAGTTCGTGTAATTGTTGAAGCTGAACAATTTGACGATTTGGCATCTCAAAAATTGGCAAGAGATATTGCAAAACGTATTGAGGATGAATTGGATTATCCGGGACAAATTAGGGTTACTGTTGTAAGAGAATTTAGAACAACGGAAATTGCAAAATAAACACAGGTAATGCATTTATGCAAGAACTAATTAAAATTTTATTTTTTGGTGATGTAGTCGGTAGAATCGGTCGTAGGGCTGTTACCGACTATCTCGCTGAAAATAAAAATAATTATGATTTTATAATTTTAAACGGAGAAAATGCATCGCATGGCTTCGGTTTGACTTTAAAAAATTATAATGCACTTATTAATGCAGGTATAAATTGTATAACTTCAGGAAATCATATTTGGGACAAAAAGGATATATTTTCGTACATTGATACAGCAGATAAGTTGGTTAGACCTTTTAATTATCCCATTGGGACAAAAGGTTATGGGTACAGATTTTTTGATATTGGTACTCACAAGCTTTGTGTTATAAATTTTTTAGGACGTGTATTTATGCAGCCAATGGAATCTCAATGGAAATTGTTAGAAGAAAACATAGAGGATATTAAAAAAGTTACACCTAATATTTTTGTTGATTTTCATGCTGAAGCTACGGCTGAAAAAATATGTTTCGGCAGATTTTGTGCTTCTCTTGGTGTAAGTGCTTTTGTGGGCACACATACTCATGTTCAAACCGCAGATGAAAAATTAGTGGATAATATGGCATATATAACAGATGCAGGTTTTTGCGGTGCGGAAAACAGTGTAATCGGTATGGATTATAAAACATCATTATCAAGAATGACTACTTGCATGCCTGAAAGATATGAAGTCGCAAAAGATAATAATGCTATATTGAATGCAGTTGAAATTACCATAGATGCTTTAACGGGTAATGCAACTGATATAAAAAGAATTAATAAAAAAATAATATATGAAAACAATGAAACGGAGGAAGACTTTGTTAAAGAAAAGTCCTGATGAATGGAGGTCGCAATGAAAAAAGCTGATTTCCATGTTCATACAAATTATTCGGATGGTGTTTTTACACCTGAAAAAATTGTTGATACTGCATTAGATGCAGGACTTGAAGCAATTGCTTTGACTGATCATGACAACATTTTGTCATATCAAATAGCACAAGATTATTTGCAAAGTATTAACAAACAAGATAATCTTGAAATTATACAGGGTGTTGAAATAAATACTCTTTATAAAAATTATGAAATTCATATCTTAGGATATTTCATGGATGTTCAGAACAGTGATTTTCAAAATCTAATAAAAACACAGCAAGAAGCAAGGGTTAAGCAAACTCTTGAAATTATTGACTTATTGGAGAAAAAAGAAGGTATTAAAATCCTTTATGATTCAATAAAAGCTCAAGTTGCTGAAGGTGGTAGTATTGGAAGACCTCATATTGCAAAAGCAATAACATCTGCCGGTGGAACTTCAAGTGTTATTGAAGCTTATAGCAAATATATAAATGACAAATCACCGGTGTATGTACAGAGAAAAACTGTTTCTCCGCAAGATGCGGTAGAAATAATTTATGATGCTGGGGGTGTTCCTGTAATAGCACATCCGCATGATATTGACATTGCAGAAAATTTAATTAAAGATTTAATGTCATACGGATTAAGAGGTATTGAAGCGTATCATAGAAAACATTCTCCTGCTGTTGTTGAATATTTTTCATCTATGGCTGAAAAGTTAGGTCTAATAGTAACAGGCGGATCTGATTTTCATGCTCCAAACTTATTGAACGGGCAAATTTTGCTGGGTAAACATTTTATTCCTGAGTGGATTTATGATAAGTTAATTCAAGAGAAAAAACGTCTAGATATGGCATGAGGTTTATATGAAAAAAAGGATAGCTTTTACATTAATAGAAATTGCATTTGTATTGGGGTTAATAACTTTAACCGCAATAATACTGATTCCAAGTTTGATTGAAGACAATAAAAAGTTAGATATTATTTCAAAATGGAAAAATTCATATAAAAATATTGAATATATCTTTTCTGCAATTGGGGCACAAGTTACAGAAACGGATAAAATTGCTTTTCAAAAAGCAAAGTCTGAAAAAGAAAAAGAAAATTTGTTTATCGAATTAATAAATCCTTATTTCCGTATAACAAATGCAGTTGAACCTAATTTGTATAAAGTATCATATTTGAATGGGTCCTTTGTAAAAAATAGTGATGAATATTATGTGTCTAATTTATACTATACAACTTCCGGTAATATTGTGGGAGTAAAGTGGTTGAATAATTCAGAATATTCAAAAAACATGCCTTTAGCCATTTTATTATATGATTTAAATGGCATAAAAGGTCCTAACAGATGGGGTATTGACATTTTTGGTGTTAATATATTCCAAGATAAAATGGAGCCTGTTGGTAAGCTTGCTGATGAAGAACTTGTTAAAAAAGATTGCTCAAAACATGGTAAAGGGATAACTTGTTCATATTACTACTACACTTACGGTGGAAATTTTAACTAGATTATCTTTTTACAGTATTGGCATATAGGACATTCTTGGCAATTTGGTTTTTGAGGTTTACATACATTTTGTCCATGTGTAACTATTAGTGTGTTTATTTCAATCCAATATTTTTTAGGTAATTTTTTACGTAACTCCATTTCAGTTTCTTCAGGATTGGATGTTTTTACGTAGCCTATTCTATTAAAAATTCTGTGAACGTGTACATCTACACAAATTGCAGGTTTATTAAATCCTCTGGCTACAACAAGATTTGCGGTTTTTCTTCCAACTCCGTTAAATTTACATAATTCATCAATATCGCAAGGTGTTTGTCCGTTATAGTTTTCTACAAGTTCTTTTGAAAGTTGTATTATTTGTTTGGATTTGTTTGCATAGAAACCGACAGGATAGATTGCTTTTTCTAATTCCATTTCGGATATTTTTGCCATATCTTGCGGAGTTTTTGCAAGTTTTAACATTCTTAATGTTGCGGGATACGTTGTTTTATCATTTGTTCTAAGACTTAAAATGCAAGAAATTAAGACCAAATAAGGATCATTAAAAGTGTCCATAAGTTTAACAAATTCACTTTGAGGTTGTTTTGCTTTCTTTAGTGTTTCAACTATTTTATCTATTTGAATCACTTTATCAATTCCTCTACATTTAATTTTAGTTTTAATTTCATTGCATAAATATTATCAAAATTAAATTTTTCAAGTTTAACAGCATCTTTTTCTGTTGTAATGATTGTTTCATCTATATTTTCTAAATCAGATTCTTTATATGCATGGTGATCATCAAAGGTAATTGTTCCAAGAATGTTATATTTGTCTGCTACAAAATCATAAAATTGTTTCGGTTGACCAATAGCACACATTGCAACTACATTAGAATTTAGTGGTAATACATCAGTTGTTTTTATGTTGTAAACGTAACTTGGTTCTACTTTGCAAATAGAAACTTTATTGAGGTCAAAAACATTTGGAAGTTTTTTCATATCTACTTCTTCAAGAGTTTTGTTTATAATTAAAACTTTATCCGCACGTTTTAGTCCATTTAAATTTTCTCTTAGGGGACCTGCCGGTAGGTGTTTACCATTTCCGAAGCATTTTTCGCTATCAACCAATACAATGTCTAAATCTCTTTGTATTTTTCTATGCTGAAATGCGTCATCCAAAATAATTATATCGGGATGATAACTTTTTATAATCATATTTGCTGCTTTTACTCTATTCGAGCAGGTAACAACTGCAATATTTTCAATGTTTTGAGCAAACCAATATGGCTCATCTCCTATTTCTTCAGCAGTATGTAGTATTTCTCCGTTGATTGCAACTACTCTGGGCTCTTTGTTTGAAAGTTTGCCACCATATCCTCTTGATATTATTGCAACTTTTTTCCCTTGTTTTATATAGTATTTTGCAAGTTCTGCAACGACCGGAGTTTTACCAACTCCACCTGTTGTAAGATTTCCAACTGAAATAACATAAGAATCAACTTTTTCTGATTTTAATATTCCCTTATCATAAAACTGATTTCTGTAATTGGTAATTTTATCATAAAAGAATGCAAAGAATTCTAACAGTGGTAAAATCCAACTTTTAGAATTCTTATCGTAATGTATTTTTGTTATTTCGCTTTTTAAATTCATTCTTAAAATATCAATCTGAATAATAAAAATCTTTTATTTAATTTATCTGTAAATTTTCTTAAGTTTTTAGCTGTTTCAGCTACATTTGTAAGTGTATTTGTCAAATCTTGCTTTTGGTTTGAAGAAAGAGAATTTACTACACAAAGAGCATTTGATAAATCAACCATAGCTTTGTTTACATTTGTAACCGTATTGAAAACTTGTTCTTTAAGTTTTTTATCCTTTGTCATTGAATTTACTGAAGTACTTATATCGTTCATATTAGATACAATGGCATTTAAATCTGCACCTAATTGTTTTGCATCTGTATTATCAAGAACTTTATTTAAGTTGTTAGTTAATTTGGTTAATGCTTCTGTTGCGTCAAACATTGTGGTCTTAAATCTTGGATCTCCTGCTATGTCATCAGCAATTTTTGTAATTTTTCCAAAATCGTTTGTGAACTTATCTGCCATTTTCATCATTTGGTCAAGTTCTTTATTTGAACTTTCTATTAATTTTTCAGCTTTTGCTATTGTAGTCGTTGCTTGTGCAGTAAGTTCGTTAATATTCACAACTGATTGTTTTAAATCTGCAATAACTTTATCAGAAAGCAATTCGTTTATTTTCATGTTGGTTTCTGTTAAAGATGCCGCAGCTTTATACTGTAAATCCATAAAGTCTGAAATTCTCATCGGTTCAATAATTGTGTAAGGTGAAGTTTGTTCAGGATATGATATAGCTACGTCATCTAATGGTGCTATAAGCATTTTTTTAACACCTTTATCAGTTATTAAAGAACCTTTTAAAAATTCAGGTAAAATCAATCCGGGTAGATTTACAACGTAATCAATTCTGTATGAATAGGTTGTTTTTATTCTGTTTTGAAATTCAAGAGGTATTGCTTTAGTAACAACAACTCTTGTATCTTTGATATATCCTACATCATAAAACTTGTTATCAAGTTTTATTTGAACGGGATCGTCTTTATAAATCAAATTTTTACCAATCATTGGAACATATAAAGTTCTTGTCTTTGGCGGTGTAATTTCTAAAAATTGTTCTCCGATTAATCCTGATTGTTGAATAGAAATAGACGAAGCTTTTGGAATTTTAATACCGGGTTCTGTTATTACAAATTTTAATTTTACATAGCTTTTTTCGCCATCAATAATCGGTGTAATTTCTTCAACCTGACCGACTCTCAAACCCATCATTTGAACACCTGAGCCTGCTCTCATCCCATTAACATCTTTGAAATGGACTTCAATTCTGTCAGCAGATGAAAAAGCTCTGCCCTTAACCCACAATACTGTAAAAATAAGTATCATAAGTGCAATTATTGTTAATATTCCGACTTTAAATGATGATGATTTTAATTTCATTTTAATTTTAATTCCCTATTTCATTATATCAAAAAAATTATTCTGTTAACATTTTCATTGGTCCTTCAAGTGAAGCTGTAACAAATTGTTTTGTGTATTCATTTTTGCATTCGCACATTTCTTTAGGTGTTCCTTGAAATACACATTTTCCGTTATATATCATTAATACTTTATCTGCCGTTCTCATAATAGTTGACATTTGGTGAGTTACGACAATAGAAGATGCATGCGTTTCTTCCTTAAGTCTAACAATGTAGTCTTCTATCAATGTTGAAGATATTGGATCTAAGCCGGCGGTTGGTTCATCGTACAGAATTGTTTTTGGATTTGTTACAATTGCTCTTGCAAAACTAACCCTCTTCTGCATTCCTCCTGAAAGTTCAGATGGAAATTTGTTTTCTATACCTGTTAAGCCAACAAGTTTAAGTTTTTCTTCAACTATATTTTTTAAATCTTGTTCTGTGTATTTTTTTCTTAATTCTTTTCTTTCTCTAAGTGCAAAAATTATGTTATCAAAAACATTTAGTGAATCAAATAATGCAGAGTATTGGAATACCATGGCAATTTCACCATCAGAAGTTTCAACAGTTCCTCCATTAGAATCAAGTAATCCGCATATTATTTTTAGAATAGTACTTTTACCTGAACCGGAGAATCCTACAATTGCTAATGTTTCACCGTCTTTAACTTCAAAACTTATGTCATTAAGTACTCTGCGTCTGCCAAATTTTTTTATTAAATTTTTAACTTTTATCATAGCTTAAATTCCTAAAAGAAAAATGCAATTGAGAAAATTAAATCCCATATAACAATAGTAACAAACGACCAAACAACAGCCTTTGTTGTTGCTAAACCAACTCCTTTAGCTCCTCCGCTTGCCATATATCCGCAAGTGCAACTGATAAGAGCTATGGTAAAGCCATATACAAATGCTTTTGCCAATGCTACTTTTATATCATATATATACAGTCCTGACCATACTGAAGAAAAGTATGCCTTGTAGCTTAATTCGCTGACAGTTGTGGATGCAACTGCACCACCAAGTATGCCAAAAGTTGAAGAAACAACTAAAACAGGTGGCATCATAAGTGTTCCGGCGATAATTCTGGGAACAAATAAATATTTAATTGGATTAACACCCAAAACTTGTATTGCATCGATTTGTTCGGTTATTTTCATTGTGGCAATTTCAGATGCGAGGGAAGAACCTATCATAGAAATTATTGCAAATCCCGACATAATTATACCTGTTTCTCTGATAGTTAACAATGAAACAAGCATGCCTACGTAGTTTCCACCACCTTGTTTAACCATTTCTCCTGCAACTTGCATCGCTACAATTATAGATGTCATGCTTACAATAGAAATTGTTATAGGCAATGAGCTAACTCCAAATCTTGATGATTGTTCAAGAACTTCTTTCCAATTTATTTGACCAAGACAAATATATTTTAGAGAAATAAAAAGATGTATTGCAATTTCGCCGACCGTTGTAAGAAAATCTTCTAATAAATCTGCACAAATTTGCAAAAATTGATAAGTATTGGACTTCTTTATATATTCCCTAACCAATTCCATACATTTAATTATACATAAAAATTATAGCAATGCAAATAATTAAGTATATATCTAGCAAATTTCGCAGCCTGTTGAAATTGTTTTTAGTCCTGTTTTTGTCCAGTAATTTTCAACATTGTTTATTGTTTTTTCAAGTATAAAATAAGTAGAACCAGAACCTGACATTATCGCAGCAGGATTTGCTTGTTTAATTTTTTGTAATTCTTCGTGCTCATTGAATACTGCCATTTCTAAGTCGTTATATAACAATTCTCGTATATCTTCATTGTTGTTTAATCTGGTTACCATTTTATCCGTATAATTTTTAAATTCTTTATTCTTAAGTTGTGCATATTTTTGATATCCCTCTTTTGCTGAGATTCCTAGTTCAGGTTTTATTAAAGACACAGGATATTCCCTAAAAGTTATTGGAATAACTTTTTCTCCACGTCCAGTTGCAAGAGTACAGCCACCCTCTAGACATACATTTAGGTCTGAACCAAGTTGAGCACATAGTTTGTGTAGTTCTTCTTTTGTTAGTATGTTTTTAAAATATTTATTTAACGCCAAAAATGTTCCGGCAGCATTTGAACTTCCACCAGCTAATCCTGCTTCTGTCGGAATATTTTTTTCCAAATGAACATAAATATTGTGTGGTTCTATTTTTGTTGTTTCAAAAAATAATTTAATAGCTTTATGTACTATATTTTTTTCATTATATGGTATGTTTGGATTTGTTCCTGATAGTTGAATACCTAATTCTTTACTTCTTTCTATATCAAAAGTGAGAATATCATATAAGTTTATCATTTGCATTATGCTTTTTAATTCATGAAATCCATCGGAGCGTTTTCCTGTTATTTCAAGTGTTAAATTTATTTTTGCCGGTGTTTTTACTTTAATTTGCATAATTCCTCTGATAATTTTCCTAATTCTTCTATGGATAGATTTTCTCCGCGTGTATTTTCACTTAAATTAAGTTTAGTTAAAGCTTTTTGAACGTTGTTTTTATCAAATCCTCCGTTTACAAGTGCATTTTTAATATTTTTTCTGCGTTGTCCGAATGCGGCTTTGATTGTTTTTCTAAAATGGGTATAATCAGAAAGTTGTAATTTTGGTGTATCTTTAACTGTTAATTTTACCAGTGCAGAGGTTACTTTAGGTGAAGGATAAAAACTTCTTTGTCCTACTGATCTTAAAAATGTACAATCTGCCCAAAATTGCGAAAGAATTGTTAATAGTCCATATTGTTTCCCTTGTGATTTTTCTGTTGCTACAATCCTTCTTGCAACTTCTTCTTGCACCATAAGTATAATTTCTGATATGCAAGCTCTGTTTTTGTTTGTTAAATCATCAATTTCTCCAAGTAAATGTGCTAAAATAGGGCTTGTTATGTAGTATGGTATATTTGCAACTACCTTTATTTTTTTTCCGTTCGCAAGTTCTGAAATATCTGTTTTTAAAATATCTTTGTGAATAATGGTTAAATTTTGTGATTCTAATTTATTGAGTTCTTTTATTGCATCTTCATCCAATTCAACAGCAATAACCTGTCCGGCATGTTTAACTAAAAGTTCTGTAAGGAATCCAACTCCCGGACCAATTTCGAGTATTGTATCCTTTTCTGTTAAATGAGCATATTTTATTATGTCATTTAGCACATCTCCGTTTATTAAAAAATTTTGTCCGAGTCTTTTTTTTGTTCTAAAAAATTTTGCTCTTTGTAAATAATCCATGTTATTAATTCCAATCTACTAATATATAATAATACAAACAGGTAAATGTTTTTAATTTTTTATTTTGTAATCTTATTAATGTTATAATAAGTATCGAGAAGGAATATTAATCGTGGTTAATTTTGTTGAAAAGAAGTTAGAGATAAATGAAATAAGAAAAGTTTTTACATCCGGAATAAAGGTTTCAAAAGAAGATTTTAAAGTGGGAATGGAATATGAACGTTTACCCATAGATATAGAAACAAATCAATCGGCAAAATATTACGGAATAAATGGTATATGTGAGTTTTTAAGATTATATGCAAGAAATGAAAATTGGGATTATTTATTAGACGAAGAAAATATTATAGGTCTGAAACAACTTCATAATACAATCACATTAGAACCAGGTTTACAAATGGAATTGAGTATAGAACCTCAAAAAACAATTCAAGAACTTGAAAATTGCATAAAAGATTTTGATAATGGATTAATTCCACTTTTTGAAGAATTTGGTATAAAACTTTCTGCGTATGGAATTTACCCTGATACCACTTATAAAAATATAAAGCTTTTACCAAAAAGACGATATTCTGTTATGGCAAGTTATTTATGGGGCATTCTATCAGATGTAATGATGCGAGAAACTGCGGGCATTCAGGCATGTTTTGATTTTGATTCGGAAGAAGATGCCATGAAAAAATTTAGAGTTGCAAATATGTTGGTGCCGATAGCAGCTGCAATGTTTGCAAATTCACCAATAAGAGGTGGTGTTGATACAGGGTATAAATCATTTAGAGCTCTATCATGGCTTAATACAGATAATGACAGATGTGGTTTTGCAACTGATTTTGACAAAGATATGTCTTTTAATGATTACATAGAAAGAGTTTTAGATGTTCCTTTAATTATGCTTATGCGTGATGATAGAGTTTATCCGATAAGTAAAAATTTGACAATGCATCAATTTATTGATAACGGGTATTCAGGGTTAACCGCAGATATTGATGATTTTAAATTGGCATCAAACTTTTATTTCCCTGAAGTCAGATTACGTAAGTTTATTGAAATAAGAAATCAAGATTGTGTAGGTAATGGCTTACAGTATGCGTTGCTTGCTTTTTATAAAGGTATAATGTATTCCCAGAACGAATTAAATTCTGTAGATGAATATTTATCAAAGTTTAAACAAAAAGATTATAATGAATTACGATATAATGTTCCAAAATTGGCAATGAATGCGAAACTTGGTAAAACTTTAGTGAAAGATATTGCTAAAACGTTAATTGCAATTTCAAAAGACGGATTAAAAAATCAATGTTGCGGCGAAGAGGAATATTTAGGACCCTTAGAAGAGCTTGTATTGCAAGGTTTTTGTCCTGCTGATATAATTCTAAAAAATTGGTACGGTTCTTGGAATAAAGATGTTACTAAATTGATTGAATATACTTCTTGTAAGTAATTTAACATTCCTTTTGCTGCAAAAAGGTTTCCAAAAATCACGCTCCGAGTTGCGTTTATAATTTTTAATTTTATTTTCAGCATGAGCATGCTATGAATTACTTTTGAATTTAATAGTCTTGATTTTTTTCTTATAAGTGCTATAAAATTAAAATAAGTATTCTTAAGGAGATTGTAATGGAAAAAATAAAAGTTGAAGTTTGTGTTGGCACAACTTGCTTTGTTATGGGTGGTGCAAATTTACAAGAACTACAATCTCTTTTACCAAGAAAATATGGAGAACAAGTTGATGTTTCTTGTATTCCGTGTTTAGAACTTTGTTCAATTGGTGATGGTTATTCAAAAGCTCCGTTTGTAAAAGTAAATAATGAAGTTATTGATGATGCTTCAATTGAAAAAGTTGTAGATAAAATAAACGGAATACTAAATAAATAGCATTATTGGAAAACTTATTATGAATAATAACGGTCAAGCAATTCATTTAAAAAAAGAAATATTAGTTAGATTGATAAAAGCATTTTTTTCGGATAATTTTGAAGAAAATACTCGATTAATTCCTTACGATATGCGTCCAAAAGGAGCTGAAGTCCCATATAGATGTTGTATTTATAAAGAACGTGCAATTATCAAAGATAGAGAAATTGCAGGATTAGGATTTCAAATAGAAGATGATGATGAGTTAACTTCCCTAATCACGTATGCAAAACGTGCAATTGAAAGAGAAGAAATTGATAATAAAAATTTAACAGTATTACAAGCGGCTTGCAAAGGTTGTGTACCGAGTCAGATTCACGTAACAGATTTGTGTCAGGGGTGTGTTGCAAGACCTTGCCAAAGAGCTTGTAAATTTGGTGCAATAACCGTTGAAAACGGAAAATCAAAAGTCGATTCAAAAAAATGTAAAAAATGTAAAATGTGTATAGCTGCTTGTCCATACAATGCAATAGTAAAAGTTACTGTTCCGTGCGAAGAATCTTGTCCTGTTGGGGCAATAGAAAAAGATGAACAAGGTTTTGCACGAATAGATTACGAAAAATGTATTAATTGCGGAAGGTGTATTTCGGCATGCCCGTTTGGTGCGGTGCATGAAAAAAGTCAGATTATTGATATATTGAAAACGATGAAGTCTGACACAAAATTAATAGCATTAATAGCTCCATCAATTGCTGGACAATTTCCGGGAACTATTTATCAAATAAAATCTGCAATTAAAAAGGCAGGTTTTGATGATGTGTATGAAGTTGCTCAAGGTGCAGATATTACAGCAAAAAATGAAGCTAAAGAATTTTTAGAACGAATGGATTTGGGAAAACCGTTTATGACAACATCATGTTGTGCCGGTTATAATCAGTTAATAAAAAAACATTTACCGGAGATAAAGCCATTTGTATCTGATACAAAAACACCGCTTTATTACACAGCAGAAATAGTAAAAAATAAATATCCTGAAGCGAAGCTGTTATTTGTAAGTCCTTGTGTTGCAAAAAGAACGGAAGTTTTTGATAATCCAAACATTGATTATGTAATGAGTATGGAAGAATTGGGAGCATTGTTTATTGCAAAGAATATAGAAATACTAAAATGTGAGGAAGAAAAATTTGAGGTAGAAAGTTCAAAACAAGGCAGAAATTTTGGTGTTTTGGGTGGGGTGTCCGAATCTGTAAAAAAAGTTTTACCAAATGAAGAAATTGTGAAACCTTGTATTGTGAGCGGATTGAATAAAGATACAATAAAAAAACTAAGAAGTTTTGCTCAAAATAAGAAATGTGATGATAATTGTAATTTGGTAGAAGTAATGTGTTGTGATGGAGGTTGTATTACAGGAAATGCAACAATAAACAATCCAAAAATTGCAAAAAATCTACTAAATGAATTGTTAAATAAAAGTAACGATATTGAAAAATTGTAATGATTTTTGCATTAATTACAATATTTTTGTGTTATGATATTTTTGTATATATATTGGATATCTTGTAAACAAGGAACCTAGAGGATTATTTTTTAATGTATAAATGTAAATTAAAAGAAAAAATTGAAAAATTAAAGACATTTTTAATGAATCAGAGATTTGTTATAAACTATGGTAGAATGTGGACGTATGTAAAACCGGTATGGTTCAGAGCTTTGTTGTCTGTGTTAATATGTGTTCCAATAGGTTCTTTAGATGCCGTTATTGCATTGGCATTAAAACCATATATGGATTTAGTAATGGTTGAAAAATCAATTTCTTCTCCATGGTATATTCCTTTAGGAATTGTCGCATTTACATCCATTCAAGGTGGTCTAAAATATTTATCAGCATATTTATCTACTTGGGTTGGCGGTAAAATTACAAATGGTTTAAAAGCCGATTTATTCCGAAAGCTATTAACTTTTGAAACAGCGTTTTACGATAATAAGAATTCCGGTGAAATTGTATTTCAATTCAATAATATGGCAGATTCAGCTTGTGTTGGATTGTTAGATAATTTAAGTGTATTTGTCCAAAGAATTTGTTCGTCCATATCTCTGGTTTGTGTATTATTTTATAATTCATGGCAATTAGCATTGATTGCAGTGGTTGTTTTAGGTTGTGCTTTTGCTCCGGTTGCGAAAATACAACAAAGAATCAAGAGTGTTATGGAAAAGACAGTGGTTGCAGATGCTGCTATTATTACTGAATATAATGAGGTCTTTGCGGGAAATAAAACAGTTATTTCTTATAACTTAGAAAAATCTGAAGCAGGTAAGTTTGACTGGATACTTAAAAATGTGTTTAACTTGAGAATAAAGATGGTGCAACGTACTCAGTGGTTATCTCCAATGATGCATGTAATTGTATCCATTGGTATTGCTTTAGCAATTGCGTACGGTTCACATTTAATAATGACAAATAAAATAACAGCAGGTAATTTTGTGTCATTTATTACGGCATTGATATTACTTTATACTCCTGTTAAAAGTATTGGGAATAACATAAATGCAGTTCAATTTTCATTTTTTGCCATTGAGCAAATTTTTGGCATATTGGAATCAGAACCAAATATCAAGAATTCTCCTGATGCAATTGAATTAAAAGAAAGTCCATCAACTATAAAATTTGAACATGTTAATTTCGAATATGTAGAAGGTGTTCCTGTATTAAAGGATATAAATTTAGAGGTAAAAAAAGGTCAGACAATTGCTTTGGTTGGAAATTCAGGTGGAGGAAAATCAACTATAGTAAATTTAATTCCTCGTTTTTATGATATAAAATCCGGAGAAATTTCGATGGATGGCATAGATATAAGAAATTTAAAACTAGAATCTTTAAGACAGCAAATTGCAGTCGTATTTCAAGATAATTTCTTATTTTCTGGTACAATTAGGGAAAATATAATGTTGGGAAATCCGTTTGCGACTGAAGACGATATGTATAAAGCAATAAAAATGGCATATTTGGATGATTTTATTGCAGAACTTCAGGATGGAGTTGATACGCAAATCGGCGAACGAGGAATTTTATTGTCAGGCGGACAAAAGCAGCGTGTTGCGATTGCTAGAGCATTTTTAAAAGATGCACCGATAATTATTTTAGATGAAGCAACATCAGCACTTGATAATAAGGCAGAGGCTGTTGTTCAAAAGGCAATAGATAACTTAATGAAAGATAAAACAGTTTTTGTAATTGCTCATAGATTATCTACAATTCAAAATGCAGATAAAATAGTTGTAATAAATCAGGGTGAAATTGTAGAAACAGGTACACACGATGAATTGTTAAATATTCAAAATGGTGCATATAAATCTTTATACGATATGCAATTCAAACATCAGGAAAGAGGATTGGTTTAGTTAATAAAACAAGTGTCATTGCATTTTGAGTATTTTCATTGTATTATCGTTTTGTAAATTTTAAATTTGTTTTAGATATTTTTATGGAGTAATAATGAAAGTTTTAATTTTAGCAGGTGGTTTGGGTACTCGTTTATCGGAAGAAACAAAATTGATTCCTAAGCCAATGGTTGAAATCGGTGGTAAACCAATTATATGGCACATTATGAAAATTTATTCTCATTATGGTTTTAATGAGTTTATTATTCTTACTGGTTATAAATCGCACGTAATCAAAGATTATTTTGTTCACTATTATCAACAATATTCTGATATTACCGTAGATATGCTGAATAATTCTGTAGAAATTCATAAAATGAAAACTGAACCTTGGAAAGTTACTATGCTATATACAGGTCAAGATACTATGACTGGTGGTAGAATTAAAAGAGCTCAGGAATACATCGGAAATGAACCATTTATGTTAACTTATGGCGATGGTGTGTCTGATGTTAACATTGACGAATTAATAAAATGTCATAAATCTGCAGGAAAATATTGTACATTAACTTCAGTAAGACCTTCCGGTAGATTTGGTGCTTTAGATATTGATTCTAATGGTTCTATTAATTCATTCCAAGAAAAACCGGATGGGGATGGTAACTGGATTAATGGCGGATTTATGGTCTGCGAACCTCAAGTATTTGACTATATCAAGGATGGAGATAGTACCATTTTTGAAAGAAAGCCATTGGAAGCCTTAGCTAAAGATGGTCAATTAAATGCTCATAAACATAAGGGCTTTTGGAAACCAATGGATACGTTAAATGATAAGAATACTCTAACAGATATGTGGATTTCTGGAAACGCTCCTTGGGTTGTATGGTAGATTGGAGCCTGTTTTGCTATGCCAATTCTATCAATATGTATTCCAACATATAACAGAGCTGAATATTTAAAAAAGGTTATTGATTCTATTGTAAATGACGAAACTTTTTTAAATACGTCTGATGTTGAATTGGTTATTTCAAATAATTGCTCTAATGATTCGACAGATGACTTGTGTCGAATGTATAAAGAAAAGTTTCCGGAAAAAATAACATATATTTGCCAAACTGAGCCTATATATTCTGATGAACATATTTTTAAATGCACAGAATATGCAACCGGTGAATATACAAAATTAAACAATGATACTTTATGCTTTTGTAAGGGTGCAATTAAAAAAATTGTTGAATTAATAAAAAATAATTCCAACCAAGAAATATTCTTTTTAGCAAATGGAAATGGTAAAAAAGAAGGTAATTATATCTGCAATTCTTTTGATGAGTTGTTACAATCCGCAAGTTACAATATAACTTGGATTGGTGGTATGCTTGTTAAACGAGGCAAGTTTAACGAATTGGAAGATTATTTAAGATATCGCTATTTGCAGCTTTCTCAGATTGATATGTATGCAAGGTTTTTGGCAAAAGGTGATACTGTTTTTGTATGTAATGATTCAGGAATGTTTTCAGGTTTAACCGTAAAAAATAAAGGCGGTTATAATGTCGCAGAAATTTTTGGTCAGAATTATCTTAAAATTCTACGAGAATATCTTGATAAATCAAATGGTTTAACTCAAAAAACTTATGAGGTTCAGAAAAAAGAAATTTTAAAATTTGTAGAAGAATATTATTTTGACTATAACCACAAGTATAATTTTAAGAAAACAGGCTATTTTAAATACATTTTTAATAATTATTCAAAGAATTTTTATTTTTATTGGCATATTTTAATGGTAGCTTTAAAATTGATTTTAAAAACCATTATGCATATTGAAAAAAATGAAAATCAAAAATCGCTGATGATATTAAACAAGTTGAGAATTATTTTAAAAGGTCGTAGCACAAAGAATTATAGAAAATTATGGCGTAAACAGAATAAACATAATTATACTTCACTAATTAGACAGCCATTGCACCAAAGAATTAAAGTCGGCAGATATACTTATGGCGAAATTGATGCACAGATTGATGGAGATTTTGGTGATTTAGTCATAGGTGATTTTTGTTCAATTGCACACGGTGTTAATTTTATTGTGTCATCAGAGCACAATTATAAGGGATTATCAACATATCCGTTTAAGGTTATGATGTTTGGGCAAAATAGCGAAGCTGTATCAAAGGGTGATATTATTGTAAAAGATGATGTATGGATTGGTTGTGGTGCTATAATATTATCTGGAGTAACGATTGGACAGGGGGCAATTGTTTCTGCCGGAAGTGTTGTAACAAAGGATGTTCCACCTTATGCAATAGTTGGTGGTGTTCCTGCAAAAGTTTTAAAATACAGGTTCGATTCTGAGATAATAGATGAGCTTGTTAAGTTCGATTATTCAAAATTGACGGAAGAAAAAGTAAAGTTATTAGGCGAAAAATTATATACAAAGCTTACTTTAGAAAATGTTAAAAATATATTAAAAGAAATTGAGGATAAGAATGTTTAACGATATTTATAAGGGGAAAAAAGTTTTTTTAACAGGACATACAGGATTTAAAGGAAGTTGGTTAACGTTATGGCTAAAATCTTTGGGTGCAGAAGTTTTAGGTTATTCGTTAGAGCCGAATACAAATCCGTCAATGTTTGAAGAATTAAGAATATATGGTCATTGTAATAATGAATTTGGAAATATATTGGATGAGAATCATTTAGAAGAAGCTATGATGGAATATAAACCGGAAATAGTTTTTCATTTAGCGGCTCAACCATTAGTAAGATTATCTTATTCAGAACCAAAATTAACGTATGAAACAAATGTTATTGGTTCATTAAATGTTTTAGAAGCAGCAAGAAAGTGTAAATCAGTAAAAGCATTCGTGAATGTTACAACAGATAAGTGTTATGAAAATAAAGAAATAAATCGTGGCTACACAGAAGATGAACCTATGGGCGGATATGATATGTATTCATCTTCAAAAGGTTGTGTTGAAATATTATCATCATCTTTCAGACGTTCATTCTTGCAAGAAGATGGCACTTACGCTATGGCTACTGCAAGAGCTGGAAATGTTATTGGTGGTGGAGATTGGGCTTTAGACAGATTAATTCCTGATTGTATTCGTTACATAAATCAAGATAAACCAATAGAAATCAGAAACCCAATAGCGGTAAGACCATGGCAGCATGTACTGGAACCGTTATCAGGATATTTGTTACTTGGTCAAAAACTATTGCAAGAAGGTAAAAAATATGCAGAAGGGTTTAATTTTGGACCGAATGAAGATAGTGTCTTAAAGGTTGCAGAGGTATCTCAAAAAGTAGTAGATTATTACGGAAAAGGTGAAGTCGTAGTCCATAAACGTGATGATTTACACGAAGCAAATTTGTTAATGTTAAATATTCAAAAAGCTGAAAAAGTTTTGGGCTGGGTGCCTACTTATACTGCAGATGAAGCAATTAAACATACTGTTGATTGGTATAAACATTTCTATGCAAATAATACTGATATGTACGAGTTTACAGTAAATCAAATAAAAGATTTTGAACAAAAAATATCATACAAAGAAGTTTAAAAATTTTTGGAGAATGTTATGGTTTTTAAATGTATATTGATTTTTGGCATTGTATTATTTATTGTTATTGCCTTTTTCTTATTTAAGAAAAAATATTCACTAAAAATAAGATTTTTAGAAGGAAAACTTAAGTTTATAGTTAATAAAAAAGCAACTCATAAAAATAATAAAATAATTGTAACAGAAAATGGTAAGCAAAAACTTGTAAAACAAATAAAAGGGTTGGAAATCCATTTTTATGGAGATAATAATACTTTAATTTGTCCAAAATCTTGCAAATTTTCAGATTGTGTAATTCACTTTAGTGGTAGTAATACAGATTTTGAGTTTGGAGAAGATTGTTTTATTGTCCAGATGAAAGCTATTGTTAGCGGAGGCGGATCAGGCAATAAAATATATATTGGCAGGGGATTTGTAAATTCAGGTATTTTACAAATTTTTGCCGGAGGTGGACCTAATAATAATTTGCATATTGGTGATGGTAGTATGGCAGCTCGGGATGTTGCAATTTATACAAATGATGGGCACGATATTTTTGATAAAAATACTTCAGTTGTATTTAATCAAGCAAAAAGAGATTTAGTTATTGGCGATCATGTTTGGATTTGCCATGGATGTATAATATTAAAGAATACACAGATAGCAAACAATAACATTGTTGGCTCTGGAAGTGTTGTATCAGGTAAATTTAATGATGAATATACAATTATTGCAGGAAATCCTGCCGAAGTAATTAAACGAGATGTAGATTGGCATTGGTAGTTTACATAAAAAGGTATTAAAAAGTTTAAAAATATTTATATCCGTGATAGAATGTTTTGTATATAGTTAGTTAACTGAGGTATGACATGGGTGAATTAGAATTAAGAAATAAAGTAAAAGAAGCGGCAAAAGAATATTATAAGGAAGTATTTGGTCAAAAACGAAAATTTGAGTATATTCCACCAAGTGGGAAACTTTTAGGTGAAGAAGAATTAATGAATATGATTGATGCTTCTTTGGATATGTGGCTTACTGCTGGTAGATTTAATAAAGAATTTGAAAAGAAATTTGCACAATATTTAGGTGTAAAATATGCTCTATCAACAAATTCCGGTTCAAGTGCAAACTTATTGGCATTATCGGCATTAACTTCTCATAAGTTAGGTGAACGCAGATTGAAAAAAGGTGATGAAGTGATTACTGTTGCCGCAGGTTTTCCTACAACAATAAATCCAATTTTGCAACAAGGTTTAGTACCGGTGTTTGTGGATTGTGAAATTGGTACGTATAATATTGATGCAGAAAAAATAGAAGAAGCTATTACTCCAAAAACAAAAGCAATCTTTTTAGCTCATACATTAGGAAATAGCTATGATTTAGATAAAATTATGGAATTAGCTAAAAAATATAATTTATGGGTTATAGAAGACAGTTGTGATGCCTTGGGTGGTGAATATAAAGGAAAGAAAATAGGTACGATAGGTCATATTGGTACGTTTAGTTTTTATCCTGCTCATCACTTAACAATGGGTGAAGGTGGTGCCGTAATTACAAACGATGCTCAGTTATACAAAATTATAATGTCTTTTAGAGATTGGGGAAGGGATTGTTGTTGTCCTCCCGGAAAAGACGGTGTTTGTGGTAAAAGATTTACTCAACAATTAGGAAATTTGCCTTATGGTTATGATCATAAATATACATATTCTCATATCGGGTTTAATTTAAAAATTACGGATTGGCAAGCTGCATTGGGCTGTTCACAAATAGAAAAGTTAGATGGATTTTTGGAAATTCGCCGTCGCAATGCTCAAATGTTAACTGAAAAATTGTCTGATTTGACAGATTGTTTAATTTTACCTGTAATAAAAGACGGTGTTAAACCTTCTTGGTTTGGATATTTGATTTCTGTAAAAGAAAATGCTCAATTTACAAAACAGGAAATGGTTGAATACTTGGAAAGCCATGGTATTGGTACTCGACAATTATTCGCAGGTAATATTTTACGTCAACCAATGTTTACTGATGATGAACAAATTCAATTTAGAATAGGTAATTCAGATATTTTATCGTCAAAAGATTTAAATGAAGATTTGTATAAAAAATTACCAAAAACAGATTTTATTATGAATAATACATTCTGGGTGGGTACGTTCCCAGCATTGGGAGAAGAAGAAATTCAACGTATTTCTGATAATATTCATTCATTTGTTCGTGAAAAATTAGGGGTACTCGCTTAATGAATATCCTATTGACAGGTAGTGGTGGATTTATTGGTAAAAATTTAAAAAAATACTTAGAGGATAAGTATAATATTTTATCTCCACGCAGTTATGAATTGGATTTAACAGATAAATGTGCTGTTGAAAAGTATTTTACTGATAATTGTGTTGATTTTATAGTCCATTGTGGTTCAATAGGCGGATCAAGAGGAATTGATGATAAAGATACAACCATTGAAGATAATCTTGCAATGGTTGATAATCTTTTGGCATGTAAGAATGATAGTGTTAGAGTTATTCTTTTTGGCTCAGGAGCAATGTATGATAAATCAAGAACTTTGCATAAAGTAAAAGAATCAGAAATTGGCAAAGTTATTCCAAATGATTTGTACGGAAAGTCTAAATATTTGATAGCCGAAAAAATTAAAAATAGACAAGATGTGTTGATGTTAAATATATTCGCTTGCTATGGTTATGGCGAAAAAGAAAATCGTTTTCCAAGTTATGCCATTAATCAAGTGTTGCGTAATGAAAATATTTCTATCAATCAAAATGTAATTTTTGATTATCTGTTTGTTGAGGATATGCAGAAAATTATAGAATATTTTATTGAAAATAAACCTGCTGATAATATCATAAATATTACACCAACAGAGAGTATAAGTTTAGATGCAATTGCCGCAATAGTTAATTCTTTTAATGATAATTTATGCAAAGTGGAAATATTGAATAAGACTATGAACAATGAATATACAGGTGATAATTCTTTGTTGCTAAAAAATTATCCGAATATTGTTTTTACACCAATGGATATCGGATTAAAGAAATTATTTGAATATAATAAACAATTTATAAAAGGAGAACAAAAATGAATCAACTTGAAAAAAAGATGGTAGATACTTTAAAAGATTTAAAAGAAAATCATAATGTTATCGGGATAAAAGCTGAATTTGAAGCTGAAGGTACTCGTTTAGAAGAAGCTTTAAGATTAAAAGAAGTTGTAACAAAAGCAGGTTTGGATTTAACGATTAAAATTGGCGGCTGCGAAGCAATAAAAGATATGTTTGATGCAAGAACCATTGGTGTAAATACAATCGTTGCACCTATGATAGAAACAGATTATGCAATGTCTAAATTTGTTAAAGCAACAAAATTTGTTTTCCCTGATGAAGAAAGATTAGATATGCATTTTCTAATTAATGTTGAAACAATTACAGGGTTTGAGAATATAGATAAAATGGTAAAATCTCAATACTTTAAAGATATTGATGGTTGTGTTTTGGGCAGAGTTGATATGACAGGTTCAATGGGGTTAACTAGAGAAGATATTAATAGTGATCAAGTTTTTGATATAGCAAATTCTTTATCAGAAAAAATGCAAAATGCGAATAAAATGATGATTATTGGTGGTGGTGTTTCTGCTCATTCATTGCCATTTTTCTCAAAATTACCTCATTTAACAAAATTTGAAACAAGAAAAGTCATTTTTGATGCCAAACGAGCATTAAATGATAAAAATGCTGATAAAGGTATTCTTAAAGCTGTTGGTTTTGAACTTATGTGGTTGAAAAACAAGCGTGAGTTCTACGAAATGATTTACAATGAAGATGCTCAAAGAATTACTATGTTAGAAGCAAGATATAAAAAATTGATTGAAGAAGCTGGCGGTGTTTACGCATAATTTTTCTACAAATAAATAAATATTAAAAAATGGATTCAAACTTTATTATTTGAACCCATTTTTTTTATATATTTTTGTTATTTGTTATAACATTAGAATATATCGATTTCTTTTTGTACTATTTCAGGAATCGGTGTTTCATCAAAGACTTTGATAATTTTTTCACCTATAGCCTTTGCTCTAACTAACTGAGTTGCAATATCTCTTTCATTAGAGTAATAGTATTTTTGTATGTATTGCATTCCGATAATTCCTTTATCGTCGTGTTTTTTAAATTTCATAATATTAAAATCAAAGTAGTCAGAATTGAAATAATTTGTATTAAATGCTAATATTTTTTTTATTTCATCGTAACTTTGAAAGGTATAATTAGGCAGCATTTTTATTTGTTTTGCATATTTATCCATATATTCTGCTGCATCATCAGTATTGTTATAGTAAGTTATAATAAGTATTTTATTCCAATCGTCTGTGTGTTCAAAATTTCTTATATATTCATTGACATAACCTACATCTGTTTTTGTTGAATATTGTAGGTTATATACTTCTCCATTGAATTCCATTTTTTCTGCATTTGCACTTGAAATAAAAAATAGTATTGAAAATAGTGTAAAAAATAATTTTTTCATTTGAGTTCCCTTTTTATCTATTATATATAATTAAATTCTTTTATCGCATTATCAACCCAGTTCGTTAAAGTTTCTATATTATAAGGTTTGGGTAAGTATATATCTGAACCTGCTTTTAATATATCTTCTTTTTCGTGATAAATTGATGTCGTAATTATTTTTATTCTTGGATTTATATTTTTAATTTTTTTACAGAATTCTATTCTTGAAGGTATATTTTTAACTCCTGTATCAAGAATAATTAATGCAGGTTTATAGTTTTCAATTTCTTCAATAGATTCAAATTGTTGAGTAGAATATCCTTTTAATTCCAGTGTTGTTGATAATAATAATGAAAGTGCATTATCAGGTTCCATTATAATAATTTTATTATTGAATTCATTTTCAATTACTGCATTTTTTCCTGATATTTGAGGTCTTTCAATTAAATATGATGAAGTGTTTTTATTTTTTGTTATGTTGTAAACGTGTTTTAATTCATTTAAAATATCAATTTCGGAATTGAAATTTTTTGTAGTATTTGTTATTCCGCTTGTTATTGCAAAAATAAATTCACATCTTTTTTCGGTAAAATCATTTCCTCTAATCATCATATAGCCACGTTCCAAATCTTGTTCGGAGTAGAACTTATTTTTTACTGATTCAAACGCAAACGTTATGAAAGATGCTATTTTTTCAGCTTTGTGTGGGGAAGTTATAACTAAAAAATCTCTATCAGAAGTCATTCCAATGTAGTCATTTTCATCCAGTGCTGAATTAATAATTGCCCCAAAAGTTTGCAATAATCTGTCTGAAGCCAGTTCAGTATAGGCTTCTTTGTAGCTATAAAAATTTTCAATACCCGTGTATAAGCAAGCCCAAGGTAACTCGTTTGTCAGAATTCTTTTTAGAGCTTTTTGACTAAATTTTATAGTTGGCAGTTTTGTTTTTGTATCTAAATTTGTTTCATATTCTCGTCTGATGTGTGCTTTGATTCTGAATTTGAATTCTTCCGTATTGACGGGTTCTGATATAAAATCGTCAGCTCCACATTCCAAAATCTTTATTTTATCAGTTGTTTCTGCGGATTTAGACATTGCTACGATAATAGGTCTTGTATTAAATGTCAAAACTCTTATTTTTTCACATAATTCGCAAATTTCTTGAAATTCTTTCTTTATGCTGTCTGAAATAATTATTAAATCAGGTTCGTTATTTTGAATGAATTTTAACGCGAGAGGAATCTCTTTTATTATTTCAACTTTATTTTTTTTATCTTCAATGAGCTTTCTATATTTTGTAGAAAGTTCTTTTCTGGAATCAATAATTAATGTTGTTGTGTACATTTTGCCCTCGCTTGATTTTCAATATCGTAGATTGGCATCAATACTTCAAATGTTGTTTTTCCATTCTTGCTATCAACATTTATTAATCCGTTCATTTTTTCTACAAGAGTTTTTGTAATGTATAATCCAAGTCCGCTGCCTTGAACAGAGCGAGTAAGCGGATTGTCAATTCTGGAAAATTTTTCAAATATTTTTTCTTTATCTTCTTCTTTTATTTCAATTCCTTCATTAATAACTTTTATAGAAATATAATTAGTATCAGAAAAGTCTGTTTTTATTGTAACAGAAGAATTCTTATCAGAATATTTGCAGGCATTTTCTAATAAATTCATTATTATTTGTTGAAATTTATCTCTATCTGTTATAATTTCAGGCAAATTTTCATTAAACTGACTTATTATTTTATTCGTTTTATATTGTTGTTGTATAATCGGTATAATTGCATTTATTGCCGGATTTGGTTTTATATTTTTTAATACCAGATTATCATTAGTTTTAGAAACAGCCAAAACATTTTCAATTAATTTTATTAATCTGTTAGATTGTTCATCAATAATTTGTAAAAATTGCTTTTTACTTGCATCATCCAACTTATCCCAAGAGTTAAGCATAGTTTGTGCAAATCCCCTTATACTTGTAAGGGGAGTCCTTAATTCGTGGGATACTGTTGATATAAAATCTTTTTGAATATTATTGTCTGACATATTATAATTATACATCTATTTTGTTTAACAAGTATAATTTTTAAGATTTTTATAATTATTTGATTACATTAACGTAAACTGAGCGTGTACATACGCTAATTTGTTTTCCGTCTAAATCTTTTCTAACGTCATCAATATAATTACTTACTGTTTCTTCATCAAAATATTTCAAAAAGCGTTCTTTTGTTGTTGGTCTATCAGGTGATGGAGGTGTTGTAAACCATTTGTTAACCATATCGCCTTGTACCACGTAAGTTGATGGAATAACATCTGAATCTACTGTTCCATCGCTAAAACCCGCTGCTTCAAAATTAGCTGCTAATGAATTTTCATCAAAGTTACAAAGAGCATCATTCATATCTTCCATAAATTCATTTTCAACACGTTTAAATTCTTCATAATTTCTAATTGCATCAGGATTTGTTAATTCCCAATATCTTGTGTTTGATCTGATAACAGGTTCAAAACAGCAAAAATGTCCGCCCTTTTTTAAAATACGATAAATTTCATTAATCGCAGGTTGTTTATCTACAATGTGAACCAAAACGGAACGCATTAGGGCTTTATCTACTGAATTATCAGGTAGGTCTATCTTTTCGGCAGGACATTGCAACATTTTGTATCCTGTTGTGATGTTATGTTCTTTTAAAAACTGTTCGCAGCTGTCAAGGCAATCTTGAAATTTGTCTGAGAAAATGATAGTTCCTGTTCCGTTCAATTGTTCAAGAACTTTAAATGCCAATAATCCTGTGCCTGTTCCAATATCAATAACAGTTTCACCTTCTTGAATATTTGCTCGCATTAAAACATTATCTCTTACAAGTTGCAACCAATTTAGGGTTTGTTGTTTCATTTCAGGTGTAAGGAAAGCAAATCTTGTTTCCATAAGCCATTGTGTCCAATTTTTACATATTTCTCTGTTCATATCTTGTCCTTATTTTATTTTTAATTTAAGTCCTATTTTTAATATTATATTAATTACTTCCTGTGGCATAATAGATAAAAAGCTTGCGAAATAGGAATCGTATCCTACTTTATAAGAAGCCTTCGGATTTTTTGCTTTGTCAACTTTTAAAATTGTTTCTACAACTTTTTCTACATTTGTTCCATATTTTTCATTTTTTTTCGCATTATCTATCAAATATTCATATTCTTTTTGATATTTTATTTTATTATTGTTAATTAACAGTTCTTTGTTTGACTCAATAGATTTTGACCATAATGGTGTAGATATTACTCCTGGTTTAATTGATATAATTTTTATATCGTTTCCATATTCTACTTGCAAACTGTTGAATAAAATATCTAAAGCTCTTTTTGATGCACAGTATGGTGATACAAAAGGAAAAATTCCATAACTTGCCATTGAACTTATATTTATAATTTTACCCCCTTTAACTAACAAAGGAAGAAGTTTTTGCGATAAATCCAAATGTGCAAATGTATTTACTTCAAATTGATAACGAATATTATTCATATCAATATCTTCAACTGCACTGGCAATAACACATCCTGCAGCATTAATTATTGTATCGATATTTTTTGTGTTTTTTTGAATATAATCTGCTGCGGCTTTTATTGAATCAGAATTACCCATATCAATATAAAATGGATGTATGTTTGTAAAATTTTCGAAATTGATATTTTTTAACTTTTCTTCGTTTCTGTATCCTGCAAAAATGATATTATCAGAACATAAATTTTTTACTAAACTATAACCTATTCCTGATGTTGCACCGGTAATAACGTAAGTTTTTGTCATTAATCAACCACCGGTCTTAACAAAATTATAGAATTTACATTTAACTGTAAGAAACTATGAGTTTCTGTCCGTCTTTCAGGTATTAATCTATGTTTTACTTCGCAATCTTTTATTGCTACAAATCTTTTTACTCCATTAAGTATATCGGATAATATACGATTCTTTTTACCTGTTTTTGGCATAAAAACATAGCCTGTAATTTCATAATCTTGTGTAATAACAAGAATTTTTTCTGACCAGTATCCGGAAGTGAAATCTTCCAGTGTAGGTGTAGGTCTATGTTGTTCTGCTTGTGTCGGTTCCATAAAATCTCCTTTATGCTGTATAAGAACTGAATAATGGCAAGTATAATGCAAGAGCAAGTACAAGTACTATACCCCCAATTATAATTAACATCATAGGTTCAATCATTTTTGTTAATGTATCAATAATTGTATCAAGTTTTTTATCAATAAATAGTGTTGCTTGATATAACATATCGCCTAATCGTCCGGATTGTTCTCCGGTTGCAATCATAAATAAAATCATTTTAGGCATAACTTGAACCTGTCTAAGTGCCATAGACAGATGTTGTCCTTGTTGTACTTTGGTTGTGGCTTCACTAATTTTTGTTTGTAGTGTGTAATTTGTAAGGGTTATATTGGAAAGATACAAACAGTCAATGATAGGAATACCTGCTTCATAGGCAACCTGCATTACTGCAATAAAATTTGAAAAATTAGAAAATTCAATTAAACTTGAAAGAAGAGGCACTTTCAGAATGTATTTGTCTATTAATCTTTTAGACGTTTGCCAAGCAAATGCTGCGTATATACTTGCCCCCATTGCAACATATATAACAATAATCATTATCCAATATTTTTGTAAAAATACACCAATGTTCATTAAAAACGCTGTAATTGGAGGTAATTCCTTTCCAAGATTTTCAAACATCTCTTTAAATGCCGGAAATACAAATACCAACATGATTGTAACGATTACAACAGCAAGTATCATAACGAATACCGGATACATTAATGTTCCAATTACTTTACTTCTAATGGCTGCTTCTTTTTTTTGTAATTCTAATAATCGTTCAAGAGTTTTTTCAAGTTCCCCTGAATCTTCACCGGCTCTAACCAAACCTATATATATTTGTCCAAATATTTTAGGATATTTTGCAATTGTATCCGCTAAGGTTGAACCTGCTATAATTTGTCGTCTTAATTCTTTTGCAATATCTCGTAGTTTAACTTTTGCAGCATCGTTTTCAACGAACATCAATGCTTCGATTACCGGAATTCCGGATTGAATCAGAATTTGCAGTGTAGATGTAAAATCAATTTTATCTTGTAAAGACATTTTTTTTAGCTTTGCTGCTAAAATTTTTTTCTCTTCTTTTGTTTCTTCAACTATTTGGGTTGGTAGAAGCGACATACCGCGAATAATCATACGAGCTTCTTTATGATTTTCCGCTTCAATTTTACCTTTAACGACTTCTTTATTATTTTTTAGTGCTACATAATTATAAACTGGCATTTACTTTTTCCTATTCGCTTACAAGTCCAAGTACACGAACAAACTCTTCAATGGATGTGTCGCCTCTTAATATGTGATTAAAACAAGCTTGATTTAGTGTCTTCATTCCGCAAGATATTGCAGTATCTTCAATTTCAATATCATGTGCACCTTGTGAAATTAATTTTTTAATTTCTTTTGTTACCGGTAATATTTCAAAAACTCCAAGACGACCTTTATATCCGGTCATGTTACATTCTGCACATCCTGAAGGTTTGTATAGTTTAGTTTTCATCAATTTTTGGATATCATCTTCTTGTGTTAAAATTTGTGCAGCTTCTTCATGAGTAGGGAAGTACGGTTGTTTACATCTGCAAAGTTTTCTAACAAGACGTTGTGCAATAACTCCTGATAATGTTGAAGATACAAGATAATCCTTTGCACCCATTTCAATTAAACGAGTAACAGTAGCTGCGGCAGAGTTAGTGTGAAGAGTACTTAATACTAAGTGCCCTGTTAATGCAGCAGAAATGGCAACTTCGAGAGTTTCATAATCACGAATTTCACCTACAAGGATAATATCAGGGTCCTGTCTTAATATTGCTCTCATACAAAATGCAAATGTAATACCAGCTTTTGTATTTACTTGAGATTGGTTTACCCCTTCCAACTTAATTTCTATCGGATCCTCAATTGTCGTAATGTTAACATCTTCTGTATTTAGTACTTTTAACAAAGAGTACAGAGTAGTTGTTTTACCCGAACCAGTTGGTCCTGAGGTTAATATAATACCGTTTGGACAGGTAATCATTTTTCTTATTGTTTCAATATCTTCAGGTGTTGCACCTTCTATTTTGATTTCCTTTTCAGAAGAATCAAAGCTTACCGGTGGTGCAAGAACACGGATTACAATTTTTTCTTTTGAGCCCACAGGAAGAGAGTTAATACGGAAGTCGTATGTTTTTCCTTTAAATTTAATTGAAAAACTACCGTCTTGAGGTCTTCTGTGTTCTGCGATGTTCATTCTTGAAAGAACTTTAAAACGTGTTATTACTGCCATTTCTACTTTTGTAGGAATTTCAATAACTTCTCGCAAAATACCGTCAATACGATATCTTACAACGTGATTTGTTAATCTTGGTTCAATATGAATATCTGATGCATGCTGTTCAATAGCATCAGTAATAATTTTGTTTACTAATTGTGCAATAGAACCTGAAGAATCTTGTAATTCTTTTTCAATTTGTTCCCAAATAGATTCTTCAACATCAAGTTCAAGTGCATCTTGTTCTACCTTTTTGATAATTTTTCTAGTTTCTTGTTTTGCACTTGAGAAATACTTATTTACTGCTGCTTGGTACTCAACATGCGTTATTAAATAAGGTTTTGGTGTTTGTCCTGTTAAATAAATAACTTCTTTTAAAACATTTTTATTCGTAGGATCAACCATCCCAAGATCAATGGTCTTTCCGTCAGATCTTATCGGAATAACATAATTTGTTTTGATAAAGTCTTCAGGTAGCAAATTAATGTATTTGTCCTGATTCTTTAACATTTCGGTTGTTACAAGATCAATCCCTATTTGTTGATGCAAGGCTTGTTTTAGCTGATCTAAAGTTATAAATCCTAAGCTGTAAAGAGTAGAACCCAACGGAAGGTTCATTTTTTTACTTTCTGCCAATGCTTCAATTAACTGAATTTCAGTGATTGCACCATTTTGCATCAATATTTCACCAAGTTTTTGGCGAGGTTTTGTCTGAGTATTTTTATCTATTCGTTCTTGTACCAGTGTTACAATAAAATCGTTTAACTCGTGTGGCGAAATTACTAAAAATTTAGCATCACATCCGCATTTTTGTTTTATCTCATTTGAAATGTTTTCTTTATTACTTTCAGAACAAATAACAGCAAAAAGTGTGTTATCTTTTATATCAATTGGTACGAATTTTAAAATCTCAAATGATTTTATATCGAACTTAGAGATAACGTCTTTATTTA
This sequence comes from uncultured Candidatus Melainabacteria bacterium, assembly GCA_934726055.1. GTDB lineage: Bacteria > Cyanobacteriota > Vampirovibrionia > Gastranaerophilales > Gastranaerophilaceae > UBA6984. The sequence goes on from CAKVCZ010000004.1 coordinate 39,921, forward strand.
TGCCTGATTTCAATTTTGTTAATTGTTCATTCATTTTATTTTCTATAACGTGTGGTTGTTATTTTTGTTATTGTTATTTCCTATATCTTCCGAATCCCATAGAATTTTTGGTGTTAACATTATGAGAAGTTCGTTTTTAACTTTTTTAGTAGATGTGGATCTAAAAATGTTACCAACAAAAGGAATATCTCCTAAGAATGGTATTTTAGAAACGTTTTTCGCTTCATCTTCTTTTACCAATCCACCAATTACCAAAGTTTGGTTATCTTTTATTCTAACATTTTTTAATTCAATATTTCTATGATTTAACAATGTTGCAACAAGTTCTTTTTCGGAAACTCCATCTTGAACTAATTGTGCTTCTTGTGTACCAGCTAAAGTTGCATAATCACTTGTTAAATTCAATGTTATGTATCCTTCCGGACTTATAAACGGAGTTAATTCAAATTTTAACCCTTTATCATCTGCTACGTTATAAGTTCTTTGAACACCTGACGCTAAACCCATAGCTGAGGTAATGATTTCCGCATCAACAGTTTCAATGTAATCTTCTGAAAGATCAATTAAAGATGTTTCTCCGTTTGTTATCATTATTTTAGGATTTGCTACAACTCTGGCTTTTTCGTTAGATATAAGATATTTAATAGCCCATTCAACGTATGGAACATCTATCACAGCTCCCGGATTATTAGGTCCAAAGTGTATAGGTAATATAGTAGATGTATTGCCATCCATATCGCTACTTAATGATATGTGCTTACTTGCTAGCATCCATGTGTTTTGTAAATCTTTTTGTCCTGATTCACTTAATTCAAGAATTGTAATATCCATCATTGCTTGAGGTTGTTTAACATCATTCTTTTTAATGAAATCTTCAATCAAATGTAATTGAGCTTGAGAACCTCCTAAAATTTGAATAGTACCTCTTTGTGGAAAATAACTTACTAATATATTAGTTTTCCCAAATGGAGAGAAATAAGAATTTGAATTGGCATTAGTAGAATCGGATGAACTTCCTGAACTGTTGTTGCTTGAAGATGAACTTCCGGAAGAGTTATTATTTGATCCGTTATTGTTTCCGCTACCGCTGCCACTTCCGCTATTATTACCTGTACCGTTAGCCTCTTTTTGATATACAGTACAAGCTACAATATTTTTACCGATTGATATATTATCTGAACTGTTTCCTGAAGAGCTTCCTCCACTTGAAGATGATCCGGAGCCACCTTTTCCTGAGCCTCCGCTTCCACCGCCACCGCCACTTTTGCCGGCAAAACCTGTAACAACACCATTTTTAAATATATTTGCTGCAAATCCTGTTGAACCGCCACTTCTGTTTCCGCTACCGCTTCCTGAACTGCCGCTACCGCTGCCACTGCCACCATTTTTCATATCTGCACCAACTGTGTAGCCAAGCATGTTACAAACCAGTTCTGCCATTTCCGCAGGTGTAGTATGTTTTACTGTAAAGGTTGTATTAATTGGCGGAACATCAAATTTTGCAACAACCTTTTTAACCATATCAAGGTCGTTATTTGTTCCAAATACAAGTAGTTCATTTGTTAAAACATTTGTTGAAACTACATTCCAATTTGACAGCCCCGGTGTATTTTTTGTAAATATATTTTTATTCAAGAAATTAGCAAGACTTGTTGCATCAACATAATTAACAGGAACAGATACTAATTCTTGTTTTGACCATGCTGATTTATGAGCTTCGTTTTGAGAAGAAATAATTAATGTTTTTCCGTCAAGGTAATATGTAAGGTTAGAAATTTGAAGCACCATTCTAAATGCATCATTTAATGGTACATTTACTAAATCCAGTGTAACTTTACCTTTAGCCGATTCATGAAAAACGATGTTTAGTCCGGCCTTATCGGCAAACATTCTTAAGACCGGTTGTACGTCGGAGTCTTTTAAACTAAGTGTTATTTTTGGATTAGTTTTTGTTATGCTTGTTGAACCCTGCAATTTTATTCCAGAAGATGGTGCGGCACCTCTTATGACAGGTTTATTTTGAACAGGTGCAGGATTATTTGCAACAGCAATTCTTAAATCACTTGCAAGTGCGTATGATGTAGATATTGCTATTAATATAGCTAAGCTAAAAATTACTCCCCATAGTCTGTAATTTCTTTTTGTCATTATTTTCTCCCAATTAATTATTTACTTTTTTTTATGTAACTTAAATTTTGTGAATCAACTCCGCTTGATCCGCCAAAACGTTTGTTTATGTTGTATGTTCCTGTGTTGTTGTTAGAATCTAATGTTGCAAGTATTCTACCAACTTTTGCGTTATAAACATTTGCTCCTCGTTTTATTACAACTGAGCCTTGATTTATACCAACAATGTTAAATCCTTGGATTATATCTCCTTTTTTAACAAAATAATCTACTCCGTTAATTTTTATGATTGCAGAAGGACTGAATGAATCATACATTATACCTGAAACCATAGTATTCATCAATAATTTTGCATCATAGTTGTCTGTAAGTTGTGTTGGAGGCAGAACATAGTAAGGATTCTTTGGTTGAGTCGATTTTTTTACAGGTCTTACATTTTCACTTGAAGGTAAAAACGGATTTACGTCGATTTTGTCTTCAACTGCAATAATCGCTCTTTTAGAGGTTAATATGTCCTTATTATTTGTCGTTGTATTCGTATTTTTTGCATTACCGCTTGCTAAAAGCATGCTGTTTGGGTCAATTCCCCCTCCGTTACCAAAATCCATATAGCCATTACCGGATTGAGTATTTGAGGTACCTGAAGGAAGCCCAGATTTGTCTAATATCGTTATTCCGGCATCATCTGCACTGATAGTATTAAGTTCATTTGTTGCTATTTCATCGTGAGTTCCAAAGATAAAGTCCATTAATGCATCCCTTGAAAGGGCATATAGTCCAAGACCAAGAAGCATGACAAGTAAACTTAAACTCAATGACAGAGTCATAAATGCAGCTTTTTCATTTTTTAATATGTTATTAAAAATATTATTAAATCTTATTTTGATAATATGTAATGTAGGCTTGTTAATAGTTGGTACACTATTTGTCATCGTTGATGGAAAATTAATGTACCTTGTTCTATAACTTACTCGTTCATTATTATATCCGCTAATCATAATCCCCAGTTTCTGTTTGTTTTTTTTATTGTTTTCCCTATTTTTCCCAAAATTTTAAGAAAATTTTATACAATAACTTTGACATTATCACACATTATCATTTTAGCACACATTAATAAAAATTTTCCATGCCCGATAATTTTTGTTAACAAAATATTCAAAAATTTTTATTAAATTGTATAATTGACTTATGAAAAATATTGAATTAATTGCTCCTGTAAAAAAGCCTGAAGATATTGAAATATTTGCAAATTACACATCTTGTCGAAAGTTCTATGTTTACCATAAAAAGTTTATGGAAAACAATTTTGACTATATCTCAAAATTTGTTGAAGTCGCAAAAAAAAATTGTTCACAAATCTTTATAAACTTTAAGCATAATATTTCAGAAAAGGATTTAGATACTGTTCAAAAAATGATAAAGTATCTTAAAACAACAGGTATTGATGGTATTTTTGTAAACAGTTATGCAGTTTTAGAGGCCATAAAAATATACTCTCTTCCTTTTAGGGTTATAATAGATTCTTATTTTGATATTCATAATTTATCGGGCATTGATTTTATGAATAATTTTCATAAAATAGATGCAGTTATTATTACAGAAGAAGTTTATTTGAAGAATATTGCAAAAATAAAAAAATATACCAAACTTCCTTTAGCAATAGATACAGATAATTTACCTTGGTTTGCTGAGGACATTGTTAAATCTAATGCAATAAACAGTGTTGTAATAAAAGGCAAGTTTGGTACGTCAGAAGATATTTTAGATGGAATAACTTTGGTTGAAAAAATTATCGAAAATCCGAAAGTTTATAAAAATCAAAAGTTACCATTTAAGCATGTTCGTAAAAGTATTTATCAGACAAATCATTTTTCCGGTGATGTTGTCAGTGCTCAAGGACAAGATTTTAAGTTTAGTAGAAATATTATAAACTTTGATTGGACTTGTCATAGAACAAAATTAAGTTCAAGTAAAAAATATTTTAAGGAAGAAGGATATGCTGTCAATTTACGTTTATCTGAACTTGCACATATAAATGCTTTGGAAAAATTTATAAAAAAAGTTGGTTTTAATCCTGTGGATTCTATTGAATATGGTGAAATTCTATCTACTGCCGATTTGGCAAAAAGTAGTTTTGAGGAGGTTATAAAAAAAGTAAAGGCTTTTTGTAAAAAGTATAATATTTCATTCCAGTTATCAACTCCAAGAATCCTGATTGAACGTGATTTTGACAGAGTTTACGAGTATTGTAAAGCTCTTTTATTAGAAGAACCGGTTGCAACGTCATTAATTATAAATAATATAGGTTATTTCTGGTCAGTAATAAATGACAATGATTTAGCTCGTATTCCTATTGAAATAGGTCAAGGTGTAAATCTATTAAATAGCGTATCAATTGAATGTTTGAATAATTTGCATACGATAGATACGGTTGATTTTACCTTACAAACAGATTTAGCAGAGTTATTTAATACAATTAAACATATAAAATCATTCATTAAAAATCGAAAGATGACAATTGCCGGTAATTTGCGAGTTCCGTCATTGGGTTTATGTCCTCTGAATAGTGATAGTGCCGTAGTTTCCAGACTGTCATGTAAAGCTCCTTGTCATAGGGGAGGTTTCGCTTTACATGATCCGGCTTTGGATAAGGCTTTTCCGTTTACCTGTGATGGATTTTGCAGAATGCACATGTTTGAAGATTCTATAACAGAAAAATTTGATTGTATGGACGAATATATAAATGCCGGAATTAACGAATTTGTATTTGATTTTAGTGCCTTAAATTACAAATTTTTACCAATACTTTTAACAAATTATTTAAATTCAAGATGTGTGGCTAATAGTAAATAATTATGATTGTGATAAAATATTTTTATAAATTGAAAGGATAAACTCATGAAAAAAATAAATTCCATTATAATTGCAATTGTTGCAATATGTTTTTTAGGCATAAACTCAAGTGATATTATGGCGGCTACGGTGTCTGCAAAAAATGTTATTCAGACAAAATCAGCAATGCCGGTAAAATCACCTGTAAAGAAAAATGTTAAAGCAAAAAGTAACAATGTAACAAATCCTGTGGTAGCAAATAATAATTCTACTACTCAATCTTATTCGTATCAGCCTGCAAAATCGTTAGACTTAGTGCGTAACCCGGGTATGTATTTGAATAAGAGAGTTAAAATTACCGCAAAATTTGATAAGTTTTCAAGTTTAGGGTTAGACTACAAACCTGCGTTTAGAAGCTCTGAAAAATATATTACTTTTTTGATTCGTAGAGATGATTCGTTAAATGATGTTCCTTTGTCTGAATTGAAAAATATTATGAAAAGGGAAATGGCAGAAAAATATATAGATTTAGAAACTGATGATGTAATTGAGTATTCCGGATTAGTATTTTCAAATGCTTTGGGTGATGTTTGGTTAGATGTTGAAAACTTCAAAATTATTTCTTCAAAGAGCAAAAATTCATCAAAAAATTCAACGACAAAGACTAAATAGTATATATGTATGTATTTAGCATTATAGTTGTATGTTATTATGAAACAAAATAACAATATTATGGAGTATGAGAATTTATGGATAATAAAAATTATTTAACGATACATGGGCATTTTTATCAACCTCCAAGAGAAAATCCATGGCTTGAGGCTATTGAATTACAAGATAGTGCCCTACCTTGCCACGATTGGAACGAAAGAGTGAATTCCGAGTGCTATAATCCAAATTCTGTTTCAAAAATTGTTGATAGTAGAAATAGAATTTTGGATGTTGTTAATAATTATGAAAATATAAGTTTTAACTTTGGTCCGACATTGTTATCTTGGATGGAGGAATTTTCTCCGCTAACTTATGACAGAATAATAAAAGCAGATATAAAAAGTGTTCTTGAACACGATGGTCATGGTAATGCTATTGCACAGGTTTATAATCATATGATTATGCCGCTTGCAAATGAAAATGATAAGCAAACTCAAGTAAAATGGGGTATTAAAGATTTTGAATATAGATTCGGTCGTAAACCGGAAGGTATGTGGTTGGCAGAAACAGCAGTAGATGATGATACTTTAAGGGTTTTAGTAGAAAATGATATTAAATTTACTATATTATCTCCTTATCAAGCATTACGTGTAAAGCCTATTAATGATTGCAATTGGCAAGATGTAAGCTGGGGTAATATTGATCCTGCTCGCTCATACAGATATTATATTAAATCAGCTCCGGGAAAATATATAGATTTATTTTTCTACGATGGTGCAATTTCGAAATCTGTTGCATTTGATGAGTTGTTAAAAGATGGAAATAAATTTATTAAACGATTAAAAGAGGGGGTTTCTTCTTCAAGAAATTACAATCAACTTGTAAATATTGCAACCGATGGTGAAAGTTATGGTCATCATACAAAATTTGGTGATATGGCATTGGCTTATGTCCTAAAAATTAAAGCTCAAGATGAAGGTTTTGTTCTTACTAATTACGGAGAATATTTGGATAAATTTAGAAGTGATTGGGAAGTTGACATAAAACAAGCTTCTTCTTGGAGTTGTTTCCATGGTGTTGGTAGATGGAAAGAAGATTGCGGTTGTTCAACCGGTGGTCATCCGGGTTGGAATCAAAAGTGGCGTAAACCATTAAGGAATGCTTTAGATTATTTACGTGATGAATTGTCTGTATTGTTTGAAAACGAAGGTAAAAAATATTTTAAACTTGATGTTTGGCAAACAAGAAATAGTTATATAGATGTTATTTTGGATAGAAGTGAAAGAGTAATTAAAGCTTTCCAAAAAGAATTCTTTAAAGAAAATTTGTCTGATGAAGAAAAAGTCAGAGCAATGGAGTTATTAGAAATTCAACGTCAGGCAATGTTAATGTACACAAGCTGTGGTTGGTTCTTCTCTGAAATTTCAGGTATTGAAACAACTCAAATTATGAAATATGCTGCTCGTGCAATGCAGTTGGCTGCAAACTTTACAAACAAAGATTATGAATCAAAATTCTTGGATATATTAAGTGAAGCTCAAAGTAATTTCAAAGAATATGGTAATGGTAAGGATATTTTTGAAAGATTTGTGAAACCATCTGTTGTTACAACAAAACAAATTGCATCCCTTTGGGCAATTTCATCTTTATATCAAGATATGGAAGAAGAAGAAGATGTTTATTGCTATAAAATTAAAACGAATGCATATAAACGTGTTCAAAAAGGCGATGCTAATTTTGTTATTGGGCATATTGAATTACTTTCTAGAGTAACTTTGGAAAAATCTAATTTGGTATTTGTATTGTTACAGTACCAAGATGGTGATTTCCATTGTGCAATAAAAGAATTCTCAACTGAAAGTGAATATACGAGAATTCAAAAAGAATTAGTAAGAACATTTATGGTAAATCCTTTAACTGAGATAATTAGAGCTATTGATGGTTATTTCGGTACAGAATACTTTACTGTAAAAGATATCTTTATTGAAGAAAGAAGAAAGATTCTTCAAATCTTGTTGAAAGATAAGATGGATAAATTCGCACAAACATATAATGAACTTTATAATGAAGGCAAAGCTCCGGTTTATCACATGCAAACATTAGGTTTGACTATTCCTGATGAATTTAAATTGGCTGCGGGTTATGCTTTGACAAAACAGTTTAATGATGTTATGAATGAATTTAAGTCCGGTTTTGATCCGCAAGTGGTTCAAAAAGCTGCGGACATTAACTTAGAGGCTAAAAATATTGGTATTGAGTTAGATAAAACGCCAACATCAAAATTGTTTAGCTATAAACTTTTGAAATATATAAACAGATTAGCTTCAAGTATTGAGATACACCAAGCAGAAGCAATTTTAGAGTTGTTTGATTTTATTGAAAAACTTGAATTAAAAGTTGAAATATCTGAGGCTCAAAATATTTATTTCTCAAAAATTTATCATGAAGTTGGTGAATATATTAATAATATAAAAGATTACAAAAATGATGTAGATAGAGAATTTGTGGATATTTTGCTTGATATAGGTAAAAAGTTAAATATTAATACTGATTTTTATAAAAGCAAAATGGACAAAGCAATGCTAAGCGGTATGTAGTTGAACAAACTTTATTATGCCAAAATGTTTCTAAAATTTTGGGTAAATCTTAACCTTGAAAAGAACTACATCTTAGTCGAAGTAACAAATTATTGTCTTTACTTTCCAAAAACAGGTGGCGGTTGAATATATAATGGTGTTAGCTTTTTATTGTATTCTTTGTATTTTTTTGGATTTCTATTTATAATATCCACCATTATTTCTGCTAAGTTTTTATTGCATTGTGTATATATTTTTATATCGTCTGTAATCTCTGAAAATATCTTATACATACTTTCATCACAGACAATTGAGTATTTGTCGGCTTTTACCATTTCTTTTACATCTTCGATATTTATAGCTCCCAAAATTTCTTCATCCCAAACGTAGGTCATATTTTTCCTTGCATCAAGTAATACAAGGGTTCTATTATTTGCTTTATGTAATTTTGAAATTATTTCCAATGAAGATATTCCAATAGCTTTTATATTAAGCTGTTGGGACATAACTTTTGCAACAGTCATGCAAGCTCTGATTCCTGTGAAACTTCCCGGCCCGACATCTGTTGCAATTTCTGTTATTTCAGAAGGTTTTATGTTGTTATTATTTAATATATCTCTAATTGTTGAAATCAAATATGCGGAATGATACGTACTTCCATTGTTATCAATGGTTTTTGTATCTATAATGTTTCCGTTTTCAGCAAGTGCAACGTAAGTTTTGTCTAAGCAGGTATCAAAGGTTAGTAGCATCTCTTTAATTCCTCAACTATATTGTCTTCTTTTTCTCCAAATGATTTAAATGAATATTTTCTATTATCATCCTGTTCGTATGTAACATTGATTTCTATTCTGTTAAATGGAATTTCATTTTGTGAAAATTCTGCCCATTCAACAAAAGTTACAATTTTACCTTCAGAATATTCTCTTAATTCTTCGCAAATTGATTTAACTCCAACATTTTCTAATCTGTATAAGTCAAAATGGTATATTGGAATTATTCCTGAGTGGTATTCGTTTAAAATAACAAAACTAGGGCTTGTAACATGTTCTTTTACTTCAGCATATTTTGCTACAAGTTTTACAAATGCAGTTTTGCCGGCTCCGATTTCTCCAAAAAGGTTTATAAAGCAGCCGTCTTTTAACAGTGGAACTAAATTCTTTGCCAAAGTATCCGTATCTTTTATTGAACAACAAGTTATTTCAAAATGATTCATTTTATCCTCTGTTGATTATAACTTTGTTTCTGCCATGTTCTTTTGCAAAATACAATGCTTTATCAGCTTTTGTATATAATTGTTGTGCTTCATCACCTTCTTGATATTGATAAACCCCAACGCTTATAGTAACTTGAATTTCGCTGATTTTTGCATCCTTAACTTTTGTCAAATCAATGTGCTTTGATTCGACTGCACTTCTTAAACGTTGAGCAACGCTTCCTGCTTCTTCAAGTTTTGTATATGGAAGTAATATTGCAAATTCTTCACCACCGTATCTTGATGGGATATCTGATTCTCTTAAGCTTGATTTAATTATTGCTGAAACATTTTTCAACACTTCATCACCAACTGCGTGTCCGTAGTTGTCGTTTACTTTTTTGAAAAAGTCAATGTCAAGCATTATCGCACAAAGTGGGCGTTGTTGACGTTTTGCTATTGCAACTTCTTGTTTTAATCGGGATTCAAACTGACGACGGTTATTTAAACCTGTTAAAGCATCTAATGTTGCGTGTTGAAGAACTTCTGCATACATATTTGCACGTTGAATGGTTATTGAAGACTGTTTTGTTAATTGATCAAGGTAGTCTATTTCTCTTTGAGCTAATTTATCAATGTGGCTGTGAGCAACAATACATCCTAAGATAGATGAATCTGCCGCAACCAGTGGAAATAAGCCTATTCTGTTATCATCCGTTAGAATATATTGAGTATCGTTACTCATTTCGCTAACCATCTTTAATATGTTTGTATCTCTGCAAGCTGTTGGCCAAACTAATTTAAATTCATCATTCTGTTTTAAAAATATATAAATCAGGTGGTCAGAAATAAATTTATCTATCATTTCTCCAATAAGTGGAATGATGTAATTCAAATCGTATTGAGTTTCAATGATTTTTGCAATATTTTTCATAGACTCATGAAAATCAATATTTGCCTGCATCTTATCCGCTAAAACTTTGTTTTGAATCTTTAATGAAATTTGATATGCTGCAATAATCAATGCTTTAAAGAAATCTAAAGACAGAATATCTGAAATTGTAAGGTTAATTATCAATTCGATAAGTCCATAAGGTGTATCTTCTTTCATCAAAGGAAAAAGAATTGTGTTTCTTCTTGTGCTGATATATTTGTTTATATCTAAAAAATCTTTAAAATTAATGCATGTGTCATTGATGATAAAGTCGTCGTATTTTGATGTCCTTACGATTTTATATAATTTTTCAGTATATTCTTTTTCATGAATTTCATCAATAACAATCCAACTTTTTGTATAATCTCTTAGAGTTTGAGAGTTTTCATCATAAATATATATATTTAAGTTTTCTAAATTTATCAAATTTTGAAATGCGGCAGAAAGAGCTTCAATAATATCTGCCGGATCAGAATTCTGCGTTAAACCGACAGACACTTCAGACAAGAATGCTAATTCTTTTGATTGGGGATCATTTTGATTGAATGATTCGCTCATATACACTATCCTTTTCTATATTAAAAATCCATCCGGATTATTTATATTATCAAGAAGTTTTAAGACTTCATCTTTAATCTTATTTATATTTTCTCCCGAAATATTTAAATTTTCAAGTAAATTTAAAGTAATGTTATCAATATTGAATTCAGTCGTATCTAAAATGTCTTTTATGATTATATTTGCCAGTTGTACAATTTGGCATTCTTTTTTGTAATGTTGACTTGCCTGCGGATTGTGGTGAAAACTTATTATATCGCAAAAAATATCAGGTAAATTCCAAGAGTATGCTACCAAATTGGCTATCTCACAATGGTTTAATCCACAATAATGTTCTTCTGCTTTTAAAAGTTCTGTGTCAGTTAAATTATCCATTTTGCAAACATTTGAATAACTTTGCCAATCGTATTGGGCAAAAATGACTTTACCTATGTCGTGTAAAAATGCTGCAGAAAAAATATTTTCATTTTCATCTGTACCTGTTTGTTTGATAAGAATGTTAGATGTTGTTGCAACAAGAATAGAATGTTTCCAAAAATTTTTGTAATCAAATGATGAATTTCCCTTATTTGAAAACATTTTAAATATGCTTGCAGATATAATTAGTCCTTTGAGAGTAGTAAATCCCAGTATAGAAATTGCCTGTTCTATTGTTGAAATTTGTTTTGGAAATCCATAGTATGCTGAATTTACGAGCTTTAAAACTCTTGCTGTAAGGCCGATATCGTTAGATATGATTTTAGCCAAATCATTAACACTTGTTTTATCATTTTGCATCAATTCTATGGATTTGGTTATTATTTCAGGGAGAGATGGTATATTTTTAATTTTTTCTGTTATAGATGTAATATTTTTATGTTTGTCTAATTCTTCCTGTTTGTTATTTAAAAATATAATTTTTAAATTCATTCTATTGAATTCATCGAGTATCCAATTTTTAAAATCTGCATTTAGACTTATTACATCAGAAGATTGTATTAAAATGGTTGCATCTTTGCCGTAAAAGGTACTCATTATGTTTAGCAATATCGGCTTTGTATCGTTATCGGTACTTATTTCTGTATAAATTTTAGATAGTTCAAGCTCGTGAGTACTGCAAAAATTTTTAATATCATTAATTTGATTATTAATATCTTTTGTTGCAGTCGTTTTATTTATGTTATTAGAGCTTACATATCCAATTGTAATCAAGAAGTATGTTCCTTTTATCTAGTTGAATTCGAATAAAGTTTTAGAGTTGCATTTTCTGAAATTTTCTAAAATTTTTGCATCCGCACTTTCTGATGGTGTTATTTTTCCATTTACAAGTGTTATTTCTGTGTCATCTATGTTTCCTTTTTCCAAATCTTGTGGTGCATTATCCTTTTTCTTATCTTTCTTCTTTTCTTTATCGTTTTTAGGAATCTTTGTATCTTTTCCTTTTGTTTTTGCATCCATTGATACGGAATTTAATATTTCAAATATGTAATTTGAATTTCTGGAGAGGTGTCCTGACGATAGTACTGCTGCTTTTTCCAGTTCATCAATTGCGTAAGCTTCTTGATTTAGGTGTTTTAGCATAAGTCCTAAATTATAATGAGCTTCGTATTGCATAGGCTCTGCGTAAATTGCATTGCAGTAGTTTAAACCGGCTTTTCTGTAATCTCCAAGTAAGTGATAAGTCAGTGCAAGATTATAAAACATGTCATAGCTGTTTTTAATTATTTTGACTGCATTTTCATACGCAGAAGCGGCTTTTCCCAACAACATCCTTTTTTCGGATTTTTTTTCTTTTGGTGTATAAAAAGCTTTTTGTGAGTATGCTCTACCCATATTGTAATATGCAATAGCCTTATTTGCAGTTTCACTTTTTTTGTTGTTATAAACAAAAGGTATTGTTATAAGATGATGCTTTGCTGCTATAATTGCTTGGTATTGAAGTATGGCACTGTCAAAATCTCCAAGTTTTTCTGCAGTAATAATTCCTAAATTCATTCTTGCAGGTGTATAGTTTTGTTTAGCTAAAATTGCACTTTCGTAGGCCTGTGCTGCAGAAAAATAGTCTTCATAAGCGACATATATATTTCCCAAATTTAACCATGCTTCGTAGTGCCCCGGAAATTTATTTAATCCTGTTTGGTATGCATTCACTGCATCCTGCATATTGTGTTGTTTTAATGCTTTATCTCCAATGTGTATGTAGTACATTCCAACTACTTTATCTACTTGAAGTTTGCCAAAATCTCGTCCTATTGTTAGACAGTATAAGATAAATAACAATAGAGATATAAGAAATATTTTTATAATAAGATTTAATAATTGACTGAGTTTCATATTATATATATTAATATCATCAAACTTTATGAGCAAGTATTATTATAAAATTAGTTGTTTTCCATTAACTTATTGTAAAAATCAAGATGCAGTTGTGCTTTTTTATTGTTATTTAATTTTTTGTGGCAAAGTGCAAGGTTGTACTGAAATTCCGGTACTGTATTTTTTAAATCAATAGCTTTTAAAAAACATCTTTTAGCTTTTTTTATTTCATTTAATTTTAAATAAGCACATCCCATATTATAATATGCATAAGCAAAATCCGGTTTTAATTTAGTTACTGTTTTATAGTTATCGATAGCCATTAAAGGTTTTTCTTCATCAAGTAACATGTTTGCTAAATTGTAATATGGTTTGTAGTAGTTTTTATCAGTTAAGATAGCTCTTTTATACATAAATATAGCTTCAGAATTCTTATTGTTATCTTGTAGCAGATTTCCCATTAAAAGCCAATCTTGTGCTGTTTTATCTACTTCAGGTATGGATTGAAGAATTTTCATTGCCGCAGGAATGTTGTTATCATTGTAAAACGCTATTGCTTGTTGAGATTTACTCATTTCTTCAGCAAATGCTTGATTGCACAAAATAACTAAAATAAATAATATTGATAAAAACAAATTTTTCATAACGAAATTATAAATTAAATAAACTTAATCGTCCAATATTGGAAAAATATTTTAACATGTGTCATATTGTTATTGATGTCTCTTTTACTGATTATTCCCTCGTTTTTGGCGATTAAAGCGAGGGTTCTTTTTTTGTTTATTAACAAAACTTTACAAAATTTATATAAAAAAGCAATTAATTTTCAAAAAAAAACTTTATTTAAGTGTAAAACAAATTTGGTAAATTGGTAAAAGATAGCGAAAGTTATCGGAGGTTTTAAGATTATGACAGTTAATTTTGGTATGATTAATCCATATATGTATTCAATGAATACAGCTGCGGATATAATGAATGCTCCACTAACGGGTGTAAGTACAATGGGTATGACGATGCCAATGATGCCAACATACGGAGTAGGCACATTTGGTGGTGTTTTGAGTCCAAAATGTCAAATGCAAATGATGTCGCAATGGGATAATTTTGGTATTGACAGACAAGTTGCAATGTATAAAAATAACAACAATGCTCAATTCAGAATGGCATCTCAAAATGAAACTATTTCAAGACAAATTCAAATTTTGCAAAATGAAATAAAAGAAAATAATTTAGATAATGTAAAAGCTGAATATGATAAATTAGTTCTTGCGGTTAAAAATTCATACGGTAAACAACTAAGTACAGGGCTAAGTGCAGAAGAAGAAGAATTGCAATTGAAAGCTTATGCAGAAAGATTATATTCTCAACAAACAGGTTCGTACCTTGCTGATGATATAAAAAATAATTCTTCAAGTTCGTTTATGTCCGGTGTTAAAAAGATATTATCATTCGGTTTCTCAAATAGAAAAACAGCTGATGAAACAGTAGCATATATAACAGGTGCAAAACAAACTGTATCTTCAAAAGCTGCAAAAGTTGCAGGTTCGGCAACAGCAGGTGCAGGTATCGGTGCAGCAGTTGGTACATTTATCTGTCCTGGAGTTGGAACATTAATTGGTGCAGGTATCGGTGCAGTTATTACTGGTTTAACAGGCGGTTTAACTTAATAAATTGAAACTCTAAAATTATTAAATAAACAAAAAAGGCTCTTTATAAAAGAGCCTTTTTGCTATTGTCTTGAATGTAATTCTCTATCAATATGATAAAGTGCACTTTTACTTTCCCCAAATAACTTTAATTTAGAATAAATATTGTATGTAGTTGCTTCTTCTTCAATTTGCTCTTCAAGCATTTTTTCCAAGAAGCATTTTGTTGTGAAAGCATTTTCTTCATTCGCAATTATAGTAACGCTTTTAAGTGATTCGGTTATATATTTTTCATGGTTAAGAATTTCTTTAATGCTTTCGATTGGCGATTTAAATATATGTGTGGGTGAATTTATTTGATTAAATTCTATTTTACCGTTTAATGCTGTCAAGAAATTAAAAATCATTATTCCGTGTTCAATCTCTTCGTTTGCTTGCTTTTTACACCAATGACCGAAACCGCTTAGTCCGTGTTCATTAAAAAAGTGTGCAATTGACAGGTATAAATATGCAGAGTAAAATTCTTTATTTATTTGAACATTTAGTGCATTATTTAATCTTTCGCTAAGCATTTTAAATATCTCCTTTAAATAATCCGTGAATATTGCATAAGGCTCTTGCCCAAAGTGAGTTATTGCTTGTTTTTAAATTTAGTTCAGGTTCATCTTCGATTGATAAGAATTTTGTTTTTACATATTTTTCGTCGTTTGAAATTGCTTGAATAAAGCTAATATGATGTTCATTAGTCATAGGATGTTTTACTGCACCTACACGAATTTTTACATTATCAATTTCTTTTTCAATTACCGGAATATGTTTTTCGTTTAAGTCCTCAATTTCTGAAGTATTATTATTTATTAGTTCCATAGGTTGATTACAGCATACAAGTTCACCAACACCTTCTTGTAATATTTCAACTATGTTATTACATATATGGCATCTGTATAATTCAAGTTTTTTTGTCATATTGCTCTCCTTTTTATGTAAGTATATTTAGAACTTAATTTTTTAACATTGGTAACTTGACTAATTTGTGCTAACATTTTTAGTATGGAAAATTTAAAAGAACATTATGAAAATTTAGTTCAACAATACAGAAAGATATTTGTTTCGGTTTTGCATGCAATGCAGGGTGAAATAAATAGTTTGAAGCATGAAGAAATTGCAAATTATTTGGATGTTGAAGTGGAAAAGCATCTTGAGTTGCAAAGAAAATTGGTAAAAGAGAAAAGAGAACAATTTAGGTGTGGGATGTGTGGTGCGTGTTGCAGACTTGCAATTAGTGAGTTCTCTCCTGTCCAATTGTTAGAAAAAGCTTCAAGAGGCGATAAATATGCTCAGGAATTTACTTCAGTTTTTACTCCTTATGAAGATATGAGTGAGCCTGAAAAGCAATTTAAATTGTATGTAGATTTGATAAATGAATCTGGAGAAAAGGTTTATTATTATCATTGTAATAAGGTTACAGAAGATAATAAGTGTCCGGATTACGAAAATCGACCTTCGATTTGTCGTGATTATCCGGATAATCCTATTCAAATGCTTCATCCGACTTGTACTTTTGTGGGCTGGCATGAAAGTATCCAAAAAATTGTTTTAACGATAAAAGCAATTTCAGAAATAAGAACTCATTTTAAAAAAGAATTGGAAAAAGGTAATATTTGATTTATTTTTTGTTTATAAATTAAGTTAAGTTTTGTGCCAAATTATTAATGATATGCTATAATTTTTTTACTCGTTGTAAAATTAATTTGAGGATTTATAGATATTATAAAATGGAAAAGGTTGTACTTTCAGGATTAAGAGCAGACGATTTTGAAACAATAGTAGAAAAATTAAAAGGTTCTAAATTCAGAGCAAAACAAATTCAAAATTGGATATATTTAAAATCTGTTTCATCAATTGATGAAATGTCTGATTTATCACTCAAATTTAGAGAAGAATTAAGTAAGATTGCTGTTGTTACTACCTCAAAAATTAAAAGAAAACAGGTAAGTTCAGATGGTACTATAAAGTACCTTGTAGAATATTCAGACGGTCAGTGCGTGGAAACTGTTTTAATGAGATTTGATAATCGAGCAAATTTAACGGCTTGTGTTAGTTCTCAAGTAGGGTGTGCTGTAAATTGTTCATTCTGTGCAACAGGAAAAGGTGGTTTTGTAAGAAATTTAACTTCTTCAGAGATTGTAGATCAGGTTTTAACAATACAAAGGGATACAGGTCTAAAGGTTACGAATGTTGTATTCATGGGGCAAGGTGAACCTTTGTTAAATTTGGATAATGTTTTAGGGGCAATTGATTTGTTAAATGTTAATTGTCAAATCGGAGCGAGGAGGATAACAGTATCTACAAGTGGTATTGCACCGAATGTGGAAAATTTTGCAAAGGCAAATTCTCAATCAACATTGGCTTGGTCATTGCATGCTCCAACTGATGAAATTAGAAATCAAATTATGCCTATAAATAAAAAATATCCTATAAGCGAAATGAAAAAAGCTTTGGATAAATATTTTGAAATCGCAGGGAGAAGGGTTACAATTGAATATTTATTGATAAGTGGTTTAACAGATACTTTTGAGTGTGCCAAAAAACTTGCAGAGTTATTAAGGGGCATAAAATGTAATATAAATCTTATTCCATACAATTCAGTTGTAGAAAATGACTATAAAAAACCAACTAATGATTCAATAATGAAATTCAAGTATATATTAGAACATTCAGGTAAAAAAGTAACAGTAAGACTTGAAAGAGGTGCGGATATAGATGCTGCTTGTGGGCAATTAAGGGGGAAAGTTGCAACATAATCCTGTTTTAGATGCTAATTTGGCGTGTATTTCACGTTATAATCCAAAATTAAGCGAAAAAATTATTAAAATAACAGAATTAAAAAATGAGATTTATTTTGCTCAAACAGTTTTGAATGAGCCTAATTTGGTTTATAACGGCTTTTTTTTACATGATTTAAACGGTGCAGAAAATGAAGCTGTCGAAATCTTTAATAAAACTGAAAATCATCCTCTGATGTTGCATGTTATATATGGTTTTGGTTTGGGATATTTGTTTCAACAGTTTGCTAATAATTCAAAAGGTATTGTTTTGTTGTATGAGCCTAATATTGAAATTTTAGCTGCGACATTAGAAGTTGTTGATTTTACAAATGAACTATCAAGAAGAAATGTATATGTATTTAATGATTTTGAAACTCTTTTAGAAGTGTATAAAAAAAGCTATACTCAAGATTCAAAAACTGTTATTTCTCTATTGCCTAGTTATAATCGAATATTTACTGAAGAATTGAAAGCATTTGTGCATAATCTGCAATGGGAAATGGGTGCGATAATAATAGATAATAATTATATTAGAGGCAGATTGTTAACATCAATTAAAAATGTTTTTGAAAATATGGAGTATGTTATAAAAGAACCTCCGATAACAGTATTAAAAAATTTGTATAAAAATAAGACAGCACTGGTTGTATCTGCCGGACCGACTTTAGATAAAAATTTAGATACTATAAAGCAAAACAGAGAAAAATTTGTTTTAATTGCAGTTGGTAATGCGACAAGAACCTTGTGTTTGAACGGTATAACTCCAGACTTTGTTACTATTGTTGATATGTGTAATTCAACTTCGCAAATTGAGGGGTTAGATTTAAGTAATTCAAATTTGATTTTAGAACCGCTAACAAATCTTGATATGCATAAGGCTGCTTTCAAAAATATTTTTTCATATCCGTCAGTTACAAGTTTTGCAAACACATTGTGGGCAGATTGGGCAGGCATAGATGTGTCTAATTTAGTTTCTATTGGCACGGTGTCTTACATGGCTCTTTATTGTGCAGTTATATTTGGTTGTAAAGACATAATTCTTGTCGGACAAGATTTTGCATATGTTGATGGAAAATGCTATTCTTCCGGCTCAAAACAAAATATTATAACGTATAGCGTTGATCAAAAAACCGGAAAAGTTGAGATAATAGCAGATGTAAATAAGTTAAAAGATGCTTTAACATCTGATAGTGCAGGATGTAGTGATGATGAAAAATTAGAAATTGCAAAAATTCGCTTAAACATGATTAAAAATAATTTGGTTACTGTTGATGGCATTGGAGGTAATAAATTACCGACAACAGTAGATTATGCATCTTTTCTTATTCAGTTTGAAAAATTTGCAAATAAGTTTAAAGATAGATTAAATTTGTATAATACGTCTTTGGTTGGTGCAAAAATAAATGGTTTTAAGGATATTCCATTGAGAGATATATTAAAAGAAAAGACTATTATGGAAAAGCCTATACTGAATACAGCCTATGCATATGATTTAACCAAAATTATTAACAATTTTGAAAAGGAACTAAAATATTTACTTGATACTGAAAAGTTGTTAGGATTAAAAGATGGCATAATAAAAACATTCAAAGATGCTTACCAATTAAAATTAAGTGTTAACGACACATGTTTAATGCAATTTAAGCAGTTAATGACATTGTATATAGATTTTAAAGAAAACTATTGTGCAAAAAGCAAATTATTGAATTGCATTCAAATGCCTTCATATTTGTTGTTGGAACCTGAATTGCGAAAAGCAGAGGCATCTGATATGAAGGATATTTTAAATTTATTTAATGCTTTGGTTGTATATTTAGATACAGTTTTTATAGATGTAAAAGAGTTTAAAAATATATTGGAAATAAAGAGGGAATTATTAAATGAAATGCTTAATTCAAAGGGTTAAACATGCATCTGTAACAATTGAAGGTAATTTATATTCAAAAATTAGGCATGGTATATTGGCATTTGTCGGTGTTGAAAAAGGTGATACTATTGAAAATGCTGAAAAGCTTGCAGATAAAGTTTTGAAATTACGCATATTTGAAGATGAAAATGGTAAAATGAATCGTTCAATATCTGATATTTCAGGAGAAATCTTGATTGTGTCGCAATTTACCTTGTGTGGAGATTGTCAAAAAGGTACTCGTCCAAGTTTTGATAACTCCGAAAAACCTGATCTTGCCTTAAAGCTGTATGAAGATTTTATTAATATTGTAAGAAAGTCTGGAATAGGTGTACAAACCGGAAAATTCGCTGCAATGATGGATGTTGAACTTATTAATGATGGCCCTGTAACATTTCTGTTACAAAAATAATTGATTTTTATTTTGACCTCTGTTATAATATCTTAGGTACACGAATTATAATAAGTTATTAAGGAAATATACGTTTAGAAATTTATTATTTGATTAGTATGGTAGAAAGCAAATAGATTTAAGTCCGTTTTATATGGGTAGGATTTATTAAATGAAAAATTAAGAGGCATTACTATGTATGTAAACAAATGTATTAAATGTGGATCAGAGTTTGAAACGAAAAATCCGAAAAGGGTTATTTGTCCAAATTGTTTGTATCCTGATAAGAGCATGATGCCGGGAAATGATTCCGGTAATCATGATGCAAATGATCAGCAACAACGTAGTGCAGGAGAAGAACAAAATCAAAATTATTCTTCAAGTTATAATTCAGAAAACTCCGGTTATAGCCATGACGGGTATTCTTCAGGTGGATATTCAACAGGGGGTTATTCAGCCGGTGGATATTCAGCAGGCGGTTATTCTGCTGGCGGATATGATAACAGAGGTCAAGGCGGTTATCAATCTCGTGGCGGATATGATAACAGAAATCAAGGTGGTTACCAATCACGCGGTGGATACAATAATAGAGGTCAAGGTGGTTACCAATCCCGTGGTGGATATGATAACAGAGGTCAAGGTGGTTACCAATCTCGTGGCGGATATGATAACAGAAATCAAGGCGGTTATCAATCACGCGGCGGATATAGTAACAGAAACCAAGGCCCGCAACGTGGTGGATTCAATAGAGGAAATTCTCGTCCGGGTGGTTTCCAAAATCGCAGACCTGGTGGCAGACCTCAAAGACCTCAGCAGCAAAAACAATTACTTATTAATAAGGAACAGTTAGAACAAATTGAAGCATTATATAAGACAATGTTACCATTGCCTAATCCTGATGCACATGAAGTAATTGGTGAAAAAATAGGGTTAGAACCTAAAAAAGTATTCTTTGGTATAAATTTGGTAAGACAAAAAATGATGTTGCCAAAATTACCGTTCCCAAAACGTAAGTTGGCAATTTCTCCGGATCAGTTAATGGCTATAAGAAGTTTGTATGAGCCAATGTTGCCATTGCCTCCGATTGGATGCCATAAAATTATTGCACTTCAATTAAAGATGGATGAATGGCGTGTTCACGTTGGTATCGGTTTAATTCGAGGACAAATGGGACTTGAAAGATGGAATTCTGACAGACCTGATGCTCCAGAAGAATTTAAAAACAGTAAACCGGTTGAACCCGTTGAAACCGTTGAAACTGAAGAAAAACCTAAAAGAACACGAAAATCTAAAAAAGCTGAAGCTGAGGAAGCTCCAAGTGAAATAGTTTCTGAAGAAAAAGAAGTTGAACAAAAGCCTGAAAAGAAAACAAGAGGTAGAAAACCTAAAAAAACAGATGAAGAATAGTGAATATATTTCTGTCGGAAAAATATTAAATTTTCATGGTGTGCAAGGTGAAGCAAAAGTAGGTTATTCTAAGAATCAAAAAGATTTCTTAGCAAATCTTAGGCTTGCCTACATTTTGATAGAAAATGAATATAAGCCAATGAAAATAAAGTATGTAAAATTTAATAATAAATTTGCTATTATAAAATTTGAGGGTATTAATTCTATTAATGACATATTGTTATATAAAAACATGCTAATATATGTTCCTCAAGACGAGTTTGAAGAATCATTGGAAGATGGTGAATATCTTGTTGATGATTTGATTGGTTTAGACGTTTACACAAATGATAAAAAAGTTGGTGTAGTAGTTGGTGTATCTTCAAACGGGGCAAATGATTTGCTTTCTGTGAGAGGATTATCAAAAAAAATATCTCTTGTGCCATTTGTAAATGCTATTGTGCCTGAGGTTGATATAAAAAATAAAAAAGTTTATGTTACAGAGATTCAAGGTTTGATTGAGTAATGCAATTTGATGTTTTAACTTTATTTCCTGAAATGATAGACTCTTATTGTAGTTACAGTATATTAAAAAGAGCATCTGAGAATAATGCAATTACTGTAAATACTGTTAATCCTCGTGATTTTACGGAGGATAAGCATAAAAAAGTTGATGATACTCCTTATGGAGGCGGTGCAGGTATGGTTTTGATGGCACAACCTTATGTTGATGCTTATGAAAGTATTTCAAAAACTGATAAATCTTGCACAATAATGATGACTCCGCAAGGTGAGCCTTTCAGTAATGATATTGCAAAAGATTTAGCTGATTATAGCCAAATAATTATTCTTTGTGGACATTATGAAGGTTATGATGAGAGAATAAGAGAGATTATAAAACCCAGAGAAATTTCAATTGGTGATTTTGTGCTAACGGGTGGAGAATTGCCCGCATTATGTTTAATTGATTGTGTAAGTCGTAAACTTGATGGTGTATTAGGTAAAATTGAATCAGCAGAAGAAGATAGTTTTGAAAACGGTTTGTTAGAGTACCCCCAATACACAAAACCTCGAACATACAGAGGATATGATGTTCCTGAAGTGTTATTAAGCGGAAATCATAAAGAAATAAATGAATACCGCCATAATCAAATGATAGAGAGAACAAAACTAAAAAGACCGGATTTATATAATAAATACGTTAATTAAAATATATAGTTTAATACAATGATGGATCGCCACGGTAATGACTCATAACGTCATAACGAGGAGCATAGCGACTAAGTAATTCCGTGATAAAATATTGACCATTAATAAAAGTAAAAAAGTGTTTGTAAAGCATGAAATTTGGGTATATAATCACTACGTACAAAATTGAAGGGCGTAAAAGCTAATGAATAAATTAATGCAACTAGCAAACAGGATAGAATTCAGTAATATTAAGAATTCTAGCAAATTTAACTCTTTTCTAAAAATTACAAAGAAATTTATAGCATTTACTCTAGCAGAAACACTAATTGTAATGGGTGTAATAGGAATTGTTGCTGCATTGACTATTCCAAATTTAAACAGTTCAACCGGAAATAAAGAAAAAGTAACTCGTGTAAAAAAAATTTATGCACAATTGAGTGAGGCTCACGACAGAGCAACTGCTGTGTATGGACCTGTTGAAAATTGGTTTACGAATCTTGGTTGTACGAATTTTGGTGAATATGATGCTTGTTCATTAAAATATTTTGATAGGATATCAGAGTTTATGAAGATGTCAAAAATTTGTAGAACAGAAGATAATAATTGTTTTATTACCGGCTGGATACCTGCATTATCAGAGTCAGCTAGTTCAACTCAAGATATTCAGGGATATCCAAGTGCAGTTTTGGCAGATGGAACGAGTATTAGTATAAAAGCAAATTCAAGTGGAGATGGGTGTGCTACTAGTTATGTTACAGCAAATGAACAATGCGGTGAAATTGTAGTAGATATTGATGGTCCTAATAAGGGTAAAAATACAGAGGGTATAGATATTTTTCACTTTTATTTTACTCGTGATGGTATTAAGCCTCATCGTACAGATTCGTTGAGTTGGGAATCTATAGATTGTTTCTTTTATGGAGTTTATTGTGCAGTCTGGGTTCTTGAAAATGATAATATGGATTATTTATTGACAAAGGATAAATCTACAAAAGAGAAAGCTGCAATTTGTCCTAACAATAATACTTTATCTTGGGAAACTATTCCTTGGA
The DNA here is from genome assembly GCA_934726055.1 of uncultured Candidatus Melainabacteria bacterium. Taxonomy (GTDB): domain Bacteria; phylum Cyanobacteriota; class Vampirovibrionia; order Gastranaerophilales; family Gastranaerophilaceae; genus UBA6984. Next base: position 63,489 of record CAKVCZ010000004.1, read on the forward strand.
CAGTTACAAGTTGCAAGTAGTGAAATTTTAATTTTCATTAAAATCTGCGTATTTTGGATTTACTGCGACCCATTCAAACGGTTTATTATCAATTGATTGAGGAATTTGTTTAACAAATGTTCCGCCATATTTACCTCTGGTAAATGTTAGATACCCTTCTTTTGATAAATTTGAATAAGCTTTTCTAATTGTATTTGGGCTTACGTCCATAATTTCAGCCATTTCTATTATTGATGGTAATTTTGAATTGACTGTATATTTTTCAATAATCAAATTTTTTATTGAATCTTGAATATGATTATAGTGATATCTGGCTGTGAATTGCGATTTTGCAAAAATCGCAGATTCTACATTCGGCTGCAAGTGCGATTTGTTAGGGATTTTTGTAATGCATGTCCCGTATCTTCCTCTTTTTGGTAAGATAATTCCTTCTTTTGTCAGTATTTCTATTGCACTATGAATTGTTTTTACACTGACTTTTTCTATTTCTGCAAGTTTTTGGTGCGTTGGAAGTTTGTCGCCTATTTTAAAATTTTTAGCAATATATGTTTTTAAATCTTCTGTTATTTGATATATCAAAGAAGTGCCGTCTTGCAATTCTATATCAAAAGAGTCATTATTTAGTATCCAGCATTGGTCTTTATTTTGTGATTTGTTTATAATCCCCATTTGTACAAGGCTTTCCATTGCAATGCCTGTTGTGTTTACAGAAATTCCTATATATTGTGAGATGGCTCTGACAGATGGTAATTGCATGCCGGTTTTAAACTTATTCTTTTTAATAAAAGATTTAATGAGTTCAACTGCCAAATCCCTTTTGGATGAGGATTTTCTAAGTTGTATATCTTTATTATTTATGTCGGCTATCATTGTTCCAATGCATTGTTTGGAATATAACAAACCCTTATTTTCAAGCTGTCGGTATATGTTTTGGACTGTGCCTGTGCTTATGTCCAGTAAATCTGACATAAGCTGTTTTGAAGGCATTAAATCATTTGGGTATATAGTCTTTTCAAAATTAGCTAATATCCAACCTTCAATAGAATTTACTAAAAATTCTGTTTTAGAACCTTCGTATTCTGTTTGAATAAAATCTGCAAATTCACTTATAGGTATTTGTCTTAAATTATGTTTATTCGGTTGTACAAATTTATGCATAATTTAATATTACCATATTTATAAAAAAACAAACAAGTTTGTAAATAATGTTATTTACTTAATTCGTTAGCAAGTGTTGCTATTGTTTTTGGAAAATATTGTTGTAAATATTGTGCTCTTATTGCAAATAAATCGTCATTGTTATAGGTGCTCAATAGAGCATTTGATTCTGCAATTGCTTCTTGAATACCATCTTTGTATTCGGATTCTTTTATAAAGTAGTTAATATGATTACGTTGAGCATCAGGAAAAGCTTTGTTAAACAATGCTTTTTCTTTTTCAAAAATTTCGTTAACTTTTTTGTTGTTGTAAATTGATTTTGTTAGTGTTTCTTTTTCTTTTACGTCAACTTGTCCGTAATCTTTTGCATGTCCAAGTTCATGAAGCATTACAAATAAATTGTCGCCTGTTTTGATTTTTTTGTTTACGGCACCGTATGTAGAATATACAATGTCATCTATTCCTTCAAGTTCTTTTGTATTTTTGCTTAATGCAATTAATTCTTCACCCGGCATTTTTTTCATTACGTCGAGAATTTTGTTTTTGCTGCCATCAATGTAATTTTCAAAATTTATTGTGTGAGTTTTGTTGTTATTTACGTCTTTGATATTTATTGATTTGTCTTTTACTTCTATTTCATATTTATTTTTGTTATGAGAAGATATAAATTTGTTGTCGTTAACAACTTCAAAGCTTAGAGAGTTGTTTAATAATACATTACCTTTTTTGTCTGTAATTTTGTAATCAGCAATTCTGTTGCCTTGTTTATCGTCTTCGAAAAGGTATTCTGTTTTAGTTCCGTCAAGAGAAACCATATTTTTCTTAACTGAAGTTACACCTGTTTTTTTATCAAATGTAGCAGAGGAGATTATTTGTTCTCTGCCGTCAGGAAAAACATGTTTGATATTTAATACTCCGGGCACTTCGGATTGGGATGTGTATTCTGTGCGTACTTTATTTCCGTTTTTATCCTTGATTACCCTAATTTCGCTTACCAGTACCGGTTGTGGTAACTTAGGATTGTTTTCAAGAACTACTTTTGATGTCGTATTATTTCTATAATCGGCATTCTTTTTGATTGTATATTTTCTTCCATCAGGTTTTGTTATTGTTTTGTTTTCTTCAATAGCAAGACTGTTCAAATTCTTGTCCAAAAGTTGTTTTTTGGTAACTGAATCTGTCATTGCTGTTATCATAAAAGCTTTTTTGTCATATATATCAGGTTTTAGTTCTAAATTATAAAAACCGTTTTTTGGTCTGCAAAGCTTGTCCATTTCTAAAACTTTTATAACAGCTTTTTCAGGTTTAGTTAAATTTTCATTTTTAGCCAATTCAATTAAATTATCAATGCCTAAATTGCATTCAGATAAAATTTTAAATTTTTTAATTTCTTCTCCTGCAAGATTTTTAGCTAAATTTCTTAATTCTAAAGCACTGAATTTAGGCGAATTATCCTCTTTTTTTAATTCAGATAGGTCTGCAATATTTTTTAAGTCATCGCTATCTTTTGCCAATAATTCACATGCAATTGAACCGATAACTTTTGGATTTTTAATTATTGTTTTAAAGGGTTCCCATTTTTCTGGAGCTTGTTCCAGTTCGGCTTTAATAAGATTCAATTTTTCTTCGTTAAATCTTGGTTTGCCGCTTAAACCTTTCATTGCTGAAAGATTGTTTATTGCATCATTGATATTAAATTTTGTACGCTCAAATGAATCCGGTTTTTGTGCCGGTAATTGAGTTTTAACTGATGCTTGTTTTCTCTGTAACTGTTGTAAAGCAGCAACTTTATTTAATTGAATTAATCCCATGACTATACACTACCTTTTTCTATTAAAAGTATTTATTTAGAAAAAAATTTACTTTTGGTAAAACGAATAGTTACATCTTTTAATAAAATCCCTTAAATTTTTGCTTTTTATTCCTTTTTGGTTTACTATATACGATGTAAATAGTGCCGGGTCGGAATTAAAAACCTTACCGGCGGGTAGTATAAATTAAGGAGAAGATGATGACATCTAAAAGATTTTTATTTACTTCTGAATCAGTAACAGAAGGTCATCCGGACAAGGTATGTGATCAAATTTCAGATGCTATTTTGGATGAATTTTTGTCAAAAGACAACAAATCACGTGTTGCCGCAGAAACAACAGTAACAACAGGTATGGCACTTGTTTGTGGTGAAATTACATCAAGTTGTTATGTAGATATCCCGCAAGTTGTTAGAAACACAATTAAGGGTATTGGTTATGACGGTGAAAATGGTGGTGGTTTTGATTACAAAACTTGTGCTGTTTTAACAAGTATTGATGAACAATCAACAGATATTGCAGGTGGTGTAAATAAAGCATTAGAATCTCGTAATGATAATGCTGATACATCAGAAAGCGAAACGACAGATATTGGTGCAGGCGACCAAGGTATTATGTTTGGTTATGCTTGTAATGAAACACCTGAATTAATGCCATTACCAATAAGTTTGGCTCACAAATTATCATACAGATTATCAAGAATCAGAAAAGAAGGTTTGGTAGATTACCTAAGACCAGATGGTAAATCTCAAGTTACAGTTGAATATGTTGATGGTAAACCATCAAGAATTCATACTGTTCTTATTTCTACTCAACATGATCCTGTTATTGGTAATGTGAGTGATAACCAAAAAGTTCAAGATATAATTAAAAATGATATTAAAAAACTTGTAATAGATTATGTATTTAATGGTGAAGCAATTAAACCTGATGAAAATACTGTTATTTTGGTAAATCCTTCAGGTCGTTTCGTAATTGGCGGACCTCAAGGTGATGCTGGTTTAACAGGTAGAAAAATTATCGTTGATACATACGGTGGTTACTCAAGACACGGTGGTGGAGCATTCTCAGGAAAAGATCCAACCAAAGTTGACCGTTCTGCAGCTTATGCTTCAAGATATGTAGCAAAAAATATCGTAAAAGCAGGATTGGCTGAAAAATGTGAAATTGAATTAGCATACGCTATTGGTGTTGCTGAACCTATTTCAGTTTTAGTTGATACTTTCGGAACAGGCAAAATTTCAGATGATGATTTATCTGAATTAGTAAGCAAGAATTTTGACTTAAGACCTGTGGCTATTATTAATAAGTTTGATTTAAGAAACTTACCTGCAAAAAATGGTGGTAAATTCTATCAAAAATTAGCTGCTTACGGTCATATGGGCAGAACTGATATTGCTGTTCCTTGGGAAGAAACTGACAAAGCTGAGGACTTGAAAAAACAAGCTGAATCTTACTCAGCATTAGTTTAGTAAACTTTAGACAAAAAGGGGAAGTTTTATTTCCCCTTTTTATTTTGAGGTAATATGTTATTAAATATTTTTTCTATTTTTATTGGTGGTGGCATAGGAGCTGTGTTACGCTATTTAACCAGCTTTGTTTATACGGAATTTTTTGGATTTAATTTTCCTCTTGCAACCTTAAGTGTAAACTTGATTGGTTCTTTTGTATTGGGAGTTCTTTCAGCATTTATTTTGTTTGATTACCATTTAATTCCAAATCATTATAAATACGCGTTGACGGTTGGTTTTTGCGGTGGCTTTACTACATTTAGTACATTTGCCTTTGAGGTTGTTGAAATTTTGAAAAGAGGCGAATATTTTGTCGCTATTTTGTACGTAATATTAAGTGTTGTATTATCTATAATGGTTGCAGCAGCAGGATTTTATTGGGCTAAAAATTATGTTTACTACTAAAAAATTTAAAAAAAGAATATTGTTTGTCGGTATTCCTGATATGGCATACGTTTGTTTGGATGGTTTGTTAGCTGCGGGTGTTAATATTGTTGGGGTTATGGGCCCAAAGAAATCTCATAATACATACTTAGCTTTTAAAAATTTTGTTGTTTCTAGACATTTAAATTTTATTGAATGGGATGATTTAAAATCTCCGAAATTGTTGCAAAATTTGGATAATTTGGATATTGATGCTGCCGTTGTTGCATCATTTAATTATAAAATTCCAAAAGAGTTGTTAAATATTCCAAAGCACGGATTTATAAACATTCATCCATCTCTTTTACCAAAGTATAGAGGCGGAAATCCTTATTCTACGGTCATTATTAATAACGAACATGAAACAGGTGTAACGCTTCATTTTATGGACGAAGGCTTTGATACGGGGGATGTTATTCTTCAAAAAAAAGTAGAAATTTCTCCAATAGAAACAATGGGAACTCTATTTAACAGATTAAACTTATTAGGAATGCAGATGTTAGTATCTGCTTTGGGAGAACTCGAAAAGAGAGATTTACCAAGGTATAAGCAGCCTGATGGTGAATTTGTAGTTGGCAAAAGTATAAAAGACGAGGATTTATTTATAGATTTTAAACAGTCTGCGGCAGATATAGAAAGATTTATTAGAGCTCTAAATCCGTTTTTGATTGCATCGGCAGCATTTAGAGGTAATATGATAAAGATTTTTATGGCAGAATGTGAAAAAACTGATTTGACCGGATTTGAGTGCGGTACGATTGTAAAAATAACTGATGATAAATTTTATATAATGACGGGAGATGGACTTATTGCACCTACGGCGATTCAGTTTGGAAGTTTCTTTGTTGGTAATGCAAAGGATTTTATTAATATTTTAAATCCAAAAGTTGGCGAGGTATTTAATTAATATGGATAAATTGAATTTTATAACAGCCGGAATGCCTTTAAGAACCGATAAAAAAGTAGGGTATCAGGATGCCATAAAAGTTATAGATGAGATGAATTTAGATGGTATTGAAATCGAGTTTGTCCAAGGTGTCAGGATGAGTGATAAATCTCGTAAAGTGATAAAAGAAGCATCTAAAAATCATGTTTTTACTGCCCATGGTCCATATTATATAAATTTGAATGCAAGAGAACAAGAAAAGATAGATGCAAGTATTACAAGAATTGTTGATACTGCAATGGTTGCAAATGATTTTGGCGGTTACAGTATAACCTATCATGCTGCATTTTACTTAGGTAATGACAAAGAAGTTGTTTTTAAAAGAGTTGTCGAACGTACTGCAAAAATAATAGAAATATTAGAAAAAGAAAATAATAAAATTTGGATAAGACCGGAAACGACGGGTAAAGGTACACAATGGGGTGATGTTGATGAAATTATAAAATTATCTAAAGAATTTAATCAGGTTTTGCCTTGTATAGATTTTTCTCATGTTCACGCAAGAAGCGGTGGCGGATTTAATACATATGATGATTTTTGCGCTATTTTAGAAAAAATCTCAAATGAATTGGGTGATGTCGCAATAAATAATTTCCATGCACATTTGGCGGGTATTGCTTATTCTGAAAAGGGCGAAAAACATCACTTAGTTTTGGAAGAATCGGATATGAATTATAAGGATTTATTAAAAGCAATGAAAACCTTTGATGTAAAAGGTGTTGTTGTTTGCGAAAGTCCAAATATAGAAGATGATTGTAAATTGATAAAGGAGACGTATTTAGCATGCTAGATAAAACTTCACCATTTTATAAAGAACGTAAACTGAATGTAAGATATAGCGAAATGGATTATCATAAAGTTCTAAAACCATCCGCGCTACTAAATTTTTTGCAAGACGTGGCAACATTTGCTGCCGATGAAGGTGGTTTTGGTTATGATGAAGTCGTATCAAAAAATTTAGGTTGGTTTTTATTAAAATATCGTATGGAGTTTGAAAATTATCCGCAAAATATAGAAGATATAATTATTCAAACTGAAGCCAGAGGATATAACAAATTATTCGCTCATCGTGATTTTGAATTATTCTCTCAAAGCGGTGAAAGACTAGGTAAAGTTTTAAGTTATTGGGCACTGGTGAATTTTGAAGATAAGTCAATGGCGATGCCTAATGTGATTTTCCCAAATAAATTTAATAAGGTTGAAAAAAGAGAAGATGACTTATCTTTTGCAAAGGTTCATGCTCCTGAAAGAATAGATTATCGTGAAGAATTTAAAATTCGATACGATGATATTGATGTTAATATGCATGTTAATAATATGAATTACATTGTTTGGGCATTTGAAGTTTTACCTAAAGAATTTAAAGATAAATATAAATTGAAAACATTGGATATGGTTTACAAAAAAGAAATTCAATACGGAAATCAAGTTCTGTCTGAAGCTCAAGTTGATGATAATTTAGTCAGAGTAGTAGTAAAGAATAATTCGACAGGTGAAGATTTGTGCATTGTAAATGCAGAATTTGTTGAGTATAAATAAAGCGAATCTTTTGCCACCAAAAGGTTTACAAATAAATAAAAAAATCTTCGCAAAGCATGGAATTTGGGTATATAATTATTATGTACAAAATCAGAAAGGAGCAAATACTCATGAACAAAGGGGTGCTGCTAAGAGAAGAAGTAGAATCCAATAATAGCAAGGATTCTAATAAGTTCGACTCTTTTCTAAAAAATACAAAGAAATTTATAGCATTTACTCTTGCAGAAACTCTAATTGTAATGGGTGTGATAGGAATTGTCGCGGCTTTAACGATTCCTAATTTAAATAGTTCAACAAACAATATGGAGAAGGTTACAAAAGTTAAAAAGATTTATGCAGAGTTAACTCAGGCACATGAAAGAGCAACTGCTGTTTATGGACCTGTTGAAACTTGGTTTGTAAATGATTCAACAAGTTTAGCAATGCAGCAGAGATATATTAATAGAATAACTGAGTTTATGAAAGTTCAAAAAACATGTTTAAGTTCTTCTGATGGAGTATGTATGAAAGGTTATCCTAAAGATTTACATGATTCTTCTTGGTCGAATCCTGTTTTTAAAACTTATCCATCTGCAATAGCTGCAAGTGGTTTTTCATATTGTGATAACTATCAAGATTCTTGGAACAAAATGTGTGGTAATAGTCCTAATGGATATTGTGGATATTTAATGATTGATATTGATGGACCAAATAAGGGAAAAAATGTTCAGGGAATGGATATTTTTGCTTTTAGGGTTACTCGTGATGGAGTATTGCCTAATTTTTGTTACGATGCAAATGGTCAGCCTTGGAATGATTTTTGCGTAGAAGAATGTTTTAGAACTGGTATTGGGTGTAGTATTTGGATATTAAATGCAGATAATATGGACTATATTGATGCAAATTCAAGTGGAAAATGTAACCATAGTGATAAAACATTATCCACAACTGTTACAAGTTGTAAGTAAATATAGCTTTTAAAAAAAAGAGTTCGTTATTCAAAACGAGCCCTTTTTTTTAATAAATATTAATTTTTGTAACAAAAATTATATTTCTTTTGGAAATTTTAGCAAAAAACATGCATTTTTAGACTTTATACTTATGTAGGTAGTTTATATTTGTGTAAGGTTTATGACTGTAAATTCTATTGGTTTAGCTCAAACATTAGTAAAGGCTAATCGAAAACAAAATAACAATACAAATATTGCGTTCCGTGGCGAAATGCCGGATTTAGATGCACTTCGTGCAAAACAAGACGAATTTAAACGTATGTCTGAACAATCCGGTGAAAATGGCGGAGCTATCTCTAAGCTTGGTGGTTTTGCATCAAAAGCAATTGGTGTTTTGATTGCTTTCACTGCAACAAAAATCTGTTTAGGTAAGGCTGCCGAATTATTTACAGGAAATATTGGTAAAGTTGTTGATAAAACTTTGAAAAAAGTTGAAGAAAAAGCAAAAGAAAAGGCTGCGGCTGCTGTTTTAGGAAAATCTGCAGAAGAAACTTTAGAAATAACAAAGCAAATAATGTCAAAATCAGATAAATTAAAATCTTTTGTTGACAAAGTAAAAGCCGCAAAAATTGATGAAAAAATTATTTCATTAATTGCTGGTGGTGCAGCTGTTGGTGTTGCTATGAAAGATTTTGGTCTTGTAAAAAAAGAAGTTTCAAGCAATACTGAACATCTTGTTGATAAGGCTATTGACAAGGCAAATGAAAACGATTATAATACTGATGTAGATTCGTCAGATGAAAGTCATGACTTTTCAGATTCATCGTCAGATGATGACTACTCAGTAGATGAAAACGAATTTTAGTGTAAACTTTAGGAGGTTACAATAAATGATGATAAGTCCAATTTCAAGTGTTTCATTTAAAGGTACAAGTAATGTAAATGCTATGGATGTTATTGAAAAATCACAAAAAGCAATGGCAACATTGACAAATATTACTGAAGGTAAAGATGAATTTACAAAAAACATGAAAACAGATACTGAAGCTTATTCAGATGCAGTTACATCAAATTTGACAAAAGCTGCTGAAGAAAATAAAGCTTTGAAACCAATTGCTGATGCTGCAAATTCAAAAGTTGGTAAGAAAATTGCTGATTTATTCGGTAGTTTCACTGCATTCTGTACAAATATTGCAGGTGCTGCAACAACAGTATCAACAATTTCTAAATAATAGAATTCAAAAGGCGTAAGAAAATGAGAGCAGGACATTGACTATGGTGTCCTCTCTCTTTTTGTGTTATTATTTTGTTTATGAAGAAATTTCTTTTAAAAACAATATCAAGCGATAAACTTTACGAAGAAATGTCATCTGTTGGGTTTGACAGTTCTTATATCAATTATGCTTTGTTAAAATATGAATATAAAAATATAAAAATATTTGATTTATCTTTGCCGCAGGTCAATATTTTAAAGCAAACCGCATTGAGTGTCGGTGCAGATTGTGCTATTCATCGTGATATATTAACTGCTGCGGTGAAAACTTCTGATTGCATATTAGGTGGAAGCATTTCTCAAATAAAAAAAATCGTTGAAAAGTTGAAATTTCAGCCATTTTCGATGGGAGTGCTTGCTCAGCAAATTGAAACCATTATGGAAAGCAAAGAATCTGTATCTCCAAAAATAGTTGGAATATTGAATTTAACGCGTGATTCATTTTCGGATGGCGGGCTATTTTATGATTATGACAGAGCAATAGAACATTTGAATAAATTAATTAATGATGGTGCTGATATCATTGATATTGGTGCGGAAAGTACAAAACCTTATTCAAACCCTGTTAGTGCAGTGGAGCAATTGAAAGTTATAGAGCCAATTTTAAAACATGTTAGTAAAAAAAATATTGTTATTCCAATAAGTATAGATACTCGTTCAAGTGAAGTTGCAAAGAGAGCAATTGAGTTGGGAGCTTCTATAATTAATGATGTATCAGGGTTCGATTTTGATAAAAATATGGTTAAGGTGTGTGCAGATGGTGATGTAAAAGTTATCATTCAACATTCACAAGGAACTCCTGAAACTATGCAGAATAATCCTGAATATGTGCATTTAGTTGATGATATTTTTAAAAATTTAAATACAAAAATTGAACTTGCTCAACAAAGTGGAATCGCAAAAGAAAACATAATTATTGACTTAGGTATAGGGTTTGGTAAAACAAGAAAACAAAATTTTGAATTGCTTAATAGAGTTGACGAGTTTAAATCTTTAGGCTGTGAAGTTATGCTGGGCTTATCCAGAAAAAGTTTATTGAATATGCAAAACGTTAGTAATGACGAAAAGGATATCTATACATTAGTTTTAAACACTATTGCAATTGAACGTAAAGTGGATTATTTGAGAGTTCATAATGTGTCGATGAATCGAAAATTGGTTAATTTAATGAACGATTATTCTAATGCTGTGAATTAGCTGAAAGGGTTATAAGTATGAATGAATCTTTGTTTTTTATATCATTGATAATAAATTTTGTAGGGGTGCTTTGTTCATACAAATTTTTCGGTAAAATAGGAATATTCTGTTGGATTGCAATAGCAACCGTAATTGCAAATGTTGAAGTTTTAAAATGTGTTGATATATTTAATATGGCATTGACATTGGGTAATGTTACTTATGGTTCTATATTTTTGGCAACGGATATATTAAATGAAAAATATGGTGTTGAAACAGCACAAAAAAGTGTTTTAGTCGGCTTTTTTGCATTGCTTACTTTTACTTTAGTTACTCAGGTTGATTTACATTATGTTCCAAATTCTTCAGATTTTGTTGCTGAAGCTATGAAAACACTATTTACAATTACCCCAAGAGTATGTTTTGCAAGTATGTTTGCATATTTTATTTCAAATATAACGGATGTTTACTTGTATGCTCTTGTTAAAAAGTTTTTCCCATCAGATAAATTTTTATGGTTAAGAAATAACTCTGCAACCATGATAAGTCAGTTGATTGATACGCTGATATTTACATACGTTGGTTTTGTTGGTGTATTTGAATCGAGTATTGTTTTTGAATTATTTATAACTACTTATTGTATAAAGCTTCTAATAGCAATATTAGATACTCCATTTCTATACATTGCCAAAAAAATATCAGAACCTGCGGATAAAATTTAAAGAAATCTTTATAAATCTTTAATATGTATAATCTTTATTCTTATTGACAAAAGCTTGTCTATTAACTATATTAGATGTTGTATATGCCCAAAAATGAAAGGAGATAGATATGTCAAGAATAAGTGCGGCAAATAGTAAAAAGCAAACCAAAGCTAAAACTGTTGAACAATTGGAAAGAACTTATTCGAAATCGGGTTTGATTTCAGACATAGAATCTTTGGATTTGTTAATAAAAAGAGTGAAACATGCACAGGAAGAATTTGCAACATTTTCTCAAGAAAAAGTTGATATAATATTTAAATCTGCTGCAATAGCTGCGAATAAAGCAAGAATATCCCTTGCAAAAATGGCTGTTGCAGACACCGGCATGGGTATAGTGGAAGATAAAATTATAAAAAATCATTTTGCAGCAGAATACATATTCAATAAACATAAAACTGCAAAAACTTGCGGTATTATAAGAGAAGATAAAACGAACGGTATAAAAATTGTAGCAGAACCATTAGGGGTTTTGGCAGGAATTATACCAACAACAAATCCTACATCAACTGCAATTTTTAAATCATTAATATCATTAAAAACACGAAACGGTATAATATTTTCACCTCATCCGAGAGCAAAGGCTTGTACGATAGAAGCTGCAAGAATTGTATTGGAAGCCGCAGTAAAGGCAGGTGCACCAAAAGATATTATAGGATGGATTGATGAACCATCTATGGATCTTTCGAATCATTTATTACATCATCCGGATATTGCTTGTATATTGGCGACAGGTGGTCCCGGAATGGTAAAAGCTGCATATTCATCAGGAAAGCCTGCATTGGGTGTAGGCCCTGGTAATGTTCCTGCGATTATTGATGAAACCGCTGATATTAAAATGGCTGTATCTTCTATATTAATGTCAAAAACTTTTGATAATGGTATGATTTGTGCATCTGAACAATCTGTTACTGTGGTGAAAGATGTTTATGATGAAGTAAAAAAAGAATTCACATACAGAGGTGCTTATTTCTTAAATGAAAAAGAATCTCAAAAACTTGCAAAAATAATTTTGACTGAGCAAGGAACTGTTAACCCTGAAATTGTTGGTCAACCTGCAAGTAAAATTGCAAAATTAGCAGGGCTAAAGGTTAATGAAAATGTTAAAGTTTTGATTTCAGAAAGAAAAACATTTGATTTAGCTGATTCTTACGCACATGAAAAATTATCGCCAATTTTAGCTATGTATAAGACAAAGAATTATGAAGATGCAGTTGACAATGCATATAAATTGGTTATGAACGGTGGAGCAGGACATTCGGCTGCATTATACACCGATACAAGAACGCAAGAAAGAGTTGATTATTTTGCACAAAAAATTCCTACTTGCAGATTGTTAATTAATTCTCCATCATCTCAAGGTGGTTTGGGAGATTTATATAATTTCAGATTAGAACCGTCATTAACTTTAGGATGTGGTTCTTGGGGCGGTAATGCCGTAAGTGGTAACGTCGGTGTAGAACACTTATTAAATTTAAAAACAGTTGCTGAAAGGAGAGAAAATATGTTGTGGTTCAAAGTTCCGCCAAAAGTTTATTTTAAACGTGGTGCAACTGATTTGGCATTAAGGGTTTTAAAAGATAAAAAACGTGCTTTTATTGTAACTGACCGTTTCTTGTTTAATTCTGGTGCTGTTTATAATATTACAAATGTGTTGGATGAGTTAAACATTGATTATCAAATTTTCTTTGATGTAAAACCTGATCCTACGCTATCTACAATAAATGATGCAATGGCAATATTAAAACCTTATGAACCAGATTTAATAATTGCACTTGGTGGTGGTTCACCAATTGATGCTGCAAAGATTATGTGGTTAATGTACGAACAACCAGATACAAACTTTGAAGACATATCAATGAGATTTATGGATATCAGAAAACGTATTTGTCAAATTCCTGATTTGGGTAAAAAGGCAACAATGGTTGCTATTCCGACAACATCCGGTACTGGTTCTGAAGTTACTCCTTTTGCCATTATTACTGATGATAAAACTCATGTAAAATATGCAATAGCAGATTATGCCCTAACTCCTAATATGGCTATTGTTGATCCAAATTTTGTTGATGGAATGCCAAAAGGCTTGACGGCGGCATCTGGTATTGATGCTTTGGTTCATGCAATTGAAGCTTATGTATCATCTATGGCAACAAACTTTACGAATGCTCATGCTTTGGAAGCAATAAAACAAGTGTTTAGATATCTTGAACGTTCATATAAAGAAGGTGCGAATGATCCGATTGCGAGAGAAAAAATGCATTATGCTGCAACTATTGCCGGTATGGCATTTGCAAATTCTTTCCTAGGTTTATGCCACTCAATGGCTCATAAACTTGGTGCAATGTATCATGTTCCGCATGGTGTTGCCAATGCGTTGTTAATTCGACAAGTAATTAAATATAATGCAACGGATTGCCCTACAAAACAGGCAATTTTCCCTCAATATAAATTCCCTAATGCAAAGACAAAATACGGTCAAATCGCAGACGAATTAAATTTAGGCGGAAAAAATGATGATGAAAAAGTTCAATTATTAATAAAGGAAATAGATAAATTAATGAAAGCAATAGATTTGCCAAATTCAATTAAAGATTTTGGTGTTGATAGAGCTGAATTTGAAAAGAATTTAGATGAATTGGTTGAACTTGCATTTGATGACCAATGTACAGGTGCAAATCCTGCTTATCCGTTGATGTCAGAAATTAAACAAATATATTTAGATGCGTATGAAGGTAAAGTTTAAGTATATTAAATAAAAAAATAAAGGGTAAATTCTGTTATATCAAGGATTTGCCCTTTTATTCTTAAAAAAGGCAATTTTTTTTTGCATTTTGTTTTTATATAAATATGAATATTGGTATAAATAAAATTTTGGTTTCTTCCATTGGTAATGGTTTAAAAAAAGTTGAAAAACAAGCTGAAGTAAAAGCAGATGCTCCACGTCAAGCATATATGTCTGCACCAACTGCGTTGCGTTCATATATAAGTTTCAAAGGTAATGCTCCTCAAATTACAAAAGCTACAATTTTAACATCAACAGCGGAGGATATAACAATTCCTCGTACAGAAAATGGTGGTTACATTGTTGAACCAAAAACTCAAACAGAGTTGATTTATGGTGTTGATGCAACAAAATTTTTGAATAAAACAAATAAATTTGAATATGATACTCAAATTACTTTTCCTAAAAAAGCAAAAGGTACTTTGTATATTGATGGAAAAGAAGTTAAAATAAAAGAAAATTCGACAGTGTTATTAAATGCAGGTACTGATGCAAGAGTTAAAGTTGAATCTGGTTACCCTCAAATATTAATGTCGCAACGTGATCCTGATTGGTACATAAGACATTCAGGTGATTTAAATCAACGTGATGATTTGAGAACAAAATTTAGAGAATTAGCATCATTAAATTCTCATACTTTCTCTGGTCAATTTACTTTGGATATGTTCAAATGTGATAAAGAAAAATCTGAAGCAATTGTAAAAAAATTAGTTAGTAAAAATCTTGTTAACGAGTTGTATAACAGAAATTATCCGGGATTAAATCCAAATAAGCACAATAGCAGATATTTTAAATTTGACAAATATCCATATTGGGATTATTTAAGTAAAGATTTAGCTGAAAAAGGTTTTTCAAAAGAAGAAATGGATTTGATAAAACCTGTATATGAGCAAGTTAGACAAACAAAATGTGATACAAAATTTGCATTCAAGAATGTAAATAATGGCATTGATGACAAAACTCTTAATAAATTAAAAAAGAGTGGTATTCTATACAATAATAAAAAACAATTAGATAAGTTATTCTGGAAACAAGCTTACAAATGTGAAGATGATCTAAGAGATTCATTAGCTATTTATGGTATTTTCGGTGAATCTGCAGATAATGTAGTAAGAGTTTGGAACGAAAATAACAAATTTGGTTATGACGTATCAGGCTTAAAATTCATAAATGATAATGCTGCTGTTTATTGTTTAGATGATAAAGTTAACAACTGGAATATGAAAAAATCTTGTTGGTTAACAAATGCAACTGCTTTATCAAGTACTCATACAACTCCATCAATTGGTACATCAATTGTTCAAGCAAATCAAAAAGCACCTACTCCAATGTCTGCAATAAGAGATGGTGAACATTTACACACTCATCCTGGTGATGAAGACAGATCTCAATCAGAAATTTATATGGTAACAAGCGGTTCTGCTGCATTAACAGTAGTTCGTGATGGTGTTCCAAAAGTTAAAATATTAAAAGAAGGTGAATTAGTTGTAATTCCACCAAAAACTCCTCACTGTGTAAATTCAGTTATGGGTGAATATGAACAAGTTGTTTCTCAAATTCCATCTGCATTCCAATATGGTTTAGCATTCAAGGAAATGATGGATTTACCAGAAGGTTATACTGAAGACCAAATGGTTGAACTTGCTCGTAAAGAATTAATTAAAGCTCAAGAAAACAAATAATAATTATTTATAAAATAATATAGGGTGAATTTTGAAAATATTTAATAGTATTGTTTATGTAATTGTTTTGTTACTGATTTCTTTAAATGTAACTGCATGTACTTATGAAAAAATCGGTTCATTAAATAAGAATCAAATAGCAAACCCATGGACTGATTGCAAAAACGATTTTAATAAAGCTGCAAGCATTGCAGGGTTTAGCTTTGATTTAGTTCCATATAAGTATGATGTTCGAGCAATGTCTGATATGATTGAAGTTTCTTTTTTATTGAATGATGAAAAAGAAGTTGTTGTAAGAAAATCCGTAAAAGATATAAATGAGGGTGATATCAGTGGTGTTTATACAAAATATCCGATAAATGATGTTTTAGATTTAAAAAAAGGTGATAAAATAAATATTAGACGTGATGTGAATGTTATTTATGTAATGTATTTTAGAAAAAATGGCTGTTACTACTCTGCTTATTGTGAAAGGGGTATGAGTGTTGAAGAAGTTGAAAGCCTTTATAAGATGATTACGTTAGTTGAATCTAAGTAGTTTCTTGAGGAAATATTTTCACATAGCATTTCTCAATTTCTTGTTGAAAATATTTTGGTAGTTTATCGTATTCGTTTATGTCAATTAAAAAAGGTATATCGCTATCTTGTAAGAGTTCTCTGAGTTCATAAATTCTTTTTGTTTCGTCATTAAAGCTTCTTACTACCAAATCTAAGTCGCTGCCCGAGTGAGAATCTCCGTTAACACGACTCCCGTATGCCCAAATTTCTGCCTTTGGACAGTATTTTTTTAGTATTTCTGTCAATTCATCATGATGCTTCGGTTTTAAATTAATCATTGTCAATTACTCTTTTTAAATTTCTTGAATCAGTTAGAAAATCTTCTATCAAGTTCAATGTTTCTTCCGCAAATGCTTGACCGTAGTCGTGTGCAGTATTATTTCTATTATCTCTGTATTTCATCCAATGTTCAACTTCACCTTCAGAAATTAAAGTGTATTTATGAGCGTGTCTGAATATATCTTTAAATGTTAAGCTATCAATTGCTTTTTTTGATGGAAAGTAAGGAGAAAGTTTCTTTTTTAATAATTTTCCGCTTTGTTCCAGTGTCATTTCAAATCCTTTTATTAAAGAGTTGCGATATAGTTCATATTCGATAGTGTCTTCTTTGGTTTGTTTCAACATTGTGTATGATTTTTCCAGTGTATCAATACATCTTTGTAAATATTCGGTGTTAATATTTGACATTATTTCTCCTTATACTTTTGGAAATTTAATTAAATGCAATTCTTATCTTACTTTATATTATCACGATAAGAAATAATTATACATATATTTAGTTATTTTGTTCTATTGCAAAAAATATCTTGTTATGCTATGCTTAAGGCAATAATTAAACAGGGAAAGGAAATAATAATTATGGTATATGCAATAGGAAGAGCTGATGCAGCTTATAGAATGATGAATACAGCAGATTCTCAATTATCATCATTACGTTCAATAGGTTCAAATTACGATGTTAGAGTGTTAAATGAACTACAAAAACGCGATACATTGAATGCAATAAATATGCAAAAAGATGAATTAATGTATAAATTGATGGACAGATTGGATAAAATGGATAAAAAAATAAAACAAGACAAATTTGAACGTTCAACAAGTACATTTAATAACGATAAGAAGGTTTCTAAAAAGTAGTAAAACACAAAACTAAATATTAAAACAAAACGGTCGATTTATTTTTGTTCGACCGTTTTTGTGTTTACAATGCTTTTTATTGTTGTTCTTCAAGTTCTTTTCTGATATCATCAACAGAAACGTGTAGAACATCCGAATTTTCGTCTTTTTTTAAGTAAACGTCAGTTATTCCTGATTGTACGATAAAACGCTTACAAAGAATACAAATCATTTGATGCCCCCAAATATACATTGTAGAGCCTTTGCAACGGTCTTGTCCTGCTTGAATAATAGCATTCTGTTCCGCATGTATAGAACGACAAGTTTCGTATCTGGTACCTGATTCAATATTGTTTTTTATACGGTAACATTCTCCTCTTTCGTAGCAAGATTCTACTTTTGAGGGTGTTCCATTGTAACCTGTTGCTTTAATTTTTTTGTCATCACCGACAATTACTGCTCCAACTTGTGCACGAATGCAATTAGAACGACTTGCACAAGTTTTTGCAAGGTCTAAAAAATATTCAGTCCAAGATTTTATAGTCATATTATTAATCCTTTTTTTGTTTAACCCAGTTTTCAAAAATTTTCATTGGGGCTCTGCCAAGAGCTAAAGCCCATGCCTTTACGTTTTTTGTGGCAACTGCACCCGCTGCGACAAAAGCACCTTCTTCAAGTTCAATTGGTGCAACAAGAACAGAATTAGAACCTGTATTTGCATAATCTCCTATTATTGTTCTGTTTTTTACCTTTGTTACAGGATTATAGTTTGCGGTAATTGTTCCTGCACCAATATTTACGTGTGAACCAAGGTCGCTATCGCCTACGTAACTTAAGTGAGAAACGTTTGTATTATCTTTTATTGTGGAATTTTTGACTTCTACAAAGTTTCCTATTCTAACGTTGTTTCCAACTTCTACATTGCCTCTAATATGTGCCATTGGTCCTATTGTACAGTTAGAACCTATTTTGTTTTTACCATTTATGTAAACAGAAGGATATATAATCGTATCGGTTCCAATTTCTGTATCACCGCTAATCCAAGTAGTGTCAGGATCTACAATGGTTACCCCTTGTTTCATGAGCTTTTCTAAATTGCGTCTGTTCATTATTTTAGACGCTTCTGCCATTTGAATTTTTGAATTGATTCCTAAAATTTCTGAATTGTCTTCAATTGTGTATGCTTGAACATTTAATTTATGTTTTACACCCCAAGAAATAATATCGGTAAGATAATATTCTCCTTGAGCGTTATTTGTTTTTAACTCGTTAAAAGCTTGTTTTACTTTACCCCAGTTTACACAGTATATACCCGCATTTACTTCTTGAATCTGTTTTTCTTCTTTTGTCGCATCTTTTTCTTCAACAATTTTGTTCAAGGTTCTGTCTAAGTGTCTTACAATTCTTCCGTAATTGTATGGGTTTTCAAACATAGCACTCATTACAGTGATATCTGCTTTATTACTTTTGTGTGCGAATATAAAATCTGCCAAAGTTCCCGAAGTTATCAAAGGTGTATCTCCACATAGAATAATAACTTCCCCGTCATAATTTTCCAATTCTGGGCATGCCATGCTTACTGCGTGTCCTGTTCCAAGTTGTGGAGATTGTAAAATTGTTTTTGCGTTGTTTCCGTAATTTTTATCCACAAATTCAGTTACGGCTTCTGCTTGATGTCCGACAATAACGTAAGATTGTTCAATCATGTGTGTTTCATTAATTGCATCAAGAACATATCCCAAAAATGTTTTATCAAAAATACAATGTAGTACTTTAGATTTATCAGATTTCATTCGTGTGCCTTTTCCGGCAGCTAAAACGATAGATTTTATACCCATGCCCATTACTCCTTTTCTTCTTTAAATAATATAACATAAACACTGTTACTATTGAAATAGTATAACTTTTGTGAAATAATTGGAATGTAAATTTTAAAGGAGAATTTTATGCCAACCGTTATTGATGATATTAGAGCAAGACAGATTTTAGATTCCAGAGGTAATCCAACGGTTGAAGTTGATGTGAAGTTATCTTGCGGTGTTGTAGGCAGAGCAGCTGTTCCTTCTGGTGCATCAACAGGCATTTATGAAGCATTAGAGCTTCGTGATAATGACAGATCTCGTTTTGGCGGAAAAGGTGTTACAAAGGCTGTTAGTAATATAAATAACATTATTGCACCTGAATTAATAGGTGAAGATGCCTCAAATCAGTTCAATATAGACAGATTGATGCTTGAACTTGACGGAACGGACAATAAGTCAAGATTAGGTGCGAATGCAATTTTGGGGGTGTCTTTAGCGGTTGCAAAAGCGGCATCTATGGCTTATAAAATTCCTCTTTACAGATATTTAGGCGGAATATCAGCAATAACACTGCCTGTACCACTTATGAATATTATAAATGGTGGCGTGCATGCAGATAATAATATTGACTGTCAAGAATTTATGATTGCTCCTGTTGGTGCAGATTGTTTCCAAGAAGCTGTGAGAATGGGTTCTGAAATCTTTTATGCATTAAAACATATTTTGCAAGATAGAGATTATGTTACTTCTGTTGGTGATGAAGGTGGTTTTGCTCCAAATTTATCTTCAAATGAAGAAGCTTTAGAAATGATAGTTCAAGCTATACAAAATGCTGGATACACAACAGATGAAGTAAAAATTTGTTTGGATATTGCATCAAGTGAATTTTATGAGGATGGAAAATATACCCTTGCAGGCGAGGGAAAGATTTTATCAAGAGAAGAAATGGTTGATTTCTTGGCTGACCTTGTAGATAAATACCCAATTATTTCTATTGAGGATGGTATGGCAGAGGAAGATTGGGAAGGTTGGCGATTATTAACAAAAAGAATCGGTGCAAGATGCCAATTAGTTGGAGATGATTTGTTTGTAACTAATACAAAGCGTCTTCAGGAAGGTATATTAAGAAAAATTGCAAATTCTATTTTGATAAAAGTAAATCAAATAGGCACATTAACTGAAACGCTTGAAGCCATTGCGATGGCTCACTCTGCCGGTTATACAGCGATATCTTCTCATCGTTCCGGAGAAACTGAAGATACATTTATTGCGGATTTGGCAGTTGCTTTAAATTGTGGACAGATAAAAACAGGTTCTGCTTCTCGCTCTGATAGAATGGCGAAGTATAACCAATTGATAAGAATTGAACAAGAGCTTGGTATGTCTGCGAAATATATAGGTATAAAGGCTTTTAGCGGTCATAGAAGTTTTGATTCCGTAATGCAATAGTTGTAATTATATTAAAAATGCTTTACAGAATTTAATGTAGGTAGTATATTATAATAAGTATCATGAACAAAAATATTGAAGAAAAATATATAGTTACTGGTGGAACTCCTTTAAAAGGTGAAGTTCAGATTGGGGGTGCCAAAAATGCTGTTTTAAAGCTAATGGCAGCTGCAGTTTTGGCAAAAGGTGAAACTCTTATCCACAATGTTCCTGATCTAACAGATGTAGAAATTATGCTTAGCGTAATTCAAGGTCTGGGAACCAAAACGAACTATGATAAAATGAATAAAACAGTTTCCATTGATGCAACAGATATAACGAATGTTACTGCCAAGTATGAATTAGTAAGTAAAATGCGTGCATCGTTTATCATTTTGGGTGCATTGGTGTCAAGATGTAAAGAAGCTGTTGTGGCATTACCCGGAGGTTGTGCAATTGGTGAAAGACGTGTTGACTTTCATATTAAAGGGCTTGAAGCTCTTGGTGTTGATATAAAAATCGAAAATGGTTATGTTCATGCGAATGCTTCAAAATTAGTCGGAACAGACATTTATTTGGATATTCCATCTGTTGGTGCGACCGAAAACATTATGCTTGCAGCTATTTTAGCAGAAGGCGAAACAAGAATTCAAAATGCTGCAAGAGAACCTGAAATTATTGATTTGGCTAATTTCTTAAACGCTATGGGTGCGGATATTTCGGGTGCAGGAACTTCTGATATTATTATTAATGGTGTAAAACAAGATGATTTGCATCCGATAGAATATACAACAATTCCTGATAGAATTGAAGCGGGTACATTTATGACTGCTGTTGTCGCAACTCGTGGCAAAGCAATTATTAGAAATATTTTTCCTGCACATTTGACTTTTTTTAATAACAAGTTGTTAAAAATGGGTGCAAATATTAAGTTAATAGAACCGACTGCAATAGAAGTATCTGCAAAAGGTAGATTAAATACAGTAAATTTTGTAACTCAGCCATATCCTGGTTTTCCTACCGATTTACAATCTATGGCGATGGTATTGTTATCCACTGCAAATGGGGTTGGTATTATTACTGAAAGCCTTTACGAAAACAGGTTTATGCAAGTACCTGATTTAAGGAGAATGGGTGCAGATATACATCAGGACAGAAATCACGCAATTATAAAAGGTGTTAAAAGACTGACTGGTGCAGCAGTTTCAGCAAGCGATTTGCGTGCAGGTGCATCTCTTGTAATTGCAGCATTAATGGCTGACGGAACTTCAGAAATTGATAATCTTCATCATATTGATAGAGGTTATGAAAACTTTGATTCAAAAATTAGTGCTTTAGGTGGTCATATAGAACGCATTAGAGCAAATGTTCAGCAGGAATCTCAAGGAGGATTAAATGAAGCAAGAGTATAGACGTTGGTATGAGCATGATCCTCTATTGCTTGAAGTTGTTGAATTGTTGAAAAACTATCAAGAAGAATTGCGTGTTCAAGCTGAATATTTTTTAGAAAAAATTGAAGAAAAAGTTTCAAAAGATGCAATAGAAAAATTTTATTCAATGGTAAAACCGGTAAATGGCAACAGATGGTATGACAAAGACCCTGTAATTTCAAAAACAATTGAATTATTGCGTGTCGTTCCACCGGATGTTCAAAAAGCATGTGCTGAACATTTTATAAATGCATTAAAAGATATTGGTGTTGATTATCAGAGTCCAAATATTAAGGGCTAATGTTTAATTTTAAGTGTGGTAATTTAAAAAATTTAGAAAAGCTTGTTAAATCAGAAAAATCATTTGTTTTAACAGGTTTAACGTCGTTTTTTAGGTTGTTTCTTTTAAATAAAATTATTGAATATTCAAAGAAAAAAGTTTTATTTGTAACTTCTTCTGAACAGTCGGCATTGAAATATAAAAATGATTATAAAAAGTTATTTAACAACGAGATATCGTATTTGCCTTTTCAGCAGGTTTCTTTGTATGAATCATTAAATTTAAACAAGTATGATTATGCAAAGCAGGTTGAAATCTTATTAAATAGACCAAATATAGTTGTTACACAAGTAAAAACATTATTAGAAAAATTTCCTGATGAAAGTTTTTTATCTGATAATTCTTTTTATTTAAAAGTAGGTGATAGTGTTGAGCCTTTAACAGTTGCACAAAAGCTTGTTGAAATGGGTTATAAACGCTCTGTTATGGTAACTGACATCGGAGAATTTTCCATTAGGGGTGATATTATTGATATATTTTCCCTTTCAAATTATCCTGTAAGAATTGAGCTTTGGGGTGATGAAATTGTTGATATAAGATATTTTAATAATGAAACTCAAAAGTCAGTTGAAAAAATAAAAAAAACGCAAATATTACCTGTTTATAAATTTAAATCTTCTGAAAATGTTGATATGCCAAAAGAATTGTTAAATATGGTGCAGGAAGAACGATACTTCGAAGGTATAGATATTTATCAATCGTATTTTAACTCAAATCTGGTAAGTGTATTTGATTATTTCAAAGATTACATAATAATTTTTGAGGAGTCAGGTGAAATATTTTCAAAATATGAATTGTTAGATGAAAGGTTTACAACTCAGTTAAATGAAAATTTAAAATTAGCATTAAATTTTGAATTAAAAGAAAACAATCATATTTCATTTAATGAATTTGTTAAAAAAATCGCAGGAATGCAAAAAATAAAAATGAATAATTTTCTTGAGTCAGAAAATGAATATATTTTAGAATTTGATGCCCAACCTGCAAAAAATTTTAATGCTAATATTGATGAAATAAGTGGGTATATAAATGAAAAATCAGGTTATGAAATTGTAATTTCGACAGACTATTCAGAGCGTGTTAAAGAAATATTAGCAGAAAAAGAAATATTTAATTTTGAGGTAATAGATGGTATAGCTTCTTTTGGTACTGTTTCAGACGATTGCAAATTTATTCTTTTAACCGACCGCGAGTTGTTCAATAAGCGTTCAAAGGATGTTACCGTACAAAAACGTGGTTCATATAAAGAAAAACAAGATTATATTGAAAGCATAAATGATATTAAAATAGGGGAATATGTTGTTCATAGTATCCATGGTGTTGGTATTTATCAAGGGTTAACACAGCAGGAAATAGATGGTCAATTAAAAGACTATTTGACAATAGAATATGCAAATAAAGATAAATTACATATTCCGGCAGAGCAAATAAATTTGTTATGCAGGTATAGAGGTTCTTCATCAATCAAACCAAAATTGTCAAGAATGGGTGGCAATGACTGGAGTAATACTAAAAAGAAAGTTAAAAATGCCGTTGAAACTATTGCCTATGACTTATTACGTTTATATGCAAAGAGAAAGATGCGAACAGGTTTTCAATTTCTTCCTGATACGAATTGGCAAATTGAAATGGAAGATGCTTTTGAATATGTTGAAACTCCTGATCAGATGCGGGCAATTGAGGAAGTTAAAAAGGATATGGAATCTGAAAGTCCTATGGATAGACTTATTTGTGGCGATGTCGGATTTGGCAAGACTGAAGTTGCAATGCGTGCAATTTTTAAAGCTATTACTTCCGGAAAGCAGGTCGCAGTTATTGTTCCGACAACAATTCTTGCTCTTCAGCATTATCAGACAATAAATGAGAGATTTAAACCATTTGCAATGAATGTTGATTTGTTGTGTAGATTTAGAAGTGCAAAGGAACAAAAAGATACATTAAAAAAAATGGCTCTTGGTGAGTGTGATGTCGTAATTGGTACTCACAGATTGTTACAAGATGGTATTCAATTTAAAGATTTGGGTTTGCTTGTTATAGATGAAGAACATCGTTTTGGAGTTAGACATAAGGAAAAATTAAAGCAATTAAAGGAAAATATTGATATTATATCTATGTCTGCAACACCTATCCCAAGAACTTTGTATATGTCTTTATCAGGAATAAAAGACATGTCATTAATTAATACTCCACCAAAAAATAGACTTCCTGTTAAGACGTTTGTGGGTGAATTTTCAGAAAATGCAGTAAGAAATGCAATTGTGCATGAATTAGATAGAGATGGTCAAGTTTATTTCATATATAACAGAGTAGAAACGATTTTAGATTTTAAAATTCAATTACAAAAAATAGTTCCGAATGCACGAATATGTGTTGGGCATGGACAAATGAACGAAAGCGAACTTGAAAAAGTAATGTTGGATTTTTCAAATCATGAGTATGATGTTTTGCTTTCTACGACTATAATTGAGTCTGGTTTAGATATCCCAAATGCAAATACAATGATTATTAACGATGCTGATAAGTTTGGGCTTGCTCAATTATATCAGTTAAGAGGTCGTGTTGGTAGGTGTGATAAACAAGCTTATTGTTATTGCTTCTTTAAAAAAGATAAATCATTAACAGAAGAAGCAACTAAGAGGTTAAAATCTATAAAAGAATTTACTACCTTAGGTAGCGGGTACCAAATTGCTCTGCGTGATGTTGAAATTAGAGGTGTTGGTAATTTGCTTGGAACAAAACAGCATGGACACATGGTAAATGTTGGTTTTGATACTTATTGTCAATTATTAGAAGAAACAATAAAAGAACTTCAAGGTGAAAAACCTGAAATTGTAAATCCTACGATTGTTGATATAAATGTTACTGCGTTTATCCCTGATGATTGGGTAGGTTCATATGAACAAAAAATGATTGAGTATAAACGTTTAGCGGATGTAAAAAACCAAAATGAGTTAAATTATATAGTTGAGGAATGGACAGATAGATTTTCTAAAATGCCTGAACCGGTTGAAAATCTTATTAAATTAATAAAAATAAGATTGTCAGCAACAGATGCGAAAATATCTTTGATAAGAGAGACGGAAGATTATATCAGAATATATTCTCCATATACTCAACCAGAGTGGAAAATTATAAATTCTAAGCTTCCATCTGAAATAAACAGAAAAATAAAATATACTCTTGCACCAAAGACTTGCCAAGACGGATATTCTGTATTATTATTGAATAGATCATATATGAACTTTTATGAAATATTTAACATATTAATAGATTTGTTTTATTATATTAATAAAATAGGTTACGAGTATAGTAATGAATAGGAGATATTATTATGAAATTTATTAAAATTTTATCTTTGCTTGTAGTTACCTCAATGTTGTTAACAGGTTGCGGAATCAAAGATAAAACAGCTATTGTAAAAGTAAATGACCATGTAATTACCAAGGGTGATTACGATGAATTGTTTAATCAAACAGTGAAAAGCCCTGCATTGCAAATGTTTGGTCTTGACTCTAAAAAAGTTGATAAAAACAGCTTTATGTACTTAATGATAAAAGATAAAGTTGTTAACGAGTTAATTATTAGAGCATTAATTAATGATGAAATTCAAAAACGTCATATAACAGTTTCAACAAAGGATACTGAAGAAGCTTTGAACAAGGCAATTGAACAAGTTGGTTCAAAATCAAAATTTAATGAAATTTTGAAACAACACGGTGTTTCATTAGCTGACTTCAAAAAAGATTTAGTAGAAGAAGTTAAGATGAGAAAACTTGTTGATATGTTAGAAAAGGTTAATGTATCAGATGCAGATGCAAAAAAATACTATACAGCAAATGTTAGCAAATTCAAATATCCTGATAAAGTAAGAGCTTCTCATATTCTAATTGCTGCAAACGCAGACGAGTTAAAAGAATTGGCAAAAGCAGAAGAAAAAAATGCCAAGTTATCAGAAAAAGAATTAGATGAATTAGTTGCAAAGAAAATGGCAGAAAGATTAGCTGTTGCAAATGAAGCATTAGCAAAAGTTAAAAATAATCCTGAATCATTTGCAAAAGTGGCAAAAGATATGTCAGAAGATGTTGAATCAGCAAAACAAGGCGGAGATTTAGGTTTCTTTGCAAAACAAGAAATGGTAGAACCTTTTGCAAAAGTTGCATTTGAATTAAAGCCAAATACAGTAAGTGAAATTGTTCAAACTCCTTATGGCTATCATATAATTCTTGTTACTGACAGAAAAGCTGCTGGTCAAGATTCTTTTGAAAAGGTTAAAGATGATATCAAATTATACTTAGAAAATGAAAAGAAAGTTAAAATCCTTGGTAATTTTGTTGAATCATTAAAGAAGACTGCAAAAATAGAGTATGTTGATGATGAATTTAATCCTACTGATATAAAATCAGCATTGCAGCAACAAGCTAAAAAGAATTCTTATATGTCAGAACAAGTTGATGAAGCAAATAATACTGCTACACCGGAAGCTGTTCCTGCAAAAAATAAATAGTTTTATTTATAAAATTTAAAAACTATATAAAAGGCGATATTTTGGAATTAAGAAATATCGCTTTTTTCGGTTTCAAAAGAATTTGTAATTATATGTAAGTATTCAATAATTTGTGCCAAATAATTTAAATCAGCATTTCCATTAATAATAATATCTGCATCTTTTCTTGTCGGCATAATGTATTTTTCGCCTGCACAAATCAAGTAATTCCAATGTTTTTTTGCATTTTCTAAATCTTGATTTCTTTCAGTTTCAGCTCTTTGTAAAAATCTTTGCCTTCTTATTTCGTCGTCAACTTCAATGTATAATTTTACGTCAAAAATGTCTTTAATATTTCCATAGAAAGTTGCCGTACCTTCGATGATAATAACTTTTTCAGCTTTAACCGGAATAGAATTTGGAACAGATACACCGGTACCGTTTGGAAGATATTTCGGTGATTTTATATTATTTCCAACTGATAAATTTTCTAAATCATCATAAAGTACATCAAGTTGAAAGCCTTCAGGTGAATCAATATCGTATCCGCTATCTCTTAGATGATCAAAAGAGCCGTATTTAAGAATAAGGTTAGAGATATCTTTAAAATAGTTATCTGTACTTAAAATAGAAACAGGCATTTCTAAATCTTGAGTTATTCGCTGTATTTCTGAACATATTGTTGATTTTCCGGAAGCAGATGCACCGTTGATACCAATTAAAAGACGCTTGTCAGGGTTATTGATCAAGCGTTTAGTAAAATTGGATATAAAATCCGGACGAACTTCAATAATCATTGGATTTTGACATTTTTTGTCGAAAGCAAAAAGCTGCTTTAATTTTGTCTGAATATAAAACGCAAGCAATTCTCTTCCGCTTTTTTGCGATAGGTCTGGTTTAAATAATTTATCTTTAGTTGATAATTCTTTTGTTAATAGTGGATATATCATACTTCGATTTATTCGATTTAAAATATACTTTATATAATCTTAAAACAAATAAAAAAATATTTCCAGTGTTTTATAAAATAATAGTCAAATCAAAAATAAAACTTGACAATAAAATGACTAAAGTGTAGAATTAGATTATAGATAAAAGAAACCAATGGGCCTGTGGCGAAATTGGTAGACGCACTAGACTTAGGATCTAGCGCAGCAATGTGTGAGAGTTCGAGTCTCTCCGGGCCCACCATAAGAAACAGGATAAGCAATTATCCTGTTTCTTATTATATAAGGGTTTCAGACCTTAATGAAAGTTTATAAATTAACATAACTTACCCTTTTTTCATCAACCGTTAGGATACTCGAACTTTTTAAACTTTGTCGTAAAACCTGATACTTATTAAGGTTTGTATTTTTTATCTTTTCTTTTTTAATATTTATGTGTAAGAAAGAAAGGAGAAAATAGTTATGGATTTTGTAGAAAATTATAATAACGAATTAGAACACTTGGAAGAAATAAGACAGGCTTGGCAAAAAAAATATGACAAAATGAGGGTTACATTGACTATTGCTGATGCAAAAGAGATTCGTGATACTTTATGCGATTTGGCAAAACTATTATGGCGGTGGGAACAGAATGCAAAGAATGAAAAAGAACAAGAAGAGCAAAAGGGGAATTAATATATTAAAAATAATTCTTTTTTATCTTATTGTTGAGTTTTACAAGTTCGAAAAATAAATTTATAAAACAAAATTATATAAATACCCTACAAGAGTAAATACAATAAACATAAATATAACAAATCTGATTACAAGTTCTTTTTTCATAACTCTTGATATTATTATCATTTCAGGTAAAGACAGAGCAACAATCGCCATCATAAAAACTAATACCGTTCCTATTGCCGCACCTTTATCAATTAAAACCTGTGCAATAGGAATAATTGTTGTAGCATCAGCATAAAGTGGTATTCCTGCTAAAACTGCCAAAGGAACTGCAAACAAATTATTGCTACCCATATATTTTATAAAGAACTCTTGCGGAACATATCCGTGTAAAAATGCACCTATACCAACACCCAAAAGGACAAACAACCATATTTTTTTCATTAAGTCTTTGGCATAGATAACAGATTCTATTGTTCTGCTTTTTATTGTTGGCTTCTCTTTTTCACAATTACAAGAACAACAGCAGCAAGAAGTTTGTTTTGTTTCGGTTTTATTTAATAAATAATCTTGTAAGTATTTACTCCAACCGAATTTTTGCATAATCATACCACCAAATGTTCCAACAGTAATTCCTGTAACTATATATAAAATTGTTATCCTCCAACCTATAACACCTGCTAAAACTAATATTGCAATTTCATTTATCATAGGGGAAGTTATAATAAAACTCATAGCAATTCCAAAAGGAACTCCTGCCTCAATAAAACCTATAAAAACAGGTATGGATGAACAAGAACAAAAAGGAGTTATTGCACCGAATATTGAAGCAAGCAAATGTGCAATAAACTTCGGTTGTTTTTCAATATAGTTTCTTAACTTGGTATTATCAATATAACTTCTTAAAAATGCTATTACTGTAATTATCGTAAATAACAAGAACAAAATCTTTAAAACATCATAGATAAAAAAGTGTACAGCAGAACCGAAACTTGTACTTTCCGATAAACCTAATATTTGATATACAAACCAATCTGCAAATTTTAAAAACATTATTCTTTTCCTTTATATAATTTTTCCCTAAACCAATATGACAAATTTACAAGTGAAATCAATGCCGGAACTTCAATTAAGGGTCCTATAACACAAGCAAATGCTTCAGGCGAATTTAATCCGAATACCGCTATTGCTACTGCAATCGCAAGTTCAAAATTATTCCCTGCGGCAGTAAATGATAATGTTGCTGATTTTTCATAATCCGCACCTAATTTTTTACTCAAAAAGAATGAAAGCAAAAACATAACTGCAAAATACAAAACTAAAGGAATTGCTATTTTAATAACATCCATAGGAATTGTTAATATTAAATCACCTTTTAAACTAAACATTACAACTATTGTGAATAATAAGGCAATAAGGGTTATTGGACTAATTTTAGATACAAAAATATTATGAAACCAATCATATCCTTTTAATCTTATTAAGACTTTTTGAGAAATAAACCCTGCTAAAAATGGGATTCCAAGATATAAAAAGACACTTTGTGCTATGGTTTTCATTGAGATATCAACAATAGCACCCTGTAAGCCGAAAAATGGCGGAAGAATTGTTATAAAAAACCACGCATAAGCACTAAAAAACAAAACTTGAAAAATACTGTTAAATGCAACTAATCCTGCTCCGTATTCAGAACTTCCCCCTGCAAGCCTGTTCCAAACCAAAACCATTGCAATACATCTTGCAAGCCCTATCATAATAAGTCCAATCATATAGTGAGGTAATTCACGTAAAAATAAAACTGCAAGAATAAACATTAAAATAGGACCAATAATCCAATTTAAAATCAGAGAAAGAGATAAAATTTTTTTATCCGCAAAAATCTCTTTTAATTTTTCATACTTAACTCTTGCAAGAGGCGGGTACATCATCAAAATTAAACCGATAGCGATAGGAATAGAGGTTGTGCCTGTTTGAAATTGGTTAATAAAATTTTTTATACTTGGAATAAAAAATCCAACACCAACACCAATGAACATTGCTAAAAATATCCACAATGTCAGAAACCTATCTAAAAAACTTAATTTGCTTGAAACTGCATTTTTCATTAAATCACCTCATTGACTTTTTTGTGTAGATATTCCATAATTGGAATATAATATGATAAAAATATGATATTCCACTTTTGGAATAATGTCAATGGTATAACTATGAAAACAATAAATGATAAAAAAGCAGAAATATTTAAAGCACTTGCAAATCCTGTAAGACTTGATGTTATAGACCAATTATTAGACGGTGAAAAATGCGTTTGTGAAATTCAAAAAGCATTAAGCAAATACGAACAACCCCATATTTCAAAAAGTCTTGCAAAATTAAAATCGGCGGGTTTAATTAAGGATAGAAGAGAGGGAATGAATGTTTATTATTCACTTTCAATTTGTTGTATGGGAGAATTTTTTAATTGTTTAAATAAACTATTAAATAAAGGTTAAAATATTAAATTTTAAACTATATAATTATGCACAGGATTTTAATAATCTTTCAAATTCAAGGGCATTATCTGTGTCCATTAAAAAAGTTCGAATATTGTTTCCTAACGCCCACCATATTAAAAGAGGACTTATAAGTCCTCTTTTATGTTATTTACTTTTCAAGTATAATAGACGTTAATTTAGAGTTTTATACAAATTTTTGATTTTATCTTTTAGCGTTTTTACTGATTCAATTAATCTTTCGTGTTCGGTTCTGGAAATATCCAATGGTAGGATTGATTTTATTCCATTGTAATCAATTAGGCTAGGTACGCTTATTGCAACTCCATTAAAACCATACTCTCCGTTTAGTACACTTGATACCGATGCGGTTATTATTCTTCGGTTTAATATCGCATCAGCAATATGGCATACGCATGTAGAAATTCCATAATAAGTTTTTCCTTTACCTCTTATTATTTCTGTCCCCATATTAACAACTTTTTCTTCTATTTTATTTTTTATGCTTTCATTTATTTCGATATTTTCTACTCGACAAAATTCTTCTAAAGATATATTTGCAACTTTTATTTCGCTCCATAAAGGTATTTGAGAGTTTCCATGTTCTCCAATTATCATTGCATTAATAAATTCAGGTGATAATTTAATGTAATCGGATAAAATATTTATAAAACGAGAACTATCTAATATGCATCCTGTTCCAAAAATTCGACCAGCAGGCAAATTTAATTGTTTTGAATAGTGATATGTTAGTATATCCACAGGATTTGCTACGATTAGTATTACACCTTGATTATAGTATTTTTTTATTTCGTTAATAACTTTATTTGATATTTCAATGTTATCTTTTGCCAAGTCTAAACGAGTTTCTTCCGGTTTTCTATTTCTTCCTGCTGTAATTATAATTAAATCGGAATCTTTTATGTCTGAATAATCTCCGCAGTATATGTTGGCACTGCCCATATTCGTAATTCCGTGTCTGATATCAAGCATTTCTGCGTTTGCCACATTTTCCTTAGTATCAATAAGCACAATTTCTCTTGCAATATCTTTTATCATCATCGAATATGCAATTCCGGCACCAACGTAGCCTGAACCAATAATTGCTACTTTTTTATTAAATTCTCTATGTTGCTCTTGTTCAATTTGTTTTTTTAGCATACAGTTATTTCCCTTGAAAGTTCTTTTATTAAATTGTGTCCATCCCAAATTGGTCCAATATCCATTGCTTTTCCTATTGGTACTATTCTATCAATACCTTGTATATTATTATTAATTAAGTCTTGTTGTAATGCTTTTGCATCTATTCCAAAATATGTTATTGTTTGGTACTTTTCGTTAATTATTTTAAATAAATCACGTCTATCATTTAGAGCATATTCGTAAAAATATCCGCCTTTACCTCTGATTTCTGTGATGTTATCTGTTAGAATATTAATTTCCGAACGATATAATAAATTAGTTCTATTGGTTGTTTTACCAATATTATCATACAAAATTGCATCTTCGCAAAGTTTCGTATATTTATCTACCGCAACTGCATCTTGAAGAGTATATTTTGATTTCGCATAATCATATACAAAATCCCAAAATTTCTCTCTTGCTTCTTTGCTATCATTTGTCCAGTAAATAAGTTGAGGTGAAGAACAAGCATTTTGATCCATTAAATAAGTGTCATTATAGAAATTTTCACTGAGTCGTTTCATTTCTTCATCGCCAGTATTTTTAATGGTATTTCCATCTATTATACAGATTGAATATCTGTCTGGAAAAGTTATGTCTGTACATCTTGGTTTTGTTTCATATCTCTTAAAAATAGAAATAGTTTTATCTCCGCCCCAAATCATTCTACAATCTGCAATGCGAGAAAAGCTTTCGCTTATTTCATCATCTCTTTCATATTTTACGAATGCAGTTCTTTTCTCAATATCCGGATATTTTGTAATAACGTTCTTAATAAGTTCACAGATAGAATCTACTTGAGGAAATTCTTTAGCGGAAAGTCTTACTATATTAGCATTACCTGCAAGTAATCCAAAAAAGTATGAAAAAATTGAATTTATAGGTATGTTTGAAGGTGCAATATGAAAGCATAATCCTCTACCTAATCTGTTAGAACTATCTCCAAAAATTTCTTTTAATCTTTGAATATTACCTTTTCTGCACCAGAATGCAAGTGCAGATAAGTCAGTATAAGTTCTGATAATAGTAGATTTCATAAGTTTAGAAGATATTTCATTCAAAAACTCACAAACCATATCAGAATATGGTGTGATTGGTTTTGTTTCAATATTTTCTGAACCTATTATATAATTAACGTTTTTCATAGGTATCGCTGCACCCCCTTATTTCCGCATTTTTAATTCTGCCTAAGATTTTAAAGTACTTACCTTTTCTTCCGCAAGGACAGTCATCTTCGCCAAGGATAATACCTTCATCTTCTGTTAATAATGAGTGTCCTGGATATGATTCCGGTAAAAGAGAGCAAACTTGAATTAATCCTTTTTTCCCGTTTTCTTGAATTGAAAAATCTCTTGAATTTCGGATTATGATATCTGAAAAAATACTTGCATGTAAGTGTCCATATTCGCATTCCATATAAACACAACCTGTTTGTTCTACCATTCCATAGTAATCATGGACAGATTTTATGCCACAAACACTATTTAATGCATTTTTAAAATCTTCTTTTGATACGGCCTCATTTACTAATTTTTTCCAACCTCCGCCATGAATTAGTATTCCGTTTGATAAATCCAATTTTATATTCAATTCCTTCAACTTTTTGTAAAAGAATTGCCAAATCATAAAAGTAAAACCAAAT
Organism: uncultured Candidatus Melainabacteria bacterium; assembly: GCA_934726055.1. Classification (GTDB taxonomy): domain Bacteria; phylum Cyanobacteriota; class Vampirovibrionia; order Gastranaerophilales; family Gastranaerophilaceae; genus UBA6984. Next base: position 97,560 of record CAKVCZ010000004.1, read on the forward strand.
AAAAGAATCTTTTGACCTTTATGCTTTTCTAAAAAAGTATTAATGGCTGATATATCAATATTCATATCGTCATCAAGTGCATACGTTCTATCTGCACCAAATATCGAAAATCCTAAAATGCCTGCTCCTCTTGCTGAAAACATATTTCTGTTTTTGATAACTGACGGGCAGTCTATTATTAGCATTGGCATTCTGCTTGCACCGGTAAAGTTAGAAACAATCTTAACTAAGGTTTTTTGCTGATTTGCTGCTGTAATTTTATCCAAATAAATTTTAGAAACAGCTTGTCCCGACGTGCCTGATGAGGTCATTGTTTTAAATATTTCTTCTTGTGAAATACTTTTTAAATCAAATTCTTTAAACAATCTAACAGGTATGAATGGTATATCTGTGTAATTTGCTATTGTACCCAAATTACAGTTTAATTTATTTATAATCTTTCTATAATTTTCACAATTATCATAGTGTTTTAAAGAAAGTTCTTTTAAATATTGTGTAAAAAGTTTAGCTTTTTCATCTTTATCTAATGAATATGGTGAAATTTCAAGAATATCGCTGTAATTCACTTTTATACTCCCAAGTTTTTATACAAAACCTTACCTGCTTCATTTTTTGGAATTTCTTTAATATTTATAATTTCAAAAGCAGCTTTATTTAGACCTGTTTTTTGCGTAATAAATGACAATACATTTTCATTTTTTAGTGGGTTTGTTGTATAAATTTTCATTGCATCATCAACTCCCGCACATGCACATTCCATATCCGTAAAGTTCGATTTCAAAAGTCTTTCTGTTTCGTCAAGATTAACTCTGTTACCATATATTTTTAGAAAACGTTTTTTTCTTCCGACAATATAATAATATCCGTCAGCATCAACCTTTGCCATATCTCCGGTGATTAATTTTCCGTTTCTCTCATCGCCTTTTGATAAGTCTTCTTTAGTTTGAGCATAACCCAATGTTACGTTAGCACCCTCATAAACAAGTTCTCCAACAATATCTGGTTTTGTAATTTCATCACCGTTAACATCTATAAGGCTAAACTTGCCTCCGGGTATTGCAATTCCCATCGAACCGTATTTTTCTAAAGATTTTTCAGCCGGTAAATAAGACATTCTTGCAGTAGCTTCTGTTTGACCATACATTACAATAAATTTTTTATTACAATCTTTTGCCCATTGTGCAAATTTGTGGTGTAATTCAGGTGATAATTTGCCACCTGCTTGAGTCATATATCTTAGTGATGGAAGATTCATTCTGAAGAATCTTAATTTATCAAGCATTTCGTAAGTATATGGAACTCCGGCAAAAGAAGTTGCTTCATATTCTTTCATTTGTTGCCAAAATTCCTTTTGCATTAGACCTTTATCAGTTAAAATTACAGATGCTCCAACCCATAAATGTGTGTTAAGAATTGAGATTCCATAAGTATAATTCATTGGAAGAGTTGTTATGGCTCTTTCAGTTTCGTCTAATTTTAAGTATTCAACGATTGATTTTGTATTAGCTTCAATGTTTTTGTAACTTTGTCTGACAAGTTTTGGACTTCCTGTTGAACCTGAAGTTGTTAAAAGAAGTGCTAATTCATCGTTAAGTTCGGCTGTTTCGGTAAAATTTGTTTTAATAAGTGTATAGTTTAAATTTGAATAAACTGTTTCAAATTTTTCAAATTCACCTACCATATTGGACGGAAGGTGCAAATATTCAGGTTTATATGTTTCAATCATGTTTGTCAAAAGAGCTTTATCTAAGTCTGCTTTCAACATAACTGGCACGATTTTTGCATTCAGAAAACCTATATATCCAACTAGAGAACCAATTTCATTTGAACATAAATTAAAAACAAGACAACGTTTACTAATATTTTTTGTTAAATTATTACAAAAAGTATCTAAATCATTATAAGTATATTTTTCGTTATTTTCAGTAATTATTGCAATATTGTTTTTAAATTTTTTTAAATCAAACATACACATACCTTTTTATGCTAATACTTAATAATTTTACCATAAAAAATATTTTATTTTATTTTATTTCAATATCAATCTTACCGTTAGAAAAAATGTCATTTAATTTAAAAAGTTTACCATGTCCGGGTAATATCGTGAAATCTTTACTTAGATTTTGTATAAATGGCATAGTAACATTTTTGTATGTTTTGTTGTTACCTCTCGGAAATCTTGTAATAATTGGATATTCTTTTAATAGAGTATCTCCCGTAAAAATGACGATATCATCTAAAAATACAAAACAACTTCCTTTAGAATGACCTTGTAGTTTTTTAAATTTTAAATGATGTTGATTCCATTCATATTCAAATTCTTCATCAAAAGTTATGTCAGAAGTTGCAATAAATGGTTCATATTCTTTATTAAACTTCTCAAGCAAACTAGACCCTTCTTTTTTATCTTTTTCTTCTAAAATAAAAGATATTAGTATAGGTCTTGTATTTTTTTTATCGGAAATATAGTCAGAAGTTTCTTTGGTCGAAATTACAGTTGTTTTAAAATTATCCTGTAACCACTTTAACCCTGAAACGTGATCAGGGTGTTCATGAGTCAAAATAATTGTTATATCTTTTATTTCAGAACCAAACAGAACATTTGCAATATCGTCGTTTTTATGCGGGTCAATTATCAATGCTCTGTTGTTTTCAATAATCATATACATATTTGAATCAATATATTCAAATATGGAATTATAAATAGTTAAATTGTTATTTTGAAAAATCAATTCCATAATTTTTTTCTAATATTTCTTTTCCTTTATCAAAAGAACTCAAATCAATGATATCTTCAGTTTCCATCATGATATCAAAAGCTTCTTCTAAATTAGCCACTAATCCCATGTGTCCAACAGAGTCCCAAGCTTTGATATCTTGATATTTTAAGCCATTTGTTTCTTCTTCAGAAATTTCAAACGAATCAACAAACGCCTGAGTATATTTTTCTAAATTTGTCATTCTATTCCCCTTTATATTCTTTTTCTATCCTATTCGCAATTTGCTCAGCTGTCAAGCCATATTGTTCAACTAAATAGTTATATTCTCCAGGTTTTATATAATTATCTTTAATTCCTATAATTAGATGTTTTGGTCGTTTTTCTAATGCAGACAATTCTTCTGCCACAGCTCCTCCTAAGCCTCCAATAATAGAATGCTCTTCAACGGTTACAATGAGTTTTGCATTAATACAATTTTGAATTGAATTTTTATCCAAAGGCTTAATTGTATGCATATTTACAACTTTTACACTTAATCCTTGCTCTTCTAAAATTTTAGCAGTTTTAATCGAATTATACACCATAGTTCCAGTTGCTATAATGGCTATATCTGAGCCATCCTGAATTGTAATAGCTTTACCAATTTCAAAATCATAATCTTCTTTATAAACAATAGGATTATTCATCCAACCTGAAAGTCTTATGTATGTGGGACTTTCGTTTTGTGCTGCTGCAATCAATGCTTTAGCAGTTTCAGTACAATCAGCAGGTGACAAAACAACCATATTTGGAATAGTTCTTGTAATAGCTATATCTTCAATACTCATATGTGTCGCACCGTATTGACCTATAGCAAGTCCGGCACTTAATCCAACAATTTTTACTCCTAGTCCCATATATCCCATATTTATTTTTATTTGGTCATAGCATCTGGTTGTAGAAAATGTTGCTTGAGCAGTTACAAATGGTCTTAACCCTTCTTTTGCCATTCCTGCTGCAATTCCAATCATATTTTGTTCAGCTATCCCAACATTATAATATTTATCAGGATATTGATCTCTAAAGTATTCAAGTCCAGCAGGAGAACATTGGTCAGCAGCTAAAACAACAATTTTTGCATCAATTTTGGGAAATTCTAAGGCAACTTGCCCGAAAGTTCTATGAGAACCTAATAAAGAATATGTTCTTATAGTTTGTCTATTAAGTTCCATTATTTTGCCTCCAATTCTTCAACGGCTTTTTTGTATAAATCATCATTTAAGACTCCAATATGCCAATTATATTGGTTTTCAATAAAAGAAACCCCTTTACCTTTTATTGTGTTTGCAAAAATTACAACAGGTTGTTTTTGATTTTTTATAGCGATATTAAAAGTTTCAAACAAATCCTTTACATTATGCCCGTTACAAGTTAATGTATTCCAACCAAAACTTTTCCATTTATCTTCTAACGAACCTTGATTCATAATTGTCTCAATAGAACCATCTAATTGAAGATTATTTTTATCAATAATTAAAATAATATTGTCTAATTTAAAATGAAATGCAGACATTGCAGCTTCCCAAATAGAACCCTCATCACATTCTCCATCACCCATTAGTACATAAATTTTTGAAGTATTGTTTTTCTTTTGTTTTAATGCTAAAGCTGAACCGACACCCAATGATAAGCCATGTCCCAAACTACCTGTGGAAAATTCAATTCCTTTTGAAACATTCATGTATGGATGAGTTGAAAATGATGAGCCATTCTTTTTAAATGTAGCCATATCTTCATCTGATAATAAACCAAGTCGGTACATTACTGCATATTGTGCCATTGCACCATGACCTTTACTCATTATAAATCTATCTCTTAATTCATCCGTAAGATTATTTTTATTTAGATTCATTATGCCAGAATATAATACAGACAGAATTTCAACAATAGATAATGAACCTCCGATATGAGTACCATTAGTTCCTGCTTTATATGTTAAATCAACAATATCGCGTCTTACTTGTTTTGCTAGGTTTTGAGTTTCTAAAATATTCATTATAATAGTCCTCCATCAACCCTAATGTTTTGTCCTGTTATAAAAGCTGAATCATCTGAAGCTAAGAATTTTACAACTTTTGCGATATCTTCAACTTCAGCCATTCGTCCTAAAACAGTTCTTTGTTTAAAATATTCTATTTCTTCTTCTTTAAGCCCTTTTCTCATATCAGTGTTAACAAGACCTAAAGATAGTGTATTTACTCTAATTCCGTATCTTCCATATTCAGCTGCTAAATTTTTAGCCCATGTAATCAAGGCTGCTTTTGAACTTGCATATGCAGTTTGTCCCTCAGACATAATTAATGCTGTTACTGAAGAAATATTAATAATTGATCCAAATTTTTGTCTTGTCATAAATCTCAAAATGTATTGAGTTAATTCCATTTGTGCAAATAAATTTATATCAAAAATTTCTTTAATTTTTGATATTGGTGTCTGTCCAAACATAGATACATTTGCAACTCCAGCATTATTGACTAATATATCAATGGGTAATTTTTGACTATGTATTTGTTTTATTGCTGATTTCATTCCTTCTGAATCGGTGATATCAAAATAAATGGGAGTTATATTAACTCCATATTTATCTTTAATTTCTGATATTATTTGAAGAAATTCCGGAGTTTCTTTTCTCGCATGAGCAATGATATTTGTTCCATTTTGAGCAAGTTCCTCGAGTACAGCTCTTCCAATTCCTCTATTTGATCCTGTAATAAGTGCAGTTTTATTTTTTAACATTTTTAGTATCCTTTTCTAATGGTGTGAATGCTTGTAACAAATCAGGAACTAGCATTTGAAAGTCAGCTTCTATAGTAGGTACTTGCTTCCCATCTCGGATTACATAACCTTCCCCAGATGCATTTATTATACCTCTTTTAAATGTTTTAATTTTGGAAAAGGTGTATAGTTGGTCTCCAGGGAATACACCGTTTATAATGTTAACATTTATAAATTTCTTAACAACAATTTTTTTGTTTTCCATTATATCAAGCGTATGAATAGCAAGAGCTGCTGTTTGCATTAATGATTCCAATAAAAACACCCCTGGTACTATTGGTTCATCTTCAAAATGACATTTAAAAAACCACTCATTGTATGCAAAATTTTTTATTCCTCTTGCATATTCTCCAGGAGCTACTTCTGCCTTTTCTATAAATATGTATGGTATTTTATCTTTTAGATATGTAAGTAAATTCTTGTGGTCAATGTTTATTATTTTATTATGATTACTCATTTATTTCTCCTTTGTAATATTTTATCCAATAATCAATTTGTTCTTGTCTGGTTGGAAAATTGGTTGGGGTTTTGTAGTACTCAATTCCACCATTAACGGTTTTAGATAGATTTAATATACTAAATCCAAAAGATAATCCTCCTCCAAATGTCGCTAACATAACATTATTTACTTTTTTATTTTCCAAAATATCACAAATATTCATCGGTGTTGATGATATTCCACAATTTCCATATTTTGTAAATGTTTCCGTGCTATATTTATTTTCTTGTATTCCTGAGTGTCTTGCAATTGTATCTACAATTTGTTTATTCGCTTGATGAATTGCAAAATAATCAATGTCTTTTTTTTCTAAATGTGCAAAATTTAGTATATCATTTATTCCTTTTGGTCCAATTATAGACGTATATTTAAAAATGTCAAACCCTTTTAATATAGCTTCCCACATATACCACTCATTGCCAGCATTATCTAATATTTTTAAATCTGCAATATCTTTTTTTACAGGTAATTTAAATCCTCTTGCTGGTGCTACTATATTTTTCCAACCTTTTCCATTAGTGCCTGTATAAAAGTAGGATGGTTCTATATTATTTGTATGTTCGATTAGAGTCGCAACTGCACCATCACCAAATAGAATACACACATTACGATTTTTTGTATTTGTGTGTGTGCTACCGATATCTGAAGATATTAAAAGACATTTTTTTACAGTACCTGCTTCAATCATAGAAAATAAATTCCACAAGTGATAGACATATCCAGAGCAAGCCAAACCTGAAAAATCAAAGCACGAAACTGATTCAGGTAAATCAAGTTTGCCATGCATGATACAGGCAGATGCGGGATACGCATAGTCATGACCAGATGAAGCAAAAGCAAGAACATCAATGTCATTAATATTCATTTTACATTTTTTTTCTAAATTTATTATAGTTTGTTCTGCAAGCTCAATATTACCAACCCCTTCATCTACAATATGTCTTTTCCCAAGACCTAAAATTTTCTTATTTCTTTCAAGTTTTTTAAGGTCATTATCATAGTATTGAATCTCGTCGTCAATATTGATATAATTTTCGGGTACTACACCTGCAATTGCGGATATTTTTACATGTTTAAAACTTGAAAAGCCCATTACTCTGCTACTCCTATTTTTACTGCCGGATTACCTTGCATATAACAGTTATTACTGCAACCTTTGTAAATTACGCTCATTGGTGCGATTTTATTATTATTTCCTATTTTCGATTTTGGTAAAAATACAGATCCGATTGCAATTTCATTATTATTTCCTATTTTGGAATTACCCAATACATGACTGCGCGGTCCAAAAAAATTAAAATCGCCGATTCCACTATCGTGACCGATAACCACATTTCCGTTAAACACATTTCCGTTTCCGATTTTTATATTTACAGTACTAATTGTGTTCATAAAAATGTTCGCTTCTCCGTATTCAAGCGAATCTGAACTCCAACAATCTATACACAAAGTATAAAATTTACAACCTAGTTTTTTCAAATCATTATATATTTTTTCCCTTAATTTTGGAAATGCTGCTCCAATTATACAATATTCATCATCTTGAAATTTATGCTCAGACACTTCACCTAAATATAAATATTGATAGGATTTATAATCAACGGTATGCCCATAACCACCATGACCTAAAAAACCGCCAAATATAACTTCTGTATTATAACTAGGCAAATGAACCAATACATTATAGCATTCTCTTGCAAAACCATCTCCACCGACAATGAATATTTTTTTCATTTATAGAACTCCTCCGGAATCAATGATATAATTTTGACCGGAAATAAATTTTGCTTTATCTGAAAGTAAATATACAATCATATTGGCAACATCATTCGGCTCTCCAAAACCAAATGGATAAAGCTCTTTTTGGGATTCTTCATAGCCTTCTATGTTATTTATTGGTGTTTTTATATTTGAAGGTGATACACAATTTATTCTAAGTCCTTTCCCAATAATTTCTTTAGATATGCATTTTATTGAAGCTAAAAGTGCAGATTTTGACCCTGAATATGCTATATGTCCTTTATCTCTTGCAAGGGCCGCAATAGAAGAAATTACTACAATTGATGTGCCTAAACCAATGTTATTTCGTTTATCCGCTACACCTTTTATCATTTCTAAAGGTGCAAAATAATTTATTTCAAAAGTCTTTTTTAAAACATCATAGTCAAGTGCTTGTAGAGTCGTAAATTGTCCAATTCCAGCACAATAAGCCATGCCAGAAAATTTTTCATATTTTTCTTTTAATGCTTTAATATACTTTGGTAAACCTTCAATATTTTCGGTTAGGTCTTTTTGTTCCAAGAACATATTTTCTGGGTATTTACATTTTGCTTTCATCCCTTCAAGATGTTCTAAATTTCTGCCAATACCAACAACGCTGGCACCTAATTCATTCAATAGAATAGCAGTAGCTTCACCAAGACCTGATGAGGCACCTGTTACTATGTATATCTGTTCTTTGTTAAAAGAAATCATATCTTATAGACCTGCTTTTTTTGCTATATCCTCAATCGTAGTCATTGATTTATAATCTGCCATTCCTGTTTTTACTCCGAAATTTTTATCTAAGAATGCCATTGTTGACATAATTGATAAAGAATCCCATTCTTCTAAGTCTGCCAATACTGTATCAAATGTTAAATCTTCTTCTGTTTGTAATACGTCTGTCATTTCTTCTAGAAATTCTGCTCTGTTCATTAATTGTTTTCTCCTTTAATTTTTTTTCTCCAATAATCTATATATTCATCTCTGGTTTTTACATAAGATGGTTTATTAAATGTTTTTATATCAAATATTTTTGTTTCAGATAAATCTAAAATACTGGATATTGATATTAGCCCGTTACCAAATGCACAGCAGCATATTTTATGCATATCGGTATCTTTTGGTAGCATTGACAATGTTGTAGGAATTGAACACATTGTGTTATTACCATAAGTTTCAAAAGCACTGTAAGGAACTTTTTCTAAAGGAAAACCTGATGCTTCACCAACTGTTTGAATAATTTGTTTGTTTGCTTGATGTAAGCATAGGTAAGGAATATTATCAGGTGCTAATTTATTATAATCTAATATGCCTTTAATTGTTTTAGGTGCATAATTCATTGTAAAATCAAAAACGGAAACACCATCCATATAGCCACCCATTAAAGGTACTTCCATTCCAGTTTGCATTGTTATTTTTTCTTTTCTTAATTGCCCGAGTAATTCATAATCTTCGTCTGAATCAAATCTTAATCTAAATCTTGCATTTAATGAAAACGGAGAACAAATAGCTTCAAATCCTTCGCTTTTTGTTTCCACACAATATGAAGACTTAATCTCTTTTTCAGAGTATTCAAGTAATGTTGCTACCCCGCCATCACCAAATATCGGAGCTGCATTTCTGTTAGCAGGATCAATACCGACTGATGGAGTATCACCATTTAACAAAAGAACTTTTTTAAATGCACCTGATTGAATCATTTGGCTTGCCATAAACAAACCAAACACCCAGCCGACACAACCTTGATTAATATCAGTTGCAATACAATCTTCCGATAAACCTAATTTGTCATGAATAAAATAAGCTGTTGACGGATTAACTACATCTGGTTGTTGAACAATAAATACCAACGCATCAATAGTGCTCTTATCTATATTTAAATCATTAATTAAATTTAATGCTGCATCATAAGCTAAATCTGCGGGAGTAGTTGTATCATCAGTAACTCTGCGTTTATAAAAACCAACCATTTTACGCATTCTGTCAATTTTTTTTACAGAATTCCCATAATATTGGGCTTCATCATAAATACAGATCTCCTTTTCTGGTACGATAGTGTTCATTCCAGATATTTTTACGTTTTTAAACTTATAACAATTCATTTTAAGTATACCTCGATTTTCATAATTTAATTTTATTATAATATAAAAAAATATGTTGTAAATTCCTTCGGGTATTTTTATGTATTTTTATATTTGAGGATAAAAATCGTATTCTTTATTATAAAATCTTTTTAAATTATCTTTGTATTTATTTTCTTGATAAAGTTCGTTATTTTTATTTAGCATTTCGATAATTGTTTGAGTATATAATTCTTTGTTATTACTTAAATGTTTAATATCATCTACAATTAAATCTTGCATTTCGTCGTAAGAATTGTAAACATTTTTTAAATTTTTCCATGATGTATTTGGAAAAAATTCATCATTATATGCTGCTAAACCTACACTATTTACATATTGTGGTTGTGTAAAATATCCGTCCATTCCTTCACCAAAAGTTATTGTAAAATATGCCCTTGATATTAAATCCATATATTCAGAAAAAGTTAGATTTTGTACTGTTATCGTTTGCCAATCAGGTAATTCTTTTTTTAATTTATTTACTATTTTTTCTTTATTTTCATTTTCATCTGGTGATAAAACTATTATTTTTTCTTTTTCTTCAAAAGAATACGATTTATACTTACCTAAATCAATATTAACAGAAAATAAGTGTGTTGGCATATTATATTTATCGCATATCTCTTGCGTTGCATATCTGTTGTGAGCAATTGTTTGAGTAATGTTGTCGGTTAGAAGGTATAAATTTTTAATTTCTTCCAGCTTTGGCATTATTTCTATGTTTTGATTCATAATATTTATTTGTAACTTTTTTATTGATTTAAAAAATGTTTTATCATTTTCAGTTAAACTATTATAAAAATATTTTGTATAATATTCAGGTATATGTAAAATTAATTCTTCTATATTTTTGCAATTTTCAACTATTTGTTGAAACCTGTATATTTTTTCGTTATTCAAAAATTGATCATTTGTTGCGTACGTAAACCTATCGTTAGGATAATTTGATAATATGCATAAAGAGTCTTTATTTATTTCTCTGGATGCTTCACATAAAGAATAAATAGACATAATTCCACCATTAACTTTGCATTCAGATGGAACTAAGAATAGAATGAGCTTTTTAGCAATTTTTAAATCAGTCAAGTCCCAGCTATCTTGTATAGCCATTTCTTTTTGTGTTTCTTCCAATTTTTTATTTGTTTTGTCTATTTCAAGTTGTAATTTTCTATAATATTCTTTATTTCTAAATGAAAGCTTTATTCCCAAAATATTATATACTGTACGATTTTCCTTGAGTTCTTTTGAAAAAAGTTTCATTGTTGTATTCTTTCTTGTTCATTATCTATATATCCACAATCTTTGCCATTTCTGTCCCATATTACATTTGATTTTACTACTTTGGCAGGATTTCCTGCATAGGCACAGTACGGATCATCTTTTCTACCTGAGAATACAGCATTACAACCAACAATAGAATTATTTGGTATCGTGGAGTTTTTTAAAATAGTAACACCTTGGCATATCCATGAATGTTTACCAATTTCTATTCCTTTTGCTCTATTTATTAATTGCTTTGTGTCTTTATCAAAAATAGGGTGTGCATCTGTATTATATATAGTTATTCCGTATGAGAGCATACAATCTTCACCTATTTTACAATAAGTATTTGAATTGTATGTAACATAGCTCATTTGTTCAATACTAGTATCTTTTAATATTTCAAAGCTTGAATTATAAATTTTTCCAAAATATGGGTGATTTTGTCCCATAAAAATTGAAATGCTAACGCTTAGATATACATTATTGTCTATAAATATAAAATTATTGTCCCCATATATATTGATATCTATTTTCCCATTTATTGATTCGGATTTTATTATAATACTATTATTTTCACCACAAATATTTAAATTAATATTTTTTTTAATTTTTTCATTTATTTGAATATTGTTTTTTTTATATACAGAGCGGGAGCCTTTTTTATCTCTAAGAATATCAATAATATCTTGAATAAACTTAATTTGCATTGTTAATGACCTCACATATTCTTATCAGGTCTTCAAATGTAAGATTGCTGTGGTAAGGTAAGCATAATACTTTATGTTTTATATCGTTTACAACAGTTAAATTTGATAATTTGACTGCTAAATCATCTTTATAACAGTCATAATCTGTACAAGCTGGATAGAAGTATTTTCTTGTTAAAATATTGTGTCTTTTGAATGTATCATATAATTCGTTTCTTGATATTGGATAGTCGTTTTCTATTATTATTGGATAGTATTGGTAAGAATCAGTTGTATTATTAGGCATTTTTGGAATACGAATTCCTCTAATATTTGAAAGATTTTTGTTATAATAATCCTTTATTTTCTTTCTTTTTTCTTGTTCAACTCTATAAATTTCTAAGTTTAATAAGCCCATTGCGGCTTGAAATTCATTCATTTTTCCATTTATGCCAACTTCTTCAACAACTTCTTCATTTTGTATTCCAAAGTTTCTTAAATTACGAATTCTTTTTAGTAAGTACTCATCTTTAAATGTTAAACAACCACCTTCAATTGTATTGAATAGTTTTGTAGCATGGAAAGAAAACATTGATATATCGCCAAAATTTCCGATACCTATTCCGTTAATTTCGGTTGAAAATGCGTGTGCTGCATCATATATGACTTTAAGATTATGTTTTTTTGCAATTTTGTCAATTTTTTCAACGTTGCAAGGGAAACCATAAACGTGGACTCCAAGTATAGCTGATGTATTTGGAGTTATAAGACTCTCAATTTTATCTGTATCAATAGTCATTGTGTTGGGTTCTATATCGCAAAATACCGGTCTGCAATTATTCCAGGAAATGCAATGTGGAGTAGCTGCAAAAGTGAAAGGTGTTGTAATTACTTCGCTTTTGTATGGTAAATCCAAGGCTTTAGCAGCAGTAAGTAATGCGATTGTCCCGTTGTTAAATAATAGAGAGTAAGGGACTTTTAACACATTTAAAAGCTTTTCTTCTAACAGATTATGTTTTTTGCCCATATTTGTCAGCCATTTCGCAGTCCAAATGTCTTCTATTTGAGCTTTATACTCATCAATATTTGGTAGAAGCGGTTCTATTAGACTTATTATTTTATTTTTTCCCATATGAATCTCCTGTTATTAGAATAAATAAAAATATATGTATTGTCAATTAAAATTGTTTATTGTAAAATGGTGTTGTAATCATGGTATAAAGGTGAATATATGAACTATAAACTGATTGATATGAATGTGTTTGGAGATTCTCGTGGAAAATTAATTTCTCTAGAAGGATTAAGTGATGTTGTTCCTTTTGAAATTAATAGAGTTTATTATATATATGATACTGCTCCAGAGCAAGATAGAGGCAAACATGCTCATAGAATTTTAGAACAAATTATAATTGCCATAGACGGTGCATGCCAATTTATTTTGGATGATGGGAAAACAAGTGAAAAAATTTGGTTAAATACCCCAGAAAAAGCTTTGTATATTGGTAAAAATATGTGGCGTGAAATGCGACATTTTTCCTATGGTTGTAAACTTATGGTTTTAGCAAGCACTCATTATGATGAGAGTGAATATATACGTGACTATGAAGTTTTTTTAAAAGAGGTAAAGAATGGCTAAAATATTAATTGCAGGTGCTGGTGGAGCTCCTTCAGAAGGTGTTATAAATTCGCTTTTACTTTCATCAAAAAATGATGAAATAGTTGGCATGTGTTCAGAACCTTCTGACTTGGTGTTGTCTAAAGCAAAAAGAAAATATTATGTACCCTATGCAAATGCACCTGAATATAAAGAAATGCTTTTAAAGATTTTGGATAAAGAAAAACCCGATCTAGTTCACTTTCAAAATGATTTAGAAGTTTTTCATGCATCTTTATTAAGAGAAGATATAAGTAGTATGGGCTGTAAAATATTTATGCCAGAGCACAAAGTTATTGATACTTGTGTAAATAAATGGAAGTCCTATAATGCATTTAAATTTGCTGGGATAAAGGTTCCAACAAATATTCTTATAAATGATGAGCAAGATTTGAGGGATGCATTTGTAAAATTGTCGGATAAAAGTGGTAATGTTTGGTTTAGATCTTCATCAATTGGTGGTGGTGGAAAAGGTTCAATTCATACAAATGATTATCAGCTTGCAAAGTGTTGGATTGATAGAGCAAATGGTTGGGGTGATTTTATTGCTGCACAAATGTTGACATCTGAAACGGTTACGTGGTTATCTATATGGTACGAGGGCGAATTAGTAGTTGCTCAAGCAAGGAAACGTGTTGGTTGGATTCACGGTAATAGGAGTGCTTCGGGTGTAACCGGCGTAACAAAGATTGGGATAACTTGTTCCGATGATTTAGTCAATAAAATTGCTATCGATGCAATAAAGTCGGTTTCGGATAAGCCTCATGGTATTTTTGGTGTAGATATGGCTTATGATGAAGAGGGTATTCCAAATCCAACGGAAATAAATATTTCAAGGTTTTTTACAACAGTTTTATTCTTTACTCAGGCTGGTTTGAATATGCCAGAAATATTTAAAGATATTGCTTTGTATAAAGAATTCCCTAAATTAAAACGAAAAATAAACCCTTTAGATGATGGATTATTGTGGTTACGTGGAATGGATACTAAACCAAGATTGATGCGTAAAAAAGATTTTGACAATGAAATAATATACTTATGAAATCTGTGTTTTAATTGTCAATTATCAATGTTATATAAATATGTTGTAAAAGGTTGAATGGCATGAAAAATATATTCTTTGATTTGGATGGTACACTTCTTGATTCTTCCGATCGGTTATATAATTTATTTATTGATTTAATTCCGGAATGCAAATTAAGTAAACATGAATATTGGCAATTGAAACGTAGTAAAATTGATCATAAACAAATTATCGAAATGTATTTTAAAAATCATTTTTTTGAAGAATTTAATCAAGAATGGTTAAAATTAATAGAATCAGATAAATACTTAATGTTTGATAAACTGTATCCGGATGCTGTTTATCTTTTACAAAAATTGCAAAAATTTAATAATTTATATTTAGTAACAGCAAGACAATCAACAGAACAATTATTATTTGAATTGAGGCGATTTAATATTGAGAACTATTTTACAAATATTTTAGTTACAAATCATAAATTTTCAAAAAAAGATTTAATAAGTCCATATTATAAAAGTGAGGATATTTTTATAAGTGATACAGGTAGTGATATAAATATTGGATGTGAGTTGGGTATGAGAACTATTGCAGTTACCTATGGTTTTTTGTCAAGAGAAAGTTTAGAAAACTATACACCAACTTATTTAGTTGATTCCATACAAGAAATTTTACAATTGTTTGTTTATTTATAGTATTTATTTTTTTAGGTGTTATTATAAGGATTAGGTGGGGAATAATATATGATTGATTTTTTAAATTTAGAAAAAATAAATAACAGGTTTAGAGAAGAAATAAATAATAGATTAAATTCTATTTTAGAAAAAGGTTGGTATTTACAAGGGGAAGAAAATGAAAAATTTTCAGAGAATTTTGCAAAATATTGTGGCTGTAGGTATTGTTTAGGTGTGGCGAATGGGTTAGATGCATTGAATTTAATCATTCGTGCATATGGATTTTGTAAAGGTGATGAAATAATTGTTCCAGCAAATACTTATATTGCTACTATTCTTGCAATTTCTGAGAATGGTTGTACTCCTGTATTAGTTGAGCCTGATATAAATACATATAATATTAATCCTGACTTGATTGAAGAAAAGATTACTAAAAACACTAAAGCTATTATGGTTGTTCATTTGTATGGACAAGCAGTTCAAATGGATAAAATATTGGAATTAGCTAAAAAGTATAATTTAAAAATTATTGAAGATTCTGCTCAGGCTCATGGGGCAATATATGATGGTAAGCGTGTTGGTAATCTTGGAAATGCTTCAGGTTTTTCTTTTTATCCTGGAAAAAATTTGGGCTGTATGGGTGATGGTGGTTGTGTAACGACGAATGACGAAAATCTTTATAAAAAGATTAAGGCCATTGCAAACTATGGTTCTGATAGAAAATATCATCATATATATAAGGGAGTAAATTCAAGGTTAGATGAAATCCAAGCCGCTGTGTTGGATATAAAATTGAAGTATTTAGATGAGGATAATAATCGTCGCAGAGAAATATCAAAATATTATCGTGATAATATAAAAAATCCAAGTATAATACTGCCTAAAACTTATGATGAGTTATCTCATGTATGGCATGTCTTTCCTGTTAGGACTAAAAACAGGGATGTATTTCAACAGTATTTAAAAGATAAAGATATTCAAACCTTAATTCATTATCCTACGCCTCCACATAAGCAAGGTGCATATCGAGAATGGAGTAATAAAGCATATCCGGTGAGTGAGGAGATACATAATACAATCTTAAGTTTACCGATATCTCCTGTGTTGTCAGATGATGAGGTAATGAAAATTGTTAATGTTGTTAATGAGTATAGCTTTAATACATAGGGTTGTGACGTAATTATGAAAAATCCTTTAGTTTCAGTTTTAATTCCTGCATTTAATCATGAAGATTATGTGCAAGAATCAATAAAATCCGTAATAAATCAATCGTATGAAAATATTGAACTGATTGTTATTGATGATGGTTCAAGTGATTTTACTTGGAAAAAAATACTAGAACTAAAAGCTGAATGTGAAAAAAGATTTATAAGTGTTTGCTTCAAAACTCAGGATAATATTGGTGCTTCAAAAACTATTGAACAACTTCTTTCTACTGCAAAAGGAAAGTATATTTATATTATTGCTTCAGATGATATGGCAGAATCTTTTGCAATAGAAAAACAAGTTAAATTTTTAGAAACTAATCCTGATTATGGTTGTGTTGTTGGAGATTCTGCATTTGTTGACTTTAAAGGAGATTATTGCTATTGGAAAAATAATAATAAAGATATAACTTACATTGAGGATAATGCAGAATACAAAACTTTTGTTTCGTTTTTAAAAAAGTGGTTTAATTATTTTAATGATACCGATTTTGGAACTTATAGAACTTTATATAAATCGAATTATATACCCAATGGTTATTTAATTAGAAAATCTCTGATTGATAAATATGTTAAGTTTCCAAAAGAACAAGTGCTTGAAGATTGGTTTTTGATGTTACAATTGTCCAAATACACAAAGTTTAAGTATATAAATAAGGTTCTTTATTTATATAGATGGCATCAAGATAATACTGTTACAAAAAATTTTGTAATTAGTCTAATTGCAAAAAATTTACGTGATTATGAATATAAGATAGATCAAGAAATATGTGAAAATAAAGATTTACAAAAAGAGTTATTGCCTGGAGTTTTAAAATACATTAAAGCTAATATAACTTATTATAGATTTGGTGAGTTATACAAAAGATTTGGAATACCATTAATATTTGAATTCTTAAAATATAAAAAAAATGGAATTAAAACTAAATTAATAAAGATTATTAATGTTACTTTATTTAAGTGGGAAGTTAAGTAAAAATTTTTACATAAGAATATTTATTAAATTCATTGAAAAATACATTATTTTTTGCTATAATAAAGCAAGTATTATGTGAATGCTTTGACAATGTATAGTTTAGACGATATTCAAGTATATATACCAACATACAATAGACCCGAACTATTACGAGAATCAATAAAAAGTCTAGTTAGTCAATCTATTGGAGTGCCAAAAATTACAGTTATTAATAATGGTACTCTGCAAGAAACAACTGATGTGATAAATGAATTTAAAGATTATGGCATTATTGAATATAAATCAAGCGGTGAATTGTTTGCTAGTATGGACAAAGTTGCTGAACTGGTTCAATCTCCTTATGTTATGATTTTTCACGATGATGATATATTAAATTCAGAATATTTAAAATATGCCATAAAAGCTTTAAATACCTATGATAATATTGCATTTATAACAACACGAACTAAAGATTTTACGAATCAAGATGACATTGATTTATCTCCAGCAAGTGATGAATTTTATATGTTTGATAGTAAAAAAGAGTTCTCTCAATTTATGTATTTAAATGAATTGATTGCAATGCAAACTGCTATATATAATGTGGAATTGTTTAAAAAATATCCTCGAGATTTTGATTCATTTGGAAAATTCTGTGATTGGCCATATTTACTGAAGTTGTCAGGTTATGGAAAAGTTATTTTATTTAGTGATAAAAAAATGTTTAATGTTCGTATTCATCCTAATCAATATACAAATGAATCTGCTTCAAGATTAAGTATAGAACAATTAATAAAGTGGCATAAACTATTCTATGATTCAATGAGGGTAAATGAGGATTTACTATCAAAATATAGCTTTTATTCTAAATTTTTGCTGTTATATGAGAGTGCATATAACAATATTGTCAATATAGATAAAAGTGAAACTTTAAATGAAGCAATT
Organism: uncultured Candidatus Melainabacteria bacterium; assembly: GCA_934726055.1. GTDB lineage: Bacteria > Cyanobacteriota > Vampirovibrionia > Gastranaerophilales > Gastranaerophilaceae > UBA6984. The sequence continues at coordinate 115,883 of CAKVCZ010000004.1, forward strand.
AAAAAGGCTCAGAAATCTATTGGATTTGATTTAAAATTATTAGATAAATACAGTAATAATATATATTTTGCATGTTTGTTACAAAATTTTGCTCATCAGTTTAAACATTATAAACATTTTAAGAAAGATTATCATGTTTTAAAATCTTTACATTATTTTGTGATAATATGCAAAAGACTTGTTAATATAAATTTTAAGTTATTGCATTTTAATTTTTAATTTTATTCCCAAAAATGTGATGATTTTGTGATTTTTGTTTTTATCATTTTTTATAGAAAATATCTGTTCTAGTAGTGTGTTTGGGTAGAATTGATTTTTAAATAATTCTCCATTCCAATTTGGAAATTCTTTTTGCATAATTTTTATATCATTTAATTTAACGTCATCAAAGTCCGGATTTGACGAGGTTAGGGAGTGCAAATGGAATACTTGAGATTCTCTTATTTCGTAATTTTTATGTTTTAATTTTTTGTTCATATAGAATAAGTAGTCATCTCCACACCAAACTTTCATTTCGTGTGGAATTTCGTAGTAGGAGTTTTTATGGCAAAACATAATGATTCCATAATAATTTGTTCTATATGATATTTCTTTTATTTTTGGTTTTTTATTATTGAATTTTATTGTTTTATATTCTGATGGATTAATATTTGTAACTATGTCATTTGAAACTCCAATTATTCCAGTTTTATTTTTTATTTGTTTTAAAACATTGAAACAAAAATTATCAGGAATAATTAAATCATCATTGAAAAATGCGATATAATCATTTTTTGCTAAGTTTTTACCTTTATTCCAACAGGGGTTTACATATTCATTAGTATTATTTCTTACAATAACAAGTTTTTTGCTAAGTTCTGCGAAGTCATTATTAAAACCATTACCTGAATTATCTATGATAATAATTTCATCAACGGAAATATCATTATCCAAAGTTGAAATTAATTTTGATAAAATAGTTAAATTCTTTTGTAGTGTTGGTATTATGATTGATAGCTTTTTTTTCAAAATTTCCACCTTTTATTTATAAAATTTTTGCAATAATTTCATTGGTAAATTTTTCATCACTTATATCTATGAAATCATACTGTCCTATATCATTAATGTATTTTCCTTTAATCGGAACCGGAACTTTTGTCTTTTTCATAAACCATTCGTATTCTAGGTCAATATGTCCTATGTCGAGAGCCCAATATCCTTCTTCTGCTAAATCATAGGCTAAGCAAGTTGCAGCCATACCAAGTGCTAAAATTATTAATTTATCCTTTGTTGTGTTCATTTTTATAGTGGATAATATTTCATCATATTTTATAATTGCATTTTCAGAAGGACATTCTATTCTGTTTATTGATTTAGCATTGTCAAATAAGTTGTTTCCAAGACCTAAAAAGCAGCCTGCACCTTCAACAATGATAATATCTCTATTATTCCATATTTTTTTTAATAAATTAAAATACTTTTTACTGTCGGATTCATTATTATATGTTGTATATAGTCTTGAAATAAAAGCATTTCCATAGGACTTATTAAAGTCTATATATTTATACATTTTATCTCTGGCTTCTATCATGTAATTTCGGGCTATATTTTTTGAATATTCACTAAAGTTATCTAATGAACCAAAGAAATCCCACAAACAAACCATAATTCTATCATTATTAGATTTTAAAATATCCTTTAACTTTTGTTGATACTTTTCTATTTGGGTGGTATTAAAGTACTGTGAGTTTGGAAAATCCGTTTCATAAATGTATCTAAATTCACCATCACCGTATCTGCAAATAGATTTTTGATTCTGTACAATATCATTAAGAGTTTCTTCTATTGACAATATTTTTGGTAGTTTTACCGGATTTTTTGTTAAGTCATCAGCTACTTCATATTTTGCATTTTGTAAATATTTATCAGTATTTGTCATTTGTGTTTCCAAATCAGAAACTCTATCCGTAAGTTTATCAATCTGATTCATTACAAAAATGGGGTTAGTATGCTTTATAACTTTCTTATAATATAAATATTTTTTTTCAAATTTTTCTTTATGTTTTACAGGCACTAATTTGTATAGTATTTTGTAAATATCTTTTTTTATATGATATATAAAATTCACTATGTTTCCTCTAATAATTTACCGTTAGACTATCTTTATCCGTTTTAAAACGGTAGTATTTTCATTTTTAGTGCATTGAATAAGCAAACATAAGTTCCTGATTCTGTTTTCCAAAAACGAATTATGTATAGTAATAAAATTCTTAAGAAGATTTCTAAACGCATTTTTGTGCCAAATTTTAATAATAATTCTGAAATGTAGTGCCTTTTGTCTGCTTTTAAATACCCAAGTAAAAATAAGTGTCCAACAAACTTATTCATACTTCCATATCCAACTTTTTCTGATAATGGTATAATTTCTATGCAATGGTTTATTAGTTGTTTATCTTTTAAAAGACTAATTATATTTGACCAACCTAATATCCAAGAAGTATCTTTTCTTCTTTCGAGAATATTTTTTTCATCTTGACCTCTAATCAAGCTAACTTCCTCTGTTGTAATTGTGTCAACAAATATTCCGTTTATCATAACTTGGTTTTTTAAAACTACGATTTTTCCTTGTTTGTTTATGCATTCTGCAACAGGACATATCTGTTGAAACATTGTATAAATAGCATCATACATATTCATAAGGACATTGTTTGTTACTAATTTGGACTTATATATTCCGGCTGGTACAAAAGTTAGTTGATATAATTGATAAGCTTTATCTTCAAATTGTTCCGGATTTTTAAAAACATAGTTTGATAAACAAATTATATCTGTTCCTTTCTCAATTTGTTCTTCAACTTCTGCCCAATGTGAAAAATCGAAATAGTCATCATCGCAAAGTACCCAAAAATATTCTTTGCCACATGATGCTCCCATTTCAAAAGCTCTGCAAATATTCGGATTCCCTCCGATATTAACCGGATGTTTTATATGCGTAATATTTTGATGATTTTGTCTATATTCTTCTATAAGTTCACTTGTTCCGTCTGTTGAAGCGTTATCAAGAATTACGATATCAAAATCTTTTATTGGAGAATTATTATCAAAAATAAAATCTAATGTTCTTTTGAATTTTTCTTTTCGATTATACGTAATTAGGTATATTTGTAATTTATCTTTTATACTCATAAATGTCCCTTATGTGTTGTTATTATTATTTTAACACAATAAAAATAGCATGGTAAATATTATTTCAATTAAACTATGAGTTGAAATAATATTTACCATGTGTTATAATGACTTATAGTGCGAAATTATTTTAATTTCTAAAATAAATAAGTGCCCTATGGTCATACAATTTCCGGAAAGGTACCCTCTTGTATGTTAAAATATGATTTTTTAAGGTTTATGTACTCAGATGAAGTTCAGGAGGTTTTTAATAATTTTAGAGATTTAACAGGTTTAACTATTGCGTTTGCCCGTCAGGATTACTTGCAGGATGCAGATGATTATTCTTGCTCATTTTGTAGAGATTGCGTAAAAGCTTCAAAAGAAGGTAGAGCAAGATGTAATAAGGATTTTAGAACGTATTTAACATCAGTTTCATCAAAAGTATGTGAAGGTGATTATGAAGCGTATGAGTTCAATTGTCATGCCGGTTTAGTTGATGTAGTTGCACCTTTAAGAATGGGCAAAGATGTTGTTTCGTTTATTTGTGCAGGTCAATATCAAACGCAAAATCCGAATGTAAATGAGGCTGAAAAGTACGCACAGGAGTTAGAAATAGATCCAAAAGAATATGTTGATGCAATAAAAAAAGTAAGAGTTTTGCTTCCGGAAGAGAGAGATGCTTTTAGAAAAATGATTACAAGTATTGCAAAGTTTCTTTCAACTGTTTTGGTTTCTCATTATGATTTAAATAAGCAAATTAGGTCTTATAACGTTTCAAAATTTATTATGGAATCTTTGTATCAGGCAATGTCTTTAGACGAAGTGTTTCCTGTTATATGTGAAGAAGTAAAACATTTATATGGGTTAATGTCAGTAAAAATAGTATCTTATGATATGATGATTGATTCTTTGTCTTTGTGGTACAGTAAAGGCGAGGAAAAGGTTGCAATTGATTTGGAACTTTTAGGTAAGTTAAAACAATTTTGGATAAGTAAGATAGATGAAATTGATGATGATGGAGCTTTTGAAGCAAAATTATATGATTTTAATGACGAAAAACTTCCGGACTTTGTATGTGAGTTTTATAAAAAGCAAAAAATTGAGTCAGTTCATATTGTAAAAATAAATAAATCTCGTAAAATTAATACATTTATGGCTCTGTATAACAAATCGAACTCAAAGTTAAAATCTGATGATTTAAGGTTCTTACATAATCTTGCAAAAGGTATGTATTTGTCTATTGAAAATAATATAGCGTTCAAAAAGATTTTATAAAGTCATAAAAAATTCTCTAACTAATCCTTCTTTGCATAAAAAGTATAGACTTTATGTCGAGTAATTTTTGCGTGTCCGCCTCTAATCGGCATTGCTAATACGCCTATAAAAAATACACAACCTATTATCAAAACTGTTGGTAATACCCAAATTGTTCTATTTGCGCCATCTTTTGAAATATCTCCATAAAGTGGAATATTATCAATTTTGAAATTATCAACATGAAGATATGCAGGTCTTCCCATTGCAGCGTTTTTTGAAATTGTTTCAATTCTTCCCGTTACGGTTGTGTTTATGGGGTAGAGTTTTTTATTTATTATAACATCTTGAGTTGTTTCAAATTCAAGGAAATCACCTTCTTGGAGCTTACTTCTTGTTGTATAGTATTTTTTTATGCGAACTGGTACAGCTTGCATTCCATCCTTATCGAGAAGAAATACAACTTTTCTTATTGGTTTTCCATCCTTTAGTTCAGGAATCATCTCGTTAAGTTCTATAATTTTGTTATTTTGGTAATTTTTATTTGTATTCTTTTCAGCAAATGAATCTTCTACAAGTTTTGGTGTAACTTTATTTACTTGTAAATTTTTATCAAGAGTTTGCTCAACAAAACTATCAGTAATTTCATTTTGTTTTACTGCTTTTATTTTTAAATTTTTGCTTAATGTTTTTTCAACAAAGACATCGGTAATTTCAGCAAATGCCGGAATACCAAGCATATTTATAAAACTTAAGCATAATAATATTGATAGAAATTTTTTCATTGTTCCTCTATAAATAGTGTACAGGTGCTTTTGATTTTTGTTCTATTTTCTTTTGGAACTTTGCTCGATTTTCTTTTGAGTTTAACAAGAAGTTTTGATAATATAGATTGTTTTTGTATTCATTATTAGCAAGAAATTCAGGATATTTTTTGTAGATATATTCATATACTTCCATCATTCTTCTGCTAGTTAATGGATGAGTAGAATGCCAGTCAAATCTGTATTGAGGTAGCGTTTTATTCATCATAACAATCATTGCAACAGGGTTGTATCCTGCATTTACCATAAAATCAACAGCTCTTTTATCAGCTTTATATTCACTTTTTTTTGAACCCAACAGCCAAGAATTATTAAAGAATGAGAAATATCCTCTTAATGGTCCGTTATATCCATCAATACCATGGGAAATTTCATGAGAAAGTACTGCTGCAATTTCATCATCAGATTTTAAGCGGTCATACAAGCCTCTGTATAAGACTATTTCCCTATTACTATACGCGGTATAAGCATTTTTTGTTTTTGAAGAATCATAGTTAAATGTCATTCTTCTTTCAATACCATTTGAATTTAGTATTTTAAATCCTATGCTATCAATTTTGTTTTGAGCTTTGTTGATTGTGTCAGCATTTACTACTTCATTGCATCCTGCAAATGCTGATAAATTAAACATAAGTAAAGCTGATATTAATAAACTTAATTTTTTCATATATTGTCCTTCCTAAAATACTAAATCAAAATCTATTTAGATTATATGAAGATTGTCTTAATATAGCAAGTATTTATTAATATTTATTTATTTGTTTTTCGTTCTAAGAACAGAGCAAAGTAGCCCAAAAGACATTAGTAGAGGATAAAACATTCCCTTTAGTATAGTAAAAGGAGTTGCTCCGATTGATATTGCAAGGCTGCTTGCAATAAGAATTTGTGCTCCATAAGGAATCATTCCTTGAACGACACATGAAGTTGTATCAAGTAAGCTTGCTGTTCTGATAGGATTTACATTATATTTTTCTGACAATTCTTTTGCAATAGAACCTGACGTAATTATGGCAACCGTATTGTTTGCTGTAAATAAATTAATTATTCCAACAAGAAAACATATACCAATTTCGCAAGTTTTTTTGTTTTTTATCCATCTTCCTGTTTCTTTGATGATGTAGGTTATTCCGCCGTTGTATCTTACTAACAAAAGGAGTCCGCCTGCAAGCATTGCAACAATTAAAGTATTTGCCATACTCGTTGTACCATCACCAATGTAGCCAAAAGCATCGAAAATGTTAAACATTCCATAAGAAATGCCTATTAATGTATTAAGAATAGTGCCAAAAAGGAGTAAAAACATTACGTTTATTCCGGAAATACCTAATACAAGTAATAAAATATACGGTATGATTTTTATATAATTATCAAAAGAAAGAGCCGTATTTGTTATATTTGGATTAGTACTGGAAAAGATAGGTAAGGTATATAGCAAAATGCACAAAATTGCAGGAATTGTTATAATTCGTAAATTGTAAAGCATTTCGTGTCGCATTTCAACATTTTGTGTTCTGCTTGCAGCAATTTTTGTGTCGGAAATCAAAGACATGTTATCGCCAAACATTGCACCACCAACAGTAGCTCCTAGAACAAAAGAAGGATTTAAGCCGACTGCCTGCGATATAGAAACAGCAATTGGAACAATTGCTGCTATTGTTCCGCATGATGTACCGATAGATAAAGAAATCAGTGCGGAGATAATGAATAGTCCTAATACCATAAATTGAGCTGGGATAAAGTGCTGTGCAATTGCAACCATTGCTTCAACTCCACCTACTGCTTTTGCACTGGCTGTAAATGCTCCTGCAAGAATAAAGATTAAGCACATAATCATTATATCTTTATTGCCCATTCCGAGTGCAAACAGTTCAATTTTTTTGCTTAATTTTTCTTTGTGGTTAAGTATTAGAGCAGTAGCGGATGATATTATAAACGCTACTGTCATTGGTACACGTGAAAAATCTCTTGTCCATAGAGAAAACCCAAAGTAAAATATTACAAATACAATAAATGGTATTATCGCCTTGAAACTGCATTCTCTCCATTGTTGAGTTTCTTTATTATCCATTGTAAATTTCCTCCAGAATGTATTTTGATATTTCTGTTGCAATTGTTTTGTGTGTTTTTATATCATAGTGCAGTCCATCAATTTCTGATGGTTCTGCAAATTTATTTATATCAAATATTTTGCAATTAAAGATTTGAGCCAATTTTTTGTATGTTTTCCCAACTTTTTTAGACTTCCCAATACTTGTTTCATCAAATTGATTTCTAAAATGACTTTTTAGTATATCTTCATATAATACCACAGGAGGAATAAGAATTAAATTATTACTTTTTTCTTTTGCTATTAATATTAAATTTTCCAAACCTCTTTCTATTGTTTTAAAATTTACATCATATTTGAATTGTAAGTCGTTTGTACCGATAGATAAAATAATTATATCAATGTTTTGAAATTTTGATAAAATTTTGGGAAAATGTCTTTGTGCAGAATATAAAAATCCATCAGGGTTTTTCACAAAGCCCGTTCTGTTATTTAAGCCTTCTTCAATGATTTCATATTCATTTGCAAGGGTATTTTTTAATATACCAGTCCATCTTGAATTTTCATCATATCTTGTTCCATCAAGTGGGTTGAATCCGTATATATTTGAATCTCCATAGCATAGTATTTTTTTCATTTTTTCTTCCATTTTTTTATTTTGTCGCTAAATTGTAGCTTTCATCGATTCTGTTACAAATATCTTCCATTTTTGTTGTGTTGTCAAGAATTATTGATATCCAGTGTTTTTTATTCATGTGGTATCCTGGATATATGTTTTTTTGTTTTATTAATTCAGGTAATTCTTCTGTTTTTGCCCTTAAATCAATTACTTCAACTTTTTCTTGAGAATCAATCCCCAGCTTTTCTTTTTTTACTGTAAGAATTGCAAGATACCATTTCTGATTGTCTTTTCTTCTGGTAACTGCATTATCGGGGAATTTTTCCCACAGATATTCAACGTCATCGTTATATTTGTTTTTTATGTATTTTATGACATCAATTGTTTGTGGAAATTTAAAAATTTGTTTATCAAAACATTTTTTAGCTATGTCTTCAAGAATATTTGTATATTCTTCTCGAATTTTTCCGACAAAGCTGCCTTCAGCATCTGTCAAGTGTAGAGTATATATTTCATTTGTATCGGTTTCTATTACTTGAGTTTTTATGTTTTTATTTGTATCAATTTCAACTTTTAATATAAATTCTCCATCAAGAAGCTCACAAGAATATGTATAGGTACCTTCTTTATACATAAATCCGTATTCTAAGAGATTTTTGGGATTAATTGTTGTATTTTTAAATATATTATTTATCATTTCCCTATTAATTTCCACATCCGCAGCATTTGCTGTTGTCAAAGTTTGCTTTATTCGCAATACAATTTGTGCATTTTTCTTGCATTTTTCCGTTATTTACAAAATACTGAAAGCTTTTTATCCATTTTGGTTCTTTGCAGGAGCAATTTTGCATAAAAGTTAAATATTCAATAAATCTATCTAAAACTTCTTCTGTCATTGAAAATTCAATATTGTTAGCAGATTCTTCAACAGACTCTTTTTGCATTAATAAGCATTTTTCTAAAAAGTTACAAATAATGCTGTGTCTTTTTAATTTTTTCGCAATTTTACGTTCGCCTTTTGTTGTTATTGTAATTATGCCGTATGGTTCGTAATTCACGTATCCTTTTTGGCTAAGAGTTTTAATTGCTTGCGATGTAGATGCTATTCCTATATCCAATTTTGTGGCAACATCTTTGACTCTTGCAGCTTTGTTTTTATTCACAATTTCGTAAACTGCATTTAAATATTTTTCTAAACTTTGAGTTAAATCTTTCATAAAATATTTATATCATAAAAATTTTAATTAATAAAATATATATTGCATTAATATAGTGTTCGTGCTATGTTATGGTATGCCATAAAAAATATGTTAACACATAAAATAAAGGAGCAAAAGTGAAAATACTTGTAGGACTATCAGGGGGTGTAGATTCATCTGTTTGTGCAGCAATGTTAAAAGAACAAGGACATGATGTTATTGGAGTAACAATGTCTATTTGGGGAAAAGATGGTGTTTACAAAAAAATTCAAGAAAAAATGAATAGCCAATTTTCAAATAAAAGACATGGTGCATGTTTAGGTCCAAGTGAAAAAGAAGATATTGAGGTTGCCCAAAGAGTTGCTAAACAAATTGGAATTGATTTTCATGTGTTTGATTGTGCAAAGCAATATGAAGAGATTGTGTTGAATAATTTTAAAAAAGAGTATCTTTCCGGTCGCACTCCAAATCCTTGTGTTTGGTGTAATGCTCTTATAAAATTTGAATTATTGCCTCATTTGGCAAAAGAAAATGGTATTAAATTTGATAAATTTGCAACGGGGCATTATGCGAGAGTAGAAGAAATCTCAGAAGGTGATTATATTTTAAAAAAGGGCATAGAACCCAAAAAAGATCAATCTTATTTTTTGTATAGATTGACTAAAAATCAATTAAAAAATATTATATTACCTCTTGGAGTATATTCAAAAAAACAAATAAGAGAGTATGCAAAAAATATGGGATTAGCTGTTGCAGATAAACCTGACAGTCAAGATTTTTACGAAGGTGATTATAACGAATTATTGCAAGTTGATGACAAAATCGGAAATATTGTTGATGAAAGTGGTAATATTTTGGGGCAGCATAGAGGTTTTTGGAATTACACTGTAGGACAGAGAAAGGGGCTTGGTGTAAGTTCAAGTGAACCTCTTTACGTTACTGAGTTAAAAAAGGATTCAAATGAAGTTGTGGTTGGTTTCAAAAATTCAACTATGAAAAATACTTTAATTGCTAATAAATTAAATTGGATTGGCTTTAAAAATACTGATATAGAGTTTGTCTGTGAAGCAAAAATAAGATCTTCTCAAATTCCGCAAAAAGTTATTGTAAAACTTTTAGATGAGCAGAAAATGGAAGTTGAATTTGAAAATATGCAAAGTAATATAACAATCGGACAATCAATAGTTTTATATGATGATGAGGTTGTTTTGGGTGGTGGAATAATAGATGAGGTAGTAAAATAATGGAAATTAATAAAGAAAATTTACTCAAATTGTATGAGTTAGAGTTAGATAAATTAATTGAAATATCAAATAGTATAACAAAAGAAAACTTTGATAATACAGTAGAAGTCTGTTCGATAATAAGTGCAAAAACAGGTAATTGTGGTGAAAATTGTAAATATTGTTCACAAAGTAGAACAAGTAAAGCAAAAATCAATTGTCATCCTCTTTTATCTGTTGAAGAAGTGAAAAATGCAGCAATGAGAGCAAAAGAATGCGGTGCTAAGAGATTTTGTATTGTTACATCCGGCAGGACAGTTGAAGAAAATGATTTTCCGCGTATAATTGAAATGATAGAGGCTGTTGCATCTATTGAGGGTTTGCACTGCTGTGCATCATTAGGTTTTTTGTCAGAAGAACAAATTAAAAAGATAAAAGAGGCAGGTGTAGAACGATTTAATCATAATATAAATACTTCACCTGAATATTACAAAAGTATATGTTCAACGCATGATTTCAAAGACAGAGTTGAAATGGTAGAAAAGTTGCAAAAAGCAGGAATAGAAGCGTGTACAGGTGTAATAATCGGCATGGGTGAAACAAGAGAAGATAGAGTTGATATGGCTCTATGTTTACGCTCACTTAATCCAAAGACTATTCCAATAAATGTTTTAAATCCTATTAAAGGTACAGAATTGGAAAATTATTCTAATCTTATTTCAGAAGATGAAATTTTAAAAACAATTTGTATATTCAGAATCGCTGTTCCAAAGGCTATTTTAAGATATGCTGGTGGAAGAGATATAGGTTTATCAGAACATTCTCAAATTTTAGGTTTGAAAGCAGGAATAAATGGAATGTTAATGGGAGATTATTTAACTACAAAAGGCACAGAAAAATCAAAAGATATAGAAATGATTGAAAACTTAAATTTAAGTTTATCAAAATAATAGGAGAAATTTATGGCAAAATATTCAAATATAACTGAATTAATTGGAAACACACCACTTGTTAAAATCAACAAACTTGCACCGGAAGGTTCTAACTTATATGCAAAGGTTGAATATTTTAATCCTGCGGGTTCTATCAAAGACAGAATCGCTTTTGCAATGATTGAAGATGCTGAAAAGAAAGGATTAATTGAAGCAGGAAAGACAACGTTAATAGAGCCAACAAGTGGAAATACCGGTATTGGTCTTGCTTTAGTTGCTGCCGTAAAAGGTTATAAACTTATTTTAACAATGCCGGAAACAATGAGTAAAGAACGTAGAATGTTGCTTCGTGGTTACGGTGCCAAATTAGTATTAACTGAAGGTTCTAAAGGAATGAAAGGTGCTATTGAGAAGGCAAATGAATTAAATTCACAAATTGAAAATTCAATGATATTGCAGCAATTTAAAAATATGGCAAATCCTCAAATGCATTATAATACAACTGCAAATGAAATTTGGAGAGATATGGAAGGTAATGTTGATATTGTTGTCGCTGGGGTTGGAACAGGTGGAACGATATCAGGTATTTCTAAAAAATTAAAAGAATTAAATCCGAATTTAAAAGCGATTGCAGTTGAACCTGAATCTAGTCCTGTTCTATCAAAAGGCATGGCAGGTTCTCATAAAATTCAGGGAATTGGTGCAGGATTTGTGCCTGACACATTTAACAGAGATGTTATAGATGAGATTATTACTGTTGAAGATGATGATGCAATAAATATGGCTCGTTTTTCAGCATTTATAGAAGGTTTATTAATTGGAATATCTTCTGGTGCAGCTTTGTGGGCTGCGGTAGAAGTAGCTAAAAGACCTGAAAATTTCGGTAAAAATATTGTTGTAATCTTGCCGGATTGCGGAGAACGTTATCTTTCAAGTGTTCTTTTTGAGGATTGTAAAGAAATATCTGATGAAGATATAAAAACTTTTATCAACAATTCTTGCGAGGGTAAAAGCGGTTGCAATTGCAAAAATTGCCATAATCAGTAGCTTTTAATATTCAAAAGTAACAATTGTCCAATTGCCGAGAGCTTCATATCTTATGTTCTTGGCATTAATTGGAATTGTTTTTATTATTTCATTCCTAATATCAGAAAAAACAAGATACAATAGCGGAACTTTTTTATACAATTGTTCATTGTATATTATGTTCGTAATTGTATTTTCATCTAAAAATGATACTGAATCTAAAAATACAAAGCTAACCTTTTGTCCTTTCTTCATTTTGAAATATACCTGATTGTTTATTTCAAAGATTAATTTGCTACCAATAAATTTGTTCTGAGGCAAAACTGAGTTTGCAAAAGTGGAACGATATTTGTCTTTACCTTCTATTACCGCTTGTTTGTACGTTAATTCCGGCAGATAAAATTCATTAAAGTTACCTTTGTGGATTTCAAGTACATTAAATTTTGAAAAATCTTGATATTTTTCAAATCTGTATTTTGGATAGTATGTTAATACAATAAAGTCATTTTCTTTCAAATTGGCATGTTGAATTAATTCTGCAACATACTTGTTTCCTTCTTCTCTTGGTAGATAACTTACATATCTTGGTGTTAATACAAACAAGAATTGTAAGCTAAAGAATATTGAAAATACTAAGATTTTAAACCATTTCTTATCGCAAGAATCAATTGTTGAACAGAAAATTAAAATTAATATAGGATATATTTCAATAATATATTTTGATTCAAAAACTAATTTTCCAGTTAGTGCAGCAATAATTGCTACTATAAATGTTCCAAGTGCGATGTAACCTATTTGATTTTCGTATCGTAAGTATCTATCAAATATTGCTGCAAACATTACAACTACTGCAATGCAAGATGATATTGCTGCAAATACGGTTATATAATTAAAACTATGTAAGTTTTCAACTAAGGAAACATTTGCTATAACTGGAGAAAAATAGTCGCTTATGAATTGAAGAACTCTATAAAAGCTAAATGAGGCCCACCATTGAGAAAAAGAAACGGTAGTAAATATTTTTATTGTAAATGGTAAAGCCGTTAAAAATAAAATTCCGCTTGTTATCAATAATTTCAATATGATATTTTTGAATTGCTTATATAACTTAAAGCATATAAAGCAAATATCAAAAAAAACGTAAACAAAACCAATTGTGTGAGTAAATAAAATTAGAAAGTTAAATATAAGTAATCCAATAAGATTTTTTTTGTTTGGTTTTTGAATAATCCTTATTGTAAAATATAGAGAGAGTGCGGAAAATAAAAATAGTAAACTGTAAAATCGTACTTCTTGGGAGTAATAGACCAAAAAACTGCTAAGTGCAGTAAATAATGCACACATTACTCCTGTAAGTTTGTTTTTTTCCCTGCCGACCATATACATTGCAGGAATGGCAATGATTCCAGGAATTATTGAGGATAGTCTTAATAATATGTCGCTGTTAGAAAAAAGCGTAATAAATTTTAGGTAAATATAGTAAAAAGGCATGTGGCATTGTGTTAAAATCCCATGGATAAAACCTTTGCCAATTGGAATAGATGAAATATACCAAGAAACGTATTCATCATTCCATAAACCGCCCGCTTTATAAAATCCTATTAATCTTAGAATTGTGCCTATTAATGTTATAATTGCTATATAAAAAATTGATATATTCATAACTTAATTGTATAATAAAAAATAAATTAAGGAATTGATTATGAAGCTAATTATTCAAATACCTTGTTATAATGAAGAAAATTATTTAGCAGAAACAGTTTTAGCTTTACCAAAATCTATTGAAGGGATAGATGAAATTGAAACTTTAGTAGTGGATGACGGTTCTATTGATAAAACAGTTGAAGTTGCTAATTGGGTAAATGTGAATCATATTGTAAAATTGGAGCGTCATCAAGGTCTGGCTATGGCATTTAAAAAGGGTTTAGATGAGGCAATAAAATTAGGTGCTGATATAATTGTTAATACAGATGCAGATAATCAGTACTGTGCTGAAGATATACAGAAGCTTATTGATCCAATTATAGAAGGTAGTGCAGATGTTGTTATTGGTGTTAGACCTATAAAAGATATAAAATATTTTTCGCCTGTAAAAAAATTCTTGCAAAAATTGGGTTCTTCTTTTGTAAGTTTTGTGGCTTGTACAAAAGTCGAAGATGCTCCAAGCGGATTCAGAGCTTTTTCAAAAAATGCTGCTATGAATTTAAATGTATTTGATAAATATTCTTATACTATGGAAACTATATTACAGGCAAAAGCTAAAAATTTTGAAATTGTGTCTGTCCCTGTTCGTGTAAATGAAAAAAAACGTGAGTCTAGATTAATAAATAGTGTTTTTCAGTATATTAGAAACTCTGTAACTACTGTGCTAAGAATGTTTTTGATATATAAACCATTTAAGTTTTTTGGTATTGTTGCAAGTTTATTATTTATTTTTGGAACTCTAATTGGATTAAGGTATCTGTATTTCTTGTCAAATGGGTATGGCAGCGGGCATGTGCAGTCATTGATTTTATCTGCTATTTTGATTTTAGCCGGGATTCAAACAGGCGTAATTGCCTTTCTTGCAGATTTAAATGCAATTAACAGAAAGCTTCTTGAAGATATTCAACTAAGATTAAAAATTCTAGAAAATTCGAAAACTTCAGACTAAGAAATAGCTTTTAGTTTTTCGTCTGCTTCAACAACTTCTGTTGGCAAACCAAGGTGATGGATTCTTGGAATTATATAATCTTCGTGGTATTCAACTGGCTCAGATGAATCATTATCTGTGTCATTGCAAACAAAAACTAATTTTCCGTCAGCGGTAGTTTTTGCACCAATAACAGTAATTTCGTGTCCATTAATAATGTTATTGTCGCTATCTGTTGATGTATAACCGATTATTACATTTTGACCTATTGCCATTGAGTTTAGCAAACCTCTTTTAATTGTGTTTGCATCGGTCATATATCCTGATAGCTTTGCAACAGGATTTCCATTTTTATCAGCAGCTTCCTGCACATTTTGGAACGTAATAGATGTTTTGTTTGTATCTGTAACAACAGACTCAGTGAATGTTTTTTCAATTTCTACCAAACCTCTGTCGCCAGGGCCAAATGATGCAACTCTAACATCATTTAATGTGTTATATGTCTGTTGAGAACCTACATTCATAAATGTTGATTGCATTAGAACATCAAGTGGTGAGCGTTCTAATGGATCTCTATCAATTGTTTGAATGTGTGCTCTAATGATTGCATTTTTATCAGGAGCAATCGTAACTTCAGCCTGATTATTTCCTTTCATTTGATAAGGAATTTTAAAATTATCTAATAACCATTTTGAATCTTCATAATTATCACAAAGGTTTTTTAAATCAATTGTTTTATTTACTGACATTTTTTCTGACGAAATTCCTGCTGCAACACGAGCAAATTCCGCAGGAAGTTGACTTGCAAGATTAAATTCTATACTTGCCGCAACGCAACAACCTGAGTGAGGAACTTCTTTTGTTGTTGGATTTTGCTTTGTAAGAGATTCTTTCATTGCATCCGGAATATTACCAAAGTGTTGCGTAATGATATGTGGATTTGCAATTGCTTTTACTGTATCGTTTAGCATTGTTTTTGCATCCAAACCATCTGCACGTTTTTTGGTAATCATTTTATGCAAATTATCTAATGTTGACGATTTGTCATTTGAATTGTTGTTTAATAGAGAGCCTGTTTTTAATAAGTAATTAAGAGCATTTTTGCCTTCAGAATCAAGACATGTTGAAACTTCTGTGTATTTTTTTATATCAGCAGGAGCTTTTAGAGTCATGCTTGATATATTAACCGGATTATAAGACATAAAAGACGGTACTGTTACTGAAGATTTGCAGGGATTAGTACAGTTATTTTTTGCTGCTCCTTGTAAATTTAAAGAGGTTGTACCATAGATATTCGCAGTATTGATTGAATTTAGTTTTGATAACATGCTACAATAATGCCTTATTAATCTTTATACATTATAAAACGTTAAATTCTTCCAAAATTTGCTATTTTCTTGTATAATATATTAAGATTGTTACAATGTACGAGGAATAGTTTACGCAAGTAAAAATTAAAAATTTAACAAAAGAACAATTGATAATTTCTTTTGATAGATTAACAAGATTCAAATATACAGAAGATAAGTATTTAAGGGTTTTTAAAGATATTATTTTATCAAATTTAGTTTTGCCTAAGTTTAAGCGTAAGGACTTAGATTTGATGGATTATAATTCATTAAAGTCTTTTGCTGTAAATGTGATAAATACATCTTTAAATGAAATTTGTTCACCTATAAAAAATGATTTAGTTATAAATAAAAAAATTTTGGAATATGAAAACCAAATATTTAATTTGTCTGAAGATGTAAATATTTTATTAGACAATGAAATAAATTATTTACAGGTAGTAGAATTAATTAATGACAAATCGGTGCAAAATTTGCAATGGTTAAAATCGTTAGAATCCTCTTATAATTCATCAAATGGCACTTTTAAATATCCTATACGTAAACTTATTATCACAGAGGGAATAACTGAAGAAATTCTTTTGCCAGTTTTTGCAAAAATATGTGATTTTGATTTCGATAAATATGGAATTCAGGTTATTTCTGCCGGTGGTAAAAATCAGGTAGTAAAACTTTTTTATGCATTTGCAGAATTGTCAAAATTGCCAATTTTTGTTTTGTTGGATAGTGATGCAAAAAGTAATTATAACCAAATTTTGCCAAAACTTAGAAAAATTGACAAAATTCATATATTAAAAAGCGGAGAAATTGAGGATATATTACCAAAGAATTTAATATTAAGAACTCTGAATGACTATTTTGTAAATTTGAATTCAATTGATGATACAGAGTTTGAAGATAGTAGAATGGTAAAAAACTTAGAAGAAATCTTTAAAAAGAAAGGTTTTCATGAATTTAAAAAATCGGAGTTTGCAAATCTCATAAAATCTCATATAAAATCAAAAGACGATATTTCAGCAGAAGTGAAAATGATTATAGATGAACTATCTTCCGGACTTTTGTGATTCAACAAGGCTTTGTACGTAGTATTTAACTCCATCAGTTATAATAAGTTTCGGTTCATTCATAATGAATCGGTCTAAAATGGCAATTCCTCTGCTGGTTTGACCTTTTGCTATGTAAATGAGCCCAATTGTAATATCATCAAGTGGCGTTTTTTTATTTCTTGTGTAATAGTTTAATCTTGAATCTAAAATTCCTTGTAGTTGAAAGGATGTTACAAGATTCAGATAATATTTAAATTGTAGGGGGTAACGTTTTACTGCATTTTCAAAGCAATCTTGAGCTCCGGCAAAATAGTTTAAGCGGAGATAAGTTTCTCCTAAATTGTTAAAATATACCGATGTTGCTTGAGTGTCAGGATTAAGTGAAATAGCTATTTTGAACTCTTGAATTGCTGCTTCATATTGCCCCATATTGAGATATTCCAATCCCATATTGTTATGCTTATATGCGTTTTTTTCAGGTAATATTGTCATTAAACCGACATAATTTTTATCAGCAGCTATTGTTGGCATTGATATTGTGGATATTAAGATTAATATTAATAAAAATTTCTTTAGCATATCAATATTATAATTATTATAATTCAATTTCCAATCCTTCGTAGGCAAAATCTGCTTTATCTGATAAATTTGCATATAATTTAGCTATTGTGTCAAGTTTTTCATCCGTATAGCTTGGATCATAGTGGTAGAATATTACTTTGTCTGCATGGCAAAATTCTTGAGCTTCAAGAGCCATATCGAATGTTGAATGACCAAAGCCTTGTTTTGGCGAATGTGGATTTAGATAATCTTCAGTTGTATATTGAGTGTCATGTATCAAAAGATTACAATTTCTTGCAAAGTTTGATAATTTTTTATCTCCACCAAAATAAGTTTCTTTATCGCTTGCATAAACCAAAGATTTACCTTTGTATTCTATCTTGTAAACTAAGACTCCTTCTTGAGGGTGTGCATAAGATTTGTAGGATGTAATTACGACATCATCTTCTTGCTTTTGAAAATTATCATTTTCATTTATTTTTCTAAGAATTGGATCAGAATTTTCTCTTAAAATTATTTGTTCGTAATTATTAATATCACAAATATTTAAGTTTGCTGCGATATCGCCTAAATCAATTGGAAAAGATTTTGTAAATAATAATTGTGCTAATTCATCAGCCAAATCCTCGTTGTAATTTGCAGAGCCAAATACGTTTAAATTTGTTGTCGGAATATGGTTTGGTGCAAAGAACGTAAATCCTATGATATGATCCTGATGTATATGACTTAATAGTAAAGTTGCATTTATTGGTTCTCGTTCTTCAAGTCTTGTTCCGGAAATGATGTGATTTTTTAATAGTTCATTCCCAAGATCAATTAATCCTGTTCCTGCATCTAAAATAATAAGATGTTTGCCAGCTCTTACTTCAACGCAGGATGTATTGCCTCCGTATTTCATAAATTTTTTGTTGGCACAAGGATAGCTACCTCTAACACCTCTAAATTTTACTTTAAAATTATCTGTCATTTTTCCTCTTTTCTATTGTTATTGTTACTGTTCTATCTGCTTCGCTTCCATAATATGTTGATGAATGGAATACAAGTAATTTCGATTTCTTTTGTAATTCTGCTAATCTTGTAGGCATATATTGAATTTCAAAAATAGTTTTATTTTTTAAGTTTTTTACGGTAACGAATCTAAATGCATTTGGATATGAAATTAGAGCTGGAGTACTTACGTGAACTATGTTATCTTTGTGAAATACTTTTGTTGTGTGGTAGTGCCCTGTAAAAATTCCAATCGGGTTAGAATATTTATTCAGAATGTCATTCATTTTATCTGCATTTAGTAATCTGTGAGAATCGCTTGAAAATGGCTGTTTTAGCGGTACATGCATAAAAATTAATACAGTGCTGTTTCCTGCATTGTTTAATTCTCTATCCAAAAAATCAAGCTGCTCCTGTGATAATTCGCCGTTTGCAGTAATTCTTGTGTCAATTATGTTATCGAGTCCAATGACCTTAAATCCAATTTTTGGAGTAAAAGAAAAGTATGTTTTTGTAAATTTATAATTTTTGTTATTTTCTTGCATTAACTTTACATAAACTTGCTTTGAAATATATCCGCCAATACAGATATCATGATTCCCAGGGACTGCATAGTATGGATATTTTAGTTTTTTGACATGTTCAAAAAACATTTTGTAATTTTCATCAAAGGGTACATCAACAATATCGCCTGTAAAAAATACAAAATCTAAATTTGGAGTATGATTAACAACATCGATTGCATCATCAAGCAAGTCTGCTGAACTTGCAGTTAGACGGTAAGACTTATTTACTTTTAGTGTTGACAAGTGATCATCACTAATTTGTGCAAACTTAAGAGTGGCTGCACCTACTTCTGTATTCGAGTACATTTGTATTGCAAATACTGTAATAATTACAAGTACTATTGTAAATACAAAGTTAAATATTTTATTTAAACAGCTTGAATGTCTTTTTCTGCTCATTTGTATTAAATTTCACCTCTATTGTATTTTTTATATTATTGTACCCGCTTGTGTTGCCAATCCGTTCGTATAAGCTCATAAGAGCTAAATATAATGGTTTTGCATTCGGATACGAAATTATTCCGTTTTCAAGAATTTTAACTGCCATTGTATTCTTGCCTGTGTTATAGTAAATACAACTCAAATCAATGTAATCTTGATAAGTAACAGGAGTTATTTGGATTGCAGTATTTAAGTATTGTACTTGTTTCTTTTTATCGTCAATTGCTTTATAGCATTGAGATAAGTTGTAGTAGTATATTGGTCGTTTATTATCTGTAACGATAGCTTTGTTAAAATTAATTATTGCTTGTTCATACTTTTTGAGCATTAGATAACACAAGCCCATATAGTTGTACAAATCTGCATAAGGATAATCAGGTTCTAATATTTGAAAATTAGTTAGTGCATTTTCGTATTCGCCTGCATTAAATTCTATTTTTGCCAATTCCATTCTATAACTGTTTGTTTGGTTTAGCATTAATGCTTTTTTTATTGATTGCTTTGCATTTGAATAGTTTTCTGTTAAATAGTAATTTTTTGCAAGCATTGAATATGCGAAATCTGAAGTAGGATTCAAACTGATATAGTTTTTCAAAGCTTCAATTGATTTGTTATATTTATCTGTTTTAAAGTATGCAACACCAAGTGCAAGGTATGGTGGTGCAAAGTTTGAATTTAGTTCTATTGAATCTATATAATATGGAATTGCTGCTGGATAACTATCAATAGAAGAATAGTAATCTCCAATAAGATAGTATGTCCAGTAGTTATTAGGATTCGCTTCAAGAGCTTTGTTAAGGTATTCGATATGTTTTGTCATATCACCTTTTTGCTTATATAGTAGTGCCAGATTTATATATGGCTGTGGATATGTTTTTGATGTTGTAGAAGCTTTTTTAAAATATTTTTCAGCACTTTCAAGATTATTTTTCATCCAGTATGTTAAGCCTAAATTATTGTATGCAATATAGTTTTTATTATCAATTGTAACTGCTCTAAAAAAGCTTTGTATTGCATTATCATAATCTTCATTCAGATAATACTGCTTTCCTTGTTTGTTGTAATAGTCAGAACTATTTTCTACTTTATATTTTTCTGATGTTTTTGGAATATCTAAAATTGATAAAGTAGATGGATTATTTAGTTTTGAAAGTGTAATAGCAGTTCTGGTCAAGTCATCATTGGTTTCTTGAGGAATAAGCTTATTCTTGAATTCAATTGCTTTTGAATATTTCGGATTAATCATCAAAACGTAGTTTATATATTCAAGTGCCTTCGTTGTGTCTCCATTTTGAGCATAATTTTGTGCAATGTCAAAATAATCATCTGCAAGTTCGTTTGAATATGCAGGCAGTATAAATGCAAATATTAAGCAAAATAAAATTAAAATCTTTTTCATTTTATCCTTGTTGAGTATTTTGAATATCCTCAATTATACTTTTAACTTTTTTAGGTGTACATACTGAACATGAATTCCACAATAGTGTTTTTAGTTGTTCATCAGGTTTTCTATTTTTAAATTCAAAACTGCATTCGCCTTGAACCATGTTTTGCGTTCCATCAACTATACTTGTAAAATATTTACAGCAGTAGCAAATTTTTAAGTCAAAACCATAGTCATTTAATTTTCTGGTAAGTTCATTAAGTGCTTCAACCATTCTAATTTGTCTGCTTGATGTAAATTTTTTCTTTTTAAATGAGAATACAACTTTTGCAAGTCCGTTATCCGATATTAAATCAAGTTTACATGGAATATTTGATTTTCCATTTGTTGCTATTACTTTTACCGTATATTTTTGTATATTTTTTTTGTTTTTCTTCGTAAAGAAATTTTTATTAAAGAATCTGCAAACCGGAAAGTTTGTAAAGATGTGTTTTAATGAGTAAAAGGGGTATGCTATTAAATATAAAAAGTCTTTTGCATACAATTCGGCTTTTAGGATGCCTATTGCAAAACCTAAAAGAAGCATTGAAAATATCGTAAAGACTACAAGAAAATTAAACATAAAGTAGTATTTGTTTGTGTAAAATAAATAAAAAATTGATAAAGCAGATACAACAAGAGCACTTGGTGCAATTAGAGAAAATACGTGCTCAATAAATTTGTAATTTGTTGTAAAAATCTGGCTAAAACATTGCTTAAACATTTTTAGTCTAAAAGTTATTGATGGACGTTCAAGCTTGTAATTGTATGATTTTTGATATGTTTTTAAATTGTAATCAAAAATACAAGGATATCCTATTTTTGAAAGTAATATGCTATATTTAAGTTCGGAATTAATATCTTTCAAATCTAATGAGTCAACTTTTTCTAAAAAATCTTTTTTTATGCATAAAAAAGAACCGTTAATATTTGAAGCAAGTCCCAACATTGAGCGTGATTTATTTAGAAAATTATTGAAATACTTAGAGTAGCATAATTTGATTTTTTCTGTTTTAGAAAGGTTATTGTTGTCAATGATAATGGTTTGACCTGTTAAAACCGGATATTGTAATAATGCTTTGTTAACATTAGCTAGAAAATCTTCTTCAATGAATCTATCTACATCTAAAAATACATACGCATCGAATGAATTATCTTGACGTTGGCTTTCAATTAATATAGATATAGCCTGATCTTTTCCAATCGTAACTCCGTCATTTACGTTCATTATCTTTATTGAAGAATCTTCTTGTATTAGTTCTAAAGAATGGTCATTACAATTATCCAAAATCACATGTATTACAACATTGTTTGGCGGATATTTTTGCAGCTTTATTTGTTTTATAATATTTCTCAATTCATCATAATTATTATGAGAATATATAACAAGTGCTAACTTTAGAGAATCATTATCAACAAATCTATTTTTTCCGAAAAGAGATGTTTTCTCATTCAAACTTCTGATTCCTAAAATGAAAAAATAAATTGAAAATACAGCAATATATATATATACTAGGTTAAATATTAATTCCATAAATATCCCTTAACATGAATTATTGTATAAAAAACAAGTTAAAATGTCTAATTTTATTAATAAAAATGTAATATTAGTATATATTTTGTTTAAAAATTTATAATTTTATGCAATTATATAATTAATCAAGGAGATAAAAATGAGTGAATTTGTATATTTTGATGGGGAATTTGTTGAAAAAGAAAAAGCTGTAATTCCGGTTACAACGCATGCTTTTTTATATGGAACTGCTGTTTTTGAGGGAATAAGAGCATATTACAATAGACAAAATGATAAGTTATATATATTTAGACCTAGAGAACATTTTGAAAGACTTATAAATAGCGGAAAAATGTTGTATATGGATGAAGTTTATTCCGTTGATGAACATGTTAATATTGTAAAAAAATTATTAAAAAAGAATGCTTACAAATCGGATGTATATATAAGACCTGTAATGTACAAATCTGCAAATAGAATAGGACCACATCTAATAGACAATCCTGATAAGTATTTGGTATTTTCATTTCCGATGAATGATTACTTCAAAAATGAGGGATTAAAAGTTTGTGTTTCATCTTGGAGAAGAAATTCGGATAATTCTATTCCTCCTAGAGCAAAGATAAATGGTGCTTATGTAAATGCTTCTTTGATTTCAACTGATGCAAGATTAAGTGGTTTTGATGATGCGATTGTGCTTTCTCAGTCAGGAAAAGTTGCAGAGGGTGCTGCGATGAATTTATTTTTGGTAATTAACGGTAAATTAGTTACAACAACTACAACTTCTGAAATCTTAACAGGTGTTACACGAAATACGATATTACAAATTGCAAAAGAACAGTTAAATCTTGAAGTGGAAGCTAGAGTTATAGACAGAAGTGAACTTTATACTGCTGACGAAGCCTTTTTCTGTGGTACAGGTGCTCAAATCGCACCAATTACATCAATTGATAACAGATTAATCGGTGATGGTAAAGTGGGCAAAGTTGTATCTGAAATTCAGGAATTGTACAATAACGTTGTAAGAGGTAATGTCCCTCAATATAAAGATTGGTGTGTTTGTGTAGATGATTAAATTTTTAGGCGAGTGTGTAAAAAATTTAATAATAAGTATAAGATACATCTGCTCAGGGAACTTGAAATTCAAATCTGTGATATCTCAAGCTGCGGTTATTAGTTGGGATTCATTGCCAATATCGTTAATTATTTCATTTATGGCAGCAGCAATTATTGCAGTTCAAGTAGCAAAACAATTTTTGATGTCTGGAGCAGATACTTATATTGGCGGAACTATTGCGATTGTTATTATTCGAGAAATAGCTCCGGGTTTTGCCGCATTGGCAATTGGAGCAAGAGCAGGTACAGCAATTTCTGCTGAGATTGCAAATATGCAAGTTACATCGCAAGTTGATGCCATAAAAACATTAAAAGTTGATCCGATTGGGTATTATTTTGCACCAAGAATTCTAGCTGGATTTTTAACTGTGCCATTGGTTGTTATTATTGCAGAATTGGTTGGAATACTTGGCGGATTGTTTGTATCAAATTTGACAATTGGACTTCATCCGAACAGATATATAAATTCAGTGTGGTTATGGTTAAATACCAGAGATATTTATATAAGCTTATTTAAAGCTGCGATATTTGGAGCCTTAGTTTCTCTTGTCTGTGCTACACAAGGTTATTTAACAAAAGGTGGAGCCAAAGACGTAGGTAATTCAACTACTATGGCAGCTATAAAATCAACTGTATATTTATTGTTGGCTGATTTGGTTATTAATTTATTGTTCTATGTAGGATAATAAAAAAGTCTGAATCCGTATTCAGACTTTTTGTGTATGTGTAATCAAGTTATTATGAATTTTCTTCTTTGTCTTTGTTATTGTTGTCATACTTATAATCTAAAAGACTTGAACTGTCAGCGACTTCACTATCACCATAAAACGTTGACATCTGTTTTAGCATTTGCGTTTGGTCATATTTTCTTTGTTTATCTACTGATGCATCAACACCATAAGCTTGAATTTCTGCATTAGTAACTTTGCCGTCTTTATTTTTATCAATTTCATTAAAATGTGACATAACTGTATCAAGAAGCGATGATGATATGCCGGAATTAGTACCAAGTTGCGTTAATTGCTCCATTGTTAAACCTTGAGCTGATAATTTGCTTGAATATGCATTTAATTCGTCTGCACTTATAATGCCGTCATTGTTTTTATCAATTGTGTTGAAGTTATTTTGCATATACGATTTAAAATTTTGATTTAATCCGTTTGAGGATAGTGCTGATGTAGCTTCGTTCTTTGCTAAATTTGCAAGTGATACTCCATCTGAAAATTGATTTGATAAAACCGAATATGTATTTGTTAAACCTGAGTTAACCGCACTAAATAAAGAAGTTCCGTCTATAAATTTTGCCATAAAAGCCTCCTTTTATTTTTCTATATTATTTTAATAAAATTTTTTAAAAAATCAACCATACATATAGATTAATTTTATATAACAGAAAGTCTGTAATGATAAACATTACAGACTTAAAAAAATTGAGAGATATAAAAGAGAGAGATTAAAAAATCAATTTAAGATTAAGCTAAACCGAATTGTGGAGCAGAAG